>NZ_CP126110.1:4346453-4967375 GCF_030123405.1 Neobacillus sp. WH10
ACCGCCCCATGGTGCTTCATTATAAGTAGGATGATAAGAATTCACCCAAGTAATCCCGGCGCGCAGCTTTTTAATGACCCGCAGTCCTTTCGCACCATCTTTCGTAAAAACGCCACCAGCTAACCCATAAACAGTACCGTTCGCAAGTTTTAATGCCTCTTCTTCATCTTTGAACTTTTGAATGACTACAACAGGACCGAAGATTTCTTCCTGTACGATTCTCATCTCTTGCTTTACATCAACAAAAACGGTTGGTTCAACGAAGTAACCTTTATCTAATCCATCACGAACGATTCGATTTCCACCGCAAGCAATCGTGGCACCTTCCTGTTTTCCAAGTTCAATATAGTGAAGTACTTTTTCCAAATGCTGCTCGCTCACAAGCGGACCCATTTCTGTGGAAGAATCATTACCAGGTCCTACTTGAATTTTCTTTGCCCTTTCAACAAAACGCTCGACAAATTTATCGTAAATACTTTCTTCAACAAGAATTCTTGACCCTGCTGAACATACTTGACCGGAACCGGCATAGATACCAAATAAAGCATAGTCTACAGCAGTTTCAAAATCCGCATCAGCAAAAATGATATTCGGTGATTTGCCGCCTAATTCGAGCGATACCTTCTTCATCGTATCAGCAGCTGTTTTCATGATATGCTTTCCTGTCTTCGTACCGCCGGTAAATGAGACCATATCGACTTCAGGATGGGAAGCGATTTCATTTCCAACCACCGGACCTGCTCCCATCACCATATTGGCGACTCCTTTTGGCAAGCCTACTTCTTCAAAAATTTCAAACAGCTTTTTCGGCGTTACCGGTGTTACCTCTGACGGTTTAAACACAATCGTATTTCCTGCAGCTAAGGCAGGCGCTATTTTCCAAACACTCATTAATAGTGGATAGTTCCAAGGGACAATCAAACCGCAAACCCCAACCGGCTCGCGAACCACCATGGCCTGGATTGGGTCGGCAACATGATAGGTCTGACCATCAGGCTTTGTGATCAGTCCAGCATAATAGCGGAAGCATGCAGCTGCATCCGCGACATCAAATCCTGCTTCCCTTAACGGCTTCCCGTTATCCATTGTTTCAAGCTCCGTTAACTCTTCAGCGTATTCATCAATTTTGTCAGCAATTTTTAATAAATAGGAAGCTCTTTCCTGAGCAGAAATACCTGACCAAACACCTTCTTCAAATGCTCGGCGTGCCGCATAAATTGCCGCGCGGGCATCAGCGACCGTTCCTTCAGGGGCATATGAAATAACTTCTCCATTAGCAGGATTTATCACTGGGCGTGTTTCTTGATTTTCAGCATCTATCCACTCACTATCAACAAACATCTTAAGGTTTACAACACGGTTTTTGACTTCGACCATCTTCAATTCCTCCTTTTATTACCCTCACTACTAATTATGCAAGAAACGTGCCAACACATAAAACCTAGCAAAATAGCACCCTTTGAAAAAAATACAATTGAGGCTATTCAATTTTGCATAACTCTATTTCTTTTTGCATAAAGAAAACTCGCCGATTGGCGAGCCGTTAGGCGAAGACAGAGGCGTAGTTGCACTTATGCCTGATAGGAAAGTTATACTTTCCTATCGGCTAAAAAAACTGATTCAGACAAAGTAATCTGAATCAGTTTTCATTTGGAAAGTAGATAAATTTTCATTTTTAATATTTTTCTCAGTCAATATTTTTTGATATTTCCTGCTTACCGAGGATTGGCTGATCCCCAGTGCTTTTGCCGCCTTAGTGGTTGTTTTGTACTGGTTCATCGCCATCACAATCAACTGTTCTTCCACATGATCGATGGCATCCTGTAAGGGAATTACTCGGGTAATAACAGGTTTCATTTTTTTATGTTCATAGCCTAATGATAAAAATTGACTGACGAACTCTGCGTCAATTGCCGAGTGATCAGCAGTCACTACTAATCTTTCAATGATGTTTTGCAGCTCCCTTACGTTACCCGGCCATGGATAAAATTCAAGGACATTTATGGCATCAGGTGTTAGGTGATAGTTACGGTCGTATTTTTCATTAAGCTGCTGGAGGAAATGGAAGGCCAGTAAAGAAATGTCCTCCGTTCGCTCCCTTAGTGCCGGAATATGTATCGGAATGACATGTAAGCGATAGTATAAATCCTCTCGAAATCTTCCTTCCTCCACCATTTTTGCTAAGTTTTTATTCGTGGCAGCGATAATTTGCACATTCACCTTAGTCGGTGTTGTACTACCAACAGGAATGACCTCCTGCTCCTGAAGGACGCGAAGCAGTTTTACCTGCAGATGGAGGGGCATCTCACCGATTTCATCGAGAAACAGAATTCCTCCGTCAGCCTGTTTGAAATAACCCTCTTTCCCATTTTTATCAGCACCTGTAAAAGCGCCCTTTGCATAGCCGAACAGTTCACTTTCAAGTAGATTTTCCGGAATTGCGCCGCAGTTTAATTTAAAGAATGGCTTTTGAGAGCGCTTTCCTAATTGATGAATCGCTTGGGCAATCACTTCTTTTCCTACCCCAGATTCTCCGTGAAGCAGGACTGTCGAGGAAAAGTCCGCAATTTTCTTTACTTGGTTCATGATTTTTTCCATTTTTGGACTGCAATAAATTAGTTTTTTCAAAAAGCGATCCTTGCTCTTAAAATCATCCAATTCTTTCTTATATTGTTCGGAAATTTTTCGCATTTCCTGCAGTTCGCTTTTCAGCCGCGTTGTCTCGGTAATATCGCGTGAGGCGATAATAATCCGATCCAGTTCATTTTTTTCATTGAAAACTGGATTTCCAACTGCAAGAATTTTTCTGCCGTTATGTGTTTCTTGAACAACGGAAACCTTTTTCTTTTTTTCAATGACGAGTCTTGTGACAGATGGAGTAAATAAACCACGGTCTTCAAGTTCAAGAATGTTTTTTCCAATTAGCTCATTTAAATTAACATTCCAAAAATCTTGAATGATATTTTCGCTGAACCGGATCAAATCTCCTTTAGCATTCACCACAAGAATTTCATCATAAATACTTGAAAGAATCGCATTTAAATCCTTATTCAAATCTTTAATATATTCAATTTCCATCGCCATTTCCTCAACCATCGGCAGATCCTGAGCAACGATAATGATCCCATCCACTTCATTGTCGTAATTCAAAATGGGGCTATAATCAACGAGAACGCCCATTTCATTGGTTATTTCAAGATGGTTGAGAAGCGTCTTTCCGGTTGAAAACACATTGTTAATGTGAGAACGGCTAAAAATATTCTCAGCAGGAAAATTTAACACCTTTTCGGCTGTCGATTTAATCATTTTCAAACCGGCTTCATTACAATTAATAATTCGCTTTTCTTTATCCAATACAAAAATCCCCATGGGAATCGAGGTCAAGATTATTTTAAGTAAATCAACACCTTTATTTTCTTGTTTAAAAAGCTCTGCCAGGACATCTTCTCTACGAATGTAACCCGATGGTTTTCCATCCTCACCCTTTATAATCGCAAACGGTTCACCAATAATTTGAAATAAAACAGGCAAGGAAATATGTTCGCTAAGATGACAAATACTTTCGAGTGGTTTGGCGTGTTCAAGCAGGAGTTCAACAGAAGAGGCTTCTTTCTCTTGCTTCCCTATTACAACATAGGCAAATAATTGATTTTCCTTTTTGAAAAATAAAAAGGGTTCTTTATGGTTATTTAAGGTCGAGCGAAAAATTTCTTCACTTTCATCCACTTTGACTGAAATAATCGGCTTCATTTTTTCTTTTGCCACGGAAAACATCGTTACATCCCCCTTACAACCTTGTCACTCTAATAGTACCACCTAATTCAGAATTTTTAAAATAATATTCTAAAAAAAGAAGATGCGAGGATCCTCGCATCTTCTTTTTCGAACAATTAGTCACTTCCGGTGACAAATAAATCTTCTTTTATATAGGCAAGGACCATTCCGGGAATAACTTCGTCGCCCTCTTGTACTTCTAGTGATTCTACTTCCCCGCTGACACTAGTTTGAATCATTTCCACATGACCAGCTTCTGTTTTAATCGCAAACAATGGTTCCCACTCATAAATTCTTGACTCATTTTTTATCGAAATCCTTTCTACTTTCCCGTAACACGGACTAAGCACCACTCCAAAATCCATAGAACATCACCCCTAAAAAAATTTAGTATTGCTCCTGAAAGGGCCGTGTCTGCAAAACGAGACGAAAAAACTCCTGGAATTCCGGAATATCTTCTTTTTCGATTCCAAGTCGATCTGCCCAATGATCATCTGCATCGGTATCCTCTTGGCAAAGTAATACCATTTTTCCTGACTGTATCGATGTCACCATTGCTTTTCCATAAAAATGATTGGAATAGCCAATCGTCAAATCATAGCGATGGTTATTAGAAATAAGACAAAAATAATGCAATAGCTGATTTTCTTTTTCCTCCGACAAAATTTCGAGCTTCATTCACAATTCCTCCTTTTTTAATACTTTAACCATCCTCTCAGCCTTGAAGCTTCGGCTAACTTTTGAATGCCTTCGATATAGGCGGCAATTTTCATATTGACGCCAAACCTTTTCGCTGTGTTATAGACATTTAAAAAGCTAGCAGTCATTTTTTCCTTTAGCCTTTCATCAACCAATTCCTCAGTCCAGTAATACCCCTGATTGTTTTGGCACCATTCAAAATAGGAGACAATCACGCCGCCAGAGTTGGCAAGAATATCCGGGACAACAAGAATTTCACGTTCATCGAGTATAGTTAGAGCATCCTTTGTTGTTGGGCCATTGGCCGCTTCAATCACAATCTTGCAGTTAAGTCTGCTGGCATTCCGTTTATTGATGACCCCGGAGATGGCTGCAGGAATGAGGACGTCGCATTCTTTTTCTAATAATTCCTGATTGGTGATCGAGCTTTTAAAACGATTGGATACGATGCCAAAGGAGTCTCTGTTTTCCAGAAGGTACGGAATATCTAAGCCGTTTTCATCATATAAACCGCCAAGCACATCACTAATTCCAATGACTTTGGCACCTAAATCATACAAATACTTCGCTAGATAACTGCCGACATTACCAAATCCTTGAACAATTATGCGGGTATCCTTTACATGCATTTGCTTTAATTCACATACCATTTGCAGCGTATAGAGAACACCTTTAGAAGTGGCTGTTTCCCTTCCCTTCGATCCGCCAAGTGCAACTGGCTTTCCTGTGATAAATCCTGGAGAATCAAATTCACGGATATGGTCATATTCATCAAGCATCCAGGCCATAATTTGCGAGTTCGTATACATATCGGGAGCTGGGATATCCTTTGTCGGGCCGACAAGCTGGCTGACTGCTCGTACATAGCCCCTGCTTAATCGTTCTAATTCGTCTAGGCTCATCTGACGAGGGTCACAAACAATGCCGCCCTTTGCTCCGCCGTAAGGAAGATCCGTGATTCCGCACTTCAGACTCATCCATCCCGCCAGCGCCTTTACTTCTTCCGCTGTAACATCCGGGTGGAAGCGAATTCCCCCCTTTGTCGGGCCTGATGCATCATTATGCTGGGCACGGTAACCTTGGAAAATCTCTGTTTTTCCGTTATCCATCCTTACTGGAATACTTACTTCTAAAAATCTCATAGGCTTTTTCAAAAATTCATAAACCTGAGGGGGATAGTTTAGAATGTTAACAGCTTCCTTAAGTGTCTCCTGAAACTCAACCAGCGAATTATCCTTCTCCATACCTGCCTCATTCTTTTTCACATCTAAAGATTCAATTGCCACCTTTAACACCTCATTTTTTTTTGTTACTAAAGGTAATAGCAATTTCCGTGCCAACTTAAGTTCGTGGATTCTCAGCGATCTCTCTGCATAAAGTGGCTGGATTTATGAAATAATGACTGTATTATTCAGTAATGCATAATTCGTAAAAAATAAAAAAAACACATCCCGATGGAATGCGTTTTAACTGGACAAGGTATTAGCCCTTTACGTTTCCAATTTTATTGATGGCGTTCTTTCAGCGTCATCAATATTTAAATCAGCAATTTTGATTTTAAAGAATCTTGTTTGGAAAACCATATAGATTACGCCGATTACAATCCAAACAATCCCCCCAATGAGGGCATCAGCTTGTAGGTTATACCACAAAATTCCCGTTAATCCAGCACCAAGAATCGGCATAATGAGGTAGGAGAAGATATCCTTCGCTGTTTTGTATTTTTTTAAGCGGAAGACGAAATGGGCAATGACGGATAAATTAACAAATGTAAAGGCAATTAAGGCGCCAAAGTTAATAAAGGAAGAAATTAACTCAAGGCTTGGAGCGATAGCAAGAAGTGAAACAACTCCAACGAGGATGACATTAAAAACTGGTGTCCTGAATTTTGGATGGACATAACCAAAAACCTTTTTTGGCAGGACGCCATTTCGCCCCATCACATATAATAGTCTTGATACACTTGCATGTGAGGCAAGTCCAGAAGCCACTGTTGCGGCAAACGCACCTGAAAGGAAAATCAGTTTAAAGAGAGTTCCACCGACAAATAAGCCAATTTCCGGTAACGTGTCATCGGTTACCTTAAAGCCTGAAACATCCGGAAATAGGGCTTGTGTGAAATAACTGCAAACGAAAAAGATAGCGCCGCCGATAAAGACCGTTAGCATAATCGCTCTCGGCATCGTTTTGTGATCAATCGCTTCCTCTGCGTACATGGTGACAGCATCAAATCCAATAAACGAGAAACAAACTACTGTTGCCCCTGTCAAAATGGCGCCGAGGTGGACATTGGAATGGAAAATTGGTGCCGTTGTGAAAATCGTTCCTTGTCCCATTCCTTTGGAAAGCTGAACAAAGGCAAGCATAATAAAAGCTGCAATTAAGACAATTTCAAAAATAACAAGGATCGAATTTAAGCTGGATGTTTTCCCCATACTCCAAGCATTTATCGCCGTGACGGCGGCGACATAACCGACAACCCAAATCCATGCTGGGACATCCGGAAATACAGATACCATATAAATACGGATGATTAATGCATTCACCATAGGCAGCAAGATATAATCAAGCAGTGCTGCCCATCCAACGATAAATCCAAGGTGAGGGCTCATCGTCTCCCTTGTATACGTATAGGCTGATCCTGCACTCGGAAATACCTGTACCATTTTTCCGTAACTAATTGCTGTAAACAACATCACAACCAATGCAGCGAGATATGCTAGCGGTACCACACCATTTGTTTCTTCAGATACAATCCCAAATGTATCAAATACAATAGTTGGTGTCATATAACCTAAACCAAGCATAACAATTGCCCAAAGTCCAAGTGAACGCTTAAGAGTAGTATTCTCCAATATTATCAACTCTCCTTTTAACCGTTTTCCCTCTCATTGAAAACCCTTACATATTATTTCATTATTAAGACTTCATAGATTTCTAAAAGCCCACCCTATTCAACCGTTCATTCAATTCTCCTTTCATTCTAAATAATAAATTGACTATTTTAAATAGTTGCAATTTTCATGCCAATATGATTCAATGGACTATTTCTTTTAACTGCCTTTTAGATCTATATATAGTAATAGTAGACCTATTCATTTTATGAAACATTGCATAACCTACTCCTTTTTGCATAGGTTAAACTCCTCTGTTGATTTCCCTGACCTGATCTTTAGTAGGCAAGGGAAGGCAAGATTATTTGTTTTCACAGAAAAACAGTGGACCCTTTTTTCGGAGCCCACTGCTTCATTTAACTTCATTATTATTTACCATTTTTCCATTAATCCCCACTAGAATTACGCGTTTTTTGTAACAAGTGAATATCCGATACCTGGATAGGTGCTAATAATATTTGCGATATTCTTACATCCAGCATCCTTGAGTTTTTTTCGAATTCGGGCAATGGCAACACGTAGGTACTCAACTTCATTTCTGTATTCTGCTCCCCAAACCGATACCAGAATCTGTTCGTGGCTAACCACTTTATCGGCATAGATTGCAAGCTGTTCTAAAATCAAATATTCGGTGTTTGTAAAGTGCATTTCTTTTTCATCCACGAATACTCGTTTTTGAGCAAGATTTATGTCAATGTTTCCAATAATAACTTTCTTATTTTCATATATGGTCTGATCTAAATGAGCCGTTCGACGTAAAACTGCTTTTACTCTAGCAAATAATTCTTCAAGGGAAAATGGTTTTGTTAAATAATCATCCGCCCCAAGCTCAAAGCCCTCAATCAAATCATTTGAATTGCTCCGGGCAGTAAGAATAATCACTGGTACATTCGAAAACTTCCTCAATCTCTCTAAAACGGTAAACCCATCCATATTGGGCATCATAATATCTAACAGCACTAAATCAAGCTCATGCATATCAAAGTTATTTAGAAACTGTTCACCATCTGAGAAAGTTACCACTTTATATCCTAAAGAGAGTAAATTTGCTTTAATAAACCTGACGATTTTTGGTTCATCATCTACGATTGCAATATTATGACTCATATTGATCACCTTCCCCTTTCGAAATAATTGGAAGCTTCATTGTAAATATGCTTCCCTCTCCAGGTTTACTTTCGACTAATATGTCACCTTCATGCTCTCTCATTAATCCAATGCAAATGGATAGTCCGAGACCCGTACCACCTGTTTTCCGTTGTGGAGTATTATCGACCCTAAAAAATCGGTCAAATATTTTTTTTCGATGTTTCTCTGATATACCAATTCCATTATCTTTCACATGAATATATACAAATTCTTGATCAGAACTAATTGTGATCAACACCATTTTTTCAGGTGAATCATTGTGAACAATTCCGTTCATAATTAAATTAAGTAATACCTGTTGAAGACGTTTTTTATCGCCATAAAGGATAGATGGTATGGACTTATCATGGTTTTCTATATATTGGATCTTATTGCTTTCAAGAATTCCAAGAGGAATCTGGTCCAGCGTATGAGAAATAAGGTGATGAACTGGAAAGTATCCCTTATTTAAAGACATTGTTCCCGTTTCAATTTTCTTTATATCAAACCAGACGGATAGTAAATCCTGCAGATGCAAAATATCTTCATGAATTCCCTTTAATAGCTCCTGTTTAAAGTCCTCATCCCAATTCGTATCCTGCCTCATTAAGGTTTCCACACTTCCGCGAATGCTCGTAATAGGGGTCTTAAATTCATGGCTTGCAATCGTAATCAAATTAGTCTTTAGTTGGTCAATTTCTTCTTCCTTAGTAATGTCACGAAGTAAATATCCATTACCAATAAACTCAGTCTCGGTACGAACACTGAACTTATTCAACCTAAAATATTTCAATCTGTTACCACGCTTAATATTGAATTTAAAATGCATCTCTTCGGAATTAAACAACTCATCTAAATTTTCTATCGTGGTTTCACTCACCTGAAGTATGAAGGAAATTAAGTCTTCTTCAGTTTTCAAGGTGACTTTTCCATTTTCATTAAATAGGCGATTATTAAAAAATTCATTTTGATAGACAATTTGCTTATTTTTATCCACCAAGATAATGCCCTCTGACATGCTCTTTAATACCGCATTAAGCTGAGCATGTTGGTTTTTATATTTCTCATAATAAATTTTATTTTTAAAATTATTATCTACACCTGAGTTTTCCATATAGCTTACCTTTCCTCCCATATTAAAATTGGAAGTCTATAGAGAATCGTTAAGATTCTTAAATGCTATATTAACATTTTTACAATAAAGAAGATATAAATCAAAGCCCCTATATGCTTACTACATATAGGGGCTTTGATTTAAGGGTATTGGGAAGGATTGTAGTACAGAGATTTCACGAGTTATTACAATTGTATTATAATGCTTATCTGTTGATCTTAACTGTTTTTGTTGTTTCTACTGTTACTTTTCCACTCTTAATCACAAATAATCTTGTTGGGAGATCAATAACAGCATTTGTTACAGATTCTGTATCAAGTAATACCAAATTTGCTTTTTTGCCCACTTCAATTCCATAATCATCTAAACCAAGAGCTTTTGCCGGATTCGTTGTAATCATTGGCAATACAGTTGGTAGATCAGCAGCACCGCCAAGATGTGCTGTTGGAATAGCAAGCATCGCTGTTTGAATAACGTCACCTGTTCCATAAGGAGTGAATGGGTTGCGAATATTATTCGTACCAATACACATATTCACTCCGCCATCACGCAAAGCACGAACAGGAGTTAAAGTACGGCGAACATTGTATTCATCATGTCTTCCGCCTAAATGAAGGTCAGTTGCCGGCAAGCTCATCACACTAATTTGCGCTTCTGCCATCTTTTTAATAATTGGTTCTAAACGTTCCTTTGGTAATGCACCAAGGGCAGTTAAATGGCCGACTGATACTCGTCCAACATAGCCTTCTGCAATCGTTTTGTCGCAAACATATTCAATCGTAATTCCATCTGCATCATCTTTAAAGTCTTGATGGAAATCAATTGGCTTATTGTATTTTTTCGCAATTTCAAATACAAGATCAATATGCTTATCCCAAGGAGTATCATTATAAGGGATTCCACCAACGACATCAGCACCCATCTCCATTGCTTTGTACATCATTTCTTCAGTACCAGGAGCTTTTAGAATTCCTTCTTGCGGGAATGCTACGACTTGCATGTCAACAAGATCTTTGTATTTTTCTTTAAGACCCATAACCACTTCAAAACCAGTCATACCTTGTGAAGGGTCAAATTCCGAATGAGTACGGATGTTTGTTGTACCATTCATAATTAGCATTTCTAATGTACGTTCAGCTCGGTCAATAATATCCTCTTTTGTAAAAGTTGGTTTTAATTGAGCAGTTACTGATAGAGCTTCTTGTAATGTCCCGGATTTGTTTGGAAGTCTGTCAGCAATAAGCGCTTTATCTAAATGAATGTGACTTTCAACAAGACCTGGAATTAAAACCTTTCCGTTTGCCTCGATGACACGAGCTGCATCAGCATCAATTTGATTTTCAATCGCAACGATTTTACCATCTTTGATTGCGATATCCTTCAATTCTTGTCCATCTTGAAGCTTCGCTTTTTTGATCAAAATATCCATTTGTTAAACCTCCAATAACTTTTTTTTAAGTGAACTTGCAGCTGACATATTATAGGGCCATGCCAGTTGCAAGGTTTCAATTTGCCATTAAATTTATGCTTTAAATACTGTTTATCCAAATATGAAGGAGATCACAAGGAGAATAACCATTGCTCCTCCAACCCATTTTGCATTTCCTTTAACAACCTCAATAATTGGAATTTGGAATCCAGCAGATAATGCTTGCATCGTAATGTTTACAAAGCTTAATTGGCTTCCTAACCCAACGCCCATCGCAACGAATCCAAATGCAACTGGTGAAAATCCTAGTGAAACAGCCACTGGTAATACTAGACTAAGAATCGATCCAACATAAGCTCCCGCTGGAATCCCAACAAGAATCCCTGCTAATACAGCTGCTGGAACAACGATAGAAGAAGGTGCGCTTTGTGCGATTCCTGCAATTACTTTAAATGCACCAGTGTCGCCAATAATATTGATAAATGATAGGAAAATACCTACTGCAAATAAACTTTTTAAAATATAAGTAGAGCCGTCCACCATTGCCTCAACGGATTGATTCACGTTAAATTTCGTGCAAACAAAGATTAAAATTAGCGTAATTACTGTATACACTAAAGGTGTAATAAGAGGCGTTCCGATTGCTTTATTAATAAAAGGTCCGACGATAACAGCAGATAGAAGGAAAATAACTGGAATCGTAACTTTGAAAATTTGAGCGTTTGTCATGCCAGCGAATTCTGCGCTTTCTTCACCTTTAAAGATAATCTTACGTTTCTTCGCACCATAAAAACCGATGGCAATCGCAAGAAGAACAAAGCCAATCCAGAATAATCTCATTTCTGAAACATACTGATCAACCGGAATTCCGGAAAGTTTCGACACAATTCCCGATTCAAGGGAAGCGGGAGATGTTGTAAAAGAAACTGCTGCGGCAATGGACATTGCAGCAATTAATTCAGGAATCGCACCCACTGCTGCGAAAGCTAGTGGTGCAATAACCATGGCGCTACCTCCGCCAATACCGGACATATACGTTGCTGCAGCTTGCAAAATGACAATAAAGACAGCAAAATATTCAACCTTACCCTTAATTGCCCGACGAACTAATGTCAGTGCCGCCGTGTACCCACCGGATTTAAAAACAGCCATCGCAATAGCGGAGTTAATAATTGGTACAGTAATAGAAAGCATGGTTGGAATTGTTTTAAGGAACTGATCATTAGCTTGTGCTAGGCCAATTCCACCAATGATCATCGCCAATGCCCCACCAACAAACCCTGCTGCTACCATGTCCACCTTCATAAATAATAGCGCAAGAATGACAATTAATGGAATAATCACTACAAAAGCGTAGAATCCATGAGGTGTTTTCACTTCTGCAACTTTGTCTGCTGCAAATACTTGAGCACCGGATATAAGCATAAATAGTATGGAAGCTATCATTGCAAATATATTTCTCTTTTTCATGTTTGGTCTCCTTTGAATAATGCCGTAATGTTAGTTTATAGAATTACGCGTGTTCCTGTTTTACCTTGAAGTGCATCTTGAAGTTTATCAATCGATGTAATAATGACATTTTTTCCGCCTTTGTTCAGAAACATAATCGCTGCTTCAATCTTTGGACCCATGCTGCCTTTAGGGAAATGACCTTCTTCCATATACCGAATTGCTTCATCAACAGTCATTTCAAACAGATTTTGTTGATTTGGCGTTCCGAAATGAATGGCTACTTGTTCAACACCAGTTAGGATAAATAGATAATCAGCATTAATTTCAGCTGCTAATAGCGCACTTGCAAAGTCTTTATCAATTACTGCTGCTACTCCCTCAAGCTTACCGTTTTCCTCAACTACTGGAATCCCGCCGCCGCCAGCTGTAATTACTGTAATGTCTTTATTAAGCAAAGCCTCAATGGCTTCTTTTTCAACAATTTTTATTGGTTTTGGCGAAGGAACCACACGTCTGTAGCCTCTACCACTGTCTTCAATAAAGGTAAGATTCTCTTGCTTAACTATTTCTTCCATTTCTTCTTTAGAATAAAATGGACCAATTGGCTTGGTAGGGTTTTCAAAAGCAGGATCCTCTTTTGAAACAATTGCCTGTGTAACAACAGTAGCAACTGTTTTATTAATTTTACGCTCAACCATTTTATTGTTAAATGCTTGCTGAATTAAATATCCCAAGTTTCCTTGAGTTTCTGCATCACAAACATCTAAAGGATATGATGGAACCACTGATTCCGCCATTTTGGATTTAATTAATGTATTCCCCACTTGTGGGCCATTGCCATGAGTGATAACAACTGTGTTTCCTTCTTCGATCAATCCAAGAACAGGTTCACAGCTTTCATAAATATTTTGTTGCTGCTCCTCAATGGTACCCTTTTGTCCCTCTTTGATGATTGCATTTCCTCCGATAGCAAGGACAATTTTACTCACACTAACACCTCTTTGTAGTAACAATTTTTTAGATAGCCTATCTACTTATAGTTTAGGATAGAAAACCTTATTATCAAATTAACAAACCATAAAAAATAAACGTGTTATTCATAAAAAAGATTAAAAAAACATAACAAAACTATTTTGGATTACATTGGAATATCCTATAAACCTTGTTTTGTCGCTTTTTTTTAATCACGTAACATTAAAAGCATTAATAAAAAAATGTCAAAAAAATTTCATTTATTTCTTCGTATACCGAAATATCCCCAGTGTAAAATGGATGTTTCTAGAAGTGTTCGATAACTTTATGAAAAGCCAGCATTCCAACAAGAATGCCAAACATTGTATCCAATCCTGAACTATGCCCCACCTCTAGGAGCCGTTTATATGCACCATCGGATAACCAAGGTTTATTTGACCCGATTAAATTTATTAAGTCTGTAACTGTCGAACTAAACTCTTGTTTTAATGCATAACGCAAATATTCTTTACTCACATCTGTTGTAATTGGTTCCTTTTCAACCAAATCCGATAATTTCTTAAAGAATTTATCTGGTAGAAAATGAGTTATGGAGTCAAATGCCAGTATTCCAACCATTATGTCATCACCAGATGGGGTTAGGCCCTTCCCCCTCCCTAGAATAAAGCGAAGTGTTTTCTCTAGTAGAGATGGATCATTCGTTAAAATAGCATCAATCAGCCAAAGAATAAATTGCTCCTCTTTCGACCAATTAATATAAGAAATATCTGCATATTTCATAAAAAACTCACCAATATTAATTTCGAGCCCAGTCGATTGATCATGAGTACTTAACAATGTTTTAAGATTTGCAAATTGATCTTTAAATAAATTGTTTATATTAACGGGATACAGTTCGTTTTTAAAAATGGTGCCATTTTTCAAGCTTATCGACATTTCTGTGAATTCTAATTTTAATATTTCCTCATTCCAGAAAACGTTTTCGTTGATAGTAAGATGTGAAATAGCTCTTGATGTATCTTCAGAAGTAAGATGGATTCCAAATGGAAGTAAGCCATTCTTTTTAGTACCGATAAAAATTAGCGAGTCCCCCATTTTAATATTAAATCCGTTGGCAAAAATACTATGAACTTTTCCAATGTTTTTTTCACAAAGAAGAAGGGGAATAAGATAACTATATTCCCCTCCAAAAAATGTATTTTTATACATTTATTCTGCCTCGATTAAACCAAGCTTTACTGCATACGCTTCAATTGCTTTTTCAAAACATGCTAAAGGTGCACGTACCGTACCAGCACCGATTTGTCCAACACCTGCTTCTTTATGAGCAATTCCTGTGTTAATGACTGGTTCAATTCCTGTTTCAACAACCTTCCTTGCATCAATACCAAGGCATGCACCTTGGAAATCCCAAGTTGGAATTGTAAAGTTAGGGTTTTGGTCGATACAAATTTCCATCATATCATTGCTAGTTCTTAACGCATCGTCAAATCCGCCTGCACCAACGAAACGTGTTACGCCTGGGGCAGCAACCATGGCAAATCCGCCGACACCGAATGTTTCCGTAATGGCACTGTCTCCCATGTCAGGACTAGCCATTTCTTGAGTATAGCCAGTGAAGAATAAGCCTTGCGGTGTATTTACTGGTGCCGTAAACCATTGGTCACCCATACCACTAATCCGGATTCCAAATTCATATCCGTTCCGGCACATAGCTGTTACTACGGTACCGTGTTGGATAGTTCTAGCTGCGTCCATAACAGCTTTACTTGTAGCCATCGCAATGTTTAAGAAAAATTGATCAGTGTCTGCAAGGAATTTAATGACATCTTGCTTTTCCTTTTCGGTTACATCTGTTTGCAAAATAAATGGCGCAAGTTCTTTTAAGAAAATTAACGAAGCTGCAATATTACGTTGGTGGAATTCATCTCCCATTGTAATCGCTTTGGCAATCATAACGTTGATGTTTAATCCATCACCTTTTACTTTAAGTGCTTTAGAGATGGTAGGAGCAAGTACATCTCTCATCCACGCAAGACGATTCGTCACCTCTTCTGAATAAGCACCGAAGCGAAGTACCGCACCAATTCCTTCATTCATCGTACAATATGCAGTGTTACCTTGTTCACGGTTTTCAACTACAAGAACAGGCATACTACCTGAAGTGATTCCGCCCATTGGGCCGACAGCATTTACATGGTGACATGGAATAAATTCCACTTCGCCGTTTTTAAGCATTGCAACTGCCTCATCAGCGTTCCCCGCCCATCCTTCAAAAAGGGCAGCTCCAATACATGACCCTTGCATTGGGCTTGGCATGTTTTCCCACTTGATTGGTGGACCTGCATGGAGCAGGACTTTCCCGTTTAATTCCTTAATAACTGATTTGGCAGGAACCACATCTACTAAAAAAGGGGCGCCGGCAACAACTTTATCGATTACCGCTCTATTTGCTTCATCAATTGTTTTATAAGATCCGTACATTTTGCTTTCCTCCAGATAATTATTTCATTATTACATCGCAAGCTTGAAAAACTTTTCACAAAGATTAACGAAGTAAAGCTAAGATTTTGCGCATTCTTTCATTTCCGCCTGCAACTGGACGCCAGTCGAACTGAACAACCGTACCACCATTTTCCGTAATGGCATTGGTAAATTTCTTCAAACCAACATTAATAACACTTGGCTTTTCGTTTAATAATTTTTCGATTGCAGGACAAACAGTTAAATCTTGTTTTTCATATACTTTGCTAGCAGGTTTCATTTCTTTATCTGCTTCTTTTAAATCGATACCGAGCATTGCAAGTGCTGTACGAACAGCTTGGTTGTTGCTATCTCGTAAAATGACGCCAGCATTTGCTAACTTATTTTTTTGATCCTGGTAACCTTGCGGATCTTGCTCTGTTCCACAAACCGTTCCGACAAAATAAATATTTTTTCCGTTTTTCTTTGATTCGTTTTGAATCTCTTCAATAGCTGGGATTAATTCACTTGCCATATCATCATGAGATCCATAACCAAGAACAACATCAAAAAGGATAATGGCTGTCTTCTCATCCTGTGCAGCTTTTTTAAAGTATTGAACTCTTGTTTCAGGATCAATCATTGGATGTGGTTTTCCTTGTGTATAAATATCATCACCAAGGTCAGCCACTTCAAAGCCGTTAACTTTTAGTAAGTAGCCCTCTTCTGCGTGTTCGGACTTTCCTAACCCGAAAGCTCTGCTGATTAGATTAGCAGCTTCATACCCAAGTGTACCGCCTGAATATAGTCCTTTGATCGTTGTTTGTTCTGGTTTCAAGTCAACAGCTGGCACTTCAGAAGTAAGCAAATTATAGTTTGCTTTAACAGGATTTCCCTTAGCAAGATCAACAGCAATCAATGCTGTTTCTTCAAGCGTATGTGCGTAGTGGACATTTCCTTCATGTGAATGTGGAGCTTCTCCTAAGAAAATAGCAACCACCGGTTTTGATAAACCCTGAAGTAAGTTCACCACTTGGTCACGCACTTCTTTTGCAGGCGGCTTAGAAATTACAGCAATAACTTCTGTCTGTTTGTGTGCTTCTAATCCTTTAATAGCGTCCATCATGGTAATCGCACCAACGGTTTCAGATAAGTCACGTCCACCAGTTCCGATTGCATGGCTTACGCCGCCGCCAATGCGATCAATAATTGTAGACACTTCTTGTATACCTGTACCAGATGCTCCGACAATCCCAATATTTCCTTGTCTTACAATATTCGCAAAGGCCATAGGAACACCCGTTTGAATTCCGGTACCACAGTCAGGACCCATTACAAGCAAACCTTTTTCGTGGGCTTTTTGTTTGATACGAAGTTCATCTTCGATTTTTACGTTATCACTGAAAATAAAAGCATGTAATCCGTTATTAAGTGCTTTTTCAGCTTCTTCTGCAGCATATTGTCCTGGAACTGAAATGATCGCCATATTTGCACTAGGTAGTGCTTTAAGCGCTTTATCCCAAGTACGAACTGATTCAAATTCCTGCTTTGTGTTGCTGATTGCTTGATTTTTTAAGTAATTATCAACTTCTTCAAGAACTTCGGGAATTTTGTCTTCCGAATCAGTATCAACAACAATACACATATCATTTGCGGCCGCTTTTTCTAATTCTTCTGTATGAAGACCGGCAGTTTTAAATATATCCTTATTAGCCGGGGTTCCCATCATAATTTGAACCTTATTTACACCTTCCATTGTCGATACCTTATTTGTGAGAAGCATTAGGTTAACGGAATCCTGGTAGGAGTTTTCTTTAATAATGGTATAAAGCATAACTAGATGCACCTCTTTTATTAGTAATAGTGTTTCCGTTTTTTAGGAACGGACTCACTCAGTTCTTTACTATCCAATGGTAATCGTTTTCCCATTGCATTGTAATAAAAAATACAGGTAAGGCATTAAAAATTCGTTAAATTTTTCGAATTTAGTTATTTCCCTTTACTTCGCTATGATACATTTATTCATAGTGTCTGTTTCCACTGTTTACACAGCCTAAGTCAGCTTTCTTGGCTGCAAATCCTCTATCTTATTATCCAGGTAACTAAAAGAATATTTTAATCGTTATTGTTCACATTAATTAAGGAGTAATATTTTTGTGTGGCGATTATTTTAGGAAGAAGTGTGTGAAACCGAAAGATGAAAACAACAATTGTATACAAAAGCACAGATAGTTTTGAGATTATGGCTGATTTTTATCCTGTTTCCTTAAAAAATAGCCCAGTAGTCCTCTATATTCACGGCGGCGGTTTGTTTTGGGGCTCACGCGAGGATATGAAGAAAGAGCAGATTGATTTGTATCTTTCTGCAGGTATTAATGTATTCTCAATTGATTATCGATTAGCGCCCGAAACGAAACTATCTGAAATTATTGCAGATATCGCTGACGCGCTAAAATGGCTCGAAAACACAGGACATCAGGAATTTAGCTACGATCCAAGAAATATAGCAGTGATTGGAAGTTCAGCAGGTGCCTATCTGGCCCTAATGACAGGGACATTTAAAAACAACCCAAAAGCAATTGTCTCATTTTACGGATATGGTGATATTACTGGAGACTGGGCAGCAAAACCGAGTCCTCACTATCAAAGAATGACAGTCGTACCGAAAGAGCTGGCAAAAATGCTCATCTCAAATAAGGTTATTACAGTCGGACCGATTGAGAAACGATATGCTATTTACATGTATGCTAGACAGCAAGGAGTTTGGATTGAGGAAATAAGCGGTATAAATCCATTAATAAAGAAGGATGAACTGGCAAAGTATTGCCCACTTCAATCTATCAATCCTGAATATCCACCAACCTTGCTTTTGCATGGAACCATGGATGAAGATGTTCCGTATGAGCAATCCGTTCTTATGTCAGATGCGCTGCAAACAGCTGGAGTGGAAAATAAGTTAATTACAATTCCTAATGGCAAGCATGTATTTGATGAGGATTGGCAAAACCCGGTGGTCAAAGAAGCCTTTACTGAAGTCATCCAATTCTTACGGAAACATCTTGGTTAAACAATGGCTAACTTCAGCCCTTGTTTTTCCTTATTGACAGCATGATTATTTCTTGTAAAAAGAAAATAGATATAAAAAAGCAGTGGATCCCATTTTTTTGGAATCCACTGTTTTTTTGTTTAAAATACTTTTTATTAGATAAACTATACATTATATAGGAATTTATTTTGCAAAACGGTGGTTACCAATCGTTACGGTTACTTCACGTGATAAAATCCAATTACTTGAAGATGTTTTTGGATTGTAGAAAAATAATGACCCTTTCCCTTGTCCTCTGAATGCTAAAGCTTCATTCACAGCCTGTTTTGAAGCTGCATCTGCTGGTTGATTGATCTGACCATTTTGGACAGGAGTAAATGCATAGTGTCCATTAGATATTTGATAAATTACTTCCCTAACAGAATTCGGAAAATCGGGACTTGCAACTCTGTTCAAGATTACTGTAGCAACAGCTACTTTCCCAGCATAAGGTTCTCCAACTGCCTCTGCACGAACTAGACGTGCCATTAAATCTTTTTCTGCTTCAGTAATAGTAGAATTAGGGATTACTAGATTTTGACCAACATTTAGAGCACTACTAGTTGCATTGTTTGCTTTCATTAAATTAGTAACTGGAACTCCGAACTTAGTAGCAATTTTCCAATACGTTTCACCAGATTGCACTTTATGTGTAGTCGTTGCTGCTTCAGTTGTACTATTTAACGTAAACGCTGACATTGATAAAATTAATCCAGATGCAATTACTAGCTTTTTAAGTTTATTCATTTTATTACCTCCTGTTAGTGTGTCCGTCTCTCTACTACTAAGGCTATCAGTTGTAACATTCTTATTCACCGACCAATAAATGGTAATGCATTTCCAACTAAAAGGAGACCTGCCATAACTGTGTTTCTCTATTAATTGGAATAATCAACCATTTTATGCTTTTTTCCTAATAATCCCTCGCGTGGATAGTTAAGGCTCCATTATTACACTGTGTTGCATGCTTGTAATATAACTAAGGCCGCTGTTCCCCCGAAAACTTCACTAAATTGACAACAAATTCCTCAAATTGATACAGGATTCCATATTAAACTTTGGTAATAATATAAAGGAAGGCAATCTAAAGGAGGTTTTTTTAGTGGAAAATCATTTAGTGAGTGTATTAAACAAGCAAATTGCGAATTGGTCAGTAATGTATATCAAGCTACATAACTACCACTGGTATGTAAAGGGAGGACAATTTTTCACCCTGCACACTAAATTTGAAGAATTTTACAATGAAGCAGGACTGCATGTCGATGAATTAGCAGAACGTCTGCTGGCAATTGGCGGAAAACCTGTAGCTACCATGAAGGAATGCCTTGAAATTTCATCGATTCAAGAAGCAACCGGTAATGAAACTGCTGATGAAATGGTTCAGTCCATCATTAATGACTTCTCAGTTATCATTGGTGAATTAAAGGAAGGCATGAGTTTTGCAGGGGAATTAGATGATGAAACAACGGGAGATATGTTACTTGCAATTCATTCGGGTCTAGAAAAACACGTTTGGATGTTAACAGCATTCCTTGGTAAATCACTATAAGTATTTAAAGTCCAACACTTCACATTGTTGGACTTTTCCTCTTTATTTAAATTAGAATGATTATCAAAAAGGTTTGACTTTTATTTAGTAATTACATTATTATTAAAATAAGAAAAAATAATTTTGGAGGTTTGAGAAAGTGTCCAAACATGAAGTAATCGTTTATAGCAGTACTGGATGCCCCTATTGTGAAAAAGTAAAATCGTTCCTAAAGGATCATGGCGTTGAATTTGAAGAACGCAATGCTTCCATACATAAAGAATATTTTGATCAATTAAAAGAACGGAAAATATATGGAACCCCGGCAACCCTAATTAATGGGAAGCTAGTCCTAGGCTTTCAAGAGAAAAAATTAAACAAGCTTCTTGGACTTTCACAAGAGGAAAACACTGCACCTGCTGTAGTAACGGTGCCTGACACCAAAAACACTACAGACGCAGTAAATTTGGTGTCTGACACCAAAGGAGAGATTACTGATAGGATTTTCCAACCTGTTAATGAAAAGGTCCTTTCTGATGTGTATGATTTTGTGACAATTGGCGGCGGGCCTGCAGGTGCCTCTGCTGCTGTTTATGCTGCTCGTGGGAAATTAAAAACACTCGTCATTGATAAAGCCCCAAAAGCAGGAACGCTGGCGATTACCCATAAAATTGCGAACTATCCGGGGGTTCGCGAGGAATTAACAGGCTTGGAGCTATTAACGAGAATGCAAGTACAAGCAAAAGACTTTGGAGCAGAATTTGTTCGCTCAACGGTTCTATCCGTTGATTTTTCAGATGAAATAAAGAAAATTGAGGTTGCTGAGGGAACCATTAAAGCGAAAAGTGTTTTTATTGGTGTTGGTGCCAAAGCCCCATCCAATAAAATTAAGGGTGAAGAGGACTTCACTGGCCGTGGCGTAAGCTATTGCTCAACCTGTGATGCAGCCTTTTATCAGGATCTGGTTGTTGCCGTTGTCGGTGATAATGATGAAGCCATTCATGAAGCTGACACACTGGCTAAGTACTGCAAAACGGTGAAATTATTAATTCCATTTGAGCAATTAAAAGGGAATGCAGATCTTACCTCACTAGAAAATAATCCGAAGGTAGAAATCTATCGCCGTCATCGAGTTCGAGAAATCGTTGGAACAGACAGCGTTGAGAAAATTGTGATTCTTAATGATAAAAAAGAAGAACAAGAATGGCATGTTGATGGAGTTTTCTTATACCTTGGCGGTATGAAACCAGGCACAGACTTCTTAAAGGACGCGGTAAAAAGGGATGAAGAAGGCTATGTCATGGTAGATGATCACTTGCGTACGAATGTAGATGGTGTTTTTGCCGGCGGTGATGCCCGAAGGACCCCAATAAAACAAGCTGTCATTTCTGCTGCAGATGGGGCAATTGCTGCTTTAAGTGCCGAGCAGCATGTCAATAAACGCTCAAAGCTTCGCCCGCAATACAGTTAAGATAGTGAAAGGACATCTGCCCACTCTAAATTAGGGCAGGTGTCCTTTTTTAATATTGTCAGATTCTGTCGTAAACTGTACAATTTTAACTAACATCCATCCTATCAAAAGGACTAACGGGGGAATTGAAATGAAAAGACTCACACTACTTATCCTAACTGCACTTATCCTTTCGGCATGTACTCCAAAAGCCTATACAGAAAGTTTTGCTGATGGAAAAATCGCATTGCAAAAAGGAGACTATGATCAAGCGATCAATAAATTTGAAAATGCTTTAGAAGAGAAAGAAACGGCTGAAGCAAAAAATTATCTTCATTATGCTCAAACCTTACTAGAAAGCCGTAAACTATACCACGGCGGGGACTTTGATGCTGCCATCAATTCGATAAATAAGCTGTTAAAAGAGAATTCTTCTGAAAAATTAGATGGGAAAGTCAAGAAACAAGCTAATACACTCTTAAAAGAAATTCAACAGGCAAAATCGGTTTCGGAAACAATGAAAGAAAAAATGACAAAAGGAAAAACACTTTTAGAGGACAGTCAGTTTGATCAAGCAGCTGCGGTTTTTAAAGAAATTGCTGAAACAACTAATTTACCTGACGTTGCAGAAATTGAAACAATGGCAAAAGATGCTGCTGCGTTACTTACCGAAACTACGAAAAAGAAGAATGCCGCTGAGCAGGAAAAACAGCAGCAAGAAGAGGCAGGGAAAAAGAAAGAAGAAGGAAAGCAAAAACAGGAAGAAGCAAACAAGACACTTACACATGAACAAGCGGTGGATTTAGTAAAAAAGCATCTTAACATTACATCTGAACAAAATGTAAAAGTTGTTTATGATCATGATGCTGATAATGGAGACTACGTAATCCATGTATATGAATTTGTTGTTGATAATCCAAGTACTGGCGAAGGTCACACTACAACTTGGGGCTGGTACGGTGTAAACAAACAAACCAAAGCTGTTTATGATATGATGCAATAATATATAAGGCTGAACCAATGTGCAGGTAAAGAGTTCAATTATAGGTACTAAACGAACAATGGAATGAGAAATGACGTGTGAATTGGCACACGTCATTTTCTTCTTTTACAAAATCATTTTTAACGACTTTTGAGGACAGCCTTTGGCTTCAGATCCCTACGTTCCCCCTCAATTTATCCGTTCCTTTACCTCCTTTTTTTCTATACTGTGCACTTGTCCATTTCAAATCTTTTGATACATGCATACATTATAATTATTTGACGGAGGAGGTGATTAATATGTCTGGACACATTTCCAGCAACTTTGCTTTAATTGTTGTGTTGTTTATCCTATTGATCATTGTTGGAGTTTCTTTTATTGGCGGTATGTACTAATCTTTAAACAAACTGCTCCAAGAAGTAAGGAAAGAGCGGAAACCCATTGGTTTGACCGCTCTTTTTTATGCTTACATATTAGATTGAAAAATCGGATCTTTTAGCTGCTGTGTTATAGTTCCTCAAGAATTGAAAGTCCATTGTTGTTGCTATTTAGATTTTTGTTACCTTGCAAATAACCCCGGTATTCGGAATATCCCCTTCCCCGCTGCCAGGTGGTTTTCGATAACCAAAATCAACGATGTACACCACATAAAAATATTAGGTGTGCTTGGTCATCATTCATTAACTTTTCAATTAACCTCATTGCACTATGGTATCAATCAGCACAATTTCACCTTGCGAATTCATTGCTTCTATTAACATTGCTTCAAATTCATCCAAGTTAGTTGCTTTCATTCCTCTCGCTCCGTAGCTTTCTGCTAACTTAACAAAATCCGGATTGGTAAAAGTAACCCCGAAACTATCGCCAAACTCTTTCCTCATTGTATCGACTTCGAGCTTCAGCATCGAATCATTCAATAAGATGATGACAAAAGACACTCCCAGCCTTTTGGCGGTTTCTAGTTCAGAAAAATTCATTAATGCCCCACCATCCCCGGTAACACAAATGACTGTTTTTTCAGGAGCAGCTAATTTTGCCCCGATTGCACCTGGGATAGAAATGCCCATGGAGGCAAAACCATTTGAAATAATTAGTTGTTTCGTATGCTTTGGTTGATAGGTTCTTGCAATCGTAACTTTATGTGAACCTACATCTGAAATAACGATTGTTTGCTTAGTCTGAACTCTTTCAAGTACATGTAAGAGTGTTTCAATTGTTAAAGAAGAATCTGTATTTCCTTTTTCAACAATTGAATAGGACTCTTCAATACGACTCTTTAATCCTCCCGAGGGCTGCCAAGGTTTTGCTTTTAGGTTATTGGCTAGAAAAAGGGGCAGTGTTTCTTTAAGGTTGCCTACTAACTCAACATGAACGGGATAATATTCATCAATATCTGCTACTGTTGCTGCAATATGGATAACCGGCACTTTTTTCTTATTCCATTCCGACGGAAGCTTTTCGACCATATCGAAACCAATTACGATGAGTAAATCTGCTTCCTCAAATCCCCGAAGGACATAGTCTTTTTCCATAAACCCAAATGTGTAAAAATTTTGCGGGTGATCTTTAGGTAAAATACCTTTGGCCATAAAGCTTGTTGCAATCGGCGATCCTAGCTGCTCAATAAATGACTGAACTTCCAAGACAGCATCTTGGCGGATTACTCCATTTCCGACAATGATAAAGGGACGGGCGCTTTGGTTAAGTACTTGAGCGGCCAGCTTTATTGCTTCAGAAGCTGGCACACTTTTTGGCAGGCTTTTAACGGCTAATGGCTTTGTAATCACATTTTCGGCAGCAATATTTTCAGGTAATTCAATCACCACAGTTCCTGTTTTTTCTTCAGTTGCCATTCGAAAAGATTTTCTGATGATTTCAGGAATTGTATTTGCTGCTTTTATTTGTATAGACCATTTCGATACAGATTCGAAGACCTTTTGGATATCAATATACTGATGAGTATTTTTGTGCTGTTGATCTAACCCTTTTTGACCGGTTAAAGCGATGACTGGTGAATGATCTAAATTTGCACTTGCTATTCCTGTTAATAGATTTGCTGCCCCAGGTCCAAGCGTTGCCAGACAAACTCCTGGTTTTCCGGAGATACGGCCATAAACATCCGCCATGAATGCCGCCCCTTGCTCATGGCGTACAGGAATATAAGTAATTTTTTCTGAAGCGGACAACGAATCGCCTAAATCAATCACTTCTTTCCCAATTATCCCAAAAACGTATTCCACGCCTTCATTTTCTAAACAACTCACGACTAAATCTGTTGCTTTCATTTCTGCCTCCACATGAATAGTTTCTATTACCCCTATTCTTTGCCAAATTTTCATAATCATGAAAGACAGCACCTATCATAAACAAAAATATCTCAAATATAATAAGATATGAGGTTTAAAGGAGGGCAACATATGGTACAGCAACAAGGATTTAGCGGAATCGATAATCAAATGTTAATTGCCCCAGAAACGTTTGCAGCACCTCCCGAATCATTAACAGAGCAAATGTTTATTGAACGTTCGTTAACAGAGAATAAATTTTGGCTGCGGATCATGAAAGAACATTCCTATTTTTTAGGTGAAGGCTTTAATCGGAAGGACAAACATCTTATTCAACAAACTGATCGTTTTTATCATTATTTTGAGGAGCAGGAGAAAAGAGCATACCAAACCCCTAATAATGTAACGGCTGTCCGTAAGTTAAATGAAGATTCAATTCAACTCGTCCTTGGTTTACGGAATTTCAAACGTAATCTGCTCATCTTGATCGTCAATTGTAAGGTCATGGGCTTTAACTTCCCGCTTCTTGTTGACCATATTGCCCGTGAAGCCGAGTACTTTATGAGAACGTTGAAAAAATTTAATGAGGGGATTTTAGATCCAATTCAAGATGCAATTATCAAGGAAAATGTCTTTTGGCTGAGGATTATGATGGAGCATTCACGTTTCATCGCCTCATTGCTTGACCAATCGGAACGAAATTTAGTTAGAGCAGCACTAAAATTTGGTGATGATTTCGAAATTCTTCTTAACCAGGCAAGAGACGTGGAATCGATGTTATATAAGAAAAGCCCAACCTATCCAATAATCGGCAAGCTTAATAAAGACAGTGAAAATGCCGCACAAGAAATACGTGCCTTTAAGCAGGCAGGGTTAGATTTCATCAAAAATTGCCAAATCAAAAATGTTATTGACCCATTGTTAGCAGATCATGTCGTGAGGGAAGCAGATCATTTCCTGCAAATGGTTCGTATACTGGAGGAAAGGTTAAAAGTGAAGCAGCAAGAACAACAAAGAATATAAAAGAAGAAGAGACTATCCGCGGATCGTCTCTTCTTCTTTTAGGCTGCGAGCTAAAACTATCATGCTTATCGTAATAATAATAAATGCAATCAATGCAAGCAATGGAATCGTAATAAATCCAAGCCAATTAATGTAATCCTTCGAACACGGCACCCCAGATGTACACATTTCAAATTGCTGAAGGTAGGGGATTTTTTGTAATAATGTATGATACCCAGATATCAGCACCCCAATGATTGAAAACGGGAGTACATATTGGTAGATTCTTTTATCATTCCGATAGACCGCAATCCCTAGAATAATCGCTAATGGATACATAAAAATCCGCTGATACCAACAAAGAGTACAGGGAATAAAGTGCATCACTTCACTAAAATACAAGCTGCCAAGTGTGGCAATAATTGCAGCTATCCAGGCAAGAATCAGAGATTTACTCATTACTATTTCTTCTCCTTAGAAGCTTCTTCTACCATAGAGATTAAATCATCCATATTCTGTCCTTCGAACTTCTTCCCGTTCACGAAAATGGTTGGCGTGCCAGTAACTCCTAGCTTTTCAACGTAATTCATATCTTTATCCAATGCCTCTTTGGATTTCTCGCTTTGGAAATGTTTCACAACCTTTTCCACTTCTTGATCATTGGCCATTTCCTTTAAAGTGTCAATTAAGAATTTTTCAGTAAACACATCGATTTTTTCATATTGAGGATCTTCAGGCTGCTTTTCAAATAGAAGGTCATGGAATTTCCAAAATGCTTCATTTCCTAGCTCATGAAAAACCGATTCAGCAAATTTAGCAGAGCGTGTAGAATCCACATTGATAAAAGAATCGTTCATAAAATAAAACTTGGCTTTCCCAGTATCAACAAGCTCTTTTTGAATAGTCGGAACGACGCCTTGTGCAAATTCTTTACAATTCGGGCATTTATAATCACCAAACTCAATAATCGAGACTGGAGCAGACTCCTCACCTAAGAAAGGTTGATTACTATAATCGATATTAATTCCTTTTGATTCCTTTTGGTCCTTTGATTGATTACCAAAGACAATGAGCGCTAAAATGCCAACAGCAATCAAACCAATAATCCAGAAAATGAACTTGGATGATGATTTCGATTCAGTTTTCTTGTTTTTGTTGTTATTTGCCATGATCAGACTCCTTTTAATGACGTATATGAAAAAAGGACAACGTTTTTGTCCAGATAATTTAAATATTACCTATCCCAATCAATAATGCAAATAAAAAATCTCTAGTACATAGCTAAAAATACAAATGAGTAGCTTTTAATTAATAGTAGGATATTATTAGTGTAGTTACTAATTTTATCAGTTCAAGGAGTTTAGAAGATGACAAACACGAGTAAAAAGTACATTGGTTATATTGGAACGTATACAAAAGGGGAAAGTAAAGGGATTTACTCTTTTACCTTTGACCCTCATATAGCAAAGATAGAAAATATTAAGGTCGCGGCACAGATAGAAAATCCTACATATTTAACTATCAGTAAGGACCAACGCTACCTTTATTCTGTCATAAAAAAGGGCGAAGATGGTGGTGTGGCTGCTTTTTCCATAAGTGAAGACGGCACTCTTACAGACATTAACAGTGACGTGCTTGCCGGATCACCGCCTTGTTATGTAAGTGTTGACAGCCAAAACAGCTATGTGTTCAGCGCAAACTACCATAAAGGATTAGTCGATTCCCGCATCATTAATCAGGAGGATGGTTCTATCCAGCCCGTGGCGTCTGTGATTAAGCATGAAGGCTCTGGACCAGACCCTCGCCAGGAAAAACCTCATTCCCATTATGTGGAGCTTACACCTGATGAAAAATATCTAGCGGTGGTTGAATTAGGCATTGATGCCCTAATTACATATTCCGTGGAGGATGACGGCACACTTACAAAAGCAAACTTCTTGCCATTAAAAGCTGGCAGTGGCCCAAGGCATTTGGTTTTTCACCCCAATGGTAAGTTTGCTTACATCATGACCGAATTCAGCTCTGAAGTCATCGTTTTAACATACTATGAGAAAGATGGCCATTTTACTGAAAAACAATATATCTCCACATTGCCTGCTAGTTTCACGGAAAATAATCAAGGCAGTGCGATTCATATTTCTTCTGATGGACGCTTTATTTATGCAGGCAATCGCGGACATAATAGCATCGCTGTATTTAGTGTAAACCAGGAATCGGGAGAGCTTAACTTTGTGGAACATGTTTCCACTGAAGGGGATTGGCCGAGGGATTTTGAATTAGACCCGTCCGAAAAATTCATTGTAGCTTCGAATCAGGAATCGGGTAATCTTGTGTTATTTTCACGGGATAAGAATTCAGGCAAGCTTACTTTAATTCAATCAGATATTGCTGTGCCATATCCAGTTTGTGTAAAGTTTTTACATGAATAGGGACCTTACTGGATAAGAAAAATGTCTAACCTGGTTTTAAAAAACCTTTCAGGCATAAGGTGTAAAAAGAGTGAATCCGTGACAATCTAAAGAGGACGTATGTCGTAAAGGATGTGTCCTAATTGCATTTTTTCCATAGCCAGGAATCTTTAACGATATTAGAGTGGATATTAAGAGCAGCAGTCTCTTTTATATTTGTAATCTTAACTGTGAAAATAATGGGTACTCGTGCCATTTCACAATTAAGATTACTTGATTTTGTTATCGCGTTAATCCTTGGAAACATCATTGCCCATCCCTTATCGGACCAAAGAATTGGATTAAAGGGATCAGTGATCACAACAATTATCATCGTAATGCTGTATTTGCTAGGCATTTTTTTGAGTTTAAAATGGCCAGGGCTACGAAAAGCCATTAATTCTGCCCCTTTCCCACTTATTAAGGAAGGAGAAATCCTATATAAAGGGTTAAAACGGGCCAGAATATCAATCGATGATTTATTGGCGGAATTGCGGAAAGAAAAAATTGAGGACGTTAAAAAAGTAGCGTTAGCCTTATGGGAATCTGATGGAGAGATCTCCTTTTTCTTGGACCCGCAATTTGAAGCTATTACACCGTCATTCTATCAGCTTCAAACTGAACCATTTGATCTCCCGCAGACGATAATAAGAGAAGGAAGGATTGACTTTTCTGTTTTGCAACACATAAATAAAGAAGAAGACTGGCTTGTGAACACTTTAAAGTCCCAACATCAAACAGATGTTCATGATGTTTTACTAGCGACTATTGACCGTAAGGCCAGCTTGAACGTATTTTTATATAAATAATTTCTTAATACCTATTAGACCCACATATTAAAAAATTCTTATTCGTGGGTCGGATGATAATTCTGCTACTTCTGTTTCATGATTAAACAGTAGAGCTTATTTTTCTCAAAAATACTCCAAATCGTGAATTTTTATTTATAAAATAACTTTTATGGATAATCCACCACATCACAATGATTCCAATTATGTCCTTAATAAGGTCGCCCATTGAAAAGGTTCTGAATGGAACAAAAATTTGATGTATTTCATCAATCAGGCTATAGGAGACGGAGAGAGTAATCGAGATTAACTCCTTACCTTTTCCAATTTCTCCAAAACTAAGAAAGGCCAAAATAAAAAATAAATAAAGTAAACCGAATTCAAAAAGATGTGCTAGTTCGAAACCAATTCCGATCATGATCAATATAGGCAAACTTATATGGAAAGGAAGATTACCAACTGATTCTGGGTTAAAGAAACTGGACTGGAGCCAAATAAATAACATGTAGCAAATAGGAACAATCCTTAAAAAAAGTCGATTTTTCAAAAAATCTATCATAATATCGTCCTTTGTTTTTATTTTTTGTTAAATATCGCTATTTCAATTTAATATATCATTTTTCTTCTTTATTAATTTTTATAAATTAAAATGACACTCCAAGAAAGTGAGTGTCATCTTGATAGTTTCTATTTATTCCTTAATTACTCAAACTTCGCACCTAAATAATTATGCGCAACACTCGGTTCTTTAGGAATCCTCCCAGATTCTATTTTGTCCTTGACAAAATCCTTTATAAATACAAAAAGCACCTCGTTCTTTGGTATAGTGGATTTGACGAGAATACACTACCAAACAGAAGAGGTGCTTCCTATATGATAGATCATAATGACCAAAACAATTGAAATCTTCCACTATCTTAAACTGAATACCCACTTTCATTAGATTTTATCAATTCTATTTAATCTCTTAGAGGTAAGCAGCATAACATCATCAAACTTGATCATTACTGAACCTTCAGAATAATTCCCAATTTCAGCCTTATTAGTAAATCCATTTAGATTATTTATTATATTTCTAACAAAGTTTTGCCCTGCTTCATGTGCATGAGGATACCCACCGCCAAATCTTGGATTTATTTCTGAAATAATGTACCCTAAATCAGTTTTAAAACAATCAATATCAATCGGTCCAATCGGACCTAGGACTTTTATTAGCTTTTCAATTAACTTAAGTAAACTTTCATCGTTTACAGCAATAGATTTGTCTGTTTCTCCAGCTCTCATCCTTATTTTTCTTTTACAAAAAATATTCGTTGCCTTTTTACTTAATAAATCAACATAGCAATCAACGCCGTATTCATTTCCTTGTATTAACGGCTGTACAATTAATTCACTATTTTCTTTCCAAAGAGTGAATAGTTCCTCAATTGAATTAATGATTGAAATTCCAATACTGGCACTACCCATTCTGGGCTTCAAAATTAATGGAAACGTTAAGCGATTATTTTCAAGATCAGCTACTATTTCATTTATCATTAAGTAGGTTGGGATTGCTGGAAAATTATGTTTTTGAAGAAATTTAAATGTAAGATATTTATCAAAGCAAATTTTTACAACATCTTTATCTGAAACGATAACTTTAATATGCTCTTTTTCAAACTCCTCTTTATACTCTGCTAGTAAACTTAATTCCGAGTCAATAAGGCTCAAGATTGCGTTAATTTCATGTTTTTTGCATAATTGTTTAATATGATGTAAATATTCCGGTTCGGTGATAAGTGGAACGATTTCTGCATGATCTGCAAGATGTAAGACTGGGGCTGTTGGATCACAATCTATTGCTATTACCTTGCCGCCAAATTTACTTAGCTCCTCTTTAAAATAACTGACTAATTTTACTCTCCTGCCTGCACTGCATAATAAAATATTCATTAAACATCCCTCTAATTCTTATTTAAAAAATATAAAGGTCTTCATTAAAAAACTCCTTTAAACTTTCTTTTTTGCGAACTACAAAATATTCATTGCAGTCAAATGCTACAATGCCTGGTCTTTCTTTAATAAATGGCGGGTTAAAAACAATCGTATAAGCCCCGACATTTTTGAAAATGATATAATCATCTCTCGTAGGCAATTCTCCCTGAACATCATACGCTAAGTGATCTTTTTCCATACAGGTATAACCTACTATGTTATAAATTTCCATTTGCTTCAAATCATGACATTGCTTCACGATTTGCATAGGAAGATTTCGTTTATGCATGGTGGGTTTAATATTGTGGACACTACCATCTATTAGGACAAAATATTTATCTTGAACTTTTTTTGCTTCAATAACCTTTGTAATGAATGTAAATGCATTGGCTACCATAGAGACTCCAGGTTCTAATATTAAATAAGGTTTTCGTTCTTTTTCCCTAAACTCAGTGTTCATGACAGAACAAACTGCTTCTGCATAATCATCGAAACTAGGGGTTTTCAGGTTGAAGGCAGCCGGCATATCTCCATAAATTCCTCCCCCTATGTCTATATATTCAACTGAATCCCCAATATATTGTTTTGCTAAACTACATAGACCCTTTGTTATGTTACGATACGTTTCGGTCTTCCTATCTCTTGTAGAAAAATGACCATGCAATCCAACGATATGAATATTTTCTAATTTCTTAAGCTCTTGAACAGCATGTTGAAAATTTCCATTAGAAACACAGATTCCAAATCGGCTTATATCATATCCTTCTTGAAGGACCTTTTGTCCATTATTAGAAATATCAAAGTTTACCCTAAGCCCAACTTTTACGTGCTTATTTTGATTTTTCAAACAATACTTTGTTACATAATCTATTTCATAAAGTGAATCAATATTTAATATGCTTCCTTGATCCTTGGCAGTTTCAATATCTTCGTACGTTTTTAATGGTCCGTTAAAGATAATTTTCTCAGGATCAACCCCTATTTTTATGGCTAAATCATACTCTAATCTAGAAACAACCTCAGCATATGCACCTAACTTAATCATCTCTTTACATAAATAAGGTAAATAATTTGTTTTATATGAATAACCTATAATAAAGTTTTCGTATCTACTTCTAAAAGCGTTATCAATTTTTTTATAATTGTTCCTTATTTTATTGATATCCAGTAAGTAAAATGAAGACCCAAACTCTTCATCTAGTTCTTTAATTTGATAGTAATCTAAAAACATACCTATCAGCTCACTTTAATCTTAGAAATGTTTAATAAAATTCCCCTAAAATATGTTAATAAAAATAAACCACAACGTAATCATTACTTTGTGGCTCAAATTTTTTATTATTGGATTAATTTGTGAATTTCTTCCTCTGTTGTTAGTAAAGGTTCCCTATCCATGTCTCTAATCCAGAGCAAGCCATCTGGTAATGGATTGATTTTCTTCTCGAGGATCGGAAACTTCTGATATAGGATAATATCTTTGTAAATTTCAGGCATATTAAGTCCAGCCTCTGTAAAGAAGTAACAAGTGGTAAAAAGGCGCATATTAATTTCTGTAGGATTTGGAATATCATTTTGATCATATGTCATATCTACTCCATAAATTCCATGAGGCTTTTTATCAATTGCAAATATTGTATCTATTGCGATTCTATTGACATGTTCATTAGAGTACGTTTCTCCCACTTCAGTTACTCCAGTAACACCGGATAAATTACGATTTCGAAATCCCCAAGAATTTCTCTTCCTTGTCTGCGCAACAACAAGTTCTCCTTCATACCAAATGGAAAGCCAAGTTACTGTTTTAGTAGATTGGAGTAATTCCGAAACGGTAAAAGTCCCCCAACCTTTATATGTGTCAATCCAGTTTTTAGCAAACTCATAGTTACTGGTTGGTAAAGCACCCCTGCCACCCGCTCCAACTGTTGCTCTTAACCAGACTTTTCCTTCTTTGTCCCCAAGGTTAGATAATGCTTTTTTTAAATCTGATATATCATTTATTATCATTGTCTTAGGAACTTTAATCCCTTCTGCTTGCCAGATTTTATATGATTCAAATTTATCTGTACACTTTTCAATTACCCCATGCCTGGGTATATACAATTTTGTTCCTAATGCATTTATGTCATCGCGAAATTTTGAAATTTCTAAGATCTCTTTATCATTCATGATAACAGCAAGACCTGGCTTTTCTTTTTCCAAAATCCTCAAAAAAGACTTTTTATAATCTTTCCCTAATACATATTCATAAGGTATATGACGTTTTGTTTGAGCTTTAGAAGTAATAAGATGTAACGGATTTCTTGCCACGCCAATTATCTCTTCCTTGATTAACGATTTATTTAACGACTTTATAACATTTTCAGAAGGGGCCAAACCAACATCAGTTATTAAAATTTTTTCCATTCTAACACCTCATCATTTCAATGATTATTGTATTGCTATTAGAGTTTTTTCCAATTTTTTATAACTAATGATTATTTTGAGAAACCTGATTAAGTGGATGATTATAAAGAAAAAAATATTGCCTTCTCTTTCCGATAATTTTTGGCTCCATGATTTTGAAGTCAGTTCCATTTAAAGCATGAATAGCATTTTCCTCAAGATACTTTCGATAATCCGGAGAATAATTTTTTTCAACATAACGATAAGAACTTATAAGTTCAAATTTACGACGTATATAATGATGAGCATCTGATGCAATAAAATGAACAAGATCATGTTCTAATAAATGCAGCGAGAAATTCTTTAATCGTCTGCCGTATACTCCTGTAAAATTACCCGAAGTAATCTGGACTAAAATACCACGTTTAACCAATTCATAAATTTTTGCTGGATTTTTTCTCAATATCCTGTTCCTTTCAGGATGTGCAAGGATAGGAATAAAGCCTTTCTTTTTTAAGTAATATAGAACTTCTTCGGTATGAGTTGGATAGAAATGACTTGGTAGTTCTATTAGCAAATATTTTCCCGTATTGTTTAAGGTTAAAAAATGTTCATTGTCATTTTCTATATCATTTTGGATATTTTCATGTAAATGAAATTCCATTCCGGGGTAAATCGTTAACGGAACTTCATGTTCTATTAATATTTTGTTGGCCTTTTCCACCTTAGATAATATAGTAGAAGGCTCATTTTCATAACTTTGAAGTTTATGATGAGGAGTCGCAATAACATGGTTTATCCCTGATTCTACTGCTTGCTTGGCTAATAATATCATTTCTTCCTTGTTTTTGGGTCCATCATCAACTTCATAAAGAATATGGTTATGAATATCAACCAACATAATGGCTCACCTTCCTATTTCATTTAAATGATATTTATTATCACGCTGTTATATTCTGCCATAAATGAATATTTTTATATTTTCCAAGATTAAAGAAATAAAAATTTAGCTCCTACATTCCTTTATAGCGATCCATACTATAGTGATTTTTGGCACTAACTCCTTCTTTTTTCAGGACTTTTTTAATTGTTAAAGCTAATATTTTAAAATCGAGTAAAAGAGATTGATTTTGAACATACCAAATATCTAATTTGAATTTTTCCTCCCAATCAATTAAATTCCGACCGTTTATTTGAGCCCATCCGGTAATTCCTGGTTTAACATTATGCCTTCTGGCCTGTTCTTTTGTATATAGCTGGAGGTATTCCATTAATAATGGACGTGGTCCAACTAAACTTAAATCTCCTTTTATAACATTAAAAATCTGCGGTAATTCATCCAGACTATATTTCCTTAAAAATATTCCCAGCTTTGTTAAGCGTAACTCCCCTGGAAGCATTTTCCCATCTTTATCCTTTTTATCAATCATAGTTCGAAACTTATAAATATAAAAAGGGTTTCCAAAAAGTCCTGGTCGAATTTGCTTAAACAAAATGGGTGAGCCCATCCTTATTCGAATTATCAATCCGATAATTAACATTAAGGGTAAAAAGATTATGAGTAATATTGTTGAACCAAACAAGTCTATAAATCTCTTCAAACTAAATACCTCCTTAATTAAAGGATTAGAAAATCTTCATAATCAATAGGAGTCATATACCCGTCACTAAGTCTAATTTCACCTTCACTTTTATTCGTAGAAGCAGACCAGATTCTTATTAATTTATCCTTATATTTATAAAAAGCACCAGGATATGGATGTGTGACTGCTCTAACTAATTTATCAGCTTCATCCATCGTCATGCTATTTAAAATTTCACCATCTTCAGGTTTCCTACCCGGCCAAACGGTAGCCGCAGAATCATCCTGAATTTGTGGTTCAAGTGTGTCGTTGACAATAGCATCCCAATAGCGTGAAATGAGAGCTATATGTGCCTCATCTATCTTCTTATATAAGCTAGTTGCATTTTCAGTAGGTGATATACCTACCTTTACTTGGCCAAGAATTGGCCCTGTATCAGCACCTTCTTCTAATTTGAAGAGAGTAACCCCTGTTTCATTCAAACCCATTAAAATCGCCCAAGGTATCGCTGCCCTTCCACGTCCCCTAGGAAGTAAGGTTGGATGCATTCCGATACAGCCTTTAGCAGGTGAAGACAAAAGTTCAGCCTTAGCTATTTGTGACCATCCAATTATAAACAACCAATCAATTTTGTATTCTTTAATAAGATCTATCACATCAGGTTGATTGATATTTTTTATTTTATATAGTGGTATATTATGCTTCATTTCAAAATCATCCAGATATACTCTTCCTGATTTATGACGTGCAAGATTATCTTGAAGTGTTATTAAAAGTTCAAGTTTACCACCAATTCGATATATTTCTTCTATACAACTTAATCCTAATTTAACTACAGTTACAAACCCAATTCGCACAATTCTTCACTCCAAGACTAAATAGTTTCCCTTCTAAATACACTTTCAAATGCTTCTGCGTAATATGTTCCTGATTGACTACCTCTTAAGACAGCAAGTGCTTTAAGTGTTTCTTTACTTCTTGGGTGAGGATATTCGCGCATTACCCCCCGATACATAGACAAAGCCTCAATTTTTTTATTAAGACTTTCTTCACCAATTTCAATAAAAACATTGGGATTAAATCTATTCATTGAATTATTTAAAGCCCAATCAGTACTTGAAGGTACTTCCATAAATAATAATTCCTTTAATGGCTTTACATCTTGCCTTCTTTGATAAAGTTTTACGGCAGCCTGGCAAGCAATAGATGTATGATAATGATCATTATTTAAATCGGTTGGGTGATGAGTAATAATTACTTCTGATTGTGTTTCAATAATTGCCTTCTCAATAAACTGTACTAACTCCACATGATTTACAGTGTTAAAGGCTATATTAGGGAATGTACCAGTAATTATCCTGTTCGCACCTATATGTTTTATTGCCTCATGCATATCACTATTCAATTCATCCAAAGAAGGTCTTCCTTGTCTTACCTCAACTTTCCAAGAAAGAACACAAATATTTACTTCTTTACCCCTCTGTGAAAGTTTATCAATTGTTGCCCCAGCTCCCAATATTTCATCATCAGGATGTGCAACTACAACTAGATATGACATGTTTATTACCCCCGAAAACTATATCAGATAAAATCCAAGAAAATCTTAAGTTTAATTAATTTAGTGACATCAAATAAGAAAGATGAAGACCCAAACAACTTGTTTAGGTCTAATCAAATATTCTTCTCAATTTCATCCTTCTGGCTGATTATAGATTGCTGCAAAAAGGTGCCCTTAAAGCTGAGTTTTTTGCACCCTGCTCTATAAGCAAATTACTGATAAAGCCCCGCCTTAAATTCATTTACCTTTGCCTGGGCTTCTGGATCTTGGGCATAATTACTTAGTTTAAGTAGCTTACCATCTTGATCCGTAACGACACCTTTTTCATCAAAAGTTACATTCAAAAGACCTAGATATTGAAGGTATTGACCAGCCTGAACGATGAGAGTTGGCTCCAGGTTTGCAATCACCATAGGTGTTGGCATAGCGGTATGATTATGTCCGCCAACAATTACATCAATTCCAGGTACTCGAGTTGCAAGCTTCTGATCTACAGTAATTCCTAAATGGGATATGACGATAATTTTGTTAATGCCTTGCTGCTGAAGGGCTGCGACTGTAGCACTTGCTTTCGTATATGGACTTTCGAATATGATTGGAGGAAAGGAATAGTAGATAGTAGTCAACCCAATGATTCCTATTTTTTGCCCGTTTACTTCTTTAACAATTGCAGGGTAGATATTTCCGCCCACAGGATTAGAGCTAATTTCATTTTTAAATAAAGGAGCTAAGTTAGCATCATTTGAGACATTGACATTGGCACTAACCATTGGGAAAGTCATTTCTTTTACAAAGTTTACTAGTACTCCGGTACCATTATCAAATTCATGGTTTCCAAATGTCATAGCATCATAGTGAATATTATTCATAAACCAAAGATCTGCTAATCCAAGATATTTATCAAAGTAGGTTGTTCCATAAAAAACATCGCCTGCATCTACAAGCAATGAGTATGGGTTTTGTGACCTTACTTCCTTTACGGCAGTTGCCAGTCTAGGGCGCTGTTCCACCCTGGCATGGGAATCGTTTGTATGCATTATTGTCAATGTGTATGGCTGAGTATTTTGACTATTAGTTGTGGGTTTCTTAGCAAGGCCTTTATTAGGTAATACATAGATTGATAATAGTAGTAACATCGTTGTGAAAACGAACAATTTGCATAGAAATTTTACCATTTCCAACACCACCTAGAAGTTTTTTGAAGTTCTTAGTAACAAAACCCTTATTAATAATAGTACTTTATTACTAAATTATTCTGAAAATCATATCATTAAGCACAAAAAAATTACGACATACTTTTATAATTTTCGTTATTTAGAACGTATAAAGTAAGATAATCTGATTACTGAAATTACTCAGGCTTGTTCATGGGTACCATTGGAATCTTTAAATTTAACACCTTTAAAGAGAAGTGATTCAATGATTAACCCTAATAATGGTCGTGTTTCTTTAAACAACAGTAATGCCAGCGTAGAGGAAAATACTTCAGCAAATAAAGTTGCTATTGCAGCTCCAAATGCTCCATAAAAGGGGATTAGCATTAGATTTAATACGACATTTACAAAAGCTCCGATTCCAACAAAGTATTTCTGAAGGTGAATAAAATTCTCCGAAACCAGCCATATAGACCTGGCTGTACCGATCAACGAAAAAATTCTTGACCAAATTAATACCGCCATTACCCCGATTGATTCAATATATTCATTGCCGAATACTATGATAATAATTGGTTTAGAAAGAGCCGTAATTATCACAGATGCAATAACACCAAACCAAATAATAGAACATAATAACTTCTTATACCGTTCGACATATACTCCTTCATTTTTGCTCTTGGCTGTCATAACAAGCGGCCTTGCCGACTCAATCAAGGCATTGGGTACAAATACCCATAAGCTCGATACGGTTGCTGCTGCAGCATATATTCCTACTGCCGATTCTCCTGCCATTTGTCCGGTCATAATTCTGCTGATTTGGGTATAAATGGTAATCAGTAATCCAGCAATAATAAAATGATAGCTTCTTAATAACAATCTTTTGGCAATCTGTGCCGAAAAACCCAATCGCTGTCCTTTAAACTTGAAGTAAAAAGCAACTATAAAAGCACCTATTACAAAGGTCTCTAAAATTGTTGAAAATGCAAAATACGTCATCGAAGCATTAAAATAAATTAATCCTAAGCGCCAAATGGAAACCAGTATAAAAGCAACTGACTTTGAAATAACTGCATATTTTGATTCCAAATTGGATTGGAACCAAAAACCTACCGTATCCAAAGCAACAAATAATAACGAAATGGACTGTATAAAGGTGATGAGCTGTAAAGTGCTATTATCCGGATTTAAATATGCCACTATTACATATATTATAAGGACTGAGAGCAAGGAAGAGAGCAATCGCAGCACAATTGTCGTACCCACCATTTTACCTGTTTCTTCTCTGTTCTGGATGATTTCGTGAACCAATATACTGTCTATCCCGAGCTTACTAACCGTTGCAAATATAGTAATATACGCAGTTCCATAACTAATTACTCCAAAGTTATGGGTTCCTAAGTAGCGGGCCATCAGGGATGTTACAATAATTGAGAGTACCATCCGAAAAATATTCTCAAACATTAACCAGCTTGTATTTTTTATAAATTTGCTTTTAAATTTATTTTTTACCAGTGCGAATGTACTCATTTCAAATGATTACCCTTCCTCATGAAACCTATAAAAATTTAAGGAATTTCTTCATTGCCCTTGCGAATTTAAGGATGTGTTCTAATAAAATAATAGATAAATTATTCATTAGTTTATCTGATACAAAGTGTTTAGCTTGGGAAAAGGGGATAATATCTTGTTTATTTTTCACAATAAATTGCTCCAAACGAGTAAGGTCGTTCTCATCCATGGTATTTAAATGCAGACAAAAGGTAAAAACCCCATACGGCAATTTTCGTGGTTTTGCAAATAATTGTGGTACAAATAATATCCCATTTTTCTTATAGGGAAAAAGCCCATACCCATCTGTAACACAACACACATTATTTTCACTTAACACCTTTAACGTAATTTCATCAAACGAATGGGATGGTGCCATGAATGCATCTGCAAAAATTTTATTATTTTGAAAAATTTTTATAGCACTTCTAATTTTTTTAAGCTGTGTTCCATAAGAATGTCCAGCAAACTCACTTCTCGGATTAATTCCTAATATTCCTTTGGAATCTGTATCATACTTATGTTGATATCCATGGATGGCAATACTCCATCCTTTACTTTGTACACCTTGAATCTCTTCCCAGAAATCATTTTCACAATTTGGATATTTCTTCAGTGATTCATCTTGATTATCAGGTATTACCCCTATAATCGGCAAAATATTATATTGAAGTAATATATATTTAATTTTTTTATAATTTTCCCAGTGCATATTTGGAGCTATATCATCCAATCTAATAATACATTTTGCCATTATTCTCTCCCTTCAAAATCAGATCCCTCATTAATGGAAACTATCCCACCCCTTTTGACTAAAGTACCTTTTTATATTGGATAAAACTGCAAGTTACAATAATAAACATCCAAAAAGACTGCTCTTTCCAAAAATAGGAGGATAACATAAGTTTAGGAATAGAATAAGCAAATAGAAACAATAGCATGATTCCCTCATCTTTATTTTTAGCAAATTTCCATTGCTGCAAAATAGCGATGATTCCTCTGCAAATAAAGTATAGAAATGGAATTGAAAATAACACTCCCAATTCACATAATAGCTGTAGGATTAAATTATGCGGCCAGGTACTAAAGGAATCCTCAAAACTCCCTATTCCTGCACCGAATATCGGTGATTTACCGAACATCGATAATGAATTATCGAAAACAGTATCCCTGCCGTTGAGAACACCAAACACGGATCCTTGTAAGGAAATTAGCGAATAAGATTTATTTATTAACGAAATGCTGATTCCCATCGATTGAAGGGATTCATATATTATTTTTAAAATCTGTTCGTAATTGATAAGGACACTAAAACCTGTAAAAAGCATGCCCGTTAAAAAAAGGTACTTTTTAAATAAAACCTTCCTCACGTCGCTGTTTCCTGCTTTTTTCCACCATATAATTAAAAGCAGGACAAATAGCTCTAAGACAGCCCCTCTAGACCCCTGCAGCAAAAGTAAAAATAAAAGACTTAGATTAGTAAGATATACAACGATATCAAACCAATGAAACCTCTTTGTATAAAAAGCTAAATAAATGATGGATGCAATGATAATGGTTGAAATAGCATAAGAAGAAAACATATTTATTTGTCCATAGGAGGCTGTATTAGTAGATATGGATTCCAATATTTGTGATTGAAAAATTAAGTATCCTATAGCGGAACAGGAAATAACTCTTAAAATGATTCGAGTGTTATACGGTAGAATCAAAAGTAAAAATCCAATCAAACCGTACGTTAAAAAATCGCCTAAATAGGTTATGTTTGTCCCAGCTCCATTTAGGAATATCGAAATGGCAAATAAAAATAGGGAATACAAATAAATAAGCAGGACATTAATATTTATCCTAAATTTAAATCCTGCAAAAAAAGCTGATATATAGGAAATGGTTACCGTAGATACAAAGATAAACGGCAATATGTTTAATACATGAAACAATGAATTTATGATAATCGCAATAAATTCGGCCATTAACACAAAGGCAATCATCCAGCTATTAATTTTACATAGTCTATCTGCTATTTGAATTTTTGGTTCATTATTATAATTAACTATCATAATAGGCTCCCCATTAAATGATTCCCTTCATGATTATGAAAATTTTCGATACTTACTATGCTTTACAAAATTACGAGTCAAATGAACGAATGCTTTAATTGTTTTTTTGGTTTTAAAAATATATTTTAATCCCTTGAGTATGTTTCCTTCTTTAAAAAATTCCTTGGCAATATCCGAGAAATGTTTTAGATAGACCTCTTCACTTTTATCAGATGGCAAAGATAAAATATAATTTTCCATCTTTTTCAAATAATATAATCTCTGTGTTTCAAATTTAGCTGCTGAATTCGGCGAGTTACGCTTCAAAATAATTCGTGTCATTAATATTTCGTTGATGGCTTTAATTGAATACATGGAACTTAATCTGACTAGAAACTCCCAATCCTGATGCCTTTGGAATGATTCATCAAATCCACCAACATTCTCCCATACTGTCTTTTTAAACAATATGGAACTCGATGGCATATGGGCATCTCCACGCAAAATTGCATAAGTCAATTTTCCTTCAATATTTGCAGGCATCTGCATCTTTGTGCCGTTGGGAAATATTGTTTCATAGCCAACATAGCATACGCCTATTTCTTCATCGCTACATGTCTTTAAACAGTTTATCTGAGTCGCTATTTTCTCCCTGTAAAAGATATCATCATCATCAAGAAGGGCGATAAATAAACCGCGGGCATGTTTAATTCCTGTATTACGTGCCGCTGATCCATTTTTATTCATTTTATGGCAAAGATAGCGAATCTTTGGATTAAGATAGCTATCCACAATCTTTTGTGTTTCTATTTGCTCCGGTGTTCCTAACCCATTATCATCAACTACTAATATTTCTATATTGGAATAGGATTGAGATAGTACACTATCAATTGCCCGTCCAATTGTTTCAACTCCTTTATGGGTTGGAATAATAATGGATACCAGTTCGTTTGTGTGCATTATTTTCCTCCATCATCAGTAAACATTTGTTAACGATGCTTTGAGCAATTTCTTCAGCTTGGGAGTTTTTGTCATTTTGGAAGCTTATTAAATTTATAGGAGAGTGTTTTTTAATATTTTCACAGCTTAATTCTATTTTTATTAGCATTTTTTTCTTGTCTTCATCGTTATTTGTATACTGCTGGACTCTAGACCTGCTGCATTTCCGAGATTTCAGCCGAATCAAAGCAGTATTGGCATTTGCTTGAATATAAACAAAATCGGGAGAGATATTTACCATCTTCAATAGTTCATTTAAGACAAAATCAGCTGTTGTCTGTTTACAATTAGCAGTTAAGGAGATTGCTGTTTGGGCCAATCCTTGGTCAAAAATTCGGTATTTTTTCTGTCTCACAGCCCTATTGTACATTGTTATCACATAACAAATATTGATCCATTGTTTTACAGCTTCACTAAAGCTTTGAAATGGGGACTCTCCCAACGATTTAAAAAGACCATACAAAAATTTAAAATGCAGTAAAGAGAAAACAATGGTAGATTTTATTTTGACCAGCATCCTCATAGCTGTACTTGCTTTGTTTCCGATATAAATCGGATAATCATCAACGATATAGCCCTTCTCTCTTAGACTCAATGCTGCCAATTGTGCAATCGTGCTTTTTCCGCTGCCTGGAAGTCCAAAAAAATCAACTATTTTCATTTTGGTTCCTAAATCTCTTCCCATATGATTTTCATTACCTCCGAGCAGGAAGATTTTATGCTGGTCTCTGTATTTACCGCCTCAATCCTTAACGCAAAGTTCATGCTTATTACGGTATTTATTTTATTTTCAATTTCTGTTCTTGTCATTTCCGGCTTTCTTTGTATAGCTGTTTCCGGGGATACCATCAATTTAATAAGAACATCCGGAGCATTTCGATAGCCAGTCTCATATATCTTAAATTCCCAATTGGCAATTCCTCTTAGAAGTTTATTCGGAGATTCCATCCATTTAAATAAAAGAGGCCCGTCATTATAGCCAAACGTCTCTATTTGGGGATATCGATCGGTCAGCACTAACAAACCATTATTTCTAGCCTTTGTTATCTGTTTCAATTTTTTTCTTTTTTCAAATGCCAAGGTAACGGCCCATATCGCTTTTGCAGAAGCATAAAAGAAATATTTCACTTTCTTCTTAAAGCCTGGCTGACGATTATTGTTAAGGGTAAAACTTGCGCCTAAACCTTTACCTCCGACCTTTCTTGCTACTAACTTCATTGGATAGCGCAGCAATGAACTTGAGCCATCCCCACTCCCCATATAAATCTGGCATACATCAATCTTTTTTCCGAATTCCTTCTTTATAAAATTCAGTGTCGTTGATTTTCCTGCTCCATCGCATCCAAGGAAAGTTACCACCGTTCCTCCGGATGGTGCTATTCGACGCGAAGGTTTTACCGAATTTATACCTAGCCGGCGGGAGATTCCGCCGATTAACCAAAAAACCTCTCTTTTTGAACGTGTGATCCATGATGAAAACCGATCAAAAGAATGAAAAGGCTTTAGCACAAGTCTTAGCTTTTTCTGCATCTGTAAAAGGTCATTTTTATATATAATGTTTTTACCTATTAATTTTCTAAACTCTCCTGCAACACTTTCTCCAAATAATTTTTCGACATTGGATACAGTTTGTTTTATATCTATTCGATCTAATAACCACTGGAGCTCTTGACGGTCATTATCAGCCAATCTCTTTCCGTAGTCCCGCCATCGAAGTTTTAATGCGATTCTTATTAATAAAAGCATGTACTCATCATTTGGGTTAGAGATATAAATTCCATGTTCTGCATCATAGCGGCGATTATTTATAATATCCTTATTCCAAGGAAGGGTGTACCCCTTCAAATGTTTTTCCCCCAAAGTAAGCTTATAATGTAAATGCAGATGCCAGATTTTCCCCTCCTGGTTGTCAAAACCGATATAATCTTCAATAGCGTTATATTGCATCAAATGGACTGCCCTAAATCTTTTAAGTCCGCACTTACTAAGAACTTCTTCTATCTCCAGTCGTTGGGAGGGAAGGAAAAGCATATCTAAATCGGTATCGCCATTTAAAGACTCCTTCAAATGCTCATTACTTTTCCAATGACAATACAAAATATTATTTTTTTCAAATGCCTCTAGCAATTTTTGGATCGAATTCAACATGACAAGCCACCTCAATAGGAAAGCAATGATCCTTATTTTCAATTAACTTTCATTTATTAAACTGTTATAAATTCTGTCATACTGTTGATGCATGGCCGTCAAGGAGTAATATTTTTGGGCGGTCCATCTGCATTCCTGCCCAATAGCTTCCAATGACGCTCTATCCATTTCGAGATATTGCTGCAATACCTGGATCCACTCTTGTTCCTCAGGAGGCACGGTTGGGATGAAATGGCTGTATTTCCCTATCTCTTTATGCGGGCCAATATCCGATATGATGATGGGCAAACCTATATACATGGCTTCTAAAACACTCACAGGGAGACCCTCCGCTAAAGAGGGAGATAAATAGATATCGGCTTTCTTTAATCTTGCAAACACTTCGTTTCGTGATATTAAACCAGTCATTTCTACCCTGCTGCTCATTTGATTGTTATTAATAAAATCTCGGATTCTTCCTTCTTTGTCTTCTTGGCCGATTAATACAAGCTTATAATTTTGTAGCTTTGCCAAAACCTTTAGTAAAAATAGATGATTTTTAAAAGGCGCCATTCTTGAAACGTAAATTAAAGTTTTTACATCTTCTTCCTTTTTTTCACACTTCATATCCTGAATAACGGAATCAATCCGTTCAAGATCCACGCCATTTGGTAACGGTACTATACGTTTACCTTTTATTTTTTTCATCCATTTAGGATAGCTGTCATAGGCTGTATGACTTACAATGGTTACTTTATTCGCCAAAATTGAATTTATGACACTCATAACCTTCCATTTTATATCCCGTAATTGGAAGGTGCTATGAACAGTAAAGAGCACCAGCTTATTAAAACCGGAGAAAATGGAAGCCATGTGAAAAACTAATCCCGATTTCGGCTGGTGCACGTGTATAGCAACTTGAATGCCATCCGTTTTATTTTGTTTACAGACTTTTGTAATAATCCGCCTAATTTTTCTAAGATTAAATCCGGTAAAAAAAAATTCAATGTTATCGGGCAAATGCTGAATCGTAACAGGCTTCGTTCTACTGCATACAATAACTGCTTGTTTGACATCAGGATATTTTTTATTTCGATATAAGACGAATTCATTAAATGGCATGCTTGTTTCAGAAATAGTATTCATAATAGTAACAATGCATTTTTCTTCCTTTTCCATTGTTTATCCCCTTATTTGATAAAAATCAGCGCCTTCCTCATAAAAATCTCGATACCATTGAACAAAACGATTGATTCCCTCTTGAATTGGAGTTTCCGGTTTAAACCCAGTATCCAACATTAAATCAGATACATTGGCATAAGTACAATAAACATCACCCGGCTGCATTGGGCAGTATTCTTTTTTAGCTTCTTTACCTACTGCACTTTCAATCGCCGTAATAAAATCGATTAATTTTTCTGAGTTGTTATTTCCAATATTATAGATTTTATATGGCAGCTTTTTCATTTGAAGTGCTGCCGAGTTTTCAATCAGTTTCATAACTCCGCTGATAATGTCATCTATATAAGTAAAATCACGGTACATATCACCATTGTTAAACACTTTTATCGGAAAACCCTTGATAATTGCTTTTGTAAAAGAGAAATACGCCATATCCGGCCTTCCATATGGTCCATAAACGGTAAAGAAACGCAAACCAGTTGTAGGTATTTGATATAAATGGCTATAAACATGGGCCATTAGCTCATTTGTTTTTTTGGTTGCACCATATAAGCTGACAGGAGATTCTGTTTGATCCTCCGTAGAAAATGGAATATTTTTATTAGCTCCATATACTGAGCTAGATGATGCATACAGAAAATGGTCCACCTGATGGGATCTGCACATTTCAAGAATATGATGGAATCCAACCAAATTGGATTGGATATAAACATCCGGATTTTCAATACTATATCTGACCCCGACTTGTGCAGCAAGATGAATGACTATATCTATTTTATTCTCCGTAAACAGTTGTTGAAGGTGCATCTTATCTGTTAAATCGGCTTTATTAAAAATAAAATTTTTGTATTGCATTAATATGTTTAACCGACTGTATTTAAGATTAACATCATAATAATCGTTAAGATTATCAACCCCAATCACATGACAGCCAAGTTCAAGCAGTTCTTTGGTTAGGTGCATACCGATAAAACCTGCTGCACCTGTTACCAAATAAATTTTTTCTTTGTTAATGGGTTTAAGCTTCATTTTATACACCTACACCATAGTATTTAAAACCTCGTTCATTAAGTTGTTTATTATTATAAATATTTCTTAAATCAAAGAAGTACTTGCCACCGTTAAGCCTTTGCAACTCATTAAAATCCAGGCTTCTAAATTCATTCCATTCAGTCAGGATTATTATCGCAGCTGTATTTTCTATGGCTTCATAGGCGGATTTACACCAAATTATTTTTTCTTTTATAAATTCAAAACGCCGTGTTCCCTCATTTTCTCCTGCCGGATCATATATCTTAAACTTTGCCCCTTCCTTTGCAAGCTCAGGCAGAATAACAAGTGATGGAGCATTTCTTAAATCATCTGTATTAGGTTTGAAGGTTACACCAAGAATAGCGAGAGTTTTACCTTCAACACTACCCATTGCATTAAGAATCTTATTTACCATTTTGAGTTTTTGTCTTTCATTTGCTTCTATGGTTGTTTCAATAAGTGAAATCATTTCACCATGATCTTTAGCAATTTTCGTAAGTGCAATTGTATCTTTTGGGAAACAACTGCCTCCATACCCTGGTCCTGCATGTAAGAATTTTGGTGAAATACGTCCATCCTGTCCCATAGCTCTTGCCACTTTTTGAACATCAGCCCCAACTTTTTCACAGACATTGGCAATTTCATTAATAAATGTTATCTTCATTGCAAGATAAGCATTTGCCGCATACTTAATCATTTCAGCAGTTTCAATGTTTGTTTCAACAAAGGGAGTTTCATTAATGTACAGAACTCTGTATACTTCTTTCATTATTTCAAGAGCTCTTTCACTTTCTGTCCCCAGTACTATTCGATCCGGATGAGTAAAATCACGGACAGCGGATCCTTCTCTTAAAAATTCCGGGTTAGAAACTACATCAAAAGGGTAATCTACATTTCTTTCATTTAATATTTCTTGAACCATTGACTTCACTTTTTGTCCAGTTCCCACTGGGACAGTTGACTTATTAACAACAACCTTATAGCCATTCATATGAGTTCCAATGTTTTTGGCTACATCCAAGACATATTGAAGTTCCGCACTTCCATCTTCTGCAGATGGAGTACCAACAGCGATGAAAATAACATCACTATTTTCTACAGCATCTTTGATATCCGTAGTAAAATTCAGGCGCCGGTAATAAAAATTCATTTGAACAATGGTTTCAAGTCCCGGCTCATAAATTGGAATGATTCCCTCGTTAAGCATGTTAATTTTTATCTCGTCAACATCAACACATGTTACGGTATGGCCAAAATCTGAAAGCATTGCTCCAGATACCAGACCTACATATCCTGTTCCCACAACAGCAATTTTTGTCATACCTATTCTCCTCCGTTAAATACCAACAAACTCCAGACAATGCTTATCGGGAAGCCAACAATTGTTTTTTTTCATTCGTAATATCGTAAATCCCCATTGCAGACAACATTTGTTTATTTACATGTTTAACATCAAACTTTTCCTTGCAATATTTAATGCTGTTTTCGCCCATTCTACTAATTTCTCCAGGATTTTGAATAAGATATTCCATATTATTTATTAAATCATCTGTATCCTTTGGTCTAGTCAACAAACCATTATACCCATGCTTTACCGTTTCTCTGCATCCAATAGAGTCGGTGGTAATAATAGCTCTTCCCATAGCCATCGCTTCTTGGATAGATCGGGGTACGCCTTCTCTGTAATAAGATGGAAGGACAAATATAGAAGCTTGAGAAATATACGGTCTAACATCATTTACATGACCGAGATATTTTACACATCCGTCACTTAATAGTTCATTTAATTCCTGTTCATTAATGGAGTTTGGATTTAAATCAATTGGTCCTAATAGTAAAAATTCCACATGATTATATTTTTGTTTTACATGATTTGCAGCATTTATATACTCAAACACTCCTTTATCTTTTAAAAGTCTAGCTGCCATGATAAAAACTGGTTTTGCAGGAAGTTTAACTGGTGTATATTTATTTAAATCAACTCCAGAAGAATTGACCCTTACACATTTATCCTCTGGTATGATTCGATTTTCAATAAGTTCTTGACGATCGTCTGGGTTTTGAACGAATACCAAGTTATTGTGCTTACAAGCATGTTTCAAAAGCCAAATGATTATTTTTTGCAAGAGTTTATCTTTTAAACTAGGATTGTCAATTTTACTGAATGTATAACCTAGACCTGGGAAAAGAGAATAAATACATTTTACATTACTCTTATTACCTGCCATAGAACCATAGATAACCGGCTTCATATGATAGCTAAAAATTATGTCTGGATTTTCCTTTTTAATAACTTTTAAAAGGTTAATATAATATTTCAGATCATTAAAAGGGTTTTTACTTGTCCGATGAAATGATATTTGGCAAAATTTCACCCCAATTTTTTCAAACTCTTCCAGAAAAATATTTTCAGGAGCTACAGCCACCACTTCATTTCCCTGATTTATGATTTCAATCATTAATTCACTTCTGAAATCAATTAGTGACTTTGTGTCTGAGGAAATAACAAGTACTTTCATTTTCCCCCCTCATTTCATGCTTTTTTAATGATTATTTTAAAATTAAAACAGGATAAGCCGCTTGCTTATCCTGTTTAATAATTTGAAAAATTTGGCTTTAGCTCTTCATCTTTTGTAAGCATTGACTTCTACTCTATTTCAGCCGATTCTGGTTACCCTTGACAACTAAAAAACACCTAATCTTTTCCGTTTAATTGGAATCGGCTTTTCAATATAAGGGTGTTGACCTCTTATGAGGAGCTCAGCATTCTCCCTGAAATAAAAGGTACGATCAATTCCAAATTTCTTTGTGATCATTTCATAAGCATCATGCAGGCAGAATCCTCTTGTCCCAATATTATGGGCATCTGTTGCTACAAAATGTGCCAAATTATGTTTGATGATTTTTTCAGAAAAGGATTTAACCTTTTTCCCAAAATGGCCGATAATGCTTCCTGAAGTTAGCTGCGTCAATGCCCCTTCTTGGACTAATGTAAATAGAAGATTATTATTCTCTAAAAAACTCCAGTTTCTCTCAGGATGAGCAATAATCGGTGTAATTCCTTTCAACAACAGCTCATAAACAACTTCCTGGGTATATGCTGGAACTTCACAAGAAGGAAGTTCTAATAATAAGTATTTACCCTTATCATCAAGAGTCAGTAATTCGTTATTTTTAAGTGAAATAAATATTTCCCGGTGGATCATTAATTCTTGGCCTGGATGGACGGTAAGTGGAATATTCTCCAGTTGTAAACGCTTATTGCATTCTAGTACCCCTTCCAAAATACTGCTCTTTGAATTGTCATAAAAGCCGTTTCGATGATGTGGTGTCGCGAATAGATGGGTTATTCCAGCGTCAACAGCTGTTTTGGCCATCACTATACAGTCATGAATTTGTTTAGGACCGTCATCAAATGAAGGAAGAATATGACAATGTATATCGATCATTCATACTGGACCCCCTAAAAACGAGAGATAAAAGAATGAAGTCCTTTTAACCTAGAGAGATTCTATTTATTTACTTCACCCCCCTCTTGATAAGTGCTCCGTTAGATGAGTAATTCTTTAACCATAATAGTCGGAGCTATAGAAATCACCTTTCGCCTTCACACCATTTACTACAACACCAAGTATTTGGGAATTTGCCTGCTCTAGTAACTCCTTCGCTTTCATTGCCTTTTCTTTTTTAGTTTTTCCACTGGCTATGACCAGAATGACTCCATTGCATTTACTCGCCATAATCTGTGACTCTGTAACCAGAAGTATTGGAGGAGTATCAAAAATAATATAATCATATAGAATTTTTAGTTCATCCATGATGATCTCCATAGATTTTGAATTTAATAGTTCAGATGGGTTAGGAGGTATACTGCCGCTTGATAAAATATCTAAATTAGGGATATGTGTCTTTGATATTGCTTCAACTAAGGCTATATCCTTTGTCAAAACAGTTGTTAATCCATCAATATTACTAACGTTAAATGTATAATGAATGGATGGCTTCCTTAAATCTCCATCAACAAGCAGCACCTGTTTTCCTTGCTGTGCCAGTACTATGGCCAAATTGGCAGATGTTGTAGACTTCCCGTCCGAGGGCTCTGGGGATGTAATTGCTATTGTTTTTATTTCTTTATCCACTGAGGCAAAATGTAAATTATTTCTTATCAGCCGATACTGTTCCGTAATGGGCGATTTCAAATTATGATATGAAATTAATTTAACTTTTTTATTGACTTTTTTTTTCAACCAACTGGCCAATAGTTTCACTCCCCAATTTTTGGGATACTGATTTTTCCATCCCTTTTATATCATTTTTTGATATTTCTTTAATAGACCCAAGAACAGGAAGACCCAGATATACGGCAACATCTTTGTCATCTCTCAGTGTATTGTCCAGTAAATCCAACACGAGTGAAAAAGCAATTCCAGCCAGCAAGCCTGCTGCAGTTGAGATAGCAATATTTAATAATGCATTAGGTTTAACGGGTACAGGTTTCTCATTTAATTCCGCTTTTGCGAGAATACTCACGTTATTGACGTTCATAATATTTGGGATTTCTTTTTGAAAGATTTCAGAAACTGCATTGGCAATTTTTACTGCCTCGGCCGCCTCGCGGTCTTCAACAACTAAAGTAAAAACTTGTGAGTTCTCTTGACTTTTAATTATAAGATTTTCATTAAGCTCCGCCACACTTTGTTTGAGATTCAGCGTATCGATAACTTTTTCCAATATCGCTGGACTTTTTATGATTACACTGTACGTATTAATCAAATCAACATTGCCTTGTAAAAGTCTGATATCAATTGGAGCGTCAGAACTGTTCTGATTCACAAGAATTTGTGTAGATGCCTCATATACAGGTTTCAAAATATAAAAAGAAACAATCATCCCAATTAAACCTGCCAACAAAGTTGTTAGTAAAATTAAATTCCATCGCTTTTTAAGCGTCTTTACTATATCCATTAAACTAAAAGTGCCCTCCATGTTTTCCTCCATTTATAAGTTCCAAAAATAGCTGGAAATAATATTTTTAATAGAATAAACGATTAATAAGTTTTTTTAATTCTCCTTTTTAAACAGATAATCACTCTCATTTGATCCTCCAATGTCATGCTTGAACCGGATGGCAAGCAAATCCCTGTTTTAAAAAGTTTTTCTGAAACACTCTCATTTTTGTTATGTGAATAGTACTTGCAATTCCTAAAAATCGGCTGCATATGAAGAGGCTTCCAAACATTTCTTGCTTCTATATTCTCCGCCTCTAAGCAGTCAAGTAAGTCTCTAATAGAAACATCGGTTTTACCTATATCAATTGTTAAAGCAGTCAGCCAATGAGTCGAAAATGTGCCAGCTAATTCCGGCATAAAAGAAACTCCAGGCAGGTGCGCTAATTCCTGCTGATAGGTCTTAAAAATAGCCCTTCTTGCATGGATTCTTTCTTTCAATAGTCTTAACTGAGTTCTACCGATTCCAGCCAAAATATTGCTCATTCGGTAGTTATAACCGATTTCACTATGCTGATAATATGGGGCAGGGTCCTTTGCCTGATTCGATAAAAATCGAGCTTTGCTTATTGCCTCAGAATTATTGGAAATAAGCATGCCGCCGCCAGAAGTTGTAATAATTTTATTGCCATTAAATGAAAAGATTCCAAACTCTCCAAATGTCCCGCTTGCTTTTTCTTTATATTTAGCTCCGAGAGATTCTGCCGCATCTTCAATGATAGGGACACTGTATTTATGACAAATGGAAACAAGCTCATCTATTCTCGCGGATTGTCCATAAAGATTAACGATAATGACAGCTTTTGGCAGTTTACCGCTAGAAACAGCAGCTATAAATGCTTCCTCTAACGCTAAGGGGGACATATTCCAAGTATCCGGTTCTGAATCAATGAATACGGGCACTGCTCCCTGATACAAGATAGGATTAGCAGACCCAACAAAGGTTAGACTTGAGCAAAATACAGTATCTCCTCGTCGAACATCCAATAAAGAAAGTGCCAGATGAATCGCCGCGGTTCCTGAACTCACGGCAATCGCATCATTAACGCCTATATAACTGGCTATTTCCTTTTCAAATGCCTCAACATTTGGGCCTAGTTGAGCAATCCAATTCGATTCGAATGCCTCCTGGATATAATTCATTTCCTCCCCACTCATATGGGGAGGGGAAAGTAGAACTCTACTTTTCTTCGTTGTTTGCAACAAACTATACACCTCCAATACTTAAACCGTAGCTAAAAATATCACTGCCATATTCTTTTAATCTCTTCATTATTCTTTCCAAAGTGCTTTGATTTTTTAAAATTATGTTCTGCAATAGCCTCTGAAGTTAATTGAAAAATTCCGCTTAAATTGAGACAGAAACTTTTGACTTTCCCTCTTGTTGATTAGTAAGCTGAATAAGCCTTTCCCTAATTTCCTCTTTTTTCATGCCAGAGAAGAATGAAAGGAACTCTTCAATTTCTTGAATATATAGTTTTGAGGTTTTACCAATATAAATTTGCGGGTAAATTTGTTTTTCCTGTTCTTCATCTTCTTTTAATAGCTCTTCAAATAGCTTTTCTCCCGATCTGATTCCGGTGAATTTTATCCCGATATCCTCTACAGAGTTTCCGGATAATATAATGAGATTTTTAGCAAGGTCGACAATTTTAACAGGCTCCCCCATATCCAGTACAAAGATCTCCCCGCCCTTGGCCAGGGCACCAGCCTGAATTACAAGTCTTGAAGCTTCAGGTATTGTCATGAAATAACGAACCATTTCTGGATGAGTTACAGTAACAGGGCCACCCTGTTCAATTTGCCTTTTAAATAATGGAATAACGCTTCCTCTGCTCCCCAATACATTGCCGAAGCGAACGGTGACAAACTTTGTACTGCTCCCTTTATCCATAGACTGAACAATCATTTCTGCCAGTCTTTTCGTTGAACCCATAACACTAGTTGGATTAACTGCTTTATCAGTGGAAATCATAACGAAGGTTTTAACTCCATACAAATTGGCTGCCTTCGCCACATTCATCGTGCCAATCACATTATTCTTTACTGCTTCTTCAGGGTTGAGTTCCATCAGAGGTACATGTTTGTGTGCTGCAGCATGATAAACAACATCTGGCTTATGAACCCTTACAACCGATTCCATTTTCTCCGCATCTTGTAAATCAGCAATTTCTGTTATAAATTCGATAGGCAATCCACTATAGATTTCTTTTAGTTCCATATCAATTGAATAAATACTGTTTTCTCCATGTCCTAATAGAATTAATTTTTTTGGATTAAATCGGCATATTTGGCGGCAAATTTCTGAGCCAATAGATCCGCCGGCACCAGTAACCAACACCGTTTTACCTTTTAGGTATTTTGAAATCGATGCAATATCAAGTTCTATTTGTTTCCTGCCTAAAAGGTCTTCCACCTGGACGTCTCGGAATTGACTAACTGAAAGCTTTCCAGTTACCAAATCTTCCAGCATCGGAAGAATTTGAGTTTTAGCAGAAGTTTTTATACATTCTTGAAAAATAGTAGTTAGCTCTCTTCTACTTAATGAAGGAATAGCAATAATAATATTTTCGATACGTAGGTTTGGGACTACTTCTTTTATGGACCGCACCCCGCCAACAACCGGCATTCCTAAAATATCCAATTTTTGTTTATGAATGTCATCATCAATAAATCCAATCGGAAGAAGATCTGCTTCTTGATTTTTTAGCAGCTGCCTCGCAACCATTGTTCCTGCTGCTCCGGCACCTACAATGAGCGTTCTCTTTTTATTCTCTGTCTTGTTCATAAAGGAATCACGGTACAATCTCCAACAAAACCGAGAACTAACAATAAATAATAAATGAAGTGACCAAGTAACAACCAGCAACCTAAATTGTATTTCATTAGTTAAAATTTTCTGTATAAAAGCAGCTACAAATATAGAAAAAGTAACCACCTTAAAAATTACTAATAGTTCTCCGATGCTGGCATATTCCCATACTTTTTTATAAAGTTTTAGAATTAATGAAAGGATGTGGTGACTCATGATGAGTGCTAAAGAAGTTACAACTATCGGAGGTGTAATGACATGGACAGTAGCATTTACTAAAAATCTGCTAAAAAAAATTGCTGATAAGACAATCAATGAATCCAAAGAGAAAAATAATGACAGCCTTTGTTTATAAGTCATATCCTCCCTCCTTTCTCGAATCTGATTGTTTTTAAACTGTTCCTCAATGGCTTCATTTTTTTAATTGAATTCTTTCATTATAGGGCCTTTATGAGACCTTACAATGAAAAATTTCAATAAGATGGGCATCTAACCCCTCCTCACATCACACTCTCGACGACCAGCGTCTAAGGTCTATTTCAACCCACAATATGACCGAGTGCCTTCATTGATAGTGGTTAGAAGACATCACCAATTTATAAAAAAAAGAACATTTACGTGCTTACCAAAGAACAACCAGAATAAAAAAATTCAAATTTATCTTTTTGTTCTTTACTAGATAAAAAATTATCCTTCAAAGTATATTAAATTTGTTCTTTAAAAATAACTTATCGAAAAAAATAAATTCCCTCCGATAAAAGTGTATTTCTATACCCCAATGATAATTCTTAATAAAGAACAAGTCAATCCGTTATTTTCTTGCATTTTAATCGTAAAACACTGTTTTTTAATAAGATAACATACCAAAAATAAAGTAAAGACTTCATTTAGTGTTTTTTCTGTCCTTCATTAATTATTTATAATAAATCTACCTTCCTACAGCAAAAACGTTCTTTAAAAAGAACTTCCTATGATTTATAATATCAATAATGGAAAAAAGTTTAGCTTTTTTTATTGAAAGCGATTAAAAAGCATCTTCTTACTGCGTATCATTTTATAAAATACCTATCAGCTACAACGGTGTCCTTGGAAACTTTGCAATCCTTTATACATATAAATTAAATTTGTTTATAAGGAGATGCCTATGATTGGAAACCGAATTAAGAAACTAAGGAAACAAAAAGGCTATTCCCTTACAGGGCTAGCTGAACTTGCCAATGTCTCTAAATCCTATTTGAGCAATATTGAGCGGAGTCTTAATAAAAATCCATCTATTCATTTTTTAATGAAAATAGCGAAACCTTTAGATGTTTCGATTGAATATTTACTTACTGGAATCGACAAAGCAGAAGATCAATTGAATAATAATGGGAAAGTGCTTTTGGATAATGAGTGGAAGCGAATAATTGAAAAGGCTATTAATGATGGGATGAATAAAGAGGATTTTAGAGAATATATCAACTTTATTAAATTTAAAAACTGGGAAAAAAATAATAAGAATAACAAAAACTGATTGACAGTATGCCCGCTTTGTAGTAAATTTTATAAATAATCTAAATATTGATTTCTTATCAAGAGAGGTTGAGGGAATGGCCCTGTGACGCCTCAGCAACCTTCAATGATGTCAATCATTGAAAAGGTGCTAAGTCCTGCAAATTTTTAACTAATTTGCAAGATAAGAAGAATGACAATTTGGTCGTGTTTTTCAAAAGTCTTCTTCTTAAAGAAGGCTTTTTTTTATTATATAGAAGGAGTGTGCGTTATGTACAAAATTGAAACGAAACTTGCCCAAATTGGAAATCGCAGTGAATCAGCAACAGGAACTGTTAATCCGCCCGTTTATTTTTCAACGGCCTACCGCCATTCCGGAATTGGGCAATCAACTGGATTTGATTATTCACGAACCGGGAACCCAACACGCCAGCTCCTTGAAAAAACGATTGCTGATTTGGAAAGCGGTGACCAAGGATTTGCCTGCAGCTCAGGGATGGCAGCCATTTTCACGATCCTGTCTTTATTTCAATCTGGTGATGAATGGCTGGTGAGTGAGGATTTATATGGCGGCACGTACCGTTTACTAGAACAAGGCTATAAAAAATGGGGATTGAGATGCCACTATGTCAACACATGTAATCCGGAAGAGATTGAAAGTAAGATTACACCTCATACAAAGGCGATCTTTCTCGAGACTCCAACCAACCCCCTTATGCAGGAATCTGATATAGCCGCTGTTTCAGAAATTGCCAAGAGGCACGGACTATTACTGATTGTTGACAATACCTTCTATACTCCCCTTTTGCAGCAGCCCATTGCACTTGGAGCCGATATCGTTATTCATAGTGCAACGAAATATCTAGGGGGTCATAATGATGTTCTTGCTGGGCTTATTGTGGCGAAAGGGAAAGAACTCTGCGAATCACTGGCTCTTTATCATAATGGAGCCGGCGGAGTCCTAAGTCCATTCGATTCCTGGCTGTTAATGCGCGGCATGAAGACTTTGTCGCTTCGAATGGATAGGCATGAGAAAAATGCACAGAAAATCGTTGAATTTCTGTCCTATCATGAAGCTGTGACAGATGTCCTTTACCCTGGCCGTGGCGGAATGGTTTCCTTCCGATTAAAAGAAGAATCATGGATTAATCCATTTTTACAAGGCTTAAAGCTAATAACATTTGCGGAGAGCCTTGGCGGTACTGAGAGCTTTATTACTTATCCAGCAACACAGACACATGCCGATATCCCTGAAGAAATTAGGATCCAAGCAGGCGTGTGCAATAGGTTATTGCGTTTTTCTGTTGGAATTGAGGATGTACAGGATTTAATTTTTGACCTTAAGGAAGCTTTTGCTCATATCAGTGAAGGAGTGATTATTTGATGGAATGCGAGGAATATTGCTTTGAAACAAGGCTTCTTCATAATCGTCATAAAATCGATGCGGCAACAGGTGCTGTAAGCGTGCCAATCCAACACGCGTCCACCTTCCATCAATTTGATGTGGACAGCTTTGGTAAATATGATTACGCCCGCAGTTTAAATCCGACAAGAGAAGCACTCGAGGATGTAATTGCAGAATTAGAGGACGGTGTTAAGGGATTCGCCTTTTCATCAGGAATGGCTGCTATTTCTACCGCATTTCTTTTGCTCTCTAAAGGGGATCATGTTGTTATCACAGAGGATGTGTATGGCGGTACGTATCGAATGGTCACAGAAGTACTTTCACGTTTTGGAATTGAACATAGCTTTGTCGATATGACAGACCTAGAGCAGTTAAAACTGGCGATCAAGCCTAATACCAAGGCATTTTATGTGGAAACACCATCTAATCCCTTATTGAAAGTAACTGATATACATGCAATCAGCAAATTAGCGAAGGAGAATCATGCTCTTACCTTTGTCGACAATACCTTCCTTACTCCCGCACTGCAAAAGCCATTAACGCTTGGCGCTGATGTCGTGCTTCATAGTGCGACCAAATTTTTATCTGGGCACAGTGATGTCGTTGCAGGACTTGCAGTCGTCAAGGATGAAAGCTTAGCAAGAAGACTTGCCTTTTTGCAAAATTCTTTTGGTGCGATTCTTGGCGTTCAGGATGCCTGGCTTGTTTTAAGGGGGCTAAAAACTCTTCACGTCCGACTTGAACAATCTCAAAAGTCGGCAATAGAGATTGCTAGTTTTTTTGAAAAACAACCGCTTGTTAAAAAAGTTTATTACCCTGCTCTTATAGATCACCCGCAGCATGATTTGCAGCAGATCCAAGCATATGGTCCCGGTGCGGTGCTATCATTTGAACTGGCTAATGAAGCTGCAGTTCGTTCGTTTGTATCCAACGTTAAAATACCGGTATTTGCAGTCAGCCTCGGTGCGGTCGAATCTATTTTATCCTATCCGGCAAAAATGTCGCATGCAGCTATGCCACAGCTGGAAAGAGAAAAGCGTGGCATTAAAAATAGCTTGCTTCGCTTATCCGTTGGTCTTGAAAATCCAGATGATTTAATCAAGGATTTTTCTCAGGCACTCGTGTCTGTCCGTGAAGGGCAATTAGTAGGACAACAAGGAGAATCGAAATGAGTTTTTTAGAGAAATTAAACAATCAAATCTTAATTGCTGATGGAGCCATGGGCACTCTCCTTTATTCGTATGGAACGGATTGTTGTTTTGAGGAGCTGAACCTTTCGCAGCCGGATCAGATCCAAAATATCCATAAAGCCTATATTGATGCAGGTGCTGACGTTATTCAAACAAACACGTATGCCGCCAACTATTTAAAACTTCAGCGGTATGGTCTCGAAGATTCTGTCAAGGAAATTAACAGTGCTGCTGTTCGAAATGCTAAAAAAACAGCCCAAAACAATGCTTATGTACTCGGAACGATTGGCGGTAATCGCGGGGTAAAGCCTGACTCCGTTTCGATTGAGGAATTAAAGCGCAGCTTCCGCGAACAATTATATTGTCTATTGCTTGAAGGGGTTGACGGCATTTTGCTGGAAACCTTTTACGACTTTGAAGAGCTTGAAACTATTCTTACTATTGCGAGGAAGGAAACAAGGCTGCCTATTGTCGCACAGGTTTCCCTTCAAGAACCGGGAGTTTTGCAAAATCAAATGTCAGTTAATGAGGCAATAACGAGACTGGAAGGCCTTGGAGCAGATGTAATTGGTCTCAATTGCCGGCTCGGACCGCATCATATGCTGCTCACACTTGAGCAAATTGAACTTCCGAAGCATGCGTTTCTTTCTGCCTATCCAAACGCCAGTTTGCCAACCTATATAGACGGAAAGTTTCATTATGAAGGGGATGCAGAATATTTTCAAAAATCTGCCCGATCATTCCGTAATCAAGGGGTCCGCCTTCTCGGCGGCTGCTGCGGGACAACACCGGGACACATTAAGGCGTTTGCCTCCGAGCTTAAGAATTGTGTTCCCGTTACTGAAAAAGTTGTAAAATTGAAACCAAAGAAAAAAAATGTTGAAATTACGGATGCCAAAAGGGAATATGCTCCTCTTCAGGAAATCGTGAAAGAAAGACCGTCGGTGATCGTAGAATTGGACCCGCCTCGAAAACTGGATACAACGAAGTTTTTCGAAGGAGCTAAAGCATTGAAAGAAGCAGGAATTGATTCCATCACGCTGGCAGATAATTCGCTTGCGACCGTACGGATTTCCAACGAATCCCTCGGTTACTTAGTGAAAAAGGAATTGGGCCTGAGGCCATTGATTCATATTTCATGCCGCGACCGTAATATAATTGGCCTGCAGTCCCATTTAATGGGTCTGCACACACTTGGCTTGAATGACGTTCTTGCCATTACAGGTGATCCGGCACGAGTCGGTGATTTTCCGGGAGCATCATCCGTTTACGATGTGTCTTCATTTGAATTGATTCAAATGATTAAGCAATTAAATGAAGGTCTTTCTTTTTCCGGAAAAGACTTGGGGCAAAAAACGGCATTCAGTATTGCCGCAGCCTTTAACCCGAATGTCCGCTCACTTGAAAAAGCGGTGAAGCGGCTTGAGAAAAAAATTCACTATGGTGCTGATTACTTTATCTCTCAGCCCGTATTTTCTGAGGAAAAATTGCTGGAAATCTACGAAAATACAAAACACCTGAGTTCACCTATTTATATTGGCTTAATGCCGCTGATTAGCAGTAAAAATGCTGAGTTTCTTCATAATGAAGTTCCCGGAATAAAAATTGCTGATTCAATACGAGATCGGATGGCTAGCTTGAATGATAACCCACTTCAGGCCGCTAAAGAAGGAATTGCTATTACTAAATCACTCATTGATACTGCATTGGATTTATTTAACGGGATTTATTTAATTACACCATTTTTACGCTATGAATTAACTGTTGAACTGGCCCTTTATGCTAGAATGCGTGCCAGTGAATTGAGGGGGAGCAGCTATGCCGAAAACATCATTTATTGATCAACTAAAAAAGCGTATCCTCGTCATGGACGGGGCAATGGGGACGATGCTCCAACAGGCAGAGCTTTCGCCTGAAGATTTTGGCGGCGAACAGTATGATGGCTGCAACGAATACCTAAATTTAACCGCTCCTTCAGTTATTGCAAACATTCACCGGGAATACTTAGATGCTGGCGCCGATATTATCGAAACCAATACGTTCGGAGCAACGAGTATTGTCCTTGATGAATATGAGTTAGGATATAAAGCCTATGAAATTAATAAAATTGCAGCGATAATTGCTGTCAGAGAAGCTATGAAGGCTTCAACCGATGAGTGGCCCCGCTATGTAGCAGGATCAATGGGACCGACAACGAAAACATTAAGTGTCACCGGCGGAACCACCTTTGACGCCCTATCTGCTGCTTACGAAGAACAAGCAATTGGTTTGATTGACGGCGGAGTTGATTTGCTCCTGCTTGAAACGAGTCAAGATATGCTGAATGTGAAAGCCGGCTCTGTCGGGATCCAAAATGCTTTTGAAAAAACAGGAAAAATACTGCCGTTGTTTATTTCGGGAACAATCGAGCCAATGGGGACAACACTTGCGGGACAAACGATTGAATCGTTTTATATTTCTATTGAGCATATGAACCCTGTAGCAGTCGGTCTGAACTGTGCAACCGGACCGGAATTTATGCAGGATCATATCCGATCGCTTGCAGGGCTTGCATCCACTGCAGTTAGCTGTTATCCGAATGCCGGCCTTCCAGATGAAGAAGGACACTATCATGAATCGCCCGAAACACTTGCGAAAAAACTTTCTGATTTTGCCGCCCATGGCTGGCTGAATATTGTCGGCGGGTGCTGTGGTACGACACCTGAACATATTAAGGCAATTGCTGAGGCGATGAAAGAGTTTCAGCCAAGGGAAGTCCAACCAGCGTCTCTTCATATGGTTTCTGGTATTGAACCTTTCATATACGACGATCCGACTTTAAGACCTATTATGGTTGGAGAACGAACGAATGTTATTGGTTCACGGAAATTCAAACGATTAATAACAGAGGGGAAATTTGAAGAAGCCTCGGAAATTGCCCGGGCCCAAGTTAAGGGCGGTGCGCATGTAATTGATCTTTGCCTTGCGGATCCGGACCGTGATGAGCTTGTAGATATGGAAAATTTCATCAAAGAAGTTGTCAAGAAAATCAAGGTTCCTCTTGTAATTGATTCAACAGATGAAAAAGTCATCGAAAGGGCACTGAAATATTCACAAGGAAAAGCGATTATCAATTCAATAAATCTCGAAGATGGTGAGGAACGGTTTGAAGCGGTAGTGCCATTGATTCACCGCTATGGTGCTGCAGTTGTCGTTGGCACCATCGATGAAGAAGGTATGGGTGTTACGGCTGAGCGAAAACTGGAAATTGCCAGGCGTTCCTTTGACATGTTAGTGAATAAATATAAGCTTAAACCACAAGATTTAATTTTTGACCCCTTAGTTTTTCCAGTGGGTACTGGTGATGAGCAATATATCGAGTCCGCAAAAGCGACCGTCGAAGGAATCAGGTTAATCAAGGAGCACCTTCCAGGGGTACAAACCATTCTTGGTATTAGTAATGTATCTTTCGGACTGCCGCCGGTTGGAAGAGAAATCTTGAATTCCGTGTTTCTCTATCATTGTACACTGGCAGGGCTTGATTATGCGATTGTCAATACCGAGAAATTGGAACGGTTTGCGTCGATTTCCAAGGAAGAAGTTCAACTAGCAGAGTCCCTTCTTTTTGAGACAACGGATGAGACACTTGCGACCTTTACTGAATTTTATCGGGGTAAAAAGAAAGAGTCAAAGGCAACGGTTCCAAATATGAGCTTGGATGAGCGGCTTGCTTATTATGTGGTTGAGGGTACAAAAGAAGGCTTACTGCCTGATTTAGAGCTTGCTCTTGAAACCTACCCAGCCCCGCTTGATATTATTAACGGCCCACTGATGGATGGAATGAAGGAAGTCGGACGCCTTTTCAATGACAACCAATTAATTGTCGCTGAAGTTCTGCAAAGTGCGGAAGTGATGAAGGCTGCAGTATCTCATTTAGAACCTCATATGGAAAAAGGTGATGTTTCCGCTTCTAAAGGAAAAGTTATTTTAGCAACTGTTAAAGGCGATGTTCATGACATTGGGAAAAACTTAGTGGAGATTATCCTGAGCAATAATGGCTATCAGGTGCACGACCTCGGGATAAAAGTGACACCTACCGAATTAGTTCAGGCCATTCGCGAGGAAAAACCTGATATGGTCGGGTTATCTGGCTTATTGGTGAAATCTGCGCAGCAGATGGTATTAACCGCTCAGGATATGAAGGAAGCGGGAATCTCCCTGCCAATCTTAGTTGGCGGTGCTGCACTATCCCGGAAATTTACGGATACGAAAATTTCGAAGGAATACGATGGCCTTGTTCTTTATGCAAAGGATGCGATGACAGGCTTAGCACTTGCCAATCAGCTGCAGTCCCCTGAGGAGCATCAAAAGCTGCTTGCTGATAGAGCAGAAAAACTGGCGGCAATCGATCTTCCAAAAGAATTACCAAGCCGGTCGAGTGGGTCTGTCGCGGTGAAGGTGAAGCCAGCCATTTCCACAGAGGTGCCTGTCTTTACCCCACTGGACACGAAAAGGCATGTGTTGAAATCCTATTCCCTTTCCCATATTGAACCTTATATTAATATGCAAATGCTGGTTGGTCACCATCTTGGTGTGAAGGGCAAAATTGCGAAATTACTAGCTGAGCGGGACGAAAAGGCGGTAAAAGTAAAAGAAGTCATTGACCATTTGTTAGCGGATGCCAGTGCAAATCATTGGATTACGCCAGCGGCGGCTTATCAGTTTTTCCCGGCACAATCGGATGGGAACAAGATTTATATCTATGACCCGGAAAATCCGGACTGTATTATTGAAACATTTGATTTTCCACGGCAAGAGTCTGCACCCCATCTTTGTTTAGCAGATTTTTTAAAGTCGGTTGATAGCGGTGTTAAAGATTATGTTGGCTTCTTCACCGTAACGGCTGGCAGAGGAATTCGCGAAAGAGCCGATCAATTGAAGGCTGAGGGACGCTTTCTTGAATGTCATGCTCTTCAGGCACTTGCATTAGAGACTGCGGAAGGTTTTGCCGAGTTGATTCACCGGCAAATGCGTGACCGCTGGGGATTCCCTGACCCGCTTGATTTTTCGATGCAGGATCGATTTGCCGCTCATTATCAAGGACAACGATTTTCGTTTGGTTATCCGGCCTGCCCTGATTTAGAGGACCAAAAGAAGCTGTTCAAGCTGATTGAACCGGAGGAAATTGGGATTCAGTTAACAGAGGGCTGTATGATGGAGCCTGAAGCATCTGTTTCTGCTATGGTGTTTGCCCATCCGGAAGCAAGGTATTTTAATGTGTTAAGATAAAATAAAACGAGATAAGGATTATTCCGCGGAATGTTTCAGAATTCCGCGGGATTTTTTTATTTATTCCATGTTTTTTTTATTTATTCATGATTTTTTTATTTATTCATGTGGTTTTCGCATTATTTACCAGGTATTTCATTGATCATTCAGCGGATTTACCGATTAATTCCGCCAACTTTCATAGTTATTCCGCGCGAATTCCGATTAATTCCGCCAAAATATAATTGAATTCCGCCATATTAGCACGTATTTCCGCCAATATGATTTTATTCAGCAAAAAAGCAGTTGTATTCCGCCAAATTTTTTATTTTTTCCGCCAAACTACTACGTAATTCCGCCAATCTAAGATTGATTTCCGCCAATGCACTACGTAATTCCGCCAAAACACGGTGGTATTCCGCGAACTGATCAGTCTCTACTTTTTTATGAACATCCTTGACATTTTTCACTATTGCCCTTATAGTTACCTAGGTAACTATTTTGAAAAATTGGAGCGCATTATGATAAGCCACGAATTATTCCATACTCTTCATCAGCTTTCACGCCTTCTTACCAACAAACTCAATGAAGCTTTAAAGCCATTGGGACTATACAGTGCCCAGTGGGCCGTTATCTTTACTCTCAAAAAAAGAGGGTCACTTACGCAAACAGAACTTTGTGATTATTTATTTGTTGAAGCTCCGCCTATGACACGAACTATTCAACGGCTAGTAAAACAAGGATATGTGAAACAGGTTCCAGGGAAGGACAAACGGGAGAAACATGTTCAATTAACAGATGAAGCAATAAATGAATACCCAAGATGGGTAAGGGTCGTAAATGAAGTAAATCAGGGTTTGCTGAATAACTTTCCAGAGGCATCACAAGAAGAACTTTTAAAACTACAAAACAGCTGGTTACAGCAAATTTTATAACAGAGGTGCATTGAATGAACAAATCAAAACTATGGAGCAAAGATTTTATCAGTGTTTCCTTAAGTAACTTTTTCCTATTTTTAACTTTTTATATCCTGCTCGTGACACTTCCATCCTACGCAATGGATGAATTGCATAGCAGTTCTTCAGTAGCGGGGCTTATGACAACGGTATTTTTGCTTTCTGCTATCGTTTCACGTCCGCTTGCCGGGCAATGGCTTGAAAGTAAAGGTCATAAAAAAGTATTGTTAATAGCACTTATTCTATTTGCCGGCGCTTCACTTCTATACATTTTCCCAAAAACAATCACAGGTTTTCTGATTGTTCGCCTGCTGCATGGGATTGGCTTTGGCATGGCCACGACGGCTGTGGGTACAATCGTAGCCGATATCATTCCAGCCTCACGTAGAGGTGAAGGAATGGGATATTTTGTTATGTCAACAAATATAGCAATGGTAATAGGCCCATTTGTTGGCTTGTTCTCCATCCAACAATGGGGATCCCAAACATTATTTATCCTTAGTGTCATTGTTGCAATTTGTTCCTTACTTACCGGGCTAAGTGTTAAGGTCACGAAAACAGAACAGCCTCATGAGATAAAGGTTTCTTCATCTTTTTCATTCCGAAACCTTTTCGAAGCTTCTGCCGTTCCCATCGCGATTGTAGGAAGCTTCATGGGAATTGTTTATTCTGCACTTCTTTCATTTGTGTCGATCTATGCAACTGAAATTCACTTGGCAAACGTTGCGAGTCTTTTCTTTGTTGTCTATGCCATTGTTTTATTACTTTCAAGGCCATTTACAGGAAAATGGCTCGATCAATATGGACCAAATGTAATCAGCTTTCCATGTATTGCTCTTTTTGCCATTGGGATGTTAGTATTAAGCCAAAGTAATGGGACATTCACATTCCTTCTTTCAGCAGGAATGATTGGCTTAGGATGGGGAACTTTATTTCCTACCTTCCAAACCATTGCCATTCAAGATGCCGAGCCTAGAAAAAGAGGCATGGCAACAGCTACTTTCCTATCTATCTATGATACGGGCATTGCACTAGGTTCTTTCATTGTTGGTATTATCGCGGTAAAAATGGATTATAGCACTCTATATTTCTTTTGTTCCTTCTATATTTTAATTGGGGCAGCACTTTATTACTTCCTTCATATGAAGAAGCAACGCACTTCAGTAAAAGTAGAAAATCAGCGGCAAGCAAAAATGCAAGAGATCTAAAATTTATTAAACAAACTCCTCCAAATGTTATATAATGGAATGTAACTTAATAGAGGAGGGATTTTTATGGCAAAATCCAAAGCCAAGAAATTGAGAGAAAAACTTGTTCGTGAAGGAAACATAAATCCGGAAGCAAAGCGAAGTGAGTATGTTTTTACAGATATGCGCACAAGAATGACCAAGACGAAAAAAGATCATTTATATCATTTTAAACACAAGAACCATCAATCCAAGGACGGATATGATGGTTCTTTTTACATAATAAAAACAATTACTTTCTACTGAAAATTGGTTTATGTGTGAGCTCAATTTTCACTACATGGACTTCTTGATCAAGATCCTCTTCTAACAACACAATGGTCCAGTTTTTCGCGATAACTTCACGAAGTGACTGAAGATTATTACTTGTTATTTTGACATGATCTAAAAACTCACCGGTATCAACGAAATCTTCGCCTTCCTTCATGGCAAATTTAATCGACAACAACGATTTAAGGGCTCCTTTCGTCAAAAAAGACATTTCGTAGCCTTCCATAATGGCTTGGTCAACTTTTACTTTATTCAATTGGTAGAAGTCCACCAGCGTTTTCCAAGTCGGAATTCCTTCTCCAAAGCTCTCGAGTACTTCTTCATTTCCTTCATGTAATAGCCCGACAATCGCTTCGTTATCTAGTCCTTTTACTCTCATCATTTCAAGCATAAGCCCATAATTTAAGGCTAACTTTACCTTTTCCATTTCATCTCTCCCTCTAACTTTCATATAAATGGCAAGCGACCAAATGCTCTCCAGCAATTTCCTTTAATTGCGGAGTTACTTCAGCACAAATTGGTTTTGCAAATGGACAACGAGACCTGAAACGACAGCCCCTGTCCATCTCTATTGGGCTAGGGAGCTCTCCTGAAATAATTTCGCGTTTACTATTTTGGGCTTTGATTGGGTCTGGAATTGGAATCGCAGACAACAAAGCTTGCGAGTATGGGTGCAGCGGTTTATCGTATAGTTCGTCGCTCTTTGATATCTCAACCATTTGTCCGAGGTACATGACACCAATCCGATTAGAGATATGACGGACCATTGATAAGTCATGGGCAACGAACAAATAAGTAAGCTTCATCTCACTCTGTAAATCTTCTAACATATTAATCACTTGTGCTTGAATCGATACATCAAGTGCCGATATCGCCTCATCACAAAGCACAAAATCAGGATTAATCGATAATGCCCTGGCAATGCCAATTCTTTGCCGCTGTCCGCCGCTAAATTCATACGGAAATTTGTCCAAGTCTTCCTTCTTCAGACCGACTTTATTCAAAATATCAATAATGACATCTTTTCGTTCATTTTTGGCGAGTTGTGTGTGAATCTCCAGTGGTTCATCAATGATTTCTTCAACGTTCATATATGGATTAAGTGATGAATAGGGATCTTGGAAAATCATTTGCATTCTTTTTCGATACGGTTGAAGTTCTTTATTGTTTAGGGTGGCAATATCCTTGCCATCAAATAGTATCTCGCCCGAGGTGGGTTCGTACAAACGATTCAGTGTCCTTCCTAGTGTGGATTTACCGCACCCAGATTCACCAACAAGACCAAACGTTTCCCCTTTATAAATATGAAAGGATACATCATCGACAGCCTTAACAAAAGGTTTATTTTTTGTAAATATCGAAGCTTTTAATGGGAAGTATTTTTTTAAATTGTTCACTTCAATAAGTTTTTGATTTGTCGTTGTCATCTAGCCTGTCTCCTTCCCCTGCTAAAAAGCACCTACTTTTCTGGGTAGCTGAGAAGCTTTTGTATTCCGGTAAGTTAGTAAAACATTTATCCATTGCAAATTCACACCGTTCGGCAAATGGACATCCTGCATTTATCTGTTGTAGTGATGGGGCGGCACCTTTTATTGGCTTTAATCTTGTTTTTTCGCCGTCCACTCTTGGAATTGAATTCAATAAAGCCTTTGTATATGGATGTTTCGGTGAATAAAAGATCTCATGTGCCAATCCTTCTTCCATCACCATTCCTGCGTACATCACTAAAATCCGACTGCAAATCGTCGCTACTACTCCAAGGTCATGTGTAATGAACACAACTGACATGTCGTTTTCCTGCTGCAGTTTTTTTATTAATTCTAGAATTTGCGCCTGAATCGTAACATCAAGGGCGGTTGTTGGTTCATCGGCAATCAACAACTTCGGATTGCACGCCAGCGCCATCGCAATTAATACTCTTTGTCTCATCCCTCCGCTGAATTCATGAGGGTATTGCTTTACTCTTGTTTCAGGAGAAGGAATTCCTACCAATCTTAGCAGTTCAACCGCCTCTTTCGTTGCTTCCTTCTTGTTCATGCCTCTAATTCTTGTTAAAAGATCAACAAGATGATCGCCTGCTCTTTTTAATGGATTAAGGGCCGTCATGGGATCTTGAAAAATCATCGCAATCTCCCGGCCTCTAATTGCCCTCTTTTCCTTTTTGGATAGGTTTTCGATATGCTTTCCATCCAAAACAATCTCTCCGGCTTCCACTTTTGCATTACTCGGAACAATTCCAAGTATCGATTTCACCATGACACTTTTTCCGCTTCCTGACTCACCGACAATCCCTAATATTTCACCCTTTTGAACGGTAAAGTCAATGCCGCGGATCACTTCCGTTTTTGCTTTATCATTATAAAAATTGGTACGGAGGTTTTTTACATCCAGTAACATCGTTTTGTTCTCCATTTCAAGATAACCTCCTTTTATTTCCCGCTTGTTTTCGGCTCGACCACTGCCCTCAGCAAGTCACCAAGCTTATTAAAGGAATAAACTGTAAGGACGATAAGAAGTCCAGGTAAAATCGCCATATAGGGGGCGTTCGCTAAGTTTCCTTGAGCAGTCTGCAGCATACTTCCCCAGGAAGATAATGGCTGCTGAATTCCCAGACCAAGAAAACTTAAAGCTGATTCCATTAAAATGGCATTGGCAATACTAACAGTTGATGCAACAATGAATGTTGGAAAAACGGCTGGAATAACATGCTTCAAGATAACTTTTTTCAGCGATTGGCCCGAGGATTTAGCATATAAAACATACTCTCTTTCTTTGATGGAAAGTGTTTCGGCCCTTACTAACCTAGCTGTACTCATCCAAGTGAAAAGACCGATAACGAGCACAATTGCCTTTAAACCAGGGGTAAGATAAATACTGACAACCGTCACAAGGATCATCCATGGGATCGAGGAAATCACATCAACTGTCCTCATTAAAAAATTGTCAACCTTTCCTCCGAAATAACCGCTTATCGTTCCCACTAACACGCCAATACAAGTCGAAATAAGCATGGCTAAAATTCCTACAGCGAGGGAGATCCGCCCTCCATATAATGCTCGGGTTAGATAATCTCTTCCAAGCTCATCTGTGCCAAACCAATGCTTTGCACTTGGGCCTTGGAGACCATTCATGACATCCACCTTATCTGGCGGATACGGTGACAAAAAGGCGAAAATCGACACTAACATGATAAACATTAAAAAAATGAGAGCAATGGCCGCCGTTTTATTACGTTTAATTTCTTTTTTTAATTGCTGCATTCTTCTATTTTTTTTACCGGCCAATTTCTATTCCCCCATTCCCTTAATTCGCGGGTCAACGATGCTATATAAAAGATCAGATGCTAAATTGCCGATGATCACTAGGCTTGAAGAAAGGAGCATAATTGCCATCACAACAGGATAATCAAATCCTTGAATGGCTTTAACAAAATAAGTACCGATTCCCGGCCAGCCAAAAACAGTCTCTGTTACGACAGCTCCTGTTACCAGCATCGGCAGACTCATCCCGACAATCGTAATAATAGGCAGCAGAACATTTCTTAGGACATGCTGAAATAAAATCCAAGAAGAAGCTGCCCCGTATGCCTGTTGGACCATCACATAATCTTCAGAAAGCTGGCCAATTGTAGATGATCGTACATAGCGAACCAATTCCGGCATGAATGAAAGCGTTAAGACGGTACACGGAAGGACCATATGACTAAGAAGATCAGAAAACGAGTCTTCATTTCCGATCGTATGCATGCCAAGGATTGGAAATATATTTAATTGATAGCCAAAAATAAACACAAGAATCATCGCCATCCAAAAGCTAGGAATGGCAATCCCAAATGAACTTAAGCCATCAATGATTTTATCTGCCCATTTTCCTTTATTTGCCCCAGCAATAAGGCCAAGAAAAATCGATAAAAATAAGGCAAGCAGGTATGCAGGTAGAACCAGAAGAATGGTATTTGGTATTCTCACTGAAAGATCCTTTGTAATACTTTCATGTGTCACAATAGAATATCCCCATTCACCGCCCAAGATCCCTTTAACCCAATAAAGATATTGAATATAGGCAGGCTGATCCAATCCATTTCTTGCTTTTATTAACTCTATTGTTTCTTTTGACATATTTGGTGTTGTCATTGCATCCACTGCATCGTATGGAGCCAGTTGAATGAGTGTAAAGCAAATAATCGAAATAATAAATAGCAAAGGTATTGCCTGTAAAACCCTTTTAAAAATATACTTTAACAAAAATAATCCCACTCCTTACGTATCCTGAAAAAACAATCATGAGTTTTAGCTCCCTACTAAAGCATGAAAATGAACTGATTACAAGCATGCATCAACATAATAAAGGCGGTGTGAGCAAAGATAAGTTTCACTAAATCCAAAATGGCAACTATTTTTTCGCATAGACAAGATAAACTGATTCATTATTCCGGCGCTCTCCCCTTTTCCACAAAGACAGAACCCAATAGAAAACGATACTTTAACCTATTAACTCTATTATTCTATTACTTTTATACTGAAAAAATAAAGATAAACAGCGTCCTGTTTATCTTTATTTTAACTATTCATCCAACTATTGATATTAATAAGAAAGCTTCGACATATCCTCAAACGTATAAACTGGTACTAAACCCGCTTCATCAATACCTTTGATTCTAGAATCAATCGCTAAAATACGCTTGTTTTCCATCAGTGGATAGAACGCGGCATCGTCGATAACAATCTTCTGAATTTCTTCATATATAGCTTTTCGTTTTGCGTCATCTTTCTCAACACGGCCTTGATTAAATAATTCATCCACTTTTGGATTACTATAATACATGTAGTTTGCTTCACCATTGGTTACAAATAAGGAATTAAAGGTGTCTGGATCAATTCCCATGATGTATCCGCCAAGATACATATCAAAATCAGAATGCACGCTTTGCATTTTTTGGTTTAATGCTGTTGCATCCATTCCCACTAGTTCAACCGATATGCCTGCTGCCTTTAGGTTTTGCTGAATGACAGCAGCTTGCTTTTGCTGGATTGGATTATTCGCAGTAAAGGCAAGTTTTAATTTTAAATCAGACACGCCTGCTTTGGCTAATAACTCCTTAGCTTTTTTCGTATTAAATTTATGTTTTTCGACATCATCTGTGAAATATGTTGCTTTTTTAGGCAAGAAAGAATAGGCAGGTTTGGAATAATCAGTTGATACATAGCTTGCTATATTGATTTCATCACGATTTAATCCATATGCAATGGCCTTTCTTACATCTTTTGACTGAACAGAATTTGAGCTAAGGTTAAAGGCTAAATAACCGATTCGTCCTTCTTCATATTCTTTTAAAGTGACATTAGAGTTCCCTTTAAATTTGCTGGCATCTGAAGGCTGAACCACAAGTGCATTGATTTCTCCCTTTTGAAGTGCCATTGTCGCAGTATTTGCATCCATAATAATACGGTAAACAACCTTTGAAATTTTCGGGGCACCTAGGAAATAATCATCATTCTTTTCAAATGTAACACTTTCCCCAGCCTTGTATTCTTTCAACTTGTATGGTCCAGTACCAACTGGCGCTGCATTTTTAGGGCTATTAGCAATATTCGTTTCGCCTTCATAAACATGTTTTGGCATGATAAAGATGTTACCTAATGCCTCAATTGCACCCATACTAACGGTTGGAAGGGTGAATTTCACGGTATAGTCATCTACTTTTTCAACCTTAACTGGCTGATTATTAAATATAAGCTGGCTTCTTGCCCAGCCGCCATTTTCTTCTTTTAACATTTGCTCATAGGTGAAAACAACATCATCGGCAGTAAACGGCTGGCCATCATGCCACTTCACGTCTTTTCTTAATTTTGCTGTATAAGTTAAGAAATCGTCAGATGGCGTCATGCTTTCCGCTAAAAAGTACTTGATATCGTCCTTCCCATTGTACATATATAATGGAGAGTATACTGTTTTGATTTCCATTAAACCAAAACGGTCACCAGTGGTAATTACGTTAACTGCGTTTCCAGGATCTCCGTCAATACCATAAATAAAAGTATCCGGTTTATTCGTTCCCTCAGTTTTATTTTTGGAACTTGCCTTGTCCGTTGATTTTGAAGAACAGCCTGCAAGTACTAAAAACATACTTAAAAAAAGAGCTGCAAATATAGTAACATTTTTACGCATCACCTTATAAATCCCCCAATCAGATGTTGTTATGTAAAATCATGAGAATAATAGGTACCGAAGTTATGTCTTTATTTCCTACTATTCTTATATGTTTTACAGATGTTATTTTACATGATAATATAATCAGCGTAAATATAAATCTTTCGCAAAAAAGAATACAGAATATAAAAATGATTCTATTTATTAGCTGTAGGAATCATGTTGGCAGGCACCTCCATTCCATTAATACTTCGTATTTCTTAAATCTCGAAATAAGCAATTCATTTTACATTCAATTTCTGTTAAGCTACGATGATACTGTAATAACATATGATCTGGAGGGATTATTGATGTTTGATGTTGTAGTTATTGGAGCTGGACCAACTGGTGCAAGTGCTGCCTTATTTACAGCGAAAGCGGGAAAGAAAACATTGGTAATTGATAATGACAAGAGTGTTACAAAAAGAGCTTGGATTGAAAATCATTATGGTGTATTAGAAATAAGCGGTCCAGACCTTATTGAAAATGGCAAAAAACAAGCTAGTAAATTTGGCGCTGAAATGGTCCAAGCTTCTGTTACAAATGTTAGCAAAACAGACAATGGATTTAAGGTTGAAACCGATCAATCTGAATATGAGGCAAAGCACGTCATTATGGCAACTGGCATGATGGCAGATCTTGCTGAAAAAATCGGCCTGACAACTAAGCCTGGCACAGAACCGAGAATTAAAACCATACTTGATGTCGATACGGCAGGAAAAACGAATATTGAAGGAATTTGGGCAGCTGGAACCATCGCTGGGGTGAGCATGCATACAATCATTACGGCTGGGGACGGCGCAAAAGTTGCCATCAATGTTATTAGTGAAATAAACGGCGAACGCTACGTTGACCACGATATTTTAAAAGCCTAATAGAGAATTGAACATTCATAAAAACTTAGGGGGACTCTAAATTGAGTCCCTCTTTTGGGGCTTTAGATTAAATACGTTGGAGTCTTTAATTTTTATTTTTTTATTAATTTGGTCTTGATAAAGTAAAGACGTTTTTATACTTTTTACTCGTTTTCCCCTATTCACTCCATCCATTCCTAGCTAGCGGTAGAACAAGACTAACAAGTTGGTGCGGCAAAGTCATTAAGGAACGCATATTAATATGAAAAGGCTGTTGAAAACGTGGTGTCAACAGCCTTTTTTTATATTGATTAAAAACACATTGACTCTGACGTTAAATTGCAGCCTGAATCTCTTTATCTTGTACTTTGTTTAAAGAAAGTTGGTGCAGTGTTATTTCCGGACAACTGCCTAGTCTGATATTAATACCCGTTTGTCCTAACCCTTCACTTATATAAAAAGGTTTATCCTCATAATAATGCAGCCCTTTAATCATATTCATCCGAATCATCTTCCTTCCCAATTTTGCAAGATGATACGGTTTAGGCCAGTATATTTGACCACCATGGAAATGGCCTGATAACAGATAATCGAAATACCAATCCTTCATGTTGAGAACGATGTTTGGGTCATGAGTTAAAACTAAATGATATCCGTCCTTTAAGCCAGAGAATGATGATTGCAAGTTGCTTCTTTTTGAATGTAAATCATCAATACCAATAATATGCACCGGTTTTCCTTCGACAATAATTGTCTCATTTTCATTTTGAAAAGTCTTACATCCATGTAGTTCCAATGTATTTCTTAAAAAATCAAAGTCCTTTTGTTTTAATTTATAGTCATGATTTCCAAATACGGCATAAATGCCATAGCGCGGATTTAACCTTTTAAAAACGTTTAAATAAGGAATTAGCTTTGGAATACTGCGTTTTTTATCAAGAAAGTCCCCCGTTAAAGCGACTAAATCAATTTTCTCACCTGCCAGCTTGTTGTAAAGTTGTTCGGGAGAAACAGAAATCTTTTCTAAATGCATATCTGAGATTTGCAAAATATTTAAAAGAGGTCCTTGAGGCTGATCAGAATCTATATTAGATAAATTAACTTTATTTAAAGCAAATCTATGAGTATTTTTGTATGCCCTATAGAAAAGGAGCAAAAAACCTAAAAATACAAGAATAAAAAAGAATTTCATATAAACCTCCTCCTCGCATCCTATTATAAAGAAACCGAAAAAGAAATATTAGCGGGAATTAATGGAGGAAAATGAAAAATGATTACCCATTATGTATATTTACTATAAATGGTTAAAAGTTTATCTTTTACTCTAACAAAGTTTATTATTATTACTAATTTTTACCTTCATTGAAATCTAATTTAAAGGGCATAAAAAGTCTGCTTTCTTCTTAATCTAAAATTAATTGTTTTAGAAAAAAGGAACCATTTAATAAGAAAAAGAGTAGCTAAATTACTTTTCGTAGGAAGAATTCCAATGCCAGATTCTAAGGAAGAATTAAAAAGTTTTTTGTATAATGAACTGTATTTTTCAGCTTCCTTATAATTCATTGGTGTAAAGCATTTAGGGGTGATATAAGATGAAAAGAAAGAGTGTCGTAACGATTCATGTTTCTTTATTACTGGTTGTTATCGCCGTTTTTATTTGGTCAATTATCAAGCCTTCCAGCTATTTGTCATGGGCATTAGAAGTCACTCCTGCCCTTATCGTTTTAATTTTCGCACTATCAACATACAAAAAGTTTCGTCTCACTACCCTCTCTTACGTAATAATTGCTATTATGGCTATTTTAATGTTTGTCGGCGGCCATTACACCTATTCAAAGGTCCCTCTATTTAATTGGATAAAAGATACTTTTGATTTAAAAAGGAATCACTATGATCGATTTGGACATTTTTTAAAAGGGATGTTTAGCATTGTAATAAGAGAATTATTATTAAGGAAAACTCTTTTAACAAAAGGGACCTGGTTATTTTGGATTGTTACAAGTATTTCTCTTGCTATCTCTGCTATGTATGAAATTATTGAATGGATAAGTTTTATTATAGGCAAGGGAGGAAAAACTGCTAAAAACTTTCTTGGGAACCAAGGCGATATATGGGATGCACAATGGGATATGTTATTAACCTTAACTGGTACAATCATTGCATTACTTCTCCTTTCTAAACTGCATAATAGATTGTTGCGAACAGAATTAGGAAAAGTTAATTCCGACTGCTAAACAACTTTTTTACACTACAAGAAGACTTGTTATCGGCAATAATTATATTTAAAACTCTTTAGCAGGGTTTTTATCGAGAAGATATTAGGAAATATTTGCTTAAAAAAGTGAAAAGGACGCCAAATCAGGTGTCCTTTTCCTTTGATTTGAATATTGTATTCATTTAACGAAAAATCAGCAGGTTTTCACAACAAATGACCAATTTCTATACCTCAAGTTCCTCACCTGCTTCAACTATATGGAACAGCAAGTGGGCTAGATGATGAATCGGGCCATATTCTTCGTCCTCTTCGTTTGTTTCCTCATTAAATTCCAGATCATTTAGGAATAGAGCCATAAATTCGTAAAAATCCTTCAGTTGGAAGGAATAACAGGCAACCGGTTCTTCATTGTCTTCTTCATATTGCAAGACCATATAGGAGAGATCCCCATCCGCATCCACTGCATCGAAAAAGACAAAAAAGCCAATATTGGTGTCAAGCTCAAATAGATGTCTCGTTCCGCCTTCCGTTGCCTTTTCAAACTCCTCCTGATTAAGTTTTTGAATCTGCATACTATCTACATTATCTTCTTGATGAAAACCTACGACAAATGATTTCATGATATCCTCCTTAAATCTCAACCGAAATTAACAACACATGTCATTAGGATATCCATTATTATCTTGGTTTCATTCGTTTTATAAAATATTATTCCTTTAAGGAACGGATAATTTATATTCTAAAGAACAAAAAAACCCCTGATAAAATAATATCAGGGATTTTTTTGCCATCATCCTACTGGCGGATGAATTGGATAATCGTCTGTTTGAGAATACGCTACGTCTGTGTGGGACCTTTGCTTCTCAACATCCTTTGTTGACGTAATAAGAGTGAGCAATGAGATTGAAAATAATAGTAAAGCAAACTTTTTCATAAACATTTACCCCCTAAATTAATTTATTTAAATATTTTACTGCATCGATCACAATTCCCTTTTGATTGTAATAATCTGCAAGCATTTTATAAAATCGGCCAAGGTCGTCAGCATGCTCATTTGTCTCTTCAAGATAGGGAATTACTTTTGACTCTAAATATTTATACGCTTTGACCGGTGAGACCATATGGAGCAGGTAAAAATCAGCTAAAAGCCTAAACTTTTTAACACCTAGTTCTTTTGACAATGAATTAACTTCTTGAAAACATTCTCTTGCTTTATCGATTGATTTAAGCGAATAATGTATTTCTCCAATAGAATATAAAGTTACAAGATAGTGTTGAGTTAATTTAGGTTGAAGCTCTAAACTTTTTTCATAATAATATAGTGCTTCCTTAACATTTTTCATTTTGTTTTGCAAAAAGCCCATGTTATGGTAAATTTGTGGAAGCATTTTTTCTTCCTTTAATAATTCTGCATTGCGAATTAGGTGTTGAAAACATCCTTGAGCTTCTTCATAAATATTAGAATGAGTGTAATTGATCCCTAACAACATTAGTGTATTGAGAATACGAATGAAGTTATGCTGGTTCATAAATATTTGCAGTGCCATGTTACCAAAATGAATAGCATGACCCGATTGTTCAAGAAAACTTTTTACAAGTGCTCGATGATAAAGGAATTCTCCACTTGTAGTTTCATGATCATTTTCTGTATACAAAGTATCTAGTATGTCATCGGCATTTTTATACTGACCTTTTATGATTAAGAATATCGCATTATAATAACGAAATAAATAGTTCTCATGTTGGGAAAAATTTTTCTTTTGCTTATATAATAAATCTCTTTGAGCCTCTGCTTCTTCAAATAAACCTTTGAATAATAGGTACCTATATTTGTATAACTCGCAAATATATAAATGCTTGGAGAAAGGGATGAGGTGTTCTATATTCTTTAATTTTTGATAGGTTTCATCTATCTCATCCTTCAGATAAAAAATGATTTTACCGTTTAGTTCTCTTACTATGCATTTAATCTGTTCCTCTTTTTCTTCCATTTCTTCTATGCTTATATTTAGCCGTTCCAGTAAAAGCGAAATGGTATCAACATTCGCTTCCTTTGAGTTATTCTCAATTTTGCTTAAATGCGGGACAGAGCATATACCTTTCGCAAGCTCCGCCTGTGTCATTCCTCTTTGTGTTCGATAGAATTTAATTAAGGCTCCGAATTCCATATTGTCACCCAGCTCGCCTTTCTTTTTTTACCATTTTACTACATTAAATATTTTTTACAATATTTTCAGAATATTTTTCATGTTCTTAGATACTAATTTACTCAAAAAGTTAAGTCAAAATGACAATTTAATTACTATAAAAACTTGGGAAAATTTTTATATTTATTAGATTTAGAATAGTTCACTACTCTATTTTCCCTAAAAAAATTTTTATATTTAATATTTTTTAGTCAGTCGCTTCATGCTTCGTCTAAAATTTATTATTTGTCTCATCTGAGAAATAAGGATTTAAATGAATTAATACTTCATGGATATTATCATATTTATCCATTAGTTTTTGTTTGATGGATTTTGCCAGATCATGTCCCTCTTTAATCGTTTTAAAATGGTCGATGGAAACGCGTAAGTCAACCAATACATAATGACCATGCTCTCTTGCCCTTATCCGGTCAATCCGTTTTACATCTTGAAATTCGTTGACAACGGCAATGTATTCCTGCAGTATGTCTGTATTAATATTCCGCTCAAGTAAGATGTCAAATGCCTCTGTAAGCATTTCCTTTGCAATTTTAAAAATTAAATAGGCGACAAAAATACTCGCAGCCTTATCCCCGTATAGCAAGAGATCGATATCAAACCGTTCCCCAACAATTGAAATCAGTACCCCAATAGCAGCGGCGATGGATGCGACAATATCTGCTTTATGATCGTAAGCAATTGCTTCAATCGCCTTACTTTGATTCTCTTTAGCCACCCGTAAAGAGCTTCGGTATAAAATAATCTTGGTGATATACGAAATGAGTGCGACCCACATTGCTAAGAAACTGGGCGGTTCCACATCATGAAAGAAACCACTAATCCCTTCATACGCAACATAAATGGCAACAAGTAAAAGTAGAATGCCAATAATTTCAGAAACGATTACCTCTGCCTTTCCATGTCCATATGGATGTTCTTTATCAGCCGGCTTGTTAGAAATTTTTATTACCAACAAAACAATGACAGAGGCGAAAACATCGGCAGCAGAATGGATCCCGTCAGCGAATACTGCATCACTCCGCCCATACCAACCAATGATAATTTTCCCTAATGTAAGGACTATGTTACTGATTACACTAATCCAGGCCACTTTTTTAGCCAGCGTTTCTCTCATTTCCATTGTAAACCACCTTTGAATCCCTTTAGAAATTATTGCAAACCAGAACTTGATGAGACTAGAAAAAAAGTCTTGCACCGTCTAAGCATTGTTAAGATCACACAAAAAATTCATCATTCTTCATGCCTTTCGTTGTCCCTTTTCCTCATTTCTACTTCTTCCACAACTGAAATCCTATTAATTTGGTCATGAAGATAATGGAATGCTTCATCTAATTCTTCTCGGGTAGGAAATTCACTTTTTCGATTCATAAACATATCACCTTTCAATTTCTAGGAGTAATTATTTAAAAATAAGAAAAAATACCGTTGTAGTATTCATATGAAAAAGGAGGATTATTTGATGGACAATAAGAAAGCAAATCCAAAAAAAGAAATTGCCGGAAGTTTTTATCATCCAAGCTATTATCAAGAAAAGGACACCCTATCCTCTGGACTTGCGACCACACATGAGCAGGTTAGCGACACGTTTACAGAAGGGGAAATAGGCGCAGTCATTGATGATGCAAACGGAAAAGATATTCCGATTCCACAAAAAGGCTACGAATAAGGTAAACTCATTAGAAAACAGCTCTCAACCGAAAGCTGTTTTCATTTTTTTAATATCATTTATCATCATGATCAACGTAAGCGTCATGTTCAAAGGCGGGCAAATCCCCAAAGCTTGTCATAATTCCTTCATCATCTAGAGCATCCTCATACTGTTCATGCTGTGGATTTGGATAAACCTTGATATTCATTCCATACATATCATTGCCAACAAAATTTTCAAAGTCCTCAACGTAACCGATATTTTCATCTGCTTCAGTATACATATCTTGATAATCATCCTGTGAAAAGGCTAAATCCGATGGTGTTTCAGATGTTCCCCATGCGGCCACGGTCTGCCAGGAATCTTCGGAATCAAAAGCAACATTCTCATCCTTTTCGTCCATATCAAATTTCCCAAAAGGCGGCATCAATACCCCCTCTTCAACTGGACGATTGTGTGATGTAATTTGATCCGGGCTATGTTCAATGCAATAGGTAGTGTTTGGCAGAGCCTCTAAACGCTCAAACGGAATTTCCTTGCCACACACCTCACACTTTCCGTATGTTCCGTTTTCCATCGCTTCTAATGCCCTGTTTATGTTACTAAGCTGCAATTCATAATGTTCATTTAAAGCTATATCCTTTTCACGTTCATATAATTCAGTTGCGTCATCAGCTGGATGGTTATCATAGCTCGATAATTCACCCATCGATTCATGAGAATGTCCTCGTTCTAACCCAAAATGGTCATTTTGTTCTAAACGTTCCTCCACTTCACCTTTTTCCTGCAACAATTGTAACCGTAACTCAGCTAACTGCTGTGTCGATAACATGGTTTAAACCCCTTTCCAATAAAAAGCGCAATTGTAATCTATATCACCATTTATGTTTTCTATTTTTATCATTACATATATATTTTCATTTGTTTCGCGTTTGATTATGTAAAAAAATTCAATTCCAAAAAAATCCTATCCTACACGGCCTTTAGAAACTGAATAAGAATTGGTCAGGCGTGTATCTTAAGAATATTCATGATGAATAGAAATGAGGCGATAATATGGTTAATGAAAACTTTGAAAAGTTTAGAAAAGAACAGCGCGAACATCCTGCTGAATATATAGGAAGCGGCGGGAAGCAAAAGCCTGGGCTGAATGATCCAGAGTATAACAACCAGGATAATACCGATAAATCTCCCGGGGCAACTGGACGTGAATTATAACTTGGTGAAATAAAAGGGTTGGGGCCAATTTTTACCTTACCCTTTTTAAATGAGATAAGATAAAGGAGAATATCTATGAGCAAAGCAAAATCCGGTGCAGAGGAAAAAAACATGAAATGGTGGCAGCTTTCTTTATTTGGCGTTGGCTGCACAATTGGCACTGGTTTTTTCCTTGGCTCAAGTTTAGCGATAAAAATGACAGGCCCAGCCATTTTAATTGCGTTTTTAATCGCTGCCATTGGAACCTATTTTGTATTCGATGCCCTTTCCAAAATGACTTCCCAGGAACCGCTGGCAGGCGGTTTTCGATCGTATGCAAAAAAGGCTTATGGGCGTTGGGCAGGCTTCAGCAGCGGGTGGGTCTATTGGTGCTCAGAGGTTCTCATTATGGGCAGTCAGATGACGGCGCTCTCGATTTTTTCACGTTTCTGGTTTCCAAAAGTCCCTTTATGGATATTTGCCACAATCTATGGTGTTCTGGGATTAGCCGTTATTCTCATCGGGGTAAATCTTCTAAACAAGATGGAAAATATTCTCGCCATATTAAAGATCTCTGCGATATTAATGTTTATTATTATTGCTGCTTTAGCCATTTTTGGTATCATTGATGGCGACCGGCCGATTCAATACCCTAACAGCAAAAAGGAATTAATTCCAGGTGGAATAAAAGGGTTATGGTCCGCAGTTATTTTTGCCTTCTATGCCTTTGGGGGAATCGAAATATTAGGATTAATGGCAACGAAATTAAAGGATCCAAAAGAAGCACCAAAAGCAGGAAAGGTTATGCTGTTTTTGCTGGCATTTATTTACGTACTTTCGATTGGTTTGGCTGTCATGATGGTATCTTGGCATACTTTCAATGCAAAAGAAAGCCCGTTTGTGATTGCATTAGATGCCTACAATCTTTCCTTCGTCCCCCATATTTTTAATGCAGCTTTAATCATTGCCGGCTTTTCAACTATGGCGGCTTCCCTATATGGGGTAACAAGTGTCCTTGTTACATTAGGGGAGGAAGGGGACGCTCCAGCCAGTTTTTCGAGAAAAGGGAAATTAAAGGTTCCATTGCCGACTTTAATAATTACCATTCTCGGGATTACAGCTTCAATCGTGGCAGCATTGGTAATGCCTAACCGAATCTATGAGTATATCACAACGGCAGCAGGATTAATGCTGCTGTATAATTGGATCTTTATCCTAGCCTCTTCTAGAAAAATTTTAAAGTTGAAACTGAAGGAGAAAATGATGTATTCCATCGGCGCCATTTTTATTTTAATTGCCGTCACTGGAACACTTTTTCATGATACAAGCAGGCCGGGATTCTTTATTAGCTTAGCCTTTCTTGGCATCATCGGGATAATAACCTTCATTATGAATTTTCAATGGAAAAAGAAAAAGCCTAAAGTGCTTAAGCCTTGGCCGACGGCATGAAAAAAATCCGGTGAATTTTGCCGGATTTTTTTATCCAAAAAGATTTTGAAATGCCTGCATCCCAAAGTAAATTCCAAAACCAATCAAGGAAAGTCCAGATAAAAGTGAAATCCCTACAAGCAAATGGGAGTTTAAATATTTTCGTGAACTGCTTGCCACTCCTGCCATGGCAATATCCCATACCAAAAGTCCAATAAAAATTGCACTGCTATAAAGCACCAATTGACTGCTATCATAGGTCGCAGCCGTTTTAGCAAGAACTGATCCATAAATACCTAACCAAAAAAGGATGGTAAGTGGATTGGAGATGGACATCAAAAAACCTGAAAAGAACGATTTAATCAGGGGTTCCTTGCCCCGGGTATGCTCTAAATTAATTTTCCCGGCATTCATGAAGGTTTCAATCCCAGTATACATCAGGACAAAACAGCCAAAAAACCAGAGAAAGGTTTGCATAAATGCCGTTTCAAGAAACTGTACAACCCCAATGTAAACTATAAGCATATATATCCCGTCGGCGACAACTGCTCCTACCCCAATAAGCCAAGAGTGCATAAAACCATTTCTAATTCCCCTATCAATTTGAGCTGCATTAACCGGCCCAATCGGAGCAGCAAGGGACAATCCTAATAGTATATAACTTAGAAATACATTCATCACAATCTCTCCCCAAACGATAAATAGGTGCCTGTCTATCCATTTCTATTCAGGAAGGGGGGGTTGTACTACTAAAACTTATTTCGTTTACACTACTATTAACCGTAGAACCCATTAAAAGACCGAGTTCAACATAATAAAGGTGGTGTGAGCAGAGCCAGACTTCACCTATTCAAAATAAAGAATTGTATATTTTCGCTTGAATTGGAAATACCACTATGCCATACTCTGCCATTTTCCATAAAAAAGAGCTTTCCGATTAGGAAAACTCAAGAAAATTATTTGTTTGTTTCCGATACTTTTCTAAAATCAAGGCTAAATCCCTGATCCTCAAGCGTTTGATTAAGCAAATGGTGCCTTGATATAGGCAGGTTAAATGAATCAATATCGACAATATACTTGGGACGCTGTTTTGCCTCTTTATAAATTTTTCCAACATACTCACCAATTAATCCGATTGCAATTAATTGCAGGCCTCCGATTAACCAAATAGAAGTAATCAACGACGTCCAACCCGTCTCGGTGTTTCCAAAAAATTTAAGTGCTAAAAAGTACCCGCCAAAAACAAGACTCATGAAGAAAGAAACAAACCCAGTGATCAAAACAAACCGAATAGGTGAGATGGAAAAGGAGGTAATGCCATCAAAGGCAAAAGCGAGCATTTTTTTTAAAGGGTACTTTGTAACCCCCGCATGCCTTTCTAGTCGGTCATAATAGACCACATCTGAGCGAAAACCAAGGAGAGGTACGATGCCCCTTAAAAAAAGATTGACCTCTGTAAATCTTTCCAGCTCTTCTACTGCTCTTTTGCTCATTAGCCGAAAATCAGCATGATTATAGACGAGGTCTACCCCCAATTTTTTCATTACTTTGTAAAAGGCCTGGGCCGTGCCTCTTTTAAACACCGTATCCGTGTCACGTCCTTTACGGACACCATAAACAATTTCATAGCCTGCATGAAATTTTATAATAAACTCACGGATAACCATTATATCATCCTGCAGATCGGCATCAATTGAAACTACACAATCTGAACGTTCTTTGGCTGTAAATAAACCAGCAAGTAATGCATTTTGATGCCCGACATTCCGTGATAATTTTAAGCCGCGGACATATTCGCTTCGCAGCCCTTCTTTGTAAATCAATTCCCATGTACGATCCTTACTTCCGTCATCAACAAACAAGATTTTGCTTTGCTTTGAAACAAGCGCTTCAATAATGAGCTCTTTTAACAGTTCCTGAAGCTGGTCGATAGTCTCCGGCAAAACTTCTTCCTCGTTATAGCACGGTACAACAATCGTAAGGACTGGTTCCATCATTGTTAAAACCTCCGATGTTTACAATGTCTTGTATAAGTAAATTTTCCATGCCGCTGTTTTTGATACGAAAACTTTATCAAGCATTAGGTGATTTTGCTCGGCATTGTCAATTGGGATAGCCGAAAAAATATATCGGCCGCCCATTTCCTTAAAAACATCCGTATTTAGTTCTAAATTTTTCAAATGGCGCTTGGAATCTTTTTTAATCATATATCTTTTTCCAAGCTGTGCTGTAAAAATATAACAGCGTCCGCCCCATTTATCAAAATATTTACGAATAGTTTTATTTTTAGCTAATTCCTTTTCAATTATTTTCCTAAATTGGTGTTTATAGCTTAATGGATAAAAATTATTATAGGTATCAATAGTGTAGAAGCCATTGTATTGTGCGACAGCTGGATGGATTCCAATACTTGCAATCCTGTATTCCTCCTGTTTTTTGCCAATATGCTCCTTTATTTCATGGAAGAGATCCTCAGCGAAAAATTCTTGAACGGTTGGCTTATCTTTATAAATTATTTCGTCATTCCATAACCCCAAAAATACAATTTGCAAAACAATAATCCATTTCGCCATTTTTGCCCAGTTTATTCCTTGCAGTGATATTATTTTTAAAGCGAGGGCAAAGCTAGCATAAATCACAAGCGGCCTCAAAAAATGGTAGCGGGCAAAATTAAAGGTATCCATAAAATGAAATTTCTTTGTTAATGGCAGCCAGCCTTCATAAAACCAAAAGGCATACCAAAACGACAATAGAATATTTAGGCCAAATAAAAAAGCAAATATTTTTTCCTGCCGCCATAGTTTTTTCGTATAAACAAAGTAAATGGCAATGAAGGTTGCGGGTACGATTAATAAGGTATGTAAAGTCATCACATGGGTGTGGCCAAGCAGATAGTTTTTAATAAAAAGGCGTACCGAGCGCCAAAAAGGCAAATTCGCATGAAAGTATTCATCACGGCTATTTAGTTCTTTAAAAAACAAAAAAGAATAAACGAGCCGGTACTCAACCATCACAAAAATAATTGTCATATAACCAATTGACAACAAAAAGCGAAGGTTCCAGCCCTTTCCCCTCAAAACATCCCATAGCCAAACGATCCCCATGGCACTTAGAAAAAAGAAAAATCCTAAGACAATGCTCGCATATAACGGGATGATCGTCAGCGCTAGATAATCTTTCCAAGTTCCCTCTCCATTACGAATGTTGAGAAACGCCCACAGTGCGAGCGGCATTCCTAACGTGCTTAGCATCCCTGACGGCCAAAATGGGGTTAACGCAAATGCAAGGGAGGCTCCAATTTGTAATATCAGCCACCTCTCACCGGGAAGAAAATGTTTTTTTAGAAGTAAATACATTCCGAAAAAAGCCACTATTCTAGTCAATGCTTGACTAAAGGCATAGGCTGTCATCGTTGGAAACAGAGCATATAACCAGACAATAACACTGTATTCTGTTCCAAACGCATTTCTTGACAGCTGTCCATTGATGATTTGCGGAATAGCACCATTTACAGCTCCAAACATTTCCTCGCTTTTTGCTAATACCTTATACCATGCCAAGTTGGAGTCCAAATTATCATGAACTCGGATATGGGCATTTTCCTGCAGAATAAATAGCGGAGAAAGATAGATCGCTAGAACAATTAAAGCGAAGAAGATCAATCTTCGCTCTTTTTTAGTATCAATAACCACGCTTCTACACCTCAAAATCGTTTTCTCTATAGAGCACTTTTGTTTTACATTTTGCTTTTGAGCTAAAAATTATTCCTATTTATGGGAAAAAATGAGTATCGACAAAACTAGACAGTTTCCACTATGTACATTTTCACAATATATGGAAGATTATTTATTGCTTAGTCGAAAAAAATGCTTTAAAAATAATGGGAGTTTGCTCTTTTGTCAATAATAGGTAGTATCAGAAAAGAGGTGATAGTCGTGCCGAATAGAGTGTATATCAGCTTTTTGCGGTTGCCTCTTCTAGTTCGAATCTTATTAATCGCATTGCTTGTGTTTTTGTCATTCGGAATCTCTATTCACTTTTTAGAGCCGGAAACCTTTCCAACCATTTTTGACGGGATTTGGTGGGCGATTATTACGGCCTCCACTGTGGGATATGGTGATTATGTACCACATTCTTTTTTGGGAAGGCTTACTGCATTAATATTAATCTTACTTGGAGTTGGCTTTGTCTCCTCTTATTTTGGAACGCTAGCAGCAGCAGCCGTTACAAAACAGGATGCCTATTCCGAAGGAAGAATCCCTTTTAAAGGCAATGGCCATATCATCATCATCGGCTGGAATGAGAGGTCAAAGGAGCTAATTAATAAGCTTACAAAAGTTAATAATCCACAAATGATTGTCTTAATTGATGAAACACTTGAAGCAAATCCGGTAAACTCGAGATTTGTTCATTTTATTCAAGGAAAAGGCCATGTTGACGAAACGATTATCAAAAGTGATATTGAAAAAGCAGAGAAGGTATTGATTACCGCAGATCGGGGAAACGATGAACTTCAAGCCGATATGAATAGTATCCTTACCTTACTGACAATCAAAGGACTATGCCCGAAGGTTAAATGCATCGTTGAAATATTAACGGCTGAACAAGTAGTAAATGCCCTAAGAGCTGGTGCAGACGAAGTCATTCAATCCAACAAATTGACGAGTGTGTTTATGATCAATAGCCTGCATTCCAATGGGGATGGACTATTATCAAACGTTGTCCATCAGTTACAGGAAAGCAGATTGTCGTCTTCTATTGCTAATAGAGATGATATTGGTAGAACCTTCAATGAAGTATGCCAGGAACTGATAATAAAGGGGTTCCTATTGATTGGCATCAAAAGAGGGGAAGAAACCATTCTTAACCCCACACACTCATTTAAAATTGAAGAAAACGATCAACTACTTACCTTTAAATAAGATTCGCTAGTGAACTCCGTCCTTTAGACGGGCTATTAAAGACTATTTTCGTGGTATTCCAATGAGTAATTATGGATTTTTCCAGTGAGTTTTGTCCATAATCGGACAGGACATGCAGGAAATTACCTTGAGTTGTCCGAATGTTAGGCTCATTCGGACAGGATAAGTAGAAAATTATCTTGGGGTGTCCGAATGTTAGGCTCATTCGGACAGGACATGAAGGAAATTACCTTAGGTTGTCCGAATGTTGAGCTCATTCGGACAGGATAAGCAGAAAATTACCTTTGGATGTCCGAATGTTGAGCTTATTCGGACTGGATAAGCAGAAAATTACCTTGGGGTGTCCGAATGTTGAGCTTATTTGACAGTTTCTTAAAGACATTTTTACGGATTTTCCAGTGAGTTTTGTCCTTAAGAGGAAATTTTTTATAAGTTAGTCTTCAAAAAAAAGTGCTGACGCCTTCCTTCAAATCGCGTCAGCACTCTTTTTTATATTATTTCAACCGTTTTTCAAGCTCAGCTTTCTTTTCTTCAAATCCAGGCTTGCCTAGTAAAGCAAACATATTCACCTTATAAGCCTCAACTCCTGGCTGATCAAATGGATTAACCCCTAGCAGGTAACCACTCATTGCACAGGCTTTTTCAAAGAAATAAACAAGGTAACCAAATGTATACTCATCCATTGCAGGAATGGAAACAATTAAGTTTGGCACGCCGCCGTCTGTATGGGCAAGCATCGTACCCTCAAATGCTTTGTTATTAACAAAGTCAATCGTTTGTCCAGCTAAATAGTTTAGCCCATCTAAGTCATTTTCAAAGGCTTCAATTTTTAACTCATGTCGAGGTTTTTCAACCTTAATGATGGTTTCAAATAAATCACGGCGTCCTTCTTGAACATATTGTCCAAGTGAATGAAGATCTGTCGAAAAGTTTGCAGAAGATGGATAAATCCCTTTTTGGTCTTTTCCTTCACTTTCACCAAACAGCTGCTTCCACCATTCAGAAAAATATTGCAGACCTGGCTCATAATTGATCAGCATTTCAATCGTTTTTCCTTTATTGTAAAGCGCATTTCTAACAGCCGCATATTGATAGGCAGGATTCTCTTCAAGCTCAGATGAACTATAGTCACCTTGTGCCTGCCTTGCACCTTCCATCATTTTTTCAATGTCAGCTCCGCTAACGGCAATTGGCAGCAAGCCGACTGCAGTTAAAACAGAATAACGACCGCCAACATCATCCGGAATTACGAATGATTCATAGCCTTCTTCCGTTGCTAACGTTTTTAGCGCACCTCTTGCTTTGTCTGTTGTTGCATAAATTCTTTTGCGCGCTTCTTCTACACCGTATTTTTCCTCAAGAAGCTTGCGGAAAATACGGAAGGCTATCGCTGGTTCAGTGGTTGTTCCAGATTTAGAGATGACGTTAATCGAGAAATCCTTTCCATCAAGGAGATCGATTACATCTTGCATATAACTGGAACTAATATTGTTTCCGACAAAAATGATTTGCGGGGTGCTGCGTTTTTCATTCGGTAGGACGTTATAGAAGCTGTGCGACAGCATTTCAATCGCAGCCTTTGCCCCAAGGTAAGAACCGCCGATGCCAATCACAAGCAGGATATCGGAATCTCCCTTAATTTTTTCAGCTGATTTTTGAATGCGAGAAAATTCTTCTTTGTCATAATTGGTTGGGAGCTCGATCCATCCCAAAAAGTCACTGCCAGCCCCTGTTTTCTCGTGTAGAGAATGGTGGGCAACTTTCACAGCATCGCGTAGGTATGTAAGTTCATGTTCTCCAAAAAAAGTAAGAGCTTTTGAGTAATCAAAACGAACATGTGTCATGTATGATCCTCCATTTTTTTTATTTTCAATACTCACTTTAACGAATGACGAGCAGATAATCAAGGAAGGGCACCTTATGTAAGCGTGCCCATTTTCGATAAATTTTTTACATTTATAATGAAGCCCGATAAATGGATAAAACATCGTCACGATTTAACTTCGTAAACGTGCCAAACTCACCGTTTGCCATCGCGCGGTCTGCCATTACATCAATCTTAGAATCATCAATATCATAATCAGCTAATCGTGAAGGTGCTTCAATGCTATTCCAAAAATCACGTAGCTTCCGAATTCCTTCACGTCCTGCCTCCTCCGCACTCTTATCCTCAGCATTTACCCCGAACACCCGAACAGCAAGCTGTCTAAAGCGCTCAGGTTTCACGTTAAGGGTATGTTCCATCCAATGCGGGAAAAGGATCGCAAGCCCGCCGCCATGTGGGATGTCATAGACAGCAGATACCGCATGCTCAAGATTGTGGGTTGCCCAATCGCCTCGATAACCCATATTTAAAATACCGTTCAATGCCATTGTGCCGCTGTAGAGAATCGTTGCCCGGTGTTCATAGCTTTCAAGATCGGCCAGCAATTTCGGTGCTGTTTCCATCACCGTAATAAGTAAGGATTCGCACATACGATCCTGAAAATCTGTATTCTCTTCAAGGTGAAAATAATGTTCAAGGACATGTGACATCATATCCACTATTCCATAAATCGTTTGGTTTCTTGGAACAGTGAATGTATTCACAGGATCTAAAACTGAAAATTTCGGGAACGTCACGGCACTGCCCCAGCCATATTTTTCATTTGTTTCCCAATTAGTGATTACCGAGCCGGCGTTCATTTCTGAACCAGTTGCCGCAAGTGTCAATACCGTACCAAACGGAAGAGCTTCCTTGGCAAAGGCCTTTTTAACAACTAAATCCCAAGCATCTCCATCATATTTAGCCCCTGCTGCAATTAACTTAGTACAGTCGATTACACTTCCGCCGCCAACTGCTAAAAGGAACTCAATTCCTTCCTTTTCGCAGATTTCTACCCCTTTTCGAGCAGTAGAAATGCGGGGATTTGGCTCTACCCCAGAAAGTTCAAATACTTCAGCACCGACTTCATGTAAAAGAGAGTTAACTTTTTCATATAGACCGCTACGTTTAATACTGCCGCCGCCATAGACGAGCAACACTTTTTTCCCGTATCGGGGAATTTCTGTTTTTAATTGTTCGAGCTGACCTTTTCCAAAAATTAATTTTGTTGGATTCAAAAAAGTAAAGTTCTCCACAATTAACACCGTCCTTTTCATTCTCAATTATTATTTAAAATCATTTTTTTTGCAAAAAAAGAAACCCTGCATCAAGATGATGCAAGGATTTCTTTATACCCATCCCCTGAACAACACTGCTTCTGCTATTTTTCTTACACCAACCATATAAGCGGCCATGCGCATATTTACCTTGCTAGTTTGCGCTAATTCGTAAATATCATTGAAGGATTTGACAAGCTTCTCTCGTAATTTTTCGCTTATTTCCTCTTCAGTCCAAAAATACCCTTGATTATTTTGAACCCATTCAAAATAAGAAGCAGTGACATCGCCTGCACCTGCCAACACATCAGGAACAAGCAATATTCCACGCTCTGTGAGTATGTTTGTCGCCTCAAGCGTCGTAGGCCCATTCGCTGCTTCTACCACAATACTTGCTTTGATACTGTGGGCATTTTCAACTGTAATTTGATTAGAAATCGCCGCCGGCACCAAAATATCACAGTCGAACTCTAGTAGTTCTTGATTCGTAAAGATGCCTTCAAATAAGGTGGTTACAGTACCAAAGCTGTCACGCCGATCCAATAGATAATTAATATTTAATCCATCTGGATCATATAATGCACCATAAACATCTGAAATTCCAACAATAATTGCTCCTGCATCATGCAAAAACTTTGCGATGTAGCTTCCTGCGTTTCCAAAACCTTGGATAATCACACGAGCTCCTTTGATCGAAATTCCACGCTTCCTCGCCGCTTCTTCGATACAGATGGTTACTCCCTTTGCTCCTGCTTTTTCCCTTCCTTCAGAGCCTCCCAGCACAAGTGGTTTCCCAGTGATAAAGCCGGGAGAGTCGTTTTGACGGAGACAGCTGTATTCATCTAACATCCAGGCCATAATTTGCGAATTGGTATACATATCTGGTGCTGGTATATCTTTAGTTGGTCCGACAATTTGGCTAATAGCACGTACGTAACCGCGGCTTAAACGCTCCAACTCACCAAATGACATCGTTCGCGGGTTACAAATAATTCCGCCCTCTCCTCCACCGAAAGGTAAATCAGCAATCCCGCATTTCATGCTCATCCACATCGAAAATGCCTTGACTTCCTCTTCACTTACCCGAGGATGAAAGCGAACACCACCCATTGTTGGTCCAATTGCATCATTATGCTGTGCACGGAAACCTGTAAAAATTTTAGTCGACCTATCATCCATTCGAACAGGAATCCTGACACTGACTGTTTTCAATGGTTCTTCTAATAAATGATACATATCTTGGTTATACCCTAGTTTTTTTAATGCATCATGAATAACAATTTGCGTTGATGTAAGAAGGCTTAATATTTCTTTTTCCTTTCCATCCCCATCAGTAGTCCCCATTTTTGCACCCCTATTTAGATTTATGTATAGATAAATCTATTGTAGCCGAGCCGAAAAAAAGAATGAACTGTTTTCTATTTTTATTTCTAGTACATAAATTCAATAAGGTGATGTGAGCAAAGCATAGCATCACCCAGTTCGTTGTAAAATATGTATATTCTATACTGTGTGATAAACTGATTCTTTTTTGCAACGTTCTTTTCCTTATAAAAAAGCCTGGACCAAACTGCAATCACAGCAGGTCTCAGGCTTCTAATGTTTTATTTTTTAATTAAATCTTCTCGTTGTGATTGATCAATCCACTCTTGAAGCTTGTCTTTTAATGTGTTAAATCCTTGTTGGCCTTCTGCTTCAGGAATAATCGCTGCAGCAAGACGCTTACGAGGCTTCTTTGGTTTTGCAGTTTGTTGAACAGGAGCTTCTTCAGTCGCACGAATCGAAAGGCCAATTTTTCCTGCTTCTTCATCGACAGATAAGACCTTAACCTTAATTTCGTCGCCAACCTTTAAGTGGTCATTAATATCTTTTACATATCCGTGCGTTATTTCTGAAATATGGACAAGACCTTGTGTATTTTCGTCGAGTGCAACAAATGCACCATATGGTTGAATACCTGTTACCTTACCTGATAATATACTACCTGTTTCAATTTTTTCTGTCATGAAAACACTCCTAATTAAAAAAATTATTTTATCCCATATATACGCATTAAAAGATTATAGCATAATAAACGGCTTTAATCAAAAAAGCTTTTAATATTAACAAGGAACTACATACGATTATTTCAGAAATTCTTAACATAATGTTCAAAAAGGGAATAAGAAACGAAAAATTTACCATGATATACTAATAGTGAGAAAATATCTTTTCAAGAAGAGGTGAACAGTATGAATTCAATCGGCCAGATCATTAAAAATAGCCGTGAAAAGCACAATATGACTCAAGAGGAGTTGGCTCAGAGGGTAAGAGTAGGTACTCATACGATTGAGAAATACGAATCTGGGGAACAAATGCCAGGTACTCAGACAATCTTAAAGTTGTCTACTGTTCTAGATATCCCTGCTTCTGAGTTATTACAACAAAACCAAGTTCATACAGACTCCTCCCCTACGAATCCTTAATATAATCCCTACAAGGTAGAAGCGGTAAAATGTACAGCTTTCTTATTTTTTTATCTTTTCCCGTATAGAAAAAGGAGATACTGGTAAACCTTAATATATAAGGCTTTCTAGTATTCCCCCCTTTTGAAGAGGACAACCAATTCGGTATGTCCTCTATTTTTATTTTATAGAGAGCAAGATTCATTCTCTTTGATTGTTAATAATTCCTCTGCTATTTTTAGGCAGCTTTCCATGGGAATAGCTTTTTCAAAAGAAAATTCGTAAATCGCTTGAATTCTTTTTGCCAGCTTACTCGGATTATTAAGTTCATGGACTGCTTGAATCGTGTCAGCTATTTCAGTCTCATAACCGCCGTTTTTCAAGTGAAAGGGGTCCCATTCATTTAAAAGATCCACATACTGCAAATTAGTTTGAAGCTCTTTTCTCATTTTTTTATCTCCTATTATTTTTACATTTGATGAAAATATTTTATCATAAGAATAAGTAAGTATAAAAATTGAAACCGGCGGTGAGAGAATGACAATTTTTAATGAAAAGATTGATCGATTAAAGACATCATCAGTCAAATGGGAGCAAACAAAGGAAATCTTTGGAGAAGCTAATTTATGGCCTATGTGGGTAGCCGATATGGATTTTAAGCCGCCTCAAGCCGTTTTAAAAGCGATAAAATCTCGAGTGGAACACGGGGTGTTCGGTTATACCTTTGTCCCTCCATCCACAGCAGGGGCGATTGTAGACTGGCTGTTAAAAAGACATCAATGGGAGGTAAACCCATCATGGCTGTCATATTGCAGTGGAGTGGTTCAAGCGATTAGTGCTGCAATCCAGTCGTTTACAGAAGAGGGTGATCGGGTGTTGCTTCAATCTCCCGTTTATACTCCTTTTTTCGAAATGATTAAAAAAAATAACAGAATAGTGGTAAATTCGCCGTTAACACTGGTAAATGAAAAATACGAGATTGATTTTGCCAGCTTTGAAGAGTCATTACAACAAGGCTGTAAGCTGTTCTTGTTATGCAGCCCGCACAATCCCGGAGGCAGGGTTTGGACAAAAACTGAGCTATTGAAAATTGGCGAGCTTTGCCAAAAATACAATTGTCTTATTCTTTCAGATGAAATTCACTCTGATATCATTTTCAAAGACTACCATCATATCCCAGTTGCTTCTTTAAGTGATGTATTGTCTGAGCGGGTCATCACACTTATTGCACCGAGTAAAACCTTTAATCTTGCGGGGCTGCAGGCTTCTGCCGTCATTATTAAAAACGAAGAATTAAGAAAACAATTTAATGAAACCTTATCCCGCCAAGGGGTTTTCTCATTAAATACTTTTGGGTTGATCGGGATGGAAGCGGCTTACAGGGAAGGAGAGGAATGGCTTGAGGAACTGATTGATTACCTGCAGGAAAACAAAAAATTTGCCATTAATTTTCTTCACGAGCACCTTCCAGAGATTACCTGCATCAAATCTGAAGGAACCTACCTCCTATGGCTTGATTGCCGGAAACTCAACGTTTCTGATGATGAGTTACGCCACTTATTAATAGAAAAGGGGAAATTGGCACTAGAGCCAGGTACGAAATACGGCCCCGGTGGAGAAGGTTTTGTTCGAATGAATATTGCCTGTCCGAAAGAGGATGTAAAAGAAGGGCTTAAACGATTAAAAAGAGCTCTTAAATAGTAAAGCATAGCCTTTATGATACCAGTTTTCTTAATTTCTACGCTCTTTTTGTCCTCATGATCCTTCATGAGGACATTTCTTTTGGTTTCTGCACTCTTTTTATCCTTATGAGCCCTTCATGAGATCATTTTTTTTGAATTATTTTAATACATAATCCGCAAGAACGCTTTGCAGCTCATATATGTTTAAGTTTTTATTAAATTGCTTCTGGAGTGGAGCAGCATTTCCTGAGATCCAGATCTTTAGTTCAGCGTCTAAGTCAAAATTTCCAGCTGTTTCAATGCTGAAATGAGTGATGTTTTTATAGGGTATGGAATGATACTCTACCTTTTTACCTGTTATTCCTTGCTTATCAACAAGAATTAAACGTTTATTTGTAAAAATAAACATGTCACGAATAAGCTTATATGCTTTATCAATTTGCTCATTTGGTGCAAGAACTCTTGCAAATTCCTTTTGTACCTCCACAGTATTTACCTCAGATGCATTACCCATTAAGCCATCTAAAAATCCCACATGCCTCACCCTTTCATTCTAATAATCCCATTATACAAAATTAGCCAAATTCTATAAAGCTGTGCTGGAATTTTATCTAATAATAGTTAACAGCTGTTGAAGGATTTGCTCTGCAGTCATTAGGTTATCCCCGCCGCCTTGTGCGAAAGAATCATTTCCTCCGCCCTTTCCGTTTATTAAAGGTAAGATCTCTCCAATCAATGATTTCATATTTTCTGTTCTAGAGGCTCCTCGGGCACAAACAAGCTGCAAACGAGATTCATTCTTTGATACAAAGTATACTAGCACCGCATCATTTTCAGCAATGACGAGTCTGGCCAGCTTCTGAAGCTCTTGAATGGTCCGATTTTGAAACACCTCAGCCACAATATCATTATTTTTATCCAGTAAATCCTTCGCCTCATATTGAAGTAAACTTTCTTTTGATTGGTCAAGAGCCTTCTCCAAACGCTTTCCATTTTCCAGCAGTCTTATTACTGCCTGCTCCATTTCCTTTTCTGGGGCATTAAGGTGCTTTGTTAATCCGAGCAGCACTCTTTGCTTGTCTCCGAGGAGTTTAATCACTCGATTGCCACATGAAAATTGAACACGGACTTTTTTCCTTTGTCTTTCCCAATCCAATATTTTAATCGCACGAATTTCACCTGTTGCCTTCGGATGTGTCCCGCCGCAGCCGTTATAATCAAAGTCCGGAATAATTATGAGCCGGATGTCCTCTTTTACCTTTGTCTCTTTTCTTAAATGATAGTCTGATAATTCTTCCTCTGTTACCCATTTGCTTTCAATTGGCCTATTCTCTAAAATAATTCTATTTGCAAGCTCTTCAACTTTCTTTATGTCATCCTCTGCAAGGTTTTCAGTTTCTAAATCAATTGTCAGGTTGTCTGCTCCTAAATGAAAACCAACTGTTTTGTAATCTAATAACTGCTCAAAAGCTGCTGATAAAATATGCTGTCCTGCGTGTTGCTGCATATGATCAAATCGTCGGTCCCAATCAATGGTGCCAGATACCTCTACAGTGCTATCCTGTAAGGGACTTTCAAGGTAATGGCGAATCTGGCCATCAATTTCTTCAACATTCACGACCTTTTTACCCGCAATTGTGCCTATATCATGCGGCTGCCCTCCGCCCGTAGGATAAAAGGCGGTCTGATCTAAAACGATATACCAATTGCCAGCCTCGTCCTCTTCTTGCTTCAAAACTCGGGCAGTAAAAGTTTGTATGTATGCGTTCAGATAATATAATTTGTTTTTCATTACAAATACACCCCGATTTACTTTTTTATGTGATACACATATTGTCTATAAATATGGTAATTTAATCAAGCAAGAATATAAAAAAAACTCGCCGATTGGCGAAGACAGAGGCGTAGTTGCCCTTATGCCTGATGGGAAAGTTATACTTTCCCATCGGCTGAAAAACCTGTCCCTTTTTTCTAAGGGAACAGGTTCGCCATGTCTATTTAATTTTGAATATCTCAACCACTTAAATTACTTTTTGTCTTTCTTCCGCTGACCGTATGTCATTGGTTGTTGACCTGGTTGTAATCCGCCCATTGTTTGAGGCTTCTGCCCCCCCATCATTTGCGGGTAGCCTGGCTGTTGAAAACCTCCCATTTGTGGATATCCTCCCATATGTGGACATCCATGCTGATAACCGCCCATCATTTGTGGATGACCATACTGATAGCCCCCCATCATTTGCGGGTAGCCTGGCTGCTGAAAACCTCCCATTTGTGGATATCCTGGCTGCTGGAATCCGCCCATCATTTGTGGAAAGCCCATTTGTTGTCCAGGAGCACCTCCAAATTGTCTTTTTTCCATTTTAATCGCCTCCTTACATTCTCCCTGTTAGTGTATGTACCATTTTTAGGAAAAGCTTAGATTCCTACCTATAAAAATAATAATATTTTTCATCAAAAAAACTATCTCGCAATTGAGATAGCTTTGGCATTTTATTCTTTTTCGTCTTGAGCCTTTTTTTGGCCTGCTTTTTTATTTTTAGAAATTTCCCCACAAGCAATTCTCTTCCCTGAATCTCCTGCCGGCTGGCTCATTCCATCATCTTTCCCTTCATGAACCACGATTGATGTACCTTCTTTTGTAAACAGTGATTTTTTCCCATCCTTTAAAGTGACATTGGGCGCCATTAGGTCTGCCTTAACCGACCCATCATCCTCAACAATTAAATTCGGCAGGTCTCCAGCATGGGCACCTTTAGGATGAAGCAGACCATGTTCTTTTTTATCAGGGTTAAAATGGTTCCCCGCAGATTTAAAGTCAGGTGCCATACATTTTCCAGTTTCGTGAATATGGATAGCATGTTCCCCAGCTGGGAGTCCTTTCAAATTTACTGTCATTTTAACACCGCTTGATTGCTCGGCTAATGTTACAGTTCCGAGCGAATCGCCTACAGCATTGAACATTTCTACATTTATCTTTTTGATTTCCTTTTCCAAACACCCTGTAAGGATGAGAAACAGGATAAACAGCCAGCTTTTCTTCATATGTATTCCCCCGCTTATAGACAATTTGCCTATAGTATGGACAAACGTACAATGAGCTATTCAAATTCTATGTGACCTATATGAATGACAAGAAAAAAAGGAACAGTAATTGTTATCTGTCCCTTTGAGTAAATTGGTTATTTTTTATTTGTTCCTCTAATTCTTTTGCCTTTTGGGCTTCCCGCTTAGAAATTTTTATGATGAAACGCATTGTAAAAAAAGCAGCAATCATAAAAATCGTCAGGCTAATGACAGCCGGGATATATTCTGATTTATCCTCTGGAAAGTACAAAAACAGGGCGAGTACTGACGGTTGAAACATTTTTCTTCTTCCTTTCTTCTTAAAGGAACTGCTCTAATTATTATAGCAACAAAAAACATTTCACACCAATGAATTACTCCGAGAAGATCCGCTTATTTTAACACTTTAATTTTTTTAATGATAACATCCGTTTCAGGTTTGTCCTGTGCCCCCACTGGCGTGTCTGCAATTTTATCAACAATATCCATACCTTCGATTACCTGGCCAAAAACTGTATGACGGTGATCGAGCCATGGTGTACCGCCGTTTTGATCATAGGCATCAATAATTTCCTTTGGGTAGCCAGCCTTTTCCATATCCGACTTCATCGATGGATCAAGAGATGTTTTTTGAACAATAAAAAATTGGCTGCCGTTCGTATTCGCTCCCGAATTTGCCATTGACAATGCGCCGCGAAGATTGAAAAGATTCTTTGAGAACTCATCTTCAAACGGCTTTCCCCAAATACTTTCGCCACCGGTTCCGTTGCCTTCCGGATCACCGCCCTGAATCATGAAATCTTTTATAACGCGATGAAAAATAAGACCATCATAATATCCATCTTCGCTATGCTTTACAAAGTTTTCAACAGCTTTTGGAGCATATTCAGGGAATAATTTGATCTTAATAGTTCCCATGGATGTTTCCATTTCCACTAGTTTTTCATTTTCTGAAACCTCAGTTGAAAGCTGTGGATAGACAGCATTTGCCACTTCTTTATCTCCTTTCTTCTGCTCTGTTTTTTGCGCATCAGTTTTTGTTTTCGATTGAGTGTCTTCTTTCTTCGAGCTTGTCCCACAAGCTGTCAATACTAAAACAATCGTCATTACTGTAAATAGTATTTTCAAATTCTTTCTCATATATAATCCCTCCATTTTTACACTTTAACCGAAATTTCATTTTTTTGCACTTTGTTTTTAATTTAGACTATTTCATTATAAAATGAAAGATAGAAAAAATTGCAGTAAGGAGTGGTTTTGGTGGCAGAATTACAGGTTGGTGAAGTTGTAACGGCGATTTATAAAACAGGGAAATATATTGGAGAAATAACTGAGATCCGCCCGCAGCATTATCTAGTCAGAGTTTTAGCGGTCATGAAACATCCTATGCAGGGGGATCTGCACAATCCAAAAGAAGCTGATGTGCTTATTTTTCATGAAAGACGAGCGCTCAGCTTGAGGGAGCAGGCCAATATACCCAAGCAAATGGTTAAACCATTTGAAAACGAAGTCCCAGATTATATGGAATCTCTAAAAGAAGCCGTTGCTAAAATGAAAAAAGAACTAGCTGAGATACCTTCACAATGGGCTGAGATGAGCATTAGATCGTTAGAATCATTGGAGAAGGATTATAAATTTTAAGCAGATATAAGGCCAAATCAATTTGAATGATTTGGCCTTTTATGCAAATTCATTTAGTAGCTTTGAAAAATCAACTCGATCGCCAATCGTCGTTGGTTTTGGTTTTTCCAAATAGCGTTTATCCTTTTCAACGAGTTTGAATATATTATAGGTAGTCATTGCGTCATCAAGTGCCCGATGATGCCGTCCCGTCCCTTCTTTGCCATATTCCTGTACAGCTTTCCATAAACCTGTTTGATTTTGATCACCAAAGAAACGTTTATATTCCATTGATAGATCTAATTCAGCACCATTAAAAGGAAAATCAGCCCCCGCCATTAAACAATTATGCCGCAGTACCTTCATATCCATGTTTCCCCAAGTAACAATTGTGGTTTCAACATTCTCTTTATTGAACTCCGCCAATTTTTTAATAAGTTCATAAATCGATAACCCATTGTCAACCTGCTGCTGTGAAATATGTAAAAATGATTTACAGCGGTCTGATAACTTAGGGAATTTTAATGGAGTAACATAGGATGAGAATTGCTCCGTAATCTGATCATCAACGACAGCTACAATTCCGACCTCAATAATTTCTGCGAAAAAGTCTTTAATACGAACATTTCGTTCAGGCATTGTGAACTCAAAATCAATGAATAAATATTGTCGCTTTAATCTCATCTTTTTCACCACCTTTTCTTTTCCTGCTTACTACCATTATATAAAGAAACCTGTACAAAAAATTGTGCTTTTTTTCTATTTTTTCGCCTATAAGAAAGGAATACTTTCCCTTCAGACATAAGTGCACTTAGGAAAATGTCGTGAGCAAAAGCCTCGAGGTGGAAAAGCTGTGATTTTCGACGAGCTCCCCCTCTATTTTCGCCCTTAGGGGCACGCCAATCAGCGAGCCTTCTATATATCTAACATTATAACACGATTTCTATGATAATTTTTTAAATTTTTGTGCAATTAATTTTAAAAGGGGGTGGAAAGATAGCCCACCCCCTTACAAAACCAATTTAATTCTTTAGTTTAATAACTGCCATTGTACATCTTGAAACACAGATGAGCCGGTCTTGCTCATCGGTAATTTTGATATCCCAAACCATTGTTGATTTTCCTTGATGCAGGACGGTTCCTACCGCGGTTACAACTCCTTCTGTTTTTGGACGAATATGGTTGGCGTTAATTTCTAATCCCGCAACACCCTCGGTTTCTTTATCCACCAATTCATAAGCGCCAACACTTGCAACAGTCTCTGCCAAAGCAACGGATGCCCCCCCGTGCAATAGGCCAAACGGCTGTTTTGTCCGTTTATCTACTGGCATCGTTGCAATGACTTTCCCTTTTTCTAATTGGGTAATCTCAATCCCCAGTGCCTCAATTAACGTATCTTTGATCATTTCCATTCCTCCGTTATGTATACAGTTCTTAACCTATTCTCCATTTGGAGTGATTTCCCCTTTATTTATCATATTTTTTACTGTCGGTTTCATGAAAAAAACAGCCGTTAGAGCTGTTTTTAACTTTATTGTTAATAGTAACCTGGATAACCCATTGGCGGGAAACCCACTGGGGGATAGCCTACTGGGGGATAGCCAAAACCAGGGTAACCGTAAAATGGCCGCGCTGCAAAAGAAGCACCTAATCCTCCTCCTATTAAACCGCCTAGAAAGCTAAGCCCACCTATCGCCAAGGGCAATCCGAGAAAACCAAATCTTTGATCCTGTACCGGGTACGGATTTCGATATTCATAAGGGTATTGATATGGGTACATGCCGCATTTCCTCCTTTTTTCTACGATACTTGCCTACACTATTTCATATGCGAAAAGGATGGGTTTGGAGTGGGCTTTATAATAAAGGAGGAATCCGCTCTACGTGCCTAGATATTTAAGTTTTCTTATATATTTAATAAGTAAGAAAAATAAAGAAAACCACCGAAAAATTCCGGTGGCCGTTATCTATTTACTTATTGGCTCAAACCGTTCAACAAACAATGCTAAAGTACGAGTCATGACCCCTGTAGCACCCTCTGGTCCAAGATCGTAGGCCCTTGACGATGTGGCTGTCCCCGCAATATCTAAATGGACCCATGGCGTCCCTTCAGCAAACTCACCGATAAAGGCACCGGCAACAAGGGCATGTCCTTCACTGCCTGGGGAATTATTCAAATCAGCGACTTTACTGTTTCTTACCCGCTCTTTTTCGGTTTCAAACAATGGCAAGAGCCACATTTGCTCCCCTGCTTCCACCGCTGCTTCAAGGACTTGTTCATATAATGTTTCATGGTTTGTCATTGCACCTGTAGTATGGAGACCGAGTGCTGTAATTACCCCGCCAGTTAAGGTCGCAATATCGACTAAATAATCAGCGCCATGATGTTTCGCATAGGTAACGGCATCAGCTAAAACCAGACGTCCTTCTGCATCCGTATTTAACACCTCAATGGTTTTACCGCTCATCGACGTAATCACGTCATCCGGCTTAAACGCGCCCCCGCTAATCATATTATCTGTTGATGGGATCACTGCGACCACGTTTTGCTCTGGCTTGGTTTCGCCAATGATTTCCATGGCACCGAGAACAGCTGCTGCCCCGCCCATATCCGTCTTCATGCCGACGATGCCGGCTTTTGTTTTAATGGAATAACCGCCGGTATCAAAGGTAATGCCTTTTCCTACTAGACCGATGACATCCTTCCACTCATCTTTTCCTTGATATTTCAGCACAATCATCTTTGGCGGCTCTACAGACCCTTGATTTACAGCAAGGAATGCTCCCATCCCCAGCTTTTCAATTTCCGTTTTATCGAGGATTTCTACCTCAAAATTATACTTTGCCGCCAACTCGGTAGCATATTTAGCCATTTCTGTAGCAGTAAGCAAGTTTCCTGGAATATTCACTAGTGTACGAGCAGAATTTGTCCCTTTTCCAAAAGCATAGCCAACTGATAGCGATGAATGAACATCTTCTCTATCGAAAGCTTCACTATAAACTGTAACATTGTCAAGTCTTTTTTCTGGCTCATTAGATTTTTGCCGATAGCCATCGAATTGGTAGGTTGAAAGCGCAAACGCTTCACTCAAAGCATGTGCTGCATCTAAACCATCCAATTCCTCAGTAATAAAAGAATCTAAATAAATTGCTGTTTCTTCAAGCTTACTTGCCTTCACTTCTTTAAAAAGCTTACCTAGTGACTCTCTTAATTTATCAAAGGATAATTCCTTTTCCTTGCCAAGACCAACAAACCAAATTCGTTTCGAGCCAATTTTTCTAAAGCTATGTACTTTACTGATACTTTTTAACTTTGCCGATAGATCACCCGATTTTACCAGCTCTGTTAGCTGTCCATCAAACTTTTCATCCAACGCGGCTAATGTTCCTGAGAATTTTTCCGGTTTATCAAAAAGTCCGATAATTAAGCCCTCATGTTCAATGGATAGATTCCATTCTTTTTTTACATGAAACATATTAACCCCACCTTCGTGTTATTCATCTATATTATATCGAAAAAGTCTATTTATTTCGACTATCTAATCATCTTCTAAGTACAGCAATAAATGAGGCAGCTTTGGCAATTCCCCAACTTGCTTAAACGGGAGCCGCTCGATGTTTTTTGGAAAAATTGCTAAGCATTCTTCAATAAAAGGATAGACTTTTTCTAAATCCAGCCCCCAGAACTTAGGACGGTATGCTTGCAAATAATCATGAGCAGTTTGCATCATGACACGTGCACCCTTGACATTACCGTACTCATAATGGTAGATTGCAACACTCATTTGCAATAAACCTTTTAAAAATAGATTATCCTTTTCCGTCATCCACATTTCTTCAAGTAAATCGTGACAAGTATAATAATCCCCTTCATTGAAGCTGACAAAGAATTCATAGTATTCGATTGGGTAGTCATTCAGCAAAAATGTGCCCTCCTCAAGCTAAATTTTGCTTCCTCCCTAATCCTACCATAATAAAAACAAGGCGATTAGAACTAAGATTCACCTAATTCAAAGTGAAAATGTATATTTTTCACTTTGAATTAATTTAACGGATTCATCTTAGCGGCGCTCCGCCACTTTCCATACGCAAAAAAAACAGGCACACTGCCTGCTTTTCTACCTTTTTTCTGAGCTAGTATACTGCTGACGAAATACCTGCAGTGATTTATCTTCATTCAATGCCTGCAATTGCTCCTCTGTGAGCTTCCCATTCCCATTTTGAATAACATAGACATCAACCTGCTTTTTCCCCCAGTGCTTATACACATCTTCAACACTATTATAATAAAGGTCTAATTTATTGCCTTTTATGGCTCCTCCCTTATCAGCAACCACCCCATATCCGTAACCAGGGATAAAGAGAATTGTTCCAATCGGAAAAACGGTTAAATCTGCTGCAACTGTAGAAAATAAATCTCGTTTCACTTTTACTCCTGAGTAGGTAATCCCGTATTCAGGATGGCCTTGATTTTTTCCTGTCGATTCAAAACCGGCTGTATAACCTGTAGCTGTAACTGTATGTTTAGGGTATTTAGACCAATCAAAAGCCTCCTCTAATGGTGGGGTCGTACCAGAAACAGTTTTACTTGATGAGATTTTTGACGTAAATTGAATGAAAAAAGATTTTGCATTTACGCCGGATATGGATTGGAATGTCGCTCCTAATGCCAAAAAGAAAAGGCAGGTCATAGCAATGCGCTTAGTCCAATTTTTCATTTTATTCATTGAATTTTTCACTCCTCCAAAAATATTCATTCCCAAAGTTCAAGGAATTATACAATGGAGGTAAAAAAAAAGACCTTTACCTTCAGGTAAAAGTCTTAAAACATTTGGTATCCGTTTTTCCGTAACAACTTAATTGTAAAACCAGCAGCAATTGCTCCAGCCAGTCCACTAATTAAAATAAGTATATCGGCAGTTGCTAATGAGCTGAACCTTTGCCCCAGGTCTATAAATGCCGCTTTACTATTTGTAAAATATTCACTAAAACTTACTTTATCTACGATAAAAATTGCCACAATAGGGTAAACTATTGCCATAACCCATGACATTCTTAGGAGCATATTCAGGATAAATCCAATACCAAAAAACAATACAAAAAATAGCACGATCGATATAATTAAAACAACGATGCTCATTTGCACCCGAAATTCCCCCTTTATACATCAACATTTAGTGTACTGAATGTCGAAAAAGGAGTCAATAAAAACAAATTAAAATAGAAAAGTTTGCCTTATTGGAGACAGTTTTCCTATAAATAATACTAGTTTTGTCTTCAATAGGCCTTATTAAAGACATTTTTCCAATAATTAGAGCCAGTTTTGTCTCCAATCGACCTTATTGGAGACAGTTTTTTCTATAATTCGAGCCAGTTTTGTCTTCAATAATGCTGCTTAAAATGGCCAAAAAAATAGCTCCTCGAAATTATTTCGAAGAAGCAGTGTGTATAAATATCCTATTCCTTTTTCTTACCCGTTCCACCGCAGCAGGAACAAGTTTCCGAGCCTCCAAGTACCAATTGAAAATATCCGTATCCAGAACAGTAATCACAGTTTTTTGTATCCACGCTCTTTATTGTCATTTCTATCATCCTCTCGAATTATTAACTTAATTTTCTGATAATATACCAAGGATTATAGAAAAAGGAAAGAGCTAAATTCCAGCAAATTCCGAAAAGAAAACGGATACATGTAAAGTTTTCTTTTATTTTCGAAGTGTTACTTTAATTTTCAAAAAATTACAAAAATAATTTATAAGCTGTATACTCAAACTGATCTCCAGGGTTTATGCCATCAATCCCTGGTTTAATTAATGAAGCATTTTGAGTAATCAAATAGTGTAAAAGAATGGACGCATCCTTTTCAACGAGCAGCTCCTCCGGCGCCATAAAGCGAGCATCGTAAAGCTCTTGTTCCTGATGAACGACATTCCCTTCCTCAATTGGCTCAAGTAAAAACAGGATCATATTATCGCTTATTTCTTCTTTAATGACACCCGTTCTTAACCCAATCAGCCCTTTAACTTTACAATCAATCCCGGTTTCTTCCTTAACTTCTCGAATAACAGCTTCATCGGCTGTCTCTCCCTCTTCTACAAAGCCCGCAGGCAATGACCATTGACCCTTTAAGCCGCCATATCTTTTCTTCACGACAAGCCAATGACCATCACTTGACTTTACTAAGCCAGAAACAGCTAACCAAACATTCCCTCGCTTTTCACGATTGCTCAATCCAAACACCCCTTTATCATCATAACAAAAAAAGACAGAGAAACCCTGTCTTTTTAGTGAATCGTATATCTTAGAATACCTTAAGTTTACCTTTTTTCATAACAAGACCTGCGCCGCCAATCATATAAAGGGCACGATTGTCGATAACCTTTTTCATAAATGCTGCCTTAGTACCTGTAATCTTTTTCCCAAATACAACACCAATAGCATCATCTTCACCAAGTGAGCAAACCGTTCCTTTATTATCAAATGTAAAGGATTCAAGCTCTGTCTTGTTGCGTACTAATGCAGCGATGTTACGAGCGGCAAGCTCACCTTGCTGCATGGATATTTGCGCTGTAGGAGGATAAGGACGATTGATTTCTTCATTAATAACTAATGAACTGTCGCCAATGATGAAGACATCATCAAATCCAGGAACACGAAGGTCAGGCTGCACCTTTACACGGCCGCGCATTGCTTCAAATCCGGACTTTTCAATAATCGCATTACCACGAACACCAGCTGCCCAAACAACCGTTTCAGCCTTAATTTCATATGGTTCTTCGTCGCCTTTTCCGACAATGATTCCGTCAGAATTAGCTTCCTTAATAGCAGTACCAATTAGAAACTCTACGCCTTTACGCTCAAGCTGTGAAACTGCATAGTTAACTAATTCTGGGTCAAAACCAGGTAGTACAGTTGGAGCTGCTTCGACACAAGTAATTTTTACTTTATGGAAATCAACATCATACTCATGGCATAATTCCGGAATTCGGTTCGTTAATTCTCCAAGGAATTCAATACCGGTAAATCCTGCTCCACCAACAACAATGGATAAACGATTATCGTTCTTTTCTTCTTCCATATTATAAGTGGCAAATTGGTATTCAATATGCTCACGCAATTGACGGGAAGAATTAACATTAGTAATACCAAATGCGTATTCTTTTAACCCTTTAATGCCGAACGTTTCTGGTTCACCGCCAAGAGCGATCACAAGGTAGTCATAATCGACTTCCCCTTTTTCTAAAATAACTTTCTTATCGTCTTTATTAATCTCAACTACAGTATCTTGAACAAAATCAACCTTGCTGCGATCGATTACATTACTAATATCATAGCGGACCTTATCATGATGTAGTGTACCAGCTGATGCCTCATGTAGCCATGTTGTTTCGTAATGGTAGTCATTTTTATTCACTAATACAATATCCGCTTCATTTACACCAATTAACTTTTGCAAGCGAACTGTTGTTAGAAGTCCGCCATAACCTGCACCGAGAATAACAATTTTAGGCTTTCTCAAAGTGATCACTTCCACCTTTTTAGTATTTTTGAATAAATCTTCTTTTTCTTATCTTCCACTGCTTTATTCATTTTTATTTTTCATTGCTAAAAAATGTATGTGATATAATTCACGAATCAAGATAAAGAAAAAGAACTGAATCGTAAGCACAAAGGAATGACAGAGATTTAGTAGATTTAGTAAATTTATCAGAGAAAGATGTTAGAACTTCCCAATCATTCATAAAAATGTGCTTTTTTTGTCACAAAACCTTAACAATATATCCACATTACATACTATGCTACTTCCACTCTATTTTCAAGCGATTTTTAGAATTTATTTAACTTAAGAATATTAAAAATTTTACATTTTTATTACAATCAGCAATTGACCAGTCAGATAATATGACATAAAGTTGTGAGGATTTTTTTATTTTGTGATATTATAATGAGTGGAGTTTGTTACTATTAGTTGGGGGGATTCGGAGTGCAAGAAAATCAAAAAGTTTATGACATTACGATCATCGGTGGCGGTCCTGCCGGTCTATTTACTGCCTTTTACGGAGGAATGAGACAAGCATCAGTGAAAATCATTGAAAGCTTGCCACAGCTAGGCGGTCAATTGTCAGCCCTTTATCCGGAAAAATACATTTACGATGTTGCCGGTTTCCCAAAAATTCGCGCACAAGAATTGATAAATAATTTAAAAGAACAGATGGCTAAATTCGAACCGACTGTTGCTCTTGAGCAATCTGTTGAAAAGTTGGAAAAGCAAGAAGATGGTATTTTTAAATTAACAACAAATAAGGAAGTCCACTATTCCAAAACAATTATTATTACTGCCGGAAATGGTGCTTTCCAACCGCGTCGCTTAGAGCTTGAAAGTGCTGTACAGTATGAAAAGAAAAATCTTCATTATTTCATTGAAGACTTGAATCAATTTGCTGGTCAAAAAGTGGTTGTGTTTGGCGGCGGGGATTCTGCGGTCGACTGGGCAATGATGCTCGAGCCAATTGCAGAAAAAGTAACCATTGTTCATCGCAGAGATAAATTCCGTGCCCATGAACATAGTGTAGAAAACTTGTATAATTCCAAAGTCGATGTAAAGACTCCTTATGTTCCTGCTGAATTAATCGGGGACGAAAACGGAATTTCGCAAGTTGTTCTCGAAACGGTAAATGGTGAAGAAAAAGAAACGATTGATGTGGATGCCGTCATCTGTAATTATGGATTTGTTTCATCACTTGGACCAATTAAAGAATGGGGTCTGGAAATCGAAAAGAACTCCATCGTTGTTAATTCAAAAATGGAAACGAATACACCAGGAATTTATGCAGCGGGCGATATTTGCACATACGAAGGTAAAGTAAAATTAATTGCCTGCGGATTTGGTGAAGCACCGACTGCCGTGAACAACGCTAAGTCCTACATCGATCCAAAAGCAAAAGTACAGCCTTTACACAGTTCTTCGATGTTTAATAAATAAGAAAAGCGGAAGCACTCGTTTTTCGCGTATCGACTAAAGCACTTTGACTTATCGTAGAGAAAAGGACGAAGTACATTAGCCGCTGGGTACTTGGAGCTAGACCGTTTTCGAAGTTCAGAAATATAGTATCTTTATTTAAAAAGAAAGGCGTCCAATTAAATTGGGCGCCTTTCTTTTTAAATAATTAACATTCCTCCGGTTTACCAGCTTCCGTTGCCGTTCGGAATGATGACCCGCAGCCGCAGGAAGCAATGGCGTTCGGATTATCAATGGTAAATCCGCCGCCCATCATTGACTCTTTATAATCAATTTTTGTACCTTGAAGAATAGATGCACTCTCTTTATCAACTAGCAATTGGATCCCGTGCTGCTCGGACTGTAGGTCATCCTCGTTTACCTCGTGATCAAAGCCCATGCCGTAAGATAGGCCGCTGCAGCCGCCGCCTTTTACGGTAACCCGTAAAAAAGCACGCTCTTCTTCATTATGCTTCATCATATCTTTAATGTGTAATGAAGCTGCTTCTGTTAAAATAACTACTTCTTTGCTCATTATTTTCCCCCCTTTTTCTGAGGTATTAATTATAGTATATACACTTGAAATCAAGGACTCAAATGTTTAGATTCTTATTCTTATTATTATCATATGATGCTTATATAAAAAGGGAGCGACGTGCTCCCTTTCATTAAAACATTGGATTCTCATCGAGATACTGGTAAATGTTATCAACCAGCTCATCAGGTGTGCTTCCTGTTACGACTTCTCCATTAACAAGAGCATATAGAGTCATGGCACATTTTCCGCAGTAGCCGAGGCAACCATATTCAATAATATCCAAGTTAGGATCTCTTTGTAGTTTTTCAAGTGCCTTTTGAGCACCGTTTGCTAGGTTGCTAATACAAAATTCAATGATAGGTTTAAACATTACTTTCACCTCTCCATACTTAATTTATCCTACTCTATTTAGCAGACCGCGTCAATTACCATGTTTATAGCATTTGTGTCAAGAATAATATCTAAAATGTTGTTATTTTGACACATTTTAGATATACTCTTATGTGGTTATAGAAACAGAATATTATCTTAATATATTTAACATTTTTATATGAAAACGATTTAAAACAAAGGGGAAATTTGAAAATGAAAAACCTTGTCATTCTTGGTGGGGGTTATGGAGGAATGAAGATTTTGAACGAACTTCTTCCCAACCATTTACCGGAAGACGTGACGATTACTCTAGTCGACCGTGTTCCATACCACTGCTTAAAAACGGAGTATTACGCATTAGCCGCAGGAACCATTTCTGATAAAGAAGTACGTGTTGCTTTTCCCGAACATCCTTGTTTAGAGGTAAAATATGGGGAAGTAACTGGCATCGATACAAATGATCGAAAAATAAAAATGAAAGATGCTGAACCACTTGCCTATGATGACCTGATTATTGGGCTTGGCTGTGAAGACAAATATCATGATGTACAAGGAGCGGATCTGTTCACTTACAGTATTCAAAACATTGAAAAAGCACGCCACACCTACTCAGTCCTAAATAACCTTGGCCCTGGTTCTGTTGTAGGGATTGTCGGTGCTGGTTTAAGCGGGGTAGAATTAGCTAGCGAATTAAGTGAAAGTCGTGAAGATTTGAACATTAAATTATTTGATCGTGGTAAACATATTCTTTCAGCTTTCCCGGAACGCTTAAGTAAATATGTTGAAAATTGGTTTGTAAGAAATAATGTTGAGATTATCAACAATTCCAATATCACCAAGGTGGAAGAAAATCGGTTATATAATCATGATGAACCTATTGATTGTGATGTAATCGTTTGGACAGCTGGAATTCAAGCCAATGAAATTGTCCGCAATATGGACGGGGAAAAAGACCGCATGGGAAGGATGATCGTAACTCCTCACCATCACCTGCCAACTGATGAACATGTTTTTATTGTCGGGGACTGTGCAAGTTCACCGCATGCCCCTAGTGCACAACTAGCAGAAGGACAAGCGGAACAAATCGTGGAAGTATTAAAGAAGCGCTGGAATGGTGAAGAATTACCTGCTACATTCCCACCAATTAAATTAAAAGGCATTCTTGGCTCTCTTGGAAAAAAACAAGGCTTTGGGATGATGGCAGACCGTGCCATCACCGGACGCGTCGCCCGATTATTAAAATCGGGGATTCTGTGGATGTATAAGTTTCACAATGGATGATAAAAAGAAGGATTCTTATTTAACTGAAGGGATTCCGTTTTTAAGTGCAAAACAGTTAAATGACATAAAAAATGGCGTGCTAAAACTGCTTTCAGTTTTAGCACGTTATTTTTTAATATTCATAAGGACTAAATGATAATCAAATTAAGGTTTCTCCTAATTTCAACTAAAGCACCTGATCTTACGAAAAAAACGCCGATAATGACAGCTGATTATTATGTGGAATTGCCTGTTGATAGTCCGAATGCGAAGCTTATTCGGACAGGATACACAGAATATTGCCTTGTCTTGTCCGAATGCGAAGCTTATTCGGACAGGATACGCAGAATATTGCCTCGTCTTGTCCGAATGCGTGCCTTATTCGGACAGGACACGCAGAATATTGCCTTGTCTTGTCCGAATGCGAAGCTTATTCGGACAGGATACGCAGAATATTGCCTTGTCTTGTCCGAATGCAAGCCTTATTCGGACAGGATACGCAGAATATTGCCTTGTCTTGTCCGAATGCAAGCCTTATTCGGACAGGATACGTAGAATATTGCCTTGTCTTGTCCGAATGCAAGCCTTATTCGGACAGGATACGCAGAATATTGCCTTGTCTTGTCCGAATGCAAGGCTTATTCGGACAGGACAAGAAGGAATTATAGTATCACAGTTGGTATTAATGGCTGATAATATATCAGTCTTATTGATTGGAAAATTGACAACATTTTTTTACTGTACAACAAGTATTGTCATTGTAAAAAAAGTGTGTCATACCAATGAGCCTGAAAAAATTGGAATATCCCTTTGCTTAAAAAAATAGCGTGAGTCAATTCTCACGCTATTTTATGTATCATTTAATACTTATGCATCCGAAAACGGAACCCTTCACTATTTAACAGAATGCTTCTTCTTTTTAAATAGCTTTATATCCATATTTCTCAAGTTCTGTAAAAATGGTCTTTAAACGCGGGTTCCCTTCGCCAACGATCTTTTCATTAATGACGACAACCGGATAAAACATGTCCTCTTCAATTACTCTTTTGGCGAATATTAGTTTTTCATCTTCCCCAGAGGGCTGGTAAATATCAACGTAAGTCATTTTAACGGGCTGGTCTGGAAACTTTCTAGCAATAGCCGCTTCCAGCCATTCAAAAGTTTCTTTAGAGGAAGGTAAATTCACACAGCTTGGACATAAGGTTTGTGCACCATAAAGAACAATTTCCACTTCATTCGTATTCATAAAACCATTCCTGTCTTTTTTCTTTTATTTTACTTTATTTATAAGATAAAAACGACGAAATTGTCTTTAAATGTGGCTTTTCCTAATTTATGAGAATGGATTTTTAACGCGGATGACATTATAATATAGTTAGGAAAGGAGTCGATTATCATGGAAGAACAACAAATGTTTGAGCAAGTTCAAGAAGTATTAGATAAATTACGTCCATTTCTTCTTCGCGATGGCGGGGATTGCGAATTAGTAGATGTAGAAGATGGTATTGTTAAGCTCCGCTTGCTAGGTGCGTGCGGCAGCTGCCCAAGTTCCACCATCACATTAAAAGCAGGTATCGAAAGAGCCCTTTTAGAAGAAGTTCCAGGTGTTGTAGAAGTAGAACAAGTATTTTAATGAATGAGGAAGCGATTGCTGATGTCGGCAATCGCTTATTTTATGTGGTCAAGCCTTCACTAAGGGCATCCAATCTTTATTCACCAGCGTCTTTGGAGGTTTTCCTTCTATAATTGCTTCGATATTTTCAATACATAACTGCATCATCGCCACTCTCGTTTCGATACTAGAGCTGCCGATATGCGGCAGGGCAACGACATTGGCCAGCTTAAGTAACGGGTGCTCGGCATTGATTGGTTCTTTTTCAAAAACATCTAGCCCTGCACCAGCAATGTCCCCTGCAACAAGCGCCTCATACAATGCTTGTTCATCGACAACAGGCCCTCTAGAAGCATTAATGAAAATTGCAGACTGTTTCATTTTTTTAAAAACCTCACGGGTAAACATGCTCATTGTTTCGGCAGTAAGCGGAGTTAGACAAACTATATAATCGGATTTTTCCACGAGCTCATCAAAAGACACATATACAGCACTCAGCTGCTGCTCGATCTCAGGTTTTCTTGAACGGTTATGATATAGAATGTTCATATCAAAACCAGTTGCTCGTTTGGCAACAGTTTCGCCGATTTTCCCCATTCCCACAATACCAAGGGTTTTATGGTGAATATCCTGACCTGCTAAAAGTAAGGGGCTCCAGCTTACCCATTTTCCCTCTTTCACAAACTCTGCAGCTTCGACAATCCTGCGAGCGGTTGCCATAAGCAAACCGAAAGTTAAATCTGCTGTTGTGTCCGTTAAAACATCGGGCGTATTACAAACAGCAATTCCCTCTCTGCTAGCGGACTTTATGTCAATATTATCAAATCCCACTGCTAGGTTTGCCACAACCTTTAAATTGTTTCCTGCAGCAAAAATACTTTCATCGATGGAATCCGATAGAACTGTCAGCAGCGCATCCGCTTTTTTTGATTCTAACAATAAAACCTCTTTTGGGACGGGAATATCTTCATGCTCCCACATGTTCACTTCATATTTTTGCTGTAGTGGTTTCAATATTTCTTCCGGAAGCTTCCGGGTAATATAAACGTAAGGCTTCATCCTATGTCACTTCCTTAGCTGTTTTCAATTATTTTACCATATGTTTTTTACCACCATCCTCTAAAAATTTCGAAAAAACGCTGACTTATTGAAAAAGCCACTCCAGTTGTGGAAGGTTCATTCGGTTAATCGGTGCTCCCGACATTTGAAAGAATCCAGCCAAAAATCGTTCATATTCACTTGATTGTCTTAATATTTTCCTAAGTCTGTCTTCTAACACCTTCTTGTCCTGTTCAGAGCGCGTTATATAATAACTCTCAATACAATCAAAATAGTGCAGTGGAAAGATTAACCGTGAATATAGTAAACGCCAGGAAAAGGAAGACAATGGAGCAATGCTTTGGTATTCACTAAAAAACTGCCTTAATTCTACATCATAAGTCTGGATATTACGAAAATACCTCTCCCTTGTCCACTCAGCCAGATCGCGGCTTCTATGGTCAAACACCCAGTCAAACGGATTTTTAATCATGTAATGGCTATGAGGTCCCCATGTTTTATTGTTAAAACGTTCATGACAAACCGTTCCGCTATCTGTTTCTAATGCTTCATCATCAAGTTCGGTATCGACTAAATATTGAATCGCATTCTCCGTTAATCCAAGATAATAAGGAAAAGAATCGATAAACATTCGTTCAAACTCGTCTTCAGGAGTTTGAAAGAGAATACCATTCCAAACCTTTTCCATCTGTTCAAGTCGTTTTTCCCACAAGGACTTCCATTGCCCAGTCCTGCTTGATCGTTCTATTTGAAAAGGGACCATGCGGCCACGCTCATGGAATTTTGCCAGCTTCCGGCCTAATTTTATATTTCGCTGCTCTTCAATCTGCCGATTGGCTAACACACAATATTTATTTTGTTCCCACGTGGTAATTAATTGACCTTCCTTCGACGGTAAAAAGATGGGAACATTTTGATCCCCATAATTCCTTAAATGTTCGGCAATTTTTTCAAGTTCGGTAATATCTGCTTCTTCCTTGCCAGACGGATTAGAAATTATATAAAGCCAGCCATTTCCTCTCAGCGCATCATAGGCATCTAATTTTACATACTCCTTCACTGTGATTCCATATTGGTTTTCAAGCATTTTCTGAAGCATCTTTCCACCCCGTCTCCAAACCTCTTTTTAACTCATGTATATGTTTTAGTTTCAAAAACTTGTGGTCTTCGCTGATTTTTTAAGAATAAGAATAACGGAAAATTATAGAGGAGATGATATGATACTGAATGGCTCTTTTTGCATTAAAATTGCATATAATATGGAAATAGAGTATAAATATAGTCAAAACCTAAAGAAAAGGTGATCAAAGGAATGGCAGACGACAAAAAAGTAGATATAACCGAAGAAACTGCACGGAGATGGATGAAGGAACGAGGCGTTGAAGTCCAAGACATAGGCGATTTAGTCTTCTTTTTGCAGGAAAAATATCATGAAAATTTGAAAATGGAAGATTGTTTAGCTAACGTAGAACGAGTCCTTTCAAAACGCGAGGTACAAAATGCCATTATTACAGGAATACAGCTAGACAGGCTTGCTGAAAAAGGACTGCTCGAAGAACCTCTGCAATCGATTATCGGAACAGATGAAAGTCTATATGGTGTCGATGAGGTACTCGCCTTTTCGATTGTGAATGTTTACGGTTCAATTGGGTTTACCAATTATGGATACATTGATAAATTGAAGCCTGGGATTTTAGCACATTTAAATGATAAATCAACAGGTGAATGTCATACATTTTTAGATGATATTGTTGGAGCAATTGCAGCCGCTGCATCAAGCAGATTGGCACACCGGGCAGCAAGAGCAGAAAAGGAAAAATAAGAAAAGCGGAAGCGCTCGTTTAGCGGCGTATAGACTGGAGCGCTTCGACTGAGATAAAGGAAACACGGAGAGCGATAGTGATCCGATGTTGACTTATCGTAGGGAGAAGCGCGAAGTCTACTAGCCGCTGAGCGCTGGAGCTAGACAATTCCCCAAAGTCTAAATTTATACTTTCAATTCTCTTAAGAAATTGAAAAAGGATGGTTTTTTCCATCCTTTTTATAGTTCCCACTTATCTAAGGTATCAATCGAATAAGTCGGCATCCTGTCATATCCGGACAGCAATTCTTTCGTCGTTACTCCTGTATGAACTAATAATGTATCAATACCGGCATTCATTCCCGCTGATATGTCAGTATCATAATTATCACCAACCATAAGGGTTTCTTCTTTTGCCGTTCCTAAAACCTTTAAGGCCTGTTCCATAATAATCGATTCAGGCTTGCCGATAAAAATTGGATTTGTTTGAGTGGAAACGGTAATAACCGATGTCAGCGACCCATTGCCTGGGAGCAGTCCCCTCTCCGTTGGTATCGCAATGTCGCCATTTGTAGATATAAATGTTGCTCCGTTACGAACTGCCAGGCAGGCAACAGCCAATTTTTCATAGCTAATCGAGCGGTCGATTCCTACCACTACAAAATCAGCATCTTCTCCGGCAAATTGCAGTCCTTTTTCTCCAATGGCTGTCCGAATTCCCTCTTCTCCAATAACATAAACGGAAGCATCATTTTTTTGTTCATATATATAATTAGCAGTTGCCTGACTTGTCGTAAACACAAGCTTTTCTTCAGCAGGGATGTCAAAACCCTTTAGTTTTTCAGCTACCTGTGCCGGCGTTCTCGACGAATTATTGGTCACAAATAAATAAGGGATACCGTGATCCCGAAGATTTTTGACAAAGTCGGAGGCCGCTTCAATCCGCTCTGTTCCTTTATACATCGTTCCATCTAAATCAATCAAATAGCCTTTATATTTTTTCATGTCCCATCACCTTCCTAAAAATTATCATTCCCAATCAAAAGAAAAAGACCGCGCTAACGGTCATTTTTTAAACGCCGAAACTGGTCCTAATTCATTCGTGAAATAATTACGTACATTTGCCGAAAAATTTACTAATTCCGGAAGGTGCTTTGAAAACTGTTCCTGAAGTTCACGATGGTCAATTTTTATGTAATCCTGGACAAGCACTTTTCGATATTGAACAAGGATTTTTAAACTTTCCCCAGATTGAGCTGTGATAACCTTTTCGTCGATTAATATGTCAATAATGTCCTCATAACTGCCTGGGTCACGCATGATAAAGCCATCAATCATGGCATTTCCAACATCTAGAACTGACTCAATCATCATTTGGCCTAAACGCTCTAATGCTGTCTTTTCAATTGGGGTTGACCAATCCTTTTGGCCACGGAAGAGATTGATTTGTCCTTCTAAATAAACTAAAGTCGCTTCAATTTTTTCTCTGTCAACAAAATACATTCCAGTCCACTTCCTTCATTTAGTCTTCTCTATGCAGCCATCCCGTTTATATTGTAACACAATCTAATGCAGTTCGTATTTTTTCGGGAGCAGAAATCAGTGAATCTTGCAATGATACTCCCATCATAACCCGAAATTTGATACTATAGAGGTGATGAAAAACAGTAAAATCATAAAGGAGAACATTTAATGACAGAACGCTTTTTCTTATACGATGATACAGAGGATACAAAAACAAGATTTGTTAGTTTTGTCGGCGAAAACCAGCGCTTTGATTTAGCTATTGTTCAAACCAACCGCCATTATGGAAAGCAATTGGTTCTGGATATGCAGGGAAATCGCTTTGCCATCATTGGTCAAGACGATTTGCAGGAAGAAGGCTATTTAGAATTTGCTTTTCAATTAAATGAAGAAGACGCTGAAGAACTGCGATCATTTTTAGCTGAAATCGTCTGACCCACACATGTTTTTCACCCCGCCTTGCAATAATAAAAGGTAAAGGAGTGAAAGCATGGGAAAAAATGACTCTAAAAAATATACAGAATTATCTACTGTTGAAAAACAACAAAATGTTCTTACTGCCCAGGAATTTCCCGAAGGTCCATATGGATCCTCCATAAAAAAAGATGAGCCAGTGCAAAATAAGAGTACGCCTTGGAAAGAAGGACAGCGAAAATATAGTGCCTATAATTACGAATTCAAGTCACTTCATGAGGATCTACCTCGGCAAATAGAAGGTGCTCATCCACCCCACGATGAGCCGAATACAAATATTAAGCCGCCTTATTCTAACCAGTAAAAAAATAAGAAGGGTCAGTTTCCTGATCCTTCTCATTTTTTCACCTTTTTTAAAACAAAATAGGCACATCCGAAATTGCAGTATTCATAAAAATACTCACTAAGTGTGCTTATTTTTGTATCAAATGTAGCCTTTTGATTTTGATCATCGAAGAAACCCTTTAGGCGAAGCTGCCCATAGCCCCAATCGCCAACAATATAATCATATCTTGATAAAATATCGCTGTACCTTGCTTTAAAGGCTTCCTCATTATACCCATCCCGATATTCCTGCAGAATTTCATAAACGGTATTGTTGATAACAATCATCCTCATTCACCTCATTTTACCCAGCAAATACCTAATACCCATTATAACCGATTCCCCATCAATTACTAAGAAAAAAAAAACTCCCTTTGGCTATTCTAATAAAAGGAGGTGTAGAAATTGAAAAAATTGCTCATAATTGCTGGATTATGTACGATCATTGCGTTATCCGGATGTACAAAGGATACTGCAAAAAACGATATTTATGAAGAAAGCGGCAATACCATTAACGTCAATAATAAAAGACATGAGCTTTACAATGAAGGAGCAAGTAAGGGAGTTCGTAACGTAAGCAATGATTATGGCTATGTCCGCCACCAAAAGAGTCCGCTGATGAATGATAAAACAGCGAATAACCATTACACAGCACTTGACCGTGAGCAGCTCGCTAACATAATAAGCAAATACAGTACAAATATTCCTAATGTCAATGACGTGGCAACACTTGTCACAGACCAAGAAGTGTTAATTGCCTATGATACCAATTCAAAAGACCGCAATCTAACCGCCGACCAAGTAAAAAAGACCGCGATGTCGGTTGTGCCAAGATATTATCACGTCTATGTCACAGATAATAAAGTGTTAATGCGCGATGTTGAAAACCTGGCTAACACCGATTCAACAGGCAAGAATGCCCGTAATTTGGTCAATGGACTCATTACGCAGATGAAAAAATCTCCACAAGGCCAGCCAATTAGTTCAAGTGAAGATGCAAATGGCCTGACACCGGATGATAAAACAAATCGTTAAAAAAGAGTTCAAGCCTATTACAGGCTGAACTCTTTCTTTATTACGCTTCTTTTGCTTTCTTTTCACCAAGCAATTGCTTGTGCTTCGCTGCAGCATTGACTTGTTCATCGGCATGATACGATGAGCGGACAAGAGGACCTGCCTCGCAATGGCTAAACCCTTTGCTGATAGCAATTTGCTGTAATTCTTTAAATTCATCAGGGCTATAGTACTTTTCCACCTTTATATGACCCTTGGTTGGCTGAAGGTATTGTCCAATGGTCATGATATCCACATGATTCGCCCTTAAATCATCCATGACTTCCAAAATTTCTTCTTTTGTTTCTCCAAGACCAATCATTAAGCTTGATTTTGTTGGAATGCTTGGCTGCATTTCTTTTGCACGGCGGAGAAATTCAAGAGAACGATCGTATTTCGCACGGGCTCTGACTCTTGGTGTTAACCGTTTAACTGTCTCAATGTTATGATTTAGGATATCCGGTTTCGCATCCATTAACACCTTTAAATTTTCTTCCTTGCCGCCCATATCGGAAGGAAGGACTTCGATACTGGTGAATGGATTTTTCCGGCGAATAGCATTAACTGTTTCGGCAAACACAGCCGCGCCGCCATCTTTTAAATCATCGCGTGCTACTGCTGTAACGACGACATGCTTTAGGTTCATCAATTGAACAGAATCGGCTACTCTTTCCGGCTCCTGCCAATCAAGTTCTGTTGGAAGCCCTGTTTTTACCGCACAGAAGCGGCAGGCACGTGTACAAGTATCTCCTAGTATCATAAAGGTTGCCGTACGTCTTACTGCCCAGCATTCGTGAATATTCGGGCAGCGTGCCTCCTCACAAACCGAGTGAAGATTCTTTTCACGCATCATTTTCTTTAAACCTGTGTAAGACTCATTGGTGTTCAGCTTTATTTTTAGCCATTCCGGCTTACGTAAAATTTCTTCTTTTTTACTCATTTTGACACCCCTTGAAATCCCATTATGTATAATCTTCTGTTGTCACTTTATCATACTGGAATAGGAACGACAAGCATTCAACTAGTTGTTTCTTTTTACCAATCCTAAATCCATTGATTTTATGGTTCATTTTTTGATTACCAATTATTAGCGATAATGAAATAGCCTAATATTCATAAACTAACCTTGTACATTAATTGGAAGGAGGATTCCTGTTGCGGGCTGTTCTTATTATTGGAACTATCCTTATACTCTTTACTTCTACATTGTCTGTCAGGGATGCTCATGCAAAAGAAGAACCTGATCCCTATCAGGAAAGAATGAAGCTATATAAAAAAGTTGAAACGGTTACCCAAATTCCTTGGTATTATTTAGCGGCTATTGATCAATATGAAAGAAGTATCCGTTTTGCCCGCCGCGATTTACCAAAACCAGAAAGTACCATTTCAATTTATTTCAAGCCTGAACAATGGGCAGGTTTAGCCAACCCTAACCCTATGGAAGAAAACCCAGCCATTATTCAGTTTTTTAATGGTATCGGTATTGATGGAGATGGAGATGGAAAAGCGCGCTTAAAGAGTGATGAGGATGTTTTATATGCGTTTGCAAATTATCTTCTTTCATATGGAATCGATCAAGAAAATATAAAAATTGGTTTATGGAATTACTATCATCGCGATAAAACCGTAGGAATTATCGTAGGAAAAGCAAAAATTTATCGTCATTTTGGCAGGATTGATTTAGATAAACAGGTTTTCCCAGTTCCTCTTAACAGTAATCACAGCTATCGCAGCACATGGGGGGATGCCCGCGGCTGGGGTGGAAGAAGAATCCATGAAGGTACCGATATTTTCGCCGGTTACGGAGTCCCAGTACGTGCTACAAGCTATGGAATTATTGAAATGAAGGGATGGAACAAGTTTGGCGGCTGGAGAATCGGTATCCGTGACATTAATAACACGTACCATTACTTCGCCCATCTTAGCGGTTTTGCCAAAGATTTAAGGGTCGGCCAAATTGTTGAGCCTGGAATGGTTGTTGGCGGTGTCGGAAGTTCTGGATACGGCCCCCCGGGAACATCTGGAAAATTCCCGCCTCACTTACATTACGGAATGTATAAGGACAATGGAATTACGGAGTGGTCGTTTGATCCTTATCCATACCTTGCAAAATGGAAACGTCTTGAGCGAATGAATATGAAACGGAAATAGGACTGTCCGTCGCGGATAGTCCTTTTAATTTCCTGATTTTTTTGTATCGGTTTTCTTTTCCGGAAGTTGGATGGATGGTGTTATCCCTCCGCCGCTGTTATAGAATTGCGGAACCTCGCCTTCCACTAATGTACTACCCACCGGAATGCTTTGTTTTAGCTTCGTAATTTTTGTCGCGAACGGAGTAATGATCTGTACGGATACTTCTATATCAACAGAAACCTGCACCCATGTATTATTAATCCCCATTTCTTTTGTATCAATATGAACATCCGGTTCCACTTCACCGATAGCATGGAATTTTACCGGTATTTTCGGTCCAATATTCCCTAGCAACGAAATATTCGTTGACTGCCCTAATGGCACATACCAGACAATTCCATCTTCTTTTCCCGTATTTTCTGTTTCAATTTCCACATCTGATTCTAATAAGGCAATATCACCCTTCTTGGCTGTTTTTAAATTCTTTTGAATTTGAGCGGTTACTTCTGCCAAAACCCGATTGATTAAATCCGTATTCAACTGGGCGTTTTGCTTTTTTCCATCACTGCTTGGTGTTATTTTAATTACCTCATCCCCAACATTGGTCGTCCGTTTTGTAATCGCCCTATTAATAACAAGTGAGGCAATATTACGTGTTTCGGATTCAGCATATCTCATTAATGTCGGCTCAATTCCCTTGTTTACGAGCACCAAACCTGTAGCAGTAGAGAAAAGGAAAAAAACGAATGTCAGCAGCATTACATATCGAAATGGCAACGGTCCCCGCTTAAAAAACCGTCGTCGAAACTTTGCCAAAAAAATCACCCCTTCAAGCTATATGTATGCCTGAAAAAGAGGAACTAGCCCATAAAAAAAGCCTGCCATAGAAGCAAGCTTTTAAACCATCTTTAGCAAGGCGTCTTTACCAATCATTCCTTGATGAATCCCTAATTCCTCTGCCTCTAATGTTACCGACTCTAATGGGGCATTGAGAAGCTGATCAATGGTTCTCACTCCAACAGCACGACCCGCAATGATTTTGCGATCCTTTAATCTTTCATTTAGTAAGCCCACATCTAAAGCACCGCACATAATATATCCTTTATCATTTGACACCGATAATAAGGTGGTTTTTGGAAGTAATACAGTGACAGCCAAAAAGGTATGGCCGTTAATTGCAATTGGTGAAAGATCAATCAAAGGGTCCCACACTCCTTTCCTCCCTATCACAGTATGATTGCGATGGAAAATGGGTGATGGTTAGGAATGCATCTGCAGCTTCCATTTTAATAAATCCCGCAAGAATTCCGGTAAGAAATATTTCTTCTGCTTATGCGGCAGAACTTCTTTGAAAAAATGACCAAACGTAAACATATCCGGCAGAGCTAACGTATAACATCTTTCTTGCTCCAATTCCCTGCCATTAATAAAAATATTATTTTTCTCAAAACGAATACCATCATAGACAAACACACCTAAAATAGTACCTCTAAAACCGAGGCCTTTTATTTGCTTATGTGGTAAGTTCTCGTCCTTTGTCTGAAATAGAACTTCCTTTAATTCCTTTCCCGTCAATTCTACTACACACGGATTAATAGGATGTGGACACACCTCAAGTAAATCGTAATTGGTGACTTCCCCTGATAATGTTCCCAAAAGAAGACCGGCATTGATCATGGCACAGTCTGCCCCACACCATTCTCTTAATGTCCTGGCAAGCATAAGGGAAAAATTCGTTTCATGAAACGGATTGTGAACCAACGGTTCGCTGAGAATCGTAACCCTTTGATTTAACAGTTCCTTCCCCTTGTTAAAAATAGTATCGATGTGCTCCTTTTCGTCTCGAGGAACTGGGAGATCATTAAAATCATAAAGAACCGCTTCCTGATGGGTAACTGCCTTTTGTTCATTTAGTTTAATGGTCATTTGGCCAACATAATATCCATACTTACCAGCAGCCCCAAGGAATGTATCACCTACAAGTTTTCCTTTTTCAAAAAAGTGATGAGTATGGGCACCTAATATAACATCGATTTCAGGAAATTCTATAGCAATCCGTTCATCATCATGAATGCCGAGATGGGACAATATGATGATGAAGTCTGCTTCTTCCTTTAAGGGTCCAAGCCACTTTTTCAACTCAGCAATTGGTTCTGTCAGCTTCCAGCCAAGCAATTCATATAGATGAATAAAATGTGCAGTGAGTCCGATTACCCCCACCCGTGTTCCCTTTTTTGTATGATAAATCTTATAAGGTTTTACCCAATCCGGATAAACGCCATTTTTGTGATAAAGGTTTGCGACAAGAACATCAAACTGGGCATTGTCATATAGATGATTTAAATCTTCATAAGGAAGGTTAACCCCTTCATTATTCCCAATCGTGACAGCTGTATATTGGCACTCATTTAATAGGGTGATATTGCCCTTTCCTTTTGTCGCCTCAGTAAACGGATGCCAACGGTCAAGGAAATCACCAATATCAAAGAGAAAGACATCCTCATCTTGCTGCCGATGAAACTTTTTTTTCTGTTTTAGAAATTGCAGTATTCGCGGCCAATGTTCAAAGTGACTGTGAAAATCATTGGTATGGTAAATATATATCGTTTCCATTTTTTAACCTTACCCAGCAAACCCTTGATAAATTAGACGAATTCCAACAACAACAAGAATGATTCTAATAATCAAGACAATCGTTTTGCTCTTTAGTTTTGAATTTAAAAATACTCCGACCTTAGCGCCAATCCATGCTCCCGGTATTAACGCCAATGCATATAGCCAGTTAACATTTCCCAAGGCGATATGTGTGATGGAGCTTAAGATTGATGTTGGTAAAATCATGAACATAGACGTTGCCGTTGCCACATGAGGTGGAAAGAAAAATAACAAGATCATCGTTGGGACCATGAGCGAGCCTCCGCCAATCCCAAAAATGCCTGATAAAAATCCTACAAAGAAGGAAATGATGACGGCGGTGATTGGACTAAAACCATATTCAAAGGTTTTTCCACTATTGTCGGTAAAGGTGCGAACAATGCCCTTATCTTTCCGATAAGGAAGGGGCTTTAATTTATCTTTGAGGACTAATACCATCGAGACAAACAGAATAAAGAGACCGAAATAGATATTGAAAGAGTGCAAATCTAATTTTTCCGTTACCCACGCACCAAGAATACTCCCTGGCCCGCTGCCAATAAGAAAGATTAATCCGCTTTTATAATCCACCGTTTTATGTTTCATATAAGCTAACGTCGAGGATAAACCGGTAAAAATCATCGTGAAGAGAGATGTCCCTACCACTATCTGTGGCGTTAAGTGGCTGAATGTTGACAAAGTTGCTAAGTATAGCAGGGCAGGAACAACAATGATTCCTCCTCCCATTCCGATAAGCGAACCCAATGAACTCGCAACCAAACCTACTAAAACTAATATTATCCATTCCATTTTGTTTTCACCTTCTAGTGTCTGTGTTGTTAAGCAAAAATTTTATATTTGTCTTTCTAAAAGCGTAAGAGAAATTACTAAAAAATTTGAGGCGTCTCGATCAAGACCGATTTCAAAATAAATCCAGTTGCCTTGGGGCGAGTGCTTCATATTCTATTTGTAAAAGACTCATCATTTCTTTTGCATTGTCCGCCGCATCTCCGCCGGAGTTGTTGTTAAACAGGAGAAAAAGGTTATCACATTGCTTAGCTAACCTTTCGACGCTGTGTGCCCATTCCTGCAGCTCTTGTTGATTATAGCGATAAAGGTAACGAACCTCGCGCCAGTTTTCTGCGTTTCGCTTTTGCCACCCATGAACATTGCGGCCATGAAATCTGACAAGGACATTTAGTGGATCAGTTACTTCAAGTACTGTCGGAATTGACCCTTCCCCGGATTGTGGTTCATCACAAATACTATGAATCCATTTTTCTGTCTTCATAAAATCGAGCGTTTTTTGCAGATATGGAGGTGCAAACCATGATTGATGTCTAAACTCTAAAGCGCATGGTATGTCGTCCATTTCATGTTTACACCATCTTAAATAATCTACATTTTCCCGTCTACAAGTAAACCATGGCGGGAATTGAAACAGGACCATGGCTAATTTATTGTGTTGTATGTATGGTTCTAATGACTCTTTAAAGGCCTTGAACATCTCTTGTTTAGTTTCAAAAGGAATTTCTCCACGCTGATGGCCGGTCATTCCTTGGTAGGCTTTTACGATAAACTGGAAGCTATCTGACGTTTCATTGACCCACTTTTCAGCATTTCGCTTTGGTTGAATCGAATAAAAAGCCGAATCGACTTCTACAATCGGAAAATGACCTGCATAAACCTTAAGCTTATCCCGTGATGGTGTTTGATTCGGATATAAGCTATCATGGTCGCCCCAGCCTGTTACACCAATGTAGATCAAGAAACTCACCTCCATTTATTAATAATAGCATAACCAGTTTTGCATCGTATGGGAGATTCTTCGAAAAGCGTAATTTTTTCATGTTGGTGATGCTCTAATGCCAATTGGCAGCGCTTATCCGCTGATTGGCGACAGATAACGTCCCTCAACCGTCAGTTATTCATCCTTACCCGACAGTTAACAGAACCTAACCTAGTTTCCAACATAAAAACCCGCCTGCATACACAGCAAGCGGGTAAATTTTTTCAAAAATATTAACCGATAGACCCTTCCATTTCGAACTTGATCAAGCGGTTCATTTCAACGGCATACTCCATTGGTAATTCTTTAGTAAACGGCTCGATAAAGCCCATAACAATCATTTCTGTTGCTTCTTGTTCTGAAATACCGCGGCTCATTAGGTAGAAGAGCTGCTCTTCAGATACTTTAGATACCTTCGCTTCGTGCTCAAGCGAGATATTGTCATTTAAAATTTCGTTGTATGGAATTGTATCCGATGTTGATTGATTATCCATAATCAGCGTATCACATTCGATATTGGCACGAGCACCATCGGCTTTACGGCCAAATTGAACAATACCGCGATAGGTTACTTTACCGCCATGCTTAGAAATCGATTTCGACACGATGGTGGAAGATGTATTTGGAGCTAAGTGAATCATTTTTGCTCCGGCATCCTGGTGCTGGCCTTTACCGGCAATCGCAATCGATAACGTCATACCGCGAGCGCCTTCACCTTTTAAAATAACCGCAGGATATTTCATTGTTAATTTGGAACCGATATTACCGTCAATCCATTCCATAGTTGCGTTTTCTTCACAGACTGCACGCTTTGTTACAAGGTTATAAACGTTGTTTGCCCAGTTTTGAATTGTTGTATAACGGCAGTAGGCATTCTTTTTAATAACGATCTCAACAACGGCACTATGCAAGGAGTTGGTTGTATAAACCGGTGCCGTACAGCCTTCAACGTAATGGACGTGTGCACCCTCGTCAACGATGATAAGAGTCCGTTCAAATTGCCCCATGTTCTCAGAGTTAATCCGGAAATACGCTTGTAACGGCGTATCCACTTTTATACCTGGTGGAACATAAATAAATGACCCACCAGACCAAACAGCTGAGTTTAGAGCCGCAAATTTATTGTCAGTTGGTGGAATAACCTTTGCCCAGTGCTCACGGAAAATATCTTCATTTTCTCTTAAAGCGGAATCCGTATCTTTAAAGACAATCCCCAACTCTTCAAGGTCTTCCTTCATATTATGGTAAACAACCTCTGATTCATATTGCGCTGAAACACCGGCAAGGTACTTTTGCTCTGCCTCAGGAATTCCTAGCTTATCAAAAGTTGCTTTAATTTCTTCCGGTACTTCGTCCCATGACTTCTCAGATTTTTCAGACGGTTTTACATAATATGTGATTTCATCAAAGTTTAATGAATTCAAATCGCCGCCCCATTGAGGCATTGGCATATTATAAAAATGCTCGAGTGATTTTAAGCGGAAATCGAGCATCCATTGTGGTTCATCCTTCATTTTTGAAATCTCTTCAACAATCTCACGTGTCAAACCACGTTTTGACCGGAATATGGAAACGTCTTTATCGGCAAAACCATATTTATAATCACCGATCTCAGGCATTTTTTTCGCCATCGTCGTATTCCTCCATTCTTAAACGAAAGGGCTATACGTCGCCCCAACGTCCTATTCTTGTTCCTCTTCATTTAACCCTTTTTCCATCGCCTTCCATGCTAATGTAGCGCATTTGATGCGAGCTGGAAACTTGGAAACACCTTGAAGTGCTTCAATATCACCTAAATCAATAGAATCGTCTGGCTCTTTTCCTAACATCATATCAGAAAAAATTTGTGATAATTGCAAAGCATCTTCGACTTTTTTCCCTTTAATCGCCTGTGTCATCATCGACGCTGATGACATTGAAATGGAACAGCCTTCACCCTCAAACCGGGCATCCGTGACGATTCCATCTTCGACTTTAAAAGTCAATTGAATTCGGTCTCCGCAGGTAGGGTTATTCATATTAATGGTATGGCTGCCATCTTCTAAAACCCCGCGATTACGAGGGTTTTTATAATGGTCCATAATTACTCTTCGGTAAAGTGCATCTAAATTAGAAGACATCGCTGAAATACTCCTTTGTTTTGACAAGTCCTTCAACAAGTTTATCAATATCTTCTTCCGTATTGTACAAATAGAAGCTTGCACGTGCAGTTGCTGAAGCTTTAAGCCATCTCATCAGCGGCTGGGCACAATGGTGTCCGGCGCGGACAGCTATACCTTCTGCATCCAAAACCGTTGCAACATCATGTGGATGTACATCACTAATATTAAAAGTGACGAGTCCTGCACGCTTGGATGCATCAAGCAGTCCATAAATGGCCATTCCTTCAACAGCTGACATTTTTTCTAAAGCATAGGCAGCAAGTTTATGTTCATGCTCAGCAATATTGTCTAAGCCGACTTCATTTAAAAAGTCGATGGCGGCCCCAAGACCAATAGCACCGGCAATAATAGGCGTCCCGCCTTCAAATTTCCAAGGCAGCTCCTTCCATGTTGATTCGTACAAATGGACGAAATCAATCATTTCACCGCCAAATTCGATTGGCTCCATGTTTTCAAGCAGCTGTTTCTTTCCATAAAGAACTCCAATACCGGTCGGACCGCACATTTTATGTCCAGAAAAGGCAAAAAAATCACAATCTAAGTCTTGGACATCAATTTTCATATGCGGTGCACTTTGAGCACCATCGACAACCATGACTGCGCCATTTTTGTGGGCAATTTGAGCAATTTCTTTTACAGGATTAATGACGCCAAGAACATTTGACACTTGCATAACAGACACAATTTTTGTGTTTGGAGTAATAGTGGCACGAACATCATCAAGTGAAATGGTGCCATCCTCTTGCAGTGGAATATACTTTAACTGGGCACCTGTCCGTCTCGCTACCTGCTGCCACGGAATTATATTACTATGGTGCTCCATATAGGTAATAACAATTTCATCGCCTTCTTTTACATTTGCGGCAGCATAGCTTGCTGCAACCGTATTGATTGCAGTCGTTGTCCCTCTAGTAAAGATAACTTCCTGAGTCGATTTCGCGTTAATAAACTTACGAACCTTTTCCCTTGCCCCTTCATATGCATCAGTTGCTCTTGTTCCTAGTGTATGCACACCGCGATGGACATTGGAATTGATTTCACGATAATATTTTTCAACAGCCTCGATTACTTGGAGGGGCTTTTGTGATGTTGCCGAACTATCCAAGTATACCAATGGCTTGCCGTTAACCTCTTGATCTAATATTGGAAACTGTTTGCGAATATCCACGATATTCATTAGCGTACTTTCCTTTCAATCACTTCAGTTAGCTGTTTCTTTACTCCTTCAATTGGAAGCTGTGTAACAACTGGTGCAAGGAAACCATGAATAACTAAGCGCTCTGCTTCTGATTTAGGTATCCCGCGACTCATGAGGTAATATAATTGTACAGGGTCAACGCGTCCTACAGATGCTGCATGGCCAGCCACAACATCATCTTCATCAATTAGCAAAATTGGATTTGCGTCTCCACGTGCTTTTTCACTTAGCATAAGAACACGTGAGGTTTGTTCTGCATCAGATTTAGATGCTCCATGTTCTATTTTGCCAATACCGTTAAAGATCGATGTTGCACTATCCTTCACAACACCATGATTTAAAATATTTCCTACTGTATGCTTTCCAAAATGAACAACCTTCGTGGTAAAGTTTTGTGTTTGCTCCCCTCGTCCGACGACAACTGTTTTTGTATCGCCAAAGGAACCATCACCAAGTAAATTCGTAGTGTTTTCAGAAATTGTATTTCCCTCGTTCATTAGACCAAGAGCCCATTCAATGCGGGAATCTCTTCCGGCAACACCGCGGCGATTTACATAAGTGGTAATTCCTCTAGCCAAGGTATCAACAGCACCATATTGAACCTTTGCATTTACATTCGCAATCACTTCAGTCAAGATGTTGACTAAAGCATTTGAGGTTTCCATTGTAGAAATATAGTTTTCTACATATGTTACTGAGCTATTATCATCTGCTACAACAATGACATGGTTAAACAGATTAGCTTCGGCATTATCGTGTACATAAACAGCTTGAATTGGTTCAGTAATTTCCACATTTTTTGGAACGTATAAGAAAACTCCACCATTTACAAGTGCCGTATGAAGTGCAGTTAAGCGATGTTCATCAACGTTAATGGCCTGCGTCATATAATACTTTTTCAATAGATCTCCATGTTCCCTTGCAGCGGTGAAAATATCAGTAAAAATAACACCTTTGCTTTTCAAGTCTTCTGATAACGATAAAAAAGCAGGAGTTTGGTTTCGTTGAATATATAAATTCTTCATTTCCGCATCCACATCAACTAATGACTTTACTTCTTCCGGAAGTTCAGCAAGTGATGCATATACATCGCTTTTTACAGTATGTTGATTGAATTGAGTGAAATTCCATTTATCGATTTTCGTTTTATCAGGTCTAGGCATTGGCAGTTGATCAAAATCATTTAATGCCTTTAGACGAAACTCTTCAAACCATGCAGGCTCGCTCATTTCTTTTGAAAAAGAACTAACAAACCCATTATCAAATGGTAATTTTGTTTCTGTTGTCATTGTAATCCTCCTAACACTCTCTTACGCTTCTTGCCCAACTGTTTCATCTTCAATTCCGAGCTCTTGCTTGATCCAGTCATATCCTTCTGCTTCTAAGCGTTGTGCCAGTTCCGGACCGCCTGATTTCACAATACGGCCTTGCATCATTACGTGCACATAGTCAGGAGTGATATAGTTTAAAAGACGTTGATAGTGTGTGATCACTAAGCAGCCAAACTCTTCGCCGCGCATTTCATTGATTCCCTTAGAAACAACCTTTAAGGCATCAATGTCTAATCCGGAGTCGATTTCATCCAAAATTGCAATTTTTGGTTGCAGCATCATTAATTGCAAGATTTCATTACGCTTTTTCTCTCCACCGGAGAAACCTTCATTTAAATAGCGCTGTGCCATATCAAGGTCCATTTCAAGGAATTCCATTTGCTTATCCATTTGACGGATAAATTTCATGAGAGAAATCTCGTTTCCTTCTCCTCGGCGGCTATTGATTGCTGAACGTAAAAAATCAGCATTTGTTACGCCGTTAATCTCACTTGGATATTGCATCGCTAAGAATAGACCTGCGCGTGCACGCTCATCTACTTCCATTTCAAGGACGTTTTGTCCGTCTAATGTAATGTTTCCGCTAGTTACTTCATATTTTGGGTGGCCCATGATTGCCGATGACAATGTGGATTTACCAGTACCGTTTGGACCCATGATTGCGTGGATTTCTCCACCCTTTATTTCAAGGTTTACACCTTTTAAAATTTCTTTCCCATCAATTTCTACATGTAAATCTTTGATCGTTAAAGTTGATCCAGCCATATTTATACCTCCGAAAAGAAAGTTTTGTATCTTGGCCGATAGAAAATCACTATCGGCATAAGTGCAACTACGCCTCTGACATCGCCTAATGGCTTGCCAATCGGCGAGTTTTCTTTATAGACCGCTTTGGTCTGCATTTCTATTCTCATTTTATTCTCATTCCAATCTTATAACAAATGAAATGTATTAGCAACACTTAAACTGTAAAAACAGAGTTACTATTTTCATTAAGTAGACTCTAAATGAGAATGCAAATGGTTTTGTAAAGAAAATTCTAAAAAATCAAAATTTCCATTTATGGGTGTTCATTCCCCAATGATAGTAAGTTGCACTAATCGGGCTATACGATTAATTGCTTACCTTTACCATGATTCTATCAAATTCTTGAATTGTGGGGCTTCTGCCCGTTAATACGAGAAAATAAAAAACTATGTAATATACACCCGTTTTAAATCATACCTCATTTTTTGGACATTTCCAACTGATTCAAAGTGTTAAATCCCTTCTATTTTTACCCAATTAGCAGGATCATGTATGAAGTGACTAGCCCCAGTAGAAATAGGAAAAGCCAGTGAATCAATCACTGACTTATGTCTTCCTTCCTATTTATATGTTACTCAGAAACCGGAACAACGGCACCTTTGTATTTTTCAAGAATAAAGTCTTGTATTTCTTTTGAATGTAGGACTTCTACAAGTGTTTTGATCGCTTCTTTGTTTTCATCACCTTTACGAACGGCAATGATGTTCACATACGGTGATTCTTTATCTTCAATAGCAATAGAATCCTTCACAGGGTTAAGGCCGCCATCAATCGCATAGTTTGAATTGATTAATACGGCATCACCTTCGCCATTGTTAAAAATCTGTGGTAATAATTTGGCCTCATAGTTTGCATCAAATTTAAGCTTCTTCGGATTTTCTACTACATCTTTTAACTCAGCTTTTGTTTTATCGATTCCGTCTTTTAACTTGATTAAGCCTTCTTTTTCAAGTAATGAAAGCAGACGGCCATGGTCAGCGACAGAATTACTCATGATTATGTGTGCGCCTTCTGGTAGATCACTAAGCTTTTTGTATTTTTTTGAATAAATACCGATTGGCTCGATGTGGATGCCGCCAGCATTGACAAAACCATAGCCAAACTCTTTATTTTGACCCTCTAGGTATGGAATGTGCTGGAAAAAGTTCGCATCTAATTCTTTTGTCTTTAAGGCCTTATTTGGCAATACATAGTCTGTAAAAGTTTCAATTTCAAGATCAATGCCTTTTTCTTTTAAAATTGGTTTTGCTTTCTCAAGAATTTCTGCGTGAGGAACGGTAGAAGCTCCAATAACTAATTTTGTTGTTTCGCCTTTTTCACTTGTACCGCTAGATTTTTCCTCCGTTTTTCCACAGGCAGCTACAACAAATACGATGGATAATGCTAAAAGTAAACTTAATAATTTCTTCATGCTGACCTCTCCTTTTATCGTTTATCTAATTTTGATGTGATGAAATCTCCAATAAATTGAATCACAAATACTATAATTAAAATGATAACCGTAGCGACAAATGTTACATCATTTTGGTTTCGTTGAAATCCATAGTTGTAAGCAAGACTTCCTAAACCGCCGGCACCAATCGCTCCAGCCATTGCCGTATACCCAACAAGAGCAATCGCTGTGACGGTAATCCCTGAAATAAGTGCCGGCATTGATTCCGGCAGTAATACCTTCCAAATGATGGTTCCAGTTGTTGCTCCCATTGACTTAGCAGCTTCAATAACCCCTTTATCAATTTCTCTGAGACCAATTTCAACCATCCTTGCGTAAAACGGAGCAGCACCAATAATTAGTGCTGGCATTGCAGCATTTTCTCCAATCATCGTTCCTACCAAAAACGTTGTAAACGGAATTAATAACACAATTAAGATAATAAAGGGTATTGAGCGAAAGATATTAACAATCGCACTAATAACCGTATTAACCGGTTTGTTTTCCCACATATTCCCTTTTGTAGTTAGAAATAATATTAATCCAAGTATTGTGCCTAAAATAAATGTAGCAAGAACTGATATACCCGTCATATATAGGGTATTCTTTGTTTCTTCCCACATAATGAGCCAATCAACATTGGGAAAATATTGATTAATCATTTGCAACCACCTCCACTCCTACCTGCTGTGAACGAATAAAATCGACTGCCTTCTCAACTTCTTCTTCGTCACCATCGATATGAATGAAAAGCGTTCCGTATGAACCCTTTTGAGTTTGCGAAATTTTCCCCTGCAGGATGTTAACGATGACATTATATTGGCGGATTAAATTCGTAATCAGCGGCTGCTCAGCAGATTCACCAATAAACGTTAATTGGACAATTCGACCTGAACGATAGTTTTCAAGCATATGATCTGCTGTTTCTTTCGTTTCCTCAGGCTCTGATACCTGTTGCACAAATCGTTTAGTGATCGGTTGCTGTGGATTTTTAAAGACATCGAGCACGGAACCAAGTTCAACCACTCTGCCGCTTTCCATCACAGCCACCCGGTGACAGATTTTACGAATGACATGCATTTCATGTGTAATCAAGACAATCGTTAAACCGAGACGTTTATTGATATCCACTAACAATTCTAAAATCGAATCGGTCGTTTGTGGATCAAGGGCTGAAGTCGCTTCATCACAAAGCAGCACTTTAGGGTTATTCGCAAGCGCTCTGGCAATCCCAACCCGTTGCTTTTGCCCGCCGCTAAGCTGAGAAGGATAAGCATTTTCTCGGCCCTCCAGACCAACCAGCTTAATAAGCTCTGCCACCCGTTCTTTTCTTTGCGGCCCTTTGACACCTGCAATTTCTAGTGGAAAAGCAATATTTTCACTTACTGTTCTAGACCACAGCAAATTAAAATGCTGGAAAATCATGCTGATTTCCTGTCGGGCCTTTCGAAGTTCGACACCCTTTATCTTTGAAATAACCCGGCCAGCAACCGTGACACTTCCATCAGTTGGAAGTTCTAGTCCATTTAACATGCGTATTAAGGTACTTTTTCCGGCACCACTATAACCAATCACTCCGAAAATTTCTCCTTCTTGAATCTCAAGGTTCACCTGATCGACTGCCTTTAGCTCACCTTGCTTAGAAGGATAGATCTTGCGGACATTTTTAATTGAAATCACTTGAATCACCTTCTTCTTATCCTGATTAACAGTTACTTGAATATAGGGTTTAACTGTTTTAGCGAAAAGATTCTATTATTTAGAAAAATAAAAAGCCTCTCTGCACAGGCAGAAAGGCATCATGAACTAAACCTTTCTCCCATCTCCCAAAGCAAATAATGCTTTGTGTGAATTGGCACCATTTCAATAAAATTGACGGTTGCCGGGCTTCATCGGGCACATCCCTCCACCTCTCTTGATAAGAGCTAACAGCTTCTATATTCAATTAACAAATTAAATGATTTACGTAATTTAATTACGAAAGCTATCGTATCATGGATGAAAAGGGGTGTCAACGGAAATTTCTTCATTTTCAAAAAAATACAACTAGGTAATTTTTAGGCATTTGCCTTTAACGAAGCTAAGCCTGTTGCTTCCTCAATCGCTGATTCGAGATCCTCGATTAAATCTTCTACATTTTCGATTCCGATGGAAAGTCGGATTAAATCCTCTGGAACACCTGCCGCCTTAAGTCCTTCCGCATCTAATTGCTGATGTGTCGTACTTGCCGGGTGAATGATTAAGCTTTTTGCATCGCCAACATTGGCAACATGTGCCCATAGTGATAACGAATCAATCAGTTTAGCCCCTGCTGCTTTGCCGCCTTTAATACCAAATATCACCATCGATCCTGTACCTTTTGGCAGATACTTTTTCGCTAATTCATGGTCTGGGTGTGAAGGATGCCCAGGATAGGAAACCCAGTCAACCGCAGGGTGATTTAGTAAATAATCGACTATTTTCTTTGTATTGGCCACATGCTCCTTCATTCGGACATGAAGGGTTTCAAGTCCAAGCGTAAACTGGAAGGCATTTTGCGGACTAAGGGCAGGGCCAAGGTCACGCAATAATTGCACGCGGGCTTTAATGATGTAAGCCGCAGCACCGAGTGCTTCTGCATAAACAAGATCATGATAGCTAGCATCAGGAGTCGTGAAGCCAGGGAATTTCGGTGAATTCCAATCAAACTTACCACCGTCAACAATAATGCCGCCTGTTGTTGTCCCATTTCCTAAAAGCCATTTTGTCGCCGAGTGTACGACAATGTCGGCACCATACTCGATTGGCCGGCAAAGATACGGCGTCGCAAAGGTATTGTCAATAATCAATGGAACTCCGGCCTCATGAGCGATTTCTGCTGTTTTTTCAATATCTAGTACACGCAAGCTTGGATTACCAATCGTTTCAGCAAAAACTGCTTTTGTTTTTTCCGTAATCGCAGTGCGGAAATTCTCTGGATCATCGGCATCAACAAATTTTACGTTGATTCCGTATTTCGGAAGTGTAACTGCGAATAAATTGTAGGTTCCACCATAAAGGTTCGATGCAGCGACAATTTCATCCCCCGCTTGGGCAAGGTTTAAAATCGCGAGCGTAATCGCTGCCATGCCGCTGGCAACAGCAAGGGCGCCAACGCCGCCTTCTAATAATGCCACCCTTTCTTCAAAAACAGTGGTGGTTGGATTGTGAATCCGGGTATATATGTAGCCAGGTTCCGCTAAACTGAAAAGGTTTGCCGCATGTTCGGTATTTTTAAATTGATAGGCGTTGTTTTGATAAATCGGAACAGCACGGGCACCTGTCACCGGATCCGGAGCCAAACCACCATGAACACTTAAGGTTTCAAAACGATACTTCTTTTGATTTTCTGCCATTCTCACTTCCTCCTCCGTTGATAAATGAATTAACCCCCACTTCATAAGAAGAGGGGGCTCTCTCTTCTCATCTCCCAGAGCTTTTAAGCTCTGCTGGATTTAGCACCGTGTTACAAACCGGTTGCCGGGCTTCAAAGGGCCAGTCCCTCCACCACTCTTGATAAGAATGCTTTATTAAGTTGTTTTTATTAATAGAATATTTAAATAATAGATTACATGAAGTTTAATTCCGAGTCAATACCTTTGATTAAATTATTTTGTGAACTGGCTGTTCTGTGCTTTTGTTAAAAAGAAAATCGATTCTAGTAAAAGAGTAGTTCGTAATGGTGTTGAAGCCTTCAGCTGCCCTTGCTGTTCAAGAAACCGCAGCCTTTCCGTCCCTTCAAGCAGCTGTTTCATTGCGGCTGGGGACCCGCTAATTTCATATTTCACCTGCTGTTCTTCAGGATTTTGCAAGAGAAAGATTCCGCCATTTTTTATAATTAACTGAATGGTTTGCTGGTCACAATGAAGGTTTACCTGTATATCGGCCCGATGAATTAATGGAAGGACATGCCCCTGATCTTTGATTTTTACTAGAAATGTTTTTACCGCTTCGATCATTTACATCACTCCGGTCTACTCACTTTTACATTACTAATTCAGCAAGAGGATACGGATTCCTTTTATTATCACTCGACATTTCTCTATGCTTTGACATTGTTTCGGCAATTTCCTGAGAAATATGTCGTATCTTTATGATATTTTAGCAGATGCTGACGTTTCTTTATTACCAGTGAACCCTTTAAATACTAGGAAGAAATAAATGGAACCGAATAGATATAATATGGCGGTAATCGTGAACACATAGGCATAGCCCCAATACGAGCCGTATTTTACAACAATACCTGTGGAAACCGGCCCCATGAATGCCCATCCTAAATTAAATACCATTTGGTTAATGGAATTCGCTAGTCCCTTCATCGAGCCGTTTACTTTCGACATCATTAATGACATTTGGATTGGGTTACCTGCGTTCATTAATGCTTGGCGAAAAAGAAAACCAAGTGCCGCCAGCCATAAATGTTTTGTATAAGCGGTTAATAAGAGGAAAGGGAGTGATGCAAGCTGTAAATAAACAACCGCCTTCACATCACCGACTTTTTTAACTACGAGTGGACCAATAAACATCGCTAAGGCCGTTGCTGCTTGCCCAAGTGAGATAATTAAACCGATTGATGTTGTTGAAGCGCTAAAGCGGTCTGCAAAATACAGATTTAAATATGGAATAACAAGACCTGCTCCAAAGCCAATCAATAGCTGTGCAATCGCAAATAATACAATTAACTTTATTCCGTCATTTTTCCAAGCTATTGAAGGGTTAAATTTTTTCTTTTCTGTTGGTCTTGTTTTAGGAAGTTCATTGAATTTTGTTGTGGGAATGATTCCTATTAGATAAATAACTGCCCCGATGATCAAGGTGATACGGATGCTATTTATATCGCTTGCAAAGAAAGAAAAAATGTCTGTTAACATTCCGCCCAACAGGTTACCGATAACATTTGCAGCGGTCATAAAGGCAAAATGAAGACTGAACAGGTTCACCCTCTGTTCCTCGGTTGAATTTTCGGCGAGCCATGGAATACCTGATACCTGCAAGAAAGCCATTGTCAAACCGCTGGTAAAGGCAAGTGAGATTAGCACCCCTTGTGTGGAAAAAATACTCCTCAACAGCAAGATTGCTCCAGAAATTAAGATGCCATAAAAAAATACTCTTTTTCGCCCATAGCGGTCACTAATGAGTCCTGCCGGTACAAGGATAATTGCTGTGGCAAGCGAGGTCATCGCAATGACCTGGCCATTAACCGCCTCTGTGTATCCGAGTTTACGGATATAAAAATTGTAAATCACCATGAAAATGCCAAGGCCTATTTGCGTGAAAATATTTGCCATAAAGCTTAACTTGATGTTCCGATTATACGTTTTAAATTGTGCAGCCCAGTTATAATAAAAGGCCATTTGGTTCCGCCCCTTTGGTTATTTCGTATCCCTAAGTATCATAATGCATAATAGAAGTTTTTGTAAATAGTGAAGTTTCTGATTTCTTGCGTATTTCCAGCATAATCGAATAGGCAAAATGTTGAAAAGTATTCAAATACTCATTTCCGATTAGGGGATATTTTTTTATAAAATTTAATTGGAAGGAAGTGGAATATGAATTTTAAATCTCGTTCTGAACCAGTTGAAGTAGACGCCTAAACGCCCGAATGTCTTTGGGTGAAAGGTGGTGAAGTCGGTAAAAACAATTAGGAGGATTTTGAAGCAGAACATGAGATATATTGGAAAGACAAAAGGTTCCTATTATGAGTAATGATGAACTCCTTTTTCCTGCCTTGGGAACAATTAATTTTTTGTGACCGCAGCGACCCTTTTTTTCCTAAGCCGGGCACAATTAATTTCCTTTTGTAACTGAAAAAAATATTTTCCATTTTCCCAGCCATAATTCCTCCCCAAATAGAACAAATTTTCCCATTTAAAAAGCAGATGCAATCTGCATCTGCTTAGGTTAGTTGTTGTTTATCTTTTCAAGCAAATATGGTACGGAATGGAAAGCGTAAATGGTTTCTTTCACAGTGCCGTTTTGAACAAATAATAGGCATGGTACGCTTTCAATTGCTAAATCCTTTGCAAAATCCGGATAATAATTCAAGTTCATTTTTCCCATTTTGACATCTACAAGTTCCTCCACGATTTGCAGCATCCTTGATGCAAGATGACAAGTGCCGCATAGTGGTGTATAAAAATATAACAGCCCGCTTTCATCATGATCGAGGAAAGCAGCCAGATCATCTCGATTCCATTCGTTCATAATCACATTATCCCATTTCTAAAAACTCAGTATGAACATCGATATTCGCCCCTAGGAGAACAGTTGCCAAATGGTGCACTGGTGCAGTTGCAACCTCGCGATACATCCGATCAATATATAAATGTTCAGCCTGTGGAAACTCCCGTTTAAACCGTTTGCGAAGCTTCTCACCGGCAGCATCAGAATCAACAAGAATATAGACATCCTTGTTTTCAAGAAAATCAATCAATTCATCCAATTTGGTGTGACTAATGGTTCCATTTGTACAAATGATTTCAACCGGTTCCTTTACAATACTTTTTACCTTATTTTTATCTGATTTTCCTTCGACAATAAGAACTTTGTCAACATACGAATCATTCATATCCACATCACCTGTAATAGAAGTTGTTTATGTTAACATATTCTAAAATATTGATTACGTGTGCCCTCTTCTTAAAGGAAAAGGGGCGGAGCGCCGCAGAAGCGATATAGTATAAAAAAGTTTTGATGATGACATTTAGACAATAAATGAAATGAAGTTAAGTTTAGCTCTGCTCACACCACCTTTATTAGGTACTACGGATTGTTCTCTGAATTTACTTTCCATAATAATTGATGGCATGGAACTCCCTATTAGTTTTGTATGTTAACTATAGCATTATTGTCATTATAAAAATAGAGTTACGCTCATAGGATACAGCTGTTTTCCCTTACATTTTATTATAGTTTCCCCAATTTTAGTAGAAGGAAAAGTGGGAATTTAAGAGAAAAAGCACCTTCACAAGGTGCTTTCCAAATCAATAATTATTCTTCCTTCGTCATTTCATCGTATTGTTCAGCAGTCATAAGGTTATCTAATTCACTGCTATCAGATAGTTCGATCACAATCATCCATGCCTTTTCATATGGTGATTCATTTACGAATTCGGGACTGTCACTTAAATCTTCGTTTACTTCCACAACCTTACCGCTGACTGGTGCGTAAAGCTCAGAAACAGTTTTAACAGATTCAACACTGCCAAATGGTTCGTCAGCAGTTACTTCATCTCCGACTTCTGGAAGCTCAACGAAAACGATATCCCCTAATTCATGCTGTGCAAAGTCTGTAATCCCAACGCGTACTCTTTCCCCTTCAACCTTTACCCATTCATGTTCTTCTGAATAACGAAATTCTTTTGGTGTGCTCATTAGCTCTAATCCCTCCATAGTTTTTTTAATCTATCATCGAAATATATCGATTTCCGTTAGTAAATTGTGAAGAGTAGGCTTAAAGCCACATTTTCTCATACTCTTCTTCTTTAAAGCCCACAGTGACACGTTCACCATCCGTTAAAATCGGCCTTTTGATCAGCATCCCGTCAGATGTTAGCAAATCAAGCAGTTCATCATCGGTAGCAGATTTCATTTTATCCTTGATCCCTAATTCCCGATATTTTAACCCGCTCGTATTAAAAAATTTCTTTAATTCCAAGCCGCTTTTCTGATAAAACGCCTGCAACTCTTCGCGCGTTGGGGGCTGTTCAACAATATGTACTTCTTCATAAGAAAGCTGATGGGCATCCAACCATTTCTTTGCATTTCGACATGTGCCGCATTTTGGATACCAGTAAAAAGTCAAAGACATTCGTTTCACCACCTATTTACTAAAAAAATGATGTGACCGCGTCAATAGAATATTACCATAACGTTTTTCAAAATCCTAACAAGAGGCCTAAAAAGTTCTCCATAGGAAAAATTCGACTAATTTCGTAAAAGTCCTTCCTTAGTATAATAATTATTTTTCAAAAAAAATAGCTCCCTTCACACTGGAAGGAAGCCCTGATTAATTAAACAATATAGCGTTCAGCTTCAATTAATACATTTGCTGCTTCACGTTTTTTCGCTATTACGTTGAGTGGGGTATGGCGTGTAAATTTACGAAGAGAAGACAACATCATTCGAAGTGTATCGCCTTGTTCAACAGCTACTAAAGTTTCTTTTGCATCTGCTTCAATTTTGTTGAATGCTTCTTGGCAGAAGATTTGCGTATATAGGAGCTTTTGGTTGCTCTTTTCTACGCCTTCTTTTGCAATTGCCTTTTCTGTACGTAAGACAACCGATTCCATTGCATAGACGATAGATGCGATATCCGCGATATTTGCGAGGATTTCCTGCTCTTTTTCAAGAGCCTTGCCATATTTTTGTGCTGCTAATCCTGCTGCCAATAAACCAATCTTCTTCGCATTTTTCACTAGATATTTTTCTTGAGCAAGCGGCTCTTCGCCAGGTTCTTCCGGCATTAACATCATTAATTCTTCTTGAAGCGCCATCGCTTTTTGGAACAGCGGCAGCTCACCTTTGAATGCTTTCTTTAAGAAGGTGCCTGGCACCAATAGACGATTGATTTCATTCGTTCCTTCAAAGATTCGGTTAATACGGGAATCACGATAGGCTCTTTCAATTGGATACTCCTGCATAAAGCCATATCCGCCATGAATTTGCACGCCTTCGTCAACCACATAATCTAACACTTCGCTGGCAAAGAATTTATTAACCGAGCACTCGATCGCATATTCAGCAATCGAATTAGCCACCTTTTTAATATCCTTGGCATCTTCAGTTGAAAGCTGGCCTTGGTTATCTTCATACAATCCAACCGTACGATACACAGAGCTTTCTGCAGCATAAATCTTAGATGCTATTGTGCCGAATTTTTCTTTTGTTAAATTGAATTGAGAAATAGGTGTTTTAAATTGCTGACGGCCATTTGCATATTTAACGGTCATTTCAAAAGCGGATTTAGAACCGCCGACAGCTCCGACTGCTAATTTGTAACGTCCAATGTTTAAGATGTTAAATGCAATAACGTGACCGCGCCCAAATTCACCTAATAAATTTTCTACAGGGACAGGAACATCCTCTAAAATAAGTGTACGTGTCGATGAGCTCTTAATCCCCATTTTCTTCTCTTCAGCGCCAGTGGAAACGCCTGGGAACTCTCTGTCCACGATGAAGGCGGTGAAGTGCTCGCCATCAACTTTTGCATAGACAACAAAGACGTCCGCAAAACCGGCGTTTGTGATCCACTGCTTTTCACCGTTTAGAATATAATGAGTACCTTCAGCGTTTAATTTAGCTGTTGTTCTTGCGCCTAGGGCATCGGAACCTGATCCTGGCTCTGTTAATGCGTAAGCAGCAAGCTTTTCACCTGAGGCAAGAGCAGGTAAATACTTTTTCTTTTGCTCCTCATTACCAAATAAAACGATTGGCAAAGATCCAATCCCAACGTGAGCTCCGTGAGAAAGTGAGAAACCTCCGGCCTTTGACATTTTTTCAGTTAGAAGTGAAGACGTGATTTTATCTAATCCTAAGCCTTCATATTCTTCAGGTACGTCAGCTGCTAAAAGACCAAGTTCACCTGCTTTTTTGAGCAGCTTTACAGTACGATCGAATTCATGTTTTTCTAAATATTCAACCTGTGGAAGAACATCTTTTTCAACGAAGTCTTCAGCTGTCCTAGCAATCATTAAATGCTCTTCTGTAAAATCTTCCGGTGTTAACATATCTTGACAAGAAATATCTTCGATTAAAAAGCTTCCGCCTTTAATATATTTTTTTGTTTCGTTTGTCATTATACTTTCCTCCTAATCTATTTTGTTAAAGCAATTCGAATACGCCGGCAGCACCCATTCCTCCGCCAATACACATCGTTACGACACCAAATTGCTCATTTCTGCGCTTCAATTCATGAATGAGTGAGAGTGTTAATTTTGCTCCGGTACAGCCAAGTGGGTGACCGAGAGCAATCGCACCACCATTTACGTTGACGATTTCTTCATTTAATCCAAGTTCACGGACAACTTGGAGTGACTGAGAAGCAAACGCTTCATTCAATTCGAACAAATTAATATCGGAAAGCTCTAAGCCAGCCAGTTTAACGGCTTTTGGAATAGCAACAACCGGGCCGACTCCCATAATTTCAGGCGGTACGCCGCCGACAGCAAACGATCGGAATTTTGCTAATGGTGTTAAGCCAAGTGATTCTGCCTTTTCACGGTCCATCACCATCACAGCGGCGGCCCCGTCACTTGTTTGCGAGGCATTTCCTGCTGTCACCGAACCTGTTACCGAGAAGGCAGGACGAAGCTTCGCAAGTGCTTCAAGGTTTGTATCTGGACGAACTCCTTCGTCTTGTGAAAATTGGATTGTTTTTTCAACTAGTTTATTGTCATTTCCAACCGTACGAATCGTCACATCTACTGGGACAATTTCATCAACAAATTTCCCCTCTGCAATCGCTTTGGCGGCACGCTGATGACTTCTGACCGCAAAGGCATCCTGATCTTCTCGGGCTATGCCATACTTTTGCGCTACCTGCTCTGCAGTATGACCCATTCCCATATAATATTGCGGTGCCGTTTCGGCTAGTTTGATATTCGGACGAACAACATGGCCCATCATTGGGATCATGCTCATCGATTCCGTTCCGCCCGCAATCGCTGTATCTGTGTGTCCAAGCATGATTCCTTGCGCAGCATAGGCGATGGCCTGTAAGCCTGACGAACAGAAACGATTTATGGTGATAGCAGGGACTGTATATGGAAGTCCTGCTAACGCTCCGATGTTTCGTGCCACGTTATTTCCTTGTTCTGCTTCCGGCATCGCACAGCCCATAATTAAATCATCAATATTTCCTTCATAATTTCCAGCACGCTTTAATGTTTCTTTTACAACCAACGCTCCCAAGTCATCGGGGCGAACATGGGCAAGCGTTCCTTTCTTTGCCTTACCAACCGGGGTGCGAGCTCCGGCAACGATTACCGCTTCTCTCATGCAAGTTCCCTCGCTTTCTTTCAAATTATCTATCTATTTTTACGAAATGGGCCCAAATTATTGAGCCCTATATCAGTTTCTTAACGGTTTTCCCTTCACAAGCATATGCTGCATGCGCTGCTGTGATTTTGGCTCTGCAATCAGGCTTAAGAAAGCCTCTCTTTCTAGATCTAATAAATATTGCTCATCTACTTCCGTTCCAAATGGCACTTTACCGCCGGCAATCACATAGGCAATTTTCTTGGCAATTTTCAAGTCATGCTCAGAAATATAGCCAGATAAACGCATTGCTTCTGCACCAAGCAGCAACGTCGCATACCCAGTTTCACCAACTACCGGAACCTTTCTGCGCACTTTTGGCATATAGCCTTGTTCATATAGGCTAAGTACGGCTTGTTTCGCTTCATAAATCAGATGGTCGCTATTGATGCTAATTCCATCAGATGAATCTAAGAAATTATTTTCCCGTGCTTCTTCCGCGGATGTAGAGACCTTCGCCATCGCAATCGTTTCAAACACTTTGTTGGCAACATTTTGCAAGTCAAATGGAACACCGTTTGGAAGGTTTTCTAAGTGCTTCATGTAAAGCTCTTTGTTACCTCCTCCGCCCGGCAGCAGTCCGACCCCCACTTCAACAAGCCCCATATATGTTTCAGCTGACGCTTGAATATGTGCTGCAGGAAGGCAAACCTCTGCACCTCCGCCAAGTGTCATCCCAAATGGTGCAGCGACAACAGGCTTAGAGCTGTATTTCACTTTCAACAAGGCGCTATGCAGGTGGCGAACAATCATATCAAGCTCATAAATATTGTCATCTTGTACTTCCATTAACATCATCGCAAGGTTTGCACCAACACAGAAGTTCTTTCCTTGGTTACCGATGACAAGACCCTTATAATTTTTCTCTACTTCATCAACAGCAAAATTAATCAACTGGACGATATCGAGGCCAATCGCGTTGTTAGGTGAATGGAATTCTAGGAGTGCAACACCGTCGCCAAGATCAATTAAACTTGCGCCGCTGTTCTTTTTAATTACACCTTTTTGTTTCTTGATTTTTTTAAGGTCAATCGCCTTTGGATTGTATTCCACTAGTCTATATTGGCCATTATGATAAAAGAACAGCTCGCCATTTTCTTCTAAATAGAAAGAAGAATTTCCTTTTTCCAACATTTCAGTAACCCATGCAGGAACTTCCACACCGGATTCTTTCATCTTTTGAACAGATTTTTCAACACCAATGGCATCCCATGCTTCAAATGGACCCATTTCCCAGCCAAAGCCCCATTTCATTGCGCGGTCAATCGCAACGATATCGTCAGCAATTTCACCTAATAGCTGTGCAGAATAGACAAAAGATGCAGTGAAGGTATTCCATAAAAATTGTCCGGCTCGATCATTCGCATAGACAAGCGCTTTCAATTTATTCGCTGTGCCTTTTTCCTGCTTAGCTAATTCGACTGCAGGTGTAGACAGTTTTTTTCGAGGTCCATATTCTAATGTATTGGGATCCAGTTCAAGAATTTCTTTTCCTTTTTTCAAGAAGAACCCTTGTCCGGACTTACTTCCAAGCCAGCCTTTTTCAATCATCGCTTTTAAAAAGGCAGGGACTTCAAACACTTCTTTCTCTTTCCCGCTCACTTGTTCGTACACGTTACCAGCAACATGATAGAACGTATCCAATCCAACCACATCAAGGGTACGGAAGGTGGCACTTTTTGCCCGGCCAATTAATGGTCCTGTGATGGAATCGACTTCGCCAACACTTAAGCCTGCTTTTAGCATCTCTTGAACAGTGACAAGGAGGCCATACGTACCAATCCGATTTGCAATAAAGTTTGGTGTATCCTTAGCGACAACAACGCCTTTTCCTAACACATCCTCACCAAAGGTTTTCAAGAAGGAGAGAACTTCCGGTTCAGTGTATTGGGTCGGAATTACTTCTAATAATTTAAGGTAGCGCGGCGGGTTAAAGAAATGTGTTCCAAGGAAATGCTTTTTGAAATCATCGGAGCGGTTCTCCACCATCGCTTCTACGGAAATTCCAGAAGTGTTAGAGCTGATAATACTACCTGGCTTACGGTATTGGTCAACCTGTTCAAAAACCTGCTTCTTAACGCCTAGGTTTTCCACAACTACTTCGATTACCCAGTCAACATCTTTTAGTTTCACTAAATCGTCTTCCAGATTCCCTGCTTCAATGAGATCAAGGTTCTTTTTAGCTGTCAGTGGAGCCGGCTTTTGCTTCAATAATTTCTGAATGCTTGTTGCACTGATACGATTACGTACTTGTTTGTCAGCTAATGACAATCCCTTTGCTTCTTCTTCTTTCGTTAACTCTCGTGGCACAATATCCAACAATAGTGTCGGAATGCCGATATTTGCTAGGTGGGCAGCAATTCCTGAGCCCATAACTCCAGATCCTAGGACAGCTGCTCTTTTTATCACTTGGTTCAACATTGTCTCCCCCTTCAAACTTTGAATGAACACTCATTCATTTTTTTGTCAAAAAAATTTATTTTTGAATGAGTTCTGCTACTATTTACTATAAAATATTTCGAAAATTTGTGCAATCTATAAACGCGGAAAATTGAAATTTTTTTGAACTTTTATTTTTGGTAAAATTATTCTTCCCGTTTGGGCATGCTATTTCCTGAGGTGATATTGATGGCGAGAATGAAAAAGAATCCTTCAAAAGCAGGTGTTAGTGCCGCTAGTGTGAAGGGCAATGGCGGGCCAGGCAACGAAGAAGCTCACTTGGATAAAAAAAACAGCCAGAATAATCAATACAAGAGGTAGTAAGAAAAGTGGAAGCGCAACTTTTACGGTGTATAGACTGAACGATAGGGATACAACGTTGACTTTTCGCAGGTAGAAGATCGAAGTTATCTCACCGCTGTGCAATGGAGCTAGACAAGAATCAGGCTAATTTGTTCAGCCTGATTCCTGTTTTTGTATAAAAGTTTCATTGGGAGAAACCATAATGCCATAAAGATATCTTGAAATAGGAGGGTACACTATGCAGCAGCAAAGTATGAATATGCCAAATATGAACATGCAGCAGCCCCCAGGAGTGATTTCGACAAAGGATTCGCTTTATTTAACCGACATGATGTCGTGGAATTTACTGTCTGCCAAGAAAGCGCATTTCTTTGCCCAGCAGTGCCAGGATCCTGAAATAAAAGCAGAAGCAGAAAAGTGCGGACAAATGCATCAGCGTCATTACCAGCAGCTTCTTCAACACTTAGGCCAGCATGCGAATCAGCAACAGCCGCTAAACAATATGCAGTAGGAACGAAAAGCGGAAGCGCCTTGCCCAGGGGCGATATAGGAAGAATTATCGATTGGCAAGCGGAACGAAGCCAGAGATTAGTCTCCCTTAATGCGTACGATAGTAGCCAGGCATAAGACGAGCAGGCGAGAAGGTTGCTCTTTAACCTTCTTTGACTGCTTGGCTGTAGACCTAAGAGCCCCTAGGTGCTGGAGCTAGACAATAAAGGAGGTATTTTCAATGAACCAAAATCAACAAAAGATTCAAAACACGGAAACACAGGTACCTAAAACCCCGCAAATGAATGATCGCGATTTCATCACTGATTTACTAACAACAGAAAAATATCTGACCACCTCTTATAGCATGGCGCTGCATGAAGCAAGCCACCAAGGGCTATATCAAGACATTATGAAGATTTTTACCGAAACGGAACAATGCCAGCGTGACATTTATGACCTAATGTTTAGAAAGGGCTGGTACGCAATTGAAGCAGCCGACCAACTAAAATTGCAGCAATCCTATCAGCAGTTTCAGGGATATACTAATCAATTTCCGACAGGCGGGACACTTCAATAAGACAAAAGCCAGGAGGATTTCTATAAAGGGTTATATGTAGTGTAGGGTGCCCAAAAATAAAACACGAAGGAAATCTTTGGTCAATTTACAAGTTTTCAATTACTCAATTCAAAGGACATTACACATTTAGTTTTGTCCCAGATGAGTTTTGGCCTTCATTGACCTTGTGAAGAACATTTTTCCAGTTTTCTTGATTGGTTTTGGCCTTCATTGACCTTGTGAAGGCCATTTCTATAGTTTTCTTGATGGGTTTTGGCCTTCATTGACCTTATAAAGGCCATTTCTATAGTTTTCTTGATGGGTTTTGGCCTTCATTGACCTTGTGAAGGCCATTTCTATAGTTTTCTTGATAAGTTTTGGCCTTCATTGACCTTGTGAAGGCCATTTCTATAGTTTTCTTGATGGGTTTTGGCTTTCATTGATTAAGTCCGTATAATTGTGTAAAAAGAAAAGGAGTCAAATTAATACCTCTTGTCTACAATGTTAACAGCGACGAAAACAATGAGGAGGAATTAATTTTGACTCAACTTCAGTTTAACCTAAATATTGACGATTTAAAAGATTCTGTAATGAATTCTGATATTGACGCAGTTATCAAAGCATCTATAGTCCTTGTATTAAATTCAGTGATGGAAAAAGAACGTGATGATTATTTACATGCTGGAACTTACGAACGTACAACGGACCGTCGGGACTACCGAAATGGCTACTATGAGCGAGAGCTGCTTTTAAGTATTGGTAAAGTAACCTTGAAAGTACCCCGTACACGTAACGGAGAGTTCTCACCTTCTGTATTTGAAAGATATTCCCGGTGTGACCAAGCATTTGTTCTTTCAATGCTCGAAATGGTGGTGAACGGGGTATCCACTCGAAAGGTGAAAAATATAGTACAACAATTATGTGGTGAGAGCGTTTCAAAATCATTTGTTTCTTCCCTAACAGAAAAGCTCGATCCAATTGTTAACACATGGGCAAATAGGCCTCTAAATACAACATACTATCCCTACATTTTTGCGGATGCCATGTATATCAAAGTAAGGGAACATCACCATGTAGTGTCTAAGGCCGTTTATATTGCAACTGCGATTAATGAACATAATGGGCGGGAAATCCTCGGTTTAAAAGTAGACCACTCTGAAAGCTTTGAGGCCTGGCAAAGATTTTTTCAGTACTTACAATCACGCGGTCTACAATCACCTAAATTGATCATATCAGATGCACATAAGGGCTTAAAAAAGGCTATTGCCGAAGAATTTGTGGGGACTACTTGGCAACGCTGCACAGTACATTTTAAACGCAATATCTTTAATCAATTGCCCAAAAAAGACGTGGATGAGGTGAAAATAGGCTTAAAAAGAATGTTTGAGGCTGTAAAAATTGAGGATGCGAGGAATTTCAAAGAGGAGTTTCTAAAGAGTTTTGGAGAAAATCCAAAATTAACAAAAGCAATAGAAACATTGGAAGATGGCTTCGAAGATGCCATTCAATATTTAAACCACCCTTCGAAATATCACAAATATATTCGTAGTACAAATTCATTGGAACGATTGAATCAAGAAGTTAGAAGAAGGGAAAAAGTTATACGAATTTTTCCCAATACACAATCAGCGTTCAGATTAATAGGGGCAGTTTTAATGGACATTGGAGATGAACAAGCAAATAAAAAAATAGCAGTATGAAAAAAGTAATCATGAAATTTTGATAGGTTCGAAGGGAGAACAAGTTGGACCCCCCCCCTTTACCTACTTATAGAAAGCAGAAGAAAATTAGTGTTAAGGTATGGAGGATGGCCTAATTTCGAATTGACATTGAGCCTCCGCGGGCATGATGTAAAGCCAGGAAGCCAGGAGTTTAGCAACCCCTGTCTTGCCCTCCAGGCTATCATGCCCGCCCCTCAATGTAAATTCGAAATAAGTGTACTCCACTTATCATAATTTTAAGCATGTCGATATTTCATTGTAGACACTTTTACACAATATTCTGGACTTGACTCTTTCATTGACCTTATGAAGGCCATTTCTATACTTTTCTTGATGGGTTTTGGCTTTCATTGACCTTATGAAGGCCATTTCTATAGTTTTCTTGATGGGTTTTGGCCTTCATTTACTTTATGAAGGCCATTTCTATACTTTTCTTGATATGTTTTGGCCTTCATTGACCTTATAAAGGCCTTTTCTATAGTTTTCTTGATGGGTTTTGGCTTTCATTGACCTTATGAAGGCCATTTCGATAGTTTTCTTGATAGGTTTGGCCTTCATTGACTTTATGAAGGACTGGATGGTTCCTGAAAAGTTCTGAGATCTGAGATGTAAGCTGTTCTGTTATGCTTTAGACCTTAGTCGTAAACCCGTTAAGAATTCCTACGCATTTTCTAGGTAAAAATAAACCTTACTTCTGTATTGATTTCCGATACTGCTCATTCAATTGTTTAACTTCATGAACGATTTGCTTCATTTCTTCCCTTGCCTCAGGGTATAGTGCATTCCAATGGTTGATTAATGACGGCATCGACTTAGCGATATGAGAGTACAACGCCCAAGCCTTCACTTTTTCCTTTGTTTCCTCGTTGCATTCACCAACCAATAGTTCACTGTATTTTTCAAGTAAAGCTTCGAACTGCTTCGCAAATACTTTCTCCATCGTGACACCTTCCATCATTACCTAAATGAGTACATGGACATGTTTTGCAGCGCTTACCTGCCGGGAGCTGATAGGAAAAGCAGCATGTTCTTCTAATTCTTACCTCTTCATCGCGTTCTTTCAAATACGTCTTATCAGTAAAGTATTTTTGCAGCGGGTTTAGGTTATAGGCACCAAATATTTGTCCTTCTGCTTCTAAAATTAAATAGCGAAAATCGTCCTTACTGTTAGCATTGTCGCTATCTTTCAGTTCACTTTCATATAGCCAAAATAAATATACAGCAATATTTTCCCACAGAATCAACTTAGAAATACCGACTGTTTTTTCCAGTTGAGAAATCATTGGGTAAATGTTATTTGCAAAAAGATCTTTTAGAACACTTTTGCGCCATTCTGGACGATTCTCATTAGAACCCAAGCTTTGCACTTCGGCATCCTTTAAAGAAAAGGAAGGAAGCCAATCTTTCCCTTGTTCGGCTGGCTCCATTTTTACATTATCCAACGATACATGAAGCTTTTTATTCAAAGCGGTCATCGCATAGAGCGACATCACCGCTAAAAAGGCATACCGTTTGATAAAAATCGATGCGGCAACTTTTTCTGTAGGGGCACCAATCGCAAGGGTTAAATTTTTCAAAAAGGCCTTAAGGAACGATTCATCCAATAGATCCCCGAGACTAATTGAATGTTCCAAGCTGGTATTGAACCTGAACTTTTTTAATTGAATCCTTTCCTGTTCTGTCAGCATACTAGCCATTCATCGCCACCGCCTGATTAAGGATACATCTTCCTTTGCCATAAGGAATGCAAAGTGGTGTCCCAAATAGTGGGTCCATTGTCACCTCACAGTCCATACCAAACACATTTTTGACAAGACTGCAGTTGATGATATGCTCTGGCTTCCCTTGAGCAAATACCTTCTTGTCCTTAATGGCAACCACATTATGAGCATAACGGCATGCAAGATTGAGATCGTGAAGTACCATGACAACCGTCCGTTTTTTCTTTTCATTTAATTCAAAAAGCAAATCGAGTATTTCAATTTGATGAGTCATATCTAGGTATGTTGTTGGTTCATCTAAAAGGATAATATCAGTGTCCTGTGCCAAGGTCATTGCAATCCATGCCCTTTGTCTTTGCCCACCAGAGAGAGAATCAACCGTTCTCTCTTTTAACTCATCCAAACGAGTAGCTTTTAAAGCATCATTGACCTTTTTCTCGTCTTCCTCTGACCATTGCTTTAACCACGATTGATGTGGATAACGCCCTTGTTTGACGAGTTGGAGAACGGTTATCCCTTCCGGAGCAGTTGGTGACTGGGGCAGAATTGCCATCTTTTTCGCAATTTCCTTTGTTGAAAGTTTGGCAATCGCCTTTCCTTCGAGCAAAACGCCCCCGGACTTCGGCTTTAGGAGGCGGGCGATGGAACGAAGGAGAGTGGATTTTCCACAGCCATTTCCCCCGATAAAAACAGTAATTTCACCCTTTGGAATTTTCAAATCCAACTCATTAATAATGAGCGTCTCTCCGTAGGAAAGGGATAAATTTTTCGTTTCAATCGCATTCATCATCTTGCCAGCTCCTTTTTGCCATTTATCTAGACAGCAGGCACGAAATTACATTCACCTGCATTTTTTCTTTTTAAGCGTTTCTTGTTTTAAAAAGTAAGTAAATAAAGTATGGTGCACCGATTCCGGCAGTAAACACTCCGGCAGGTACTTCTAACGGTGAAAACATCGTCCGGCCGATTAAATCAGCAACCATGACCAGGATGCCTCCCAGCAGTGCTGATGTCGGCAGCAGCGCGCCAAAGGACGATCCTACTAGCCTTCTTGCCATATGAGGTGCCATTAATCCGACAAAGCCAATGCCACCGGCAAAAGCGACCGAGCTGCCAATCAAGGCGGTGCTGATCATCAATAGTAGAAAACGTTGTTTTTGTATCTTGCCGCCTAAACCGGTGGCAACTTCATCGCCAAGCTCTTGAATATTTATCGTTCTTGCTGCCACGATGGCAATGATGAGAAAAATAACGGTCCACGGTACGAGCGTTGCTACGTTTTTCCAATTAGAACCATAAACTGTACCAGTAATCCATATATTCGCTTGGCTCGCCTGATAAATTGGCCCCATGACCATCATTAATGTTGTTAATGCCTGCATCAAGGTGGAAATCCCAATACCAATCAACACGAGTCGAATTGGCGAAACACCATTTTTCCATGCAAGGAAGTACACTAAGAAAGCTACAACCCCTGCACCTAAAAAAGCAGCTAACGGTAACCAGGCGATGCTGACGGTTAAGGCATTATTTGAATCACTAAAGAAAGCTAAAAAACCAACAACAGCCACCGATGCGCCGCCGGTAATCCCAAGGACATCCGGTGAGGCGAGCGGATTTCGAATCATTCCTTGTAATATCCCGCCCGCTACAGCTAATGACATTCCAACCATTAAGGCGATGATAATTCTTGGCAGACGGAAGGATGTAATAATCAGCTTTTCCATCTCCGGGCCGCCGCCAAATAAAACTTTTACCACGGTGAGCGGGTTAATTTTCATATCTCCTATACCAGTACTAAGAACAAACACCATGAATGTGACAAGGAGCAGGATGGTAAAAATAAATGCAGCTTTTCGATCGATTAAAAAGGACAGTTTCCCCTTAAAAAGACGGAAATTTTTATATTTGCTCATCGGCCATTAAACCCCCTTCTCGCAATGTAAATAAAGAATGGAGTTCCAATAATGGCCGTCATGACACCGACAGGTACTTCTGAAGGCATTAATATATATCTTGCGGCGATATCTGCTGCAAGTAACAGGATAGCACCAAGAACACCAGATAACGGAATGACCCAGCGATGATCAATCCCAATGATAGACCTTGTAATATGGGGGACTACAATCCCGACAAAGCCAATTGGCCCTGCCACTGCTACGGAACCCCCGGCTAATAAAATAACAATGATACCAATGGCTATTTTAACAAGACCGGTATTTAGCCCCAGTCCTTTCGCGACATCTTCCCCCATGGACAGGATATTCATTTTTCCAGCAATCAGAACGGCACCAACCCAGCCAAGCCCGATGAATGGTAAAACCGAAATGAGCGTCTCCAGCTTCCGGCCTTGAACAGACCCAGCTAGCCAAAACAGAACTTGCTCGAGTGCGGCTTCATCCACAACTAGTAGTCCTTGAGTGAATGAAGAAAACATCGCTCCTATTGCAGCACCTGCTAATGTGAGTTTCATCGGTGTTAAACCTTCTCTTCCGAAAGAACCAATTCCATATACGCTGACGGCAGCGACTGCAGCTCCTAAGAAGGCAAGACCATTGAAGGCTTGTAAATTATTAACCGAAAATAAAGTTACTGCAGTTACAACTGCAAAACCTGCGCCAGCATTGATCCCGAAGATTCCGGGAGATGCAAGAGGATTTTTCGTCAAGGTCTGCATGAGTACCCCTGCAATTGCCAGGCTTGCCCCTACCGCCGACGCTATTAAGGCTCTGGGAAGCCTTACAGTTTGAATAATAATATGTTCGTTTGAGCCATTATAATGCGTAAAAGCATCGATTGCCGTCCGCCAGCTCGTATCTGTATAGCCAAAAATGACACTCGCACACATTAGCAGCAGCATAACTAATACGGCGATAATAATTCCGATCCATTTTGATGATGTATTTTTTAACAGCATGTGATTGAAACCCTTCTAACTTCTTTTAGTTCTATAAATTTAGTCTATCTCTAATTGATAACTATTGTCAATGAATTTGAGAATCATTTTCAACTGTATCTATTGCTGTTCACTAATTCGTAAAATTATTATTTTAGTTCACAAAATCATAGCGTTTCTATTTATAGTTGATATTGTTCACTAATTCGTAAATGATTTTGAAAATCATTTTCAATTAATGATTGACAGCCTCCTTCTTTTCATTTTATGATAAGGATGTCATTGAAAATGATTATCATTTACAACCATTAAGGAGGATACATACAAAAATGAAAGCAATAAAAACTCTACTCTCTCTCTTCTCCATCATGGCAATTTTCTTATTAGCTGGTTGCGGCGGTACAGAGGAGAAAACAACTGACAAGAAAGAAGCGCCAAAAGCAACGGAAGAAAAATCGTATACCGTTGAACATGCGATGGGATCTACAACTATTAAGGGTACCCCAAAAAGAGTCGTAATTCTTACGAATGAAGGAATTGAAGCACTTTTAGCAATGGGAGTCACTCCTGTCGGTGCGGTTAAACCTGCTGCAGGTGACACATGGTATGACCATATTGCCGATAAAATGAAAGACGTAAAAGTTGTTGGTATGGAAAGTGAAGTAAATGTGGAAGCGATCGCTGCCCTAAAACCTGATTTGATTATTGGCAATAAAATGCGTCAGGAAAAGATTTACGAACAATTAAGTGCGATTGCTCCAACCGTATTTGCAGAAACTCTTCGCGGCGACTGGAAGGAAAACTTCAATTTATATGCAAAAGCACTTAATAAGGTAGATAAAGGTAATGAAGTTATTCAAAAATATGATACCCGCATTGCTGATATCAAAGAAAAGCTTGGCGACAAAAAGAATATGAAAGTCTCTATGGTCCGCTTTATGGGTGGCGAGGTTCGTATTTATCATAAGGATACATTCTCAGGTGTTATTTTAAATGACCTTGGCTTTGCCCGCCCGGAAAGTCAAAATGTGGATGATTTTGCTGAAAGAAATGTTACAAAAGAACGAATTCCAGCTATGGATGGAGACATCCTATTCTATTTCACTTACGAAACTGGTGACGGCAAAAGCTCTGAATTGGAAAAAGAATGGATAAACGACCCTCTATTCAAAAACCTTGAAGTAGCTAAGAAAGGTGAAGTTCACAAGGTGAGCGATACGATTTGGAATACTGCCGGCGGCGTACTGGCTGCAAACCTGATGCTTGATGATATTGAAAAGATCTTTTTGAAATAATAAAATTTGTGATAAGGACCGCCTGCGTGTCAGGTGGTCCTTGTTAATTATTCCGCCGATTTGGTGTGTATTTCCGCCGATTGCCGGATTTATTCCGCGAGTTTGAAGCTTATTTCCGCGTACTTTCGAATTAATCCCGCCAATTTTTGCATTTTTTCCGCCGATTCCATTCAAAATTACCTTTTTTATTATAATTTCTAACCCAAAGTTCGTTTTTTTTATTAGCTGATTCTCCCTGCCTAGGGATTCCGCCAAGTTGAGCCGGATTTCCGCCATCTTTTGTATTAATTCCGCTGAACTACGCTCGTTTTCCGCCAAACCCGTTTCAAAGCAACAAAAATGTTCTCCCTGCATTGGGATTCCGCCAACTTGGGCCAGATTTCCGCCAACTTGAGCCGGATTTCCGCCAAAATACGCGATAATTCTGCCAACTTTTGTATTAATTCCGCCAAGCTACGCTCGTTTTCCGCCAAATCCGTTTCAAAGCAACAAAAAAAGAGCGAACTGACCTCGCTCTTTAAACAATATTATGCCGTTGTTGAAAACATGTATTTTTTATAATGGTAGCGAATTGAAAAAATTAGCCCCATCGCGAGCATGTTTGCCATTAACGCGCTCCCGCCGTAACTGATAAACGGCAGTGGAATACCAGTGATCGGCAGGACTCCGATGGTCATTCCGATATTTTGGAAAACGTGGAAGGTAATCATGCTGATGACTCCAACGCAAATATACGTATAAAAATTATTCTTTGTTTCCATGCCAACTTTTGTAATATGGTAGATCAATAGGAAAAATAAACTGATTAATACACTTGCTCCAATAAAGCCATATTCTTCACCGACAACGCTAAAAATAAAATCGGTTTGACTTTCAGGTAAATAGACTTCTCGATTACCGAACCCTTTGCCGCCTGTCTGCCCAGAGCCGATCGCGAGCAAGGATTTTGTCAGCTGATAGGCATCAGTGCCTTGATAACTATAAGGATCAAGCCATGAATAAATTCGACGCAGCTGATATTCGCCTACCCCAAGATACTTAGACAAAAAATCGGGGTGCCAAAGGACAAAATAAAAAACTGTTCCAATCAGGACAATCCCGGCAGAAAACATTGGCACAAGGATTTTCCATGAAATACCCGAGATAAAAACCATTCCTACTAAAATGGCTAGAAAGACGAGTGCAGTCCCCAAGTCCTGCTTGATGATTAGCGCTAAGGGAACCATCGTTACGATTCCCATCTTGATTAACAACCAAAAATCAGATTGCACGGACTTAACCGGATTTTTTTGGTGATGCTTATCGATGACCCATGCAAGAGCTAGGATAATAAAGACTTTGACAAACTCCGATGGCTGCAAGGACATCCCTGGAAGCTTAATCCAGTTTTTCGCTCCATTGATTACCGGGGCAATACTTGGTGGAGCAACTATTAGAAAGCAAAGTAGAAAAATACCAAACCCGTACGCATACCAGGTGAGCTTTTTTAATTGATCCGAATCGAGGGTTATGACGGCTGCAATAATCCCCGTACCTACTACGTACCAAACAATTTGTTTGACTAAAAAGTTCTCCTTGTACTGCCCGCTAGCCTGCGCACTATAAAGTGCTAGACAGCTCGCTAAGAAAAGTAATATCAATATAAAAACAAGATTATAATCGAGTTTAGAAGTTGTATTGTTTTTTAAAGTCATCTTGGTTCCACCTTACTAAAAACTTGTACATTCCTTCATTATATTTTTAAAAAGAATAAATCTCAACTTCTAACCTGCTAATGGTTTAATTTACATAAAGAAAACTCGCCGATTGGCGAGGCCCAAAGGGAGAAGACAGAGGCATAGTTGTCCTTATGCCTGATAGGAAATTTATACTTTCCTATCGGCTAAAAAAGGAAGTGTGTGCAGAGCAGTACTCCACTTAATTCGTTACATGAGATGTGTTTTTCTCATTACAATTGGATTTACTGATTTGTTTTGACACGTTCCACCCCTTTTCCTTAAGAATAGATTCGCCTCACCTCATCTGCCATCCACTCCAAGTTATTCGGAACCTGTGGAATGCCGTATCCGATATAAAGCGGAGTTGTGACAAAACGAGAAACAATTTTCGCATAAATTTTATCGTCAATATGATGAAAAAACACATTATAGCTTGTCGCCTTGAACGGAAAATGGTTCAGGATATAGTTTACAGCCATCTGCATGTATTCCGAAAACTTCTCCTGATAACCGGAATCCTGCATCTCGACATTAAATTCATAAAACCCAACACGCGGCTTTGTTGAGAGCGTAAACCGAACACCCTCTGCTTCCATAATAATGATTCCCTGGAACATTTCATGGAATACCTTCTCTTTATAGTCAATGTCATGTAAACCGACAATCTGCATATGGGGATGGGCGATTGACCCACCAGACAATGGTCCATGGTTTTTGAAAAAAATGACCGATCGATACCTTCCAGTTTCCTCCATATCCAACCAATGCCGCAAACCGAACCTAATCAATCTATGTAGATGGTCTTTTGAATAGGTTGATAAATCAGCATGGCAATTGTCTGTTTCAATCAGCACGGTTTGATAGGCATTTTCCAATACAGGATATTTATTTTTCAAAAGAATAATTGGACCGTCCACTGCGATGAGGTCTATTAGCTTGTCTCTTTCGCAAAACGGGCAGGCCTGTTCTTTGTTCCGAATACTTTCCGGCTTTTTGACACCGATAGACGTATTAAAATACAGATGTTTAGTTTCCAAACGTGTATCTCCTTTCAAAAAGGCTATATTTCTATTTTATGGGAGAGGACGGATGGTTTGCACATATTTTGATTTGCAACTGAAATTTTCATTGACCATACTGGTAAAATAATCCTAAAATAGAGTTGAATTTCATTAAATGGTTGTTTTTTGCATATCATTTAAGTGTACTGGCTTATCATTATTTGAGAATGAGAGGGAGTTTATGTTAACAAAACTAGAAGCATTTATCCTCGGGATTATCCAAGGGTTAACGGAATTTTTACCGATTAGCAGTACGGGGCATCTTTATTTAGGAAGAAATTTATTTGGCTTACAGGAAGCTGGTCTTTTGCTCGATACGATGCTTCATGTCGGTACACTGCTTGCTGTCTTTGTTTTTTATAAGAATGAATTTATAAAAATTATTAAAAATCCTTTTAGCAAATTAACCTTTTTATTAATTGTAGGGACAATTCCAGCAGTCATTTTTGGACTTGCCTTTAAAGATTATATTGATGAAATCTCGAAGACAGGTGTTACCATCGGCTGGGAGTTTTTAATTACGGGGATTTTTCTGTGGCTCGCTGATTCAGCCAAAAATGGCTATAAGAAAATGGACGATATCAGCTATAAGGATGCCTTCATCATCGGTACCTTTCAGGCGGTTGCGATTATGCCGGCGATTTCTCGGTCCGGAATGACCATTGTTGCTGCTTTATGGCGAAAATTAGACCGTGAAACGGCAGCCTACTTTTCATTCCTGTTATCAACACCAGCGATTGCAGGGGCGATTGTCCTGCAAACAAAGGATTTGATCGGCGGTCAAGGGGAGGAAATCTCTTTATCTGCCTTGCTTGTCGGCATCATTGCCTCTGCCCTCTTCGGTTATATCGCTGTTAGATGGATGATAGGTTATTTGAAGAACCATTCTTTAAAACCGTTTGCTATATATGTTTGGGCACTAGGATTACTCGTGCTATTTTTTCAATTCACAGGAAAATTTTAACTGAATTTTGAAAGCGAGACGATTTCGCAAATAAATGAACTAGGTTCGCAAATTAACTCATCAGTTTCTCAAATAAACCTACTAGGTTCGCAAATAAACCCATAACTTTCGCAAATAAAAGAAATTTTTTGTAGATATAAGAGCATTTTATGCAAATTTGAATACTAAAAAGCGACTCACACATCGAGTCGCTCTCTTTTTTATCCCGCATTAATGGGCAGTAAGCCTCCCTCATTTCGAGACTTTTATGGAAAATGGATGCGTGGGGGATCAACTGCCCGTAAATGCCCGATTAGTTCAACTAACCATCAGTGGGAAAAACTGATGGTTAGTTGAACTTTATTGTGCAACAGTTTGATTTGCCATTTCTCTTGCTGCATCTGCTGCTTGTTCTTTCGCTTTTGCCATAATTTCCGGCACCTTTTTTGGAAAATGATCCATTCCCTCTGCAACGACCGTATCAAAGATCTCGAATCCTAGGAATTTAAATACCTTCTGTAAATAACGGTCGCCCATTTCAAATTCAAACATAGGGCCGCTTGAATAAATGCCTCCGCGTGTTTGAATGTGAATGGCTTTTCTTCCGGTAAGCAGTCCTTTTGGTCCTGATTCTGTATTGGTAAATGTTTTTTCTGCAATAAATAAGTTATCAATGAACTTTTTCAAAATTGATGGAGCACCGAGATTCCAAATTGGTGTGACAAACACATAATAATCAGCAGCGATAAAACGGTCAGCAAGGTCATGCATTTTTTCAAGCTTTGTCCGCTCTACTTCAGATAACTGCTCTTTCGTATAACCCATGAACGATAATTTTGCCCTGGCGTACAAAAGATCCATATCAATATCAGGGATATCCATATTATATAAGTGCCAGCGCTCAATTTCGACATTTGGTTGTGCCTTTTGAAACTCTTCTAAAAAAACTTCCCCAATTTGCATCCCTTTTGATAGTTTAATGTCATTCTTCGGATTTGCAGTAATATACAAAAGTTTTGACATGAACATCCCTTCCCTTTAGCCACAATTTTTTTCTTCAATTACTATACTACAACAAACTTCTTTGCTCACCATTGAACAATAAGTGAAATTTATGAAATAAATGTGAATTCATTAGAAAAGCGGAGGCGTCCGATTAGTGACGTATGCACTAGAGAACCCTGACTGAGATAAAGGAAAATCCAAAAGATTAAGCGACTTGAACAGGTGCTTAATCTAGACAAAATTGAAAACGCTAGTGATTCTATGTTGACTTATGTAGGGAGCATCTTGATGTACACTTTCCAATGCAGGACCTAGACACTATTCAAAGTTTAAAGCTTATTACTTATTTATTTTCTTGAACAATTCGTGACAATTCTAAACAAAACTCAACGAAACTTAACAAAACTTAACAAAACTTAACAAAAGTCACATTTAGTATGATATTCTTTTTATAAAATAAAACTGGAAAAAGGAGGGTGACTAATGGACGAAAAGGCGTATACTCCCGATGAGGTGGCACAAATCTTTCAAATCTCAAAACATACCGTTTATGAGCTGATTAAAAGAGGCGAGCTGCAGGCCTTTAAAATCGGAAATAAAATGAGAATTGAACATGCTGAGTTGGAAAGATTTAAGGAGAATATGAAAGCTCCTGCAAAGAAATCTTCAGTGGAACAAACAAGCCCTGTAATCAATACAAACATGCCAATCCGGCTTTCCGGGAGCCATGACTTTCTTGTCGAACATTTTACCAAACAAGCAGCACAGGCGTTACATTTGCAAATTCAGCCTTCCTTCATCGGCAGTTTAGAAGGTCTAATGATGCTTTATCGAGGTCAATCCGATATTGCAGCTATTCATCTTTTAGATCCGACATCGCAAGAGTATAATCTGCCATTTATCCATCAGCTGTTTGTTTACGAATCTATCATGGTTGTTAGATTGGCCGTAAGAGAGCAAGGGTTTATTGTCGCAAAAGGCAATTCGAAAAGTATTCTTGATTTTTCTGACCTCACGAGAAAAGATGTTCAATTTATTAACCGCCAAAAAGGGTCAGGGACAAGATTTTTACTAGATTCAAAGCTTGCAAGCTACGGTATTGCCCCTAGTAAAATTAACGGTTACGGCAATGAAGAATGGAACCATTTGTCAGCAGCTTCTTACATTGCGAGAGGCATCGCCGATGTTACCTTTGGCATTCATTCTGCTGCCAGCCATTTAGGACTAGATTTCGTACCAGTAGCGAAAGAACAGTTTGACCTTGTTTTCCGTTTTACCGATGAGAACAAACAAAGCTTAACGGAATTAATTCAATACTTACAGTCTGACCTCTTCAAAAACAGCCTAATTGATTTAGAAGGCTATTCCATTCAAGATTTAGGAAAGATCATCTATCAAACAAGTCAAACGGAGGAACTCGTATGAAAAAAAATCGCTTTTTAATCACATTATTTGCTCTGATGCTGCTAGTTTTATCAGCTTGCGGAAACTCTGACACAAAAGACACTGCTGCAAAAGAGAAAAAGCCGGCACCGAAACCGGCACCAACAGAATTGATTCTCGCTACGACAACAAGCACACAGGACAGCGGATTATTAGATGTATTAGTCCCAATGTTCGAAAAGGAAAATAACGTAAAAGTCAAAACGATCGCAGTTGGTACTGGCCAGGCATTAGAAATGGGTACAAGAGGGGAAGCCGATGTCCTTCTTGTTCATGCTCCGGCAGCCGAAAAAGCAGTTGTTGATGCTGGTGACGCGATTAACTACAAACGTGTTATGTATAATGACTTTATTTTAGTAGGACCAAAGGACAATCCAGCAGGTGTAAGCGGAAATGACATCAAAGCAGCTTTCAAAACATTGGCTGATACGAAGTCTACTTTCGTTTCACGTGGAGACGACTCTGGTACACATAAAAAAGAACTTGGCATTTGGACTGCTGATAACATTCAACCAGCTGGCGATTGGTATGTATCAACTGGCCAAGGAATGGGACAAACCTTACAAGTTGCTGCAGAGAAAAAGGGCTATGTTTTAACAGACCGTGCTACATGGCTAGCCCAGGAAAAGAATTTGGATACATTAAAAATCGTCGTTGAAGGCGGAAATGATTTAATGAATATTTATCACGTAATGCAAGTAAATCCTGAAAAACATGACAAAATTAATAGTAAAGACGCAGAAAAATTTGTAAACTTTATGGTAGATAGCAAAACTCAAGACGTGATCGAGAACTTCGGTAAGAAAGAATACGGACAATCGTTATTCTTTAAGTACACAGAATAATATTTATTATAGATAGCGGGGACCCCTAGGTCTCCTTCCTATCATTCTTCTAAAGGGAATCCTGGAGGCATTACGTATATGGAATTACTAATAGATGGACTGAAAAAAGCAATAGAAATGATCTTTTCTGGTGACAGGGAAGTTTTTGCAATTACCTGGCTAACCCTTAAGGTCTGTCTCATTTCCAGTCTGATTAGTAGCATCATCGGATTGCCACTTGGAATTTTACTCGGATTAACTAGATTCAAAGGGCGCAGACTGCTCTTATTATTCATTAATATTGGTATGGGACTGCCTCCAGTTGTTGCAGGTCTTTGGATTACGATGCTGTTATGGCGCTCCGGCCCATTAGGCGACCTTACCTTACTCTATTCGCCGACAGCGATTGTAATGGCACAAATTTTAGTTAGCCTGCCAATCGTCACAAGCCTGACATGCACGGCATTCCAGCAAGTCAGTGATAAAATGCTGCTGCAAATTAAAGCACTGGGAGCAACAAAGCTGCAAACACTGGCGATTCTCATTAAGCAATTAAAAATTGCGATATTTGCGGCAGTTATGGCCGGCTTTGGCCGCGTAATAGCTGAGGTTGGCGCCGCAATGATGGTCGGTGGAAATATTCAGGGAGATACACGCATTTTAACTACGACGATAGTGATGGAAGTTTCAAAAGGGAACTTTGACATTGCCTTAGCCCTTTCATTCATTTTATTGTCGGTTGCCCTGTTGATTACAGCCGCGTTAACATTTTTACAGCAAAGGAAGCGAATATCATGAACCCGTTAATTGAGCTGAAAGACATCACCTTTAAGGCCCATACTAAAACGATTCTTGATATTCCTGAATTTCAGATTTACGATGGTGAATTTCTTGGTATTATGGGACCAAACGGTGCTGGAAAAAGCACTCTGCTAAAGCTGGCAGCATTTCTTGAGCAGCCAACCAGCGGCGATATTCTCTACCGCGGAGAGAACATTCCTAATGGAAATGCCCCGCTTGATTTAAGGAGAAAGTTTTCAATAGCCCTGCAGCAATCGCTGCTTTTAGATGGCACCGTTTTTTACAATATTTCAATTGGTTTAACCTTAAGGAAAGTTTCGAAAAGTGTCATTAAGGAAAAAGTGGCCCAATGGATGGAACTGTTTGGTATCAGCCATTTGTCGAAAAAAAATGCGCTTTATCTGTCCGGCGGAGAGGCTCAGCGCGTCAACTTAGCGCGAGCGATGATTGTTGAGCCGGAGGTTCTTTTTCTAGATGAACCCTTTTCAGCTTTAGATTTTCCAACCAAAATCAAATTAATGGAAGATTTCAAGGGCATTACCGAAACTGCCCAAACCACGGCTGTGTTTGTCAGCCATGATCTGATGGAGATCAATTACCTCACGAATCGTCTGGCGATTATCGTGAATGGTGAAGTAAAGCAATCCGGACCTACCCCTCAGGTCCTAGAACATCCTAATGCTTCTACTCAATCCTTCCTAAATGAGTGGAAGAAATTCTATCCCGCATTAACGGGCAGTAGATCCCCTTCCTCAAATCTAGTATCGTTGAGGTAATACTGTCAGTAAATGCACGATTGCTGAGATATAGTTCAACTAACCGATGCGTCAGCAAAGGTTAGTTAAACCTTATCCACGTTAATTTGCAGTTCCATCTGGAGCTGCCTTTTTTTATCCCGTATTAACGAGCCTATAAGACCCCACTTTCAAGACTGTACGAACAAGACTAACAATCAGTAGGGGTGAAAAAAACTCCACTTGTTGAAGCTTCACTTTTATTTGCTTTAAAATTCCTTGAAGGATAAAATAGGAAATACATAGTAACTGGGTTATAAGGGAGAGTTTTACATGAAATATGCAATCATTACTGGCGCATCAAAAGGGTTAGGCGAGGCAATTACAAAGCGGCTAATACAAGAACAAATCGCCGTTGTTTCGGTTTCTCGGACAGAGAATGAAGAAATAAAAAGACTTGCAATCGAAAGTGGAATTGAATATAACCACTTTTCCTGTAACCTTTCATTAGAAAAAGAAGTTCAGGAAGTCTTTATGGATATTGCCCATTATATTTTTCAAAAAGATCCAAAGGAAATTCTTCTTTTTAATAATGCCGGTGTGATTGAGCCTATCCAGACGATTGGTAATTTAGATCAAACTCCGGTCATTCGGAATATCCAAGTAAATTTAATCGCACCTATTCTTATTACCAATTTATTTTTGAGCAAGGCTCAGTTAACCAATACGAAGGTAACCGTGATTAATGTTTCTTCAGGTGCAGCTGTTCGTTCATTTGAAGGCTGGAGTATTTATTGCAGTTCCAAGGCTGGGTTAAATATGTTCACAGAAACGGCCGCAATTGAGCAAACAGAATTGAAAACAAACAACAAAATTATCGCTTTTAGCCCTGGTGTAATGGACACAAAAATGCAGGAAACCATCCGTTCATCCACCAAGGAAGCTTTTAAAGACCTGGAACAATTTAAGGAATATAAGGAAAAGAACATGCTATTACAGGCAGATGTAGTTGCTAATGCTTTAGTGGATCTCATTCTAAGCGGTAATGTTGAAAGTGGAAAGGTCTACAATATTAAAGAACTATTAAAATAGTACAAAAAGGCCGCTTCTTAGTTGAGCGGCCTTTTTAGTTTTCCTGCGGAAACCATAAGGTAATGCTAGTTCCCTTATTCAACCTGCTTTTTACCTTGATGATGCCTTTATGGGCATCCATTAAGGCCTTAACAATGGAAAGACCGATGCCGATCCCCCCTGTTTTGCGGTCGCGGGATTTGTCACCGCGATAGAACCGTTCGAAAATATGCGGGATATCCTCCTCATTCATTCCTGAACCTTCATCTTGAATTTTAAAGCCCACAAAGCCTTCCATATCCGTAACCACCGAAATCGTAACATTCTTTCCCTCAGGCGTGTATTTCAGGGCATTATTAAGAACATTGGAGAGGATTTGCATCAATCGGTCTTTGTCCGCCTTAAATATTTCCTCCTGTGCAAGTTCTTCAATTCGAAGACCAACGCCCTTTTCTTTAAAAATAGGCAAAAACATTTCCCATAACGCTGCTAACACACTTCCTGCTTCCAGCTCCATTTTTTCAAGTTTGATTTGCGGGTTCTCAGCAGCAAGCAATTTTTCTAACTCGTTAACAAGCCGTACTAAGCGCATCAATTCTTCATGACTTACCTGAAGCCGCTGCGGGGTCGGTTCCCATATCCCGTCCTGAAAAGCTTCAATTTGACTTCTTAGTGTGGCAAGCGGTGTCCTCAGCTCGTGTGCCAGGTCACCGGTAAATTGCTTCCGCAGCATTTCTTCCTTTGCCAATGATTCAGCAAGATTATTGAATGAAATCGCGATCTGCTTTACCTCAGTAGGCAAACCTGATAATGGAATGCGAATATCAAGATTGTGCTGCTTAAGCTCACCAGCTGCAAACGACAGCTTTTTCAATCCGGAGGTTAACTTTTTCGAAAAAAGCATACTAAAGACAATCGCTAACACAATCGTTAAGCAAACAGCCGCCAATATATACAATTGGATGGTTTGGATAAACGTGTATTCATCGTCAATTAATCCCTCCGGATAGATGGCAACAAGTTTGCCGATAATGGCATTGTCGACTTTCAGCGTATAGGTTTTGGAGTGCCACTCTTCCCCATCTGGTGCCGGTTCAGTTAAGCCAAAGCTATTTAGCATGCCGCGAATATTAGACGAATCCATCTGAATTTGTCCAAAACGATCATACAATTGAAAATAAAGCTGATCGGTCATCGCATGTTCATGGAGCAGTCCAAACACTGGATCGCTTGTAAAATGGCCATTTTTTCGATAATCCTTCTCAATTTCCGTAATAATTCTATCAATCTTTTTTTCACGATTCCGGTCTAAATAACTATTAAAACTTTCTTCAAAACCATATTGGATAAAAAAGCTGACAATTAATATCCCAATCATTGAGATGAGGACTAAATAAAACAAGATCTTAGACCGGAGTGTGTGCAGCATCTAGTACCCCTCCAAATTTATAGCCCATCCCAAACACGGTTAAAATAAAGTCTGGCTGCCTCGAATCTGCTTCAATTTTTTTACGCAGATTTTTGATATGGGTATCAACACTCCGTTCATAGCCTTCATAATAAATACCTTCATCTTGAATCTTTTCAAGCAAATCCATCCGGCTGTAAACCCGGCCCGGATTGACCGCCATATTGGTTAGAAGTTTATATTCAATCGGAGTTAAGGTAACATCCTCACCATTTACCGTTACTTCTTTCTTTATTAAATCAATTGCTAGTTTTTTACCGTTGAATTCGAGGCGTTCCACTTTTTCCGTCTTTTTCACACGCCTTAAAATCGCCTGGACACGGACGACTACTTCCCTCGGGCTGAATGGCTTGGTTAAATAGTCGTCTGCTCCCATGACAATCCCGTTGATGCGGTCATCCTCGGCCGATTTTGCAGTAAGCATCAGAATTGGGACATCCGACTCTTTTCGTACTAAACGGCAAACCTCTTCACCAGAAATATCAGGTAGCATTAAGTCTAAAATGATTAGGTCAGGGTCAATTGTTTTAGCCTTTTTCAAGGCGTCTATTCCATTATCAGCACTATGAATTTCATAGCCTTCTCTTTCTAGGTAGGCTTCGAGAACTTCTATGATTCTGCGTTCATCGTCAACTAATAAAATCTTCATGAATCACCACTCCCCATACAATTACTATATCACCTTAAGTCTGTGATTTTTGTAACTTCACAAATTCACCACAAAATCCTCATAACATCTTCAATTTTTCCCGCTAAGATGAAACTGTAGTTAATAAGAGGTGATAACTTGAAGAACTCTCAAGCTTAAGGTTATCGACTCTTTGATGCAGCACATGGTTATCAACCATCTAACTCATTCCAAATTAACCTCTCTCTTTTATATACCAAGGGTGCTCCGAAGGGCGGGGCACCCACTTTTTTTATAGGAATATGGCATTAAAAAATCCTTATCGAAGTCGATAAGGATTTTTGTGTATTTATTCGTCTTTCTTTTTAACCTCTTCTGTTAGTTCTTCAATGCTTCTTCGCACATTACCTTTACCTGAGTAGTTTTCAATCAGTTCCTTTACATCGATACCGCTTGATGCTTTTAATGACTCTTGGAGGCTCGCCATTAAATTGGTCGCATAACTGGTAATTTTATTAGCACCGCCATTTTCTCCTGAACCGCCGCCAGTATCCACAACAGTAATTTTATCAATATTAGATAATGGAGCTGCCACTTGCTTCGCATATTCAGGAAGCATTTTGATGACCATGTCGAGAATCGCCGCTTGACCGAATTGCTCGAAGGCTTCAGCGATTTTTTCCTTCGCTTCGGCTTCTGCCAAACCTTTTAGGCGGATAATTTCTGCTTCTGACGACCCTTGTGCCTTTTGTGCTTCTGCTTTAGCAAGACCGTCGAGGCGAATCCGCTCTGCTTCCGCCTTTGCCATAGCTTCGATACGGTATTTATTGGCTTCCGCTTCCGCAATTTCTCTAGCCTTATTAGCTGCTGCAGATTGCTCAACAGAATAACGATCGGCATCAGCTTTTTTCTTCACTTCGGAATCATATTGGCGTTCACGGCGCTGAATTTCTTTTTCTTCTAACTCAATTTGTTTTTGTCTTTCTATAATTTTGATTTGCATTTCTTGTTCCATTACGTCCTGCTTCGAACGTGCACTTTCAAGGTCGTAAGCTTGGTCGGCCTTTGCTTTTGCGATATCCTGTTCACGGCGGAATTCCGCAATTTTCAGTTGATTGATTTTTTCTGCTTCAGCAATTTCTGTTGCCCGCTCTAATTCATTACGCTTAGCTTCCTTAGAAGCTTCTGCTTTTTTGATACGGGTTTCTTTTTCCGCTTCAGCTGTGGCAATATCAGCATCTCTTCTAACCTGAGCGATTCGCGGTTTACCAAGGGAATCAAGGTAGCCATTTTTGTCCCGAACATCTTTAATCGTAAACGATACAATAACGAGTCCCATTTTTGCAAGATCCTGTGACGCAACTCTTTGAACCTCTTGAGAAAATTTATCGCGATTTTTATAGATTTCTTCAACTGTCATCGAACCAAGAATCGATCTTAGGTGGCCTTCAAGAACTTCTCTTGCTTCATTTTCTCGGTCTTCCTTTGGCTTTCCAAGGAATTGTTCAGCAGCAGTAGCAATTTCACTGATTGAGCCGCCAATTTTAATAATCGCGACGCCATCAGCCATGACCGGCACACCCTGTTCTGTGTAAACCTCTGGTGTAGTAACTTCTAGTTTACTAGATAGCAAGCTAAGCGGTTTTGCCTGTTGGAATACTGGTAAAATAAAGCTACCGCCGCCGCGGATAATTTTGATTTTATTTCCTGATTCGTCTACGTGTACATTTCCGTTTCCAAGAAAGCTTCCTGTAACAATTAGAGCCTCATCCGGCCCGGCAGTTCTGTACTTAGTGATAAAGACACCGATTAAAGCAATTAAAATAAGTGCAACAATCCCAATAATAATCCAAATAACGTTAAATTCCATTTCTTAAAACCCCCTTCTAGATATAGCTTTCTAATTGATGATGTACGGTTACTTCGAGAACACCATTTTTCACTTGAACCACAAGCACGCGAGAGCCATTTGGAATCTGGTCTCCATCAAAGCTGGAAGCTGGTTTGGCTATTCTGCCGCTCGTGCTCTCAATCAACACTTCTCCGTAACCATCAGCAGGAATCGAAGTAATAACAGTCCCAATCCTTCCTCGCAAATCAGATTCTTTATAAACTAGTGACTCCTCTGCGGAAGACAACGGTACGAGGACAAAGACATTTAGTAGGGTAACAACAATAAAGGCGATTACTGCCGAAATAGCTAAAATGAGTAAATAATGTAAAGATGATAGCTTTTCAAACAAGTATCCGCTTGCAGACAGAATGGTTACGAAGGCAAAAATTAAGACAGGGTTAAGGAAGTGCAGCCCGCCGTCGCCAGCCCCGTGAAAATGAAACACATCTGCAAATAAAACATATAAAACCGTTAATACACCCGAAATGATTAGTCCATACAAATAAATCGTTTCTAAAGGTATGCTGAAAGGTTCCATGTGCATCATTCCTTATTTTTTATTATGGTGAAGAATATAAAGGAAAGTGTACTGTAGTCTATGATTTCAAAAAATTTCAAGCATGGAGCATCCTTCCCTTCCTCTTAAGTTATGTATAGTAGGTAATACGGATAAAAATGTAAAAGGTTTCACACTTAAGACAATTTTATCATTTTCTGCCAATTTAGAACATAACAATCTTCGACAAAATTTGGGTAATAGTACAGGATGAAAAGATATTGATTACTTTGCAAGCTTTGTTGCTACCATAGGAGTTTCTTTTTTGTGGGCAATGGAATTCTCATCATTTGGGCCACTTTTCCGTTAATAGTCAAGTTGGCCCCTTCTAGCTGACCCTATCTTCCCAATTTCAGTCACTTAAACAAAAAAAGTGCAATAGCAACTTAAGCTATAGCACCTTACTGAATCAGATTCAAAAACTTCTTTGTTCGTTCTTCTTTAGGATTGGTGAAGATTTCATTCGGCTTATCTCGTTCAACAATAACGCCCTGATCCATAAAAATGACCTCATCGGCAGCTTCACGGGCAAAGCGCATTTCATGAGTGACAACGATCATCGTCATCCCATCCCTGGCAAGATCCTTCATTACTTTTAATACTTCACCTACAAGCTCAGGATCAAGCGCCGAGGTTGGTTCATCAAACAGCATGACCTCCGGCTCCATCGCCAATGCCCGGGCAATCCCTACACGCTGCTGTTGCCCTCCCGAAAGCTGTGCGGGATAGTAATCCTGCTTATCACCAAGACCAACCTTCTCTAATAGAGCCTGAGCCTTTTTACGGGCAGTGTCTTTATTCTCCCCTTTAACAATTACTGGCCCTTCCATGACGTTCTCAAGGGCAGTTTTATGAGGAAAAAGATTATAACCTTGAAAAACCATTCCTGTTAAACGGCGGAATGAAGCGATATTTTTTTTCGGAACGTTTTTAAAAAAATCCAGGCTTTGGCCTTCGATGGAAATGACACCTTTTGTGGGGATTTCCAACACATTTAAACAGCGGAGCATGGTTGTCTTTCCAGAACCTGACGGCCCGATGACAACAACTACTTTTCCTTTTTCAACTTCGAGATCAATTCCTTTTAAAACCTCTAATTGACCAAATTGTTTATACAAACCTTTTATCGATATCATCGTAAAACCCCCTTTCCCCGTACATTCTTAAGATGCGTAACGATCCAGTCTCTTTTCCATAAATCCTTGGATTAATGAAAGGAAAAAACAAATAACCCAATAAAGCAGAGCTGCTTCGGAATAGACCAATAAAAACTCATAATTGGTTGAAGCGATTTCCTGGGCGCGGCGAAACATCTCGGTTACAAGCACGAGTGAAGCAAGCGAGGTATCTTTTACAAGACTAATAAAGGTATTCGATAACGGCGGTATCGATACTTTTACAGCCTGGGGCAGAATAATTCTTTTTAATGCTTGCGTATAGGTCATACCAATCGAATAGCCTGCTTCCCACTGACCTTTTGGAATGGAAAGAATCGCAGCACGAATTATTTCTGATGCGTACGCACCAACACTTAGGGAGAAGCCAATTACAGCAGAAATAAATGGATCTAGCGTAATTCCGATATTTGGAAGACCATAAAAAATAATAAATAATTGCACCAATAATGGCGTTCCGCGAATAGCAGAAACATAGACTCTTGCAATAATTTGAAAAAACTTAACATGAGAAATACGTGCAAGTGCTGTCAGAATAGCCAAACTCAGGCCAACAATAAACGAAATAATTGTTAATGGTATGGTGTTCATAATAGCACCCTCCAGCAGAGGCTGAAGGGAGGTTTTAGCGATATCAATTAATCTTGCTGTTCTTTCTGGGTCAGCAAAAATACTATTTAAGTACATCTACACCAAACCATTTCTCAGAGATTTTTTTGTAAGTGCCATCATCAACCATGTCTTTTAATGCTTTATTTACTGCATCAACAAGTGTGTCATTTTTCTTCCTAAACATAAATCCACTAGATGAGACATCCTCGGCAGTTGCAACAATTTTGATTGGTGCATCTGGCTTTTGCTTTGTATAATCTAAATAGGCAATTTTATCATTGACAGTTACATCGACACGTTTCTGTGCAATCAGTTCAACTGCTTGTTGGAAACCATCTACACCGACAATATTAGCGCCGTTCTTTTTCGCAATATCTGCATAGTTACTCGTCAAGGATTGAGCAGAATTTAATCCCTTCATGTCCGCAAATGATTTTACTTTATCATTATCTTTTGAGGCGATTAACACGGCAGCAGAGGTAATATAAGGATCAGAGAAATCGTACTTTTTCTGGCGGTCAGGACGAATTCCAACCTGATTAGCTACCATATCAAAACGCTTCGCATCAAGACCAGCAAACATCGCATCCCATTGTGTTTCCTTGAACTCTGCCTTCACGCCTAAACGCTTGGCTACTTCTTCTGCAACCTCAACATCAAATCCGGTTAGCTTTCCATTCGCATCATGGAACGTAAAAGGAGCATACGTACCTTCAGTACCAATGATAAGCTTTCCTTCGTCTTTTACTTTTTTCAATAAATCCTGATTAGCCTTTTCAGCAGGCTTGTTGTCTTTAACGGCATTATTATCCTTACCGCATGCAGACAAAACAAACATAAAGCTTAGTAAGAGTGCAAAAATAACTGTTAGTTTTTTCATCTCGCAACATAAACCCCCTAATTCTGATTGTTTTTCTAGGATTTAATAATCATATTATATCCCTTACATTCTGTCAAAAGAAAAAATCGAATAGAATAAATTTATTTTACCCTTTTAGAAAAAATAAAAACCTATCAGAGAATTACTGACAGGTTAAGCTGATAACGCCTCTTTTTGTTTAACTTTATCGTTCCTTTTCATTAATGGACCGTAGAAAAGACTCCCGCTTGCTATCAAGATTATTCCATAAATAAATGTTTTTATGTCCGCTGTTCCAGCGATTATAATCCAAATGGAATAAATCGTGGAAAGAAGAGCGATGATTCCATCTGTAATTCTTGATCGATCACTCTTATACGTTTCTCCGGTAATAACCAATTTAAGCTGATAAATGGATGAAATAAAGTAAGGCACTAAATAGGCTAGAGTTGCTATCAGAATAATGAAATCGAAAGCACCTGATATCGACTTTGATACCGTTGAAAAAATAAATAACTGACCAATTCCATTTGTCAAAAGAAGAGAAAAGGATGGTAACCCCTTTTTATTTTCTTTTAAAAAAGCAGGAAGAAATATCCCTTGTTTTGCTGCTTGATAAGGAACTTCTGCACTTAGCATTACCCAGCCAATCGTTGACCCAAATAAACTGATTAAGCCGATTCCTGCTAACACTTTTCCGCTTAACGGTCCTAAAACAGATTGTATCGCGTCAATCATGGGCTTGTCAGAGTGAATTAGTGTGTTTTGATCTAACATCCCCATCACAAGTGTGCTAATCCCCATATATATGGCTAAGGCAATAAATAAACCAAGAACCGTCGCCCGTTTCACATCCGTCTGTTTTTTAGCACGGCCGGCAAACACAACCGCTGACTCGATGCCAATAAACGCCCACAATGTGTTTACGGCTGCATTATTGACTTGAGACATTATTCCAAGGGCGTGTCCTGCCTCGTCTGCCCTCACTGCCACAAATGGCAGGATATTGCTTTTTTCAAAGGCAAACAATCCAATAATGATAAACAAGAAAAAACCGATGACCTTTGCAGCTGTAGCAACAAAATTTAATTTCCCGGCACTTTCCATCCCGCGCATAATGATTAAGTGAATTCCCCATAACATAATCGTACAAACGATAAAAGTTAGTCCATTACCAACCATGAGGGTAAAGCCGCCAATGGTAAACCATGGGGTCTTGCTGGTTAAAACCGGAAAGAAAGTTGATAAATAACCGGCGAAGGTTGTAATAACGGCCACAATTCCAGCAAGATTTCCGATCCAGTATCCCCAGGACGACATAAATCCCGCTAAAATTGATGCCTGTGAACCTGGTTTAAAAAGCTCCTTGGCATAAATTTGCGGCCCGCCTGTTAAGTTTGGCTTGCGAATCGCTAAATTTCCAAATACTAGGGCAATCATCAAAACACCGAAACCGGTTAACAGCCATGCCATAATGACCCCAGCCGGACTAGCTGCCTCTGATAATGATCTTGGCAGCATGAATATCCCTGAACCTACCATATTTCCAACCACAAGTGCCGTTAATACCCAAAACCCTAATTTATTTGTCTTCCCCATTGTGAGAACCCCTCTCGATGCTTTTATCTCTTTTATGATTTCCGAATAATGATTATGTTACTAGAATACGCTCGAGCATATCCTTTGTCAATGGAAAATTTTATCGTGATAAAGCATTAGAGGATTAAAATATCAGCATTCAAATAATGTACACAGGTTGTTACTTTTTAAAGGAACAATATTCAAAAAAAAGACTGCCCTTTTTTAGGCAATCTCTTCACTCCGCATTTTTTATTTGTATGAGTTCTTTTACCCTTAATAACTGTCTAGCCCCAGCTCCTTAGAGCTTTAGGGTCATAAGCCCGCTCTATTCAAGGCGTTTCCAATTTCTTATTTCCACCAATCATCAAACATACTAGCAGGAAGTTGCCGTTTATGTACAGTGATGATATACCGCTTTTCAATCTTTTCTGCGACTTCTTTAGAAACAGACTTCCCTTCAAGATAGTCATCAAGTTCATCATAGGTTATCCCAAGCTCTGTTTCATCTGCCTGACCTGGTTTCTGGTCAAGCAGGTCTGCAGTTGGAACCTTTAAGTAAAGTCGTTCGTCTGCTCTAAGTTCTTTAAGTAAGGCTTTGCCCTGCCGTTTCGTTAAGCCAGTCAATGGAAGGAGGTCTGCGCCGCCATCCCCATACTTTGTATAGAAACCAGTAACCGCTTCTGCGGCATGATCTGTACCGATCACAAGCAGCCCTTCCATGCCGCCGACGGCATATTGAGCAATCATTCTCATTCTCGCCTTAACATTACCTTTTTGATAATCACTTATCGACCCGCCCTCATAACTTTGGTCATATTCTTTTTGCACTTCATCAACAGCTGCCTTGATATTAAAGCTCGTTTCCCGATCAGCTTGGATAAACGCTAAAGATAGCTTAGCATCTTCCTCATCCTGTTGGACTCCGTATGGAAGACGGACAGCAACAAACATCGCTTCGGTTCCTTCGTTACGCAGTTCCTCGACTGCCAGCTGGGCGAGACGTCCGGCAAGTGTCGAATCCTGGCCTCCGCTGATTCCTAAAACATAGCCTTTTGCCTTTGTTTTAAGCAGGTAATTTTTTAAAAAATCAATCCGCTTTCGAATCTCTTCTTTTGGTTGAATGTTTGGCGTAACATTTAATTCCTTCATAATCTGTGCTTGTAAACTCATCCCTCGAGCCCCCTGCTAAAATTATTGATATATGTACTTTATCATAAATGCTTTTCATTCATCATCTTATAAACGTCCTTGGCAACCTGATGGATGTCAATCCCTTTGTCGCGAACATTCAAGAGGATTGCAATTGAGGTTTTATTTTTAAAATAAACATGAAGCGATTCCCATCCCCCCACGGCACCCCTGCTATAGACCATGGAATCTAAGACATAAAGTCCTAAACCATAATTTGATTTCGGTCCTGGAGTCAGCATTTCCTTTAAACTTTGTTTAGAAATAAGCTTTCCACTCATTAATGCTTCATCAAATAAACATAAATCCAGAACTGTGGAATAAATATCACCGCATCCAAAAAGCAAATTAGTATTCAATCTCTTTGCCGGTATCAATTGGTTTCCAAGTTTTAAATAGCCTGTTGAATAAACCGGTGGCATATCCGAAATAAAACCCGAATTCCCCATCGAAGCCTTGTTGAATATATTTTTCTGAATGTATTTATGGAGCGGTTCCCCGGACACTTTTTCCACTATAAACCCAAGAACCAAATAATTAATATCATTGTAATCCCATTGAGTACCTGCAGGGAACCTAATCGATGTTGTATTGAGCCTTTTCACAATTGCTGCAGGCTTCTTTTTACCTAAATCCCAACGAGGAGCCTGGATTCCAGAGGTGTGGTTTAATAAATGGATGAGTTTGATGTTCTTCCCATTTGGAAAGTCTGGTATGAAAGTTGACACAGAATCTTGGATGGTTAATTTCCCTTGATCCTGGAGCTGCATAATACTTGTCGCAACCATCAGCTTCGTAATTGAAGCAATCGGATGTGCTGTCGATGGTTGGTTTGCGATTTGCCTTTTCCTATTAGCAAACCCCACTCCCTCTTGAAAAATAATTTCATTCTTCTTTACAATAGCAATACTGCCATTTACATGATGAGAAATTAAATATTTTCTTATTCCTTTTTGAATGCTGTTTTCTGTCTGATTATTTTCATAGTGTGCTGAAACGTTATATTTGGATTTGAGTATGTTTATACTATTTTGGCAGCCTGCTGTCCCGAAGAAAATAGAAGAAACTAATAATAACCATTTATAAATGGTTCTTCTCATTTTAAACCACTTCTTCCTCTTTCCAGTTGTTTATTCATGTACTTATTATGTATGATTAAACAATGCGTTACTCCATTTTGCTGCTTTTAGGCGGTTTTTTCGTTTCTAGAAGTAGTTTTAAACAAAATTTAAAGAATTATTGAAGAGTTGGAGGTACTAAAAATGGAAGCAAAAACGTGTAATGAATCAAGAGTCGTAAGGACGAGCAGGATTTTTCCGAATGACGTTAATAACCATAATACCTTGTTTGGCGGGAAGTTACTTAGTGATATTGATATGGTTGCCTCTATATCTGCAACAAGACATTCCAGGACTGAATGCGTAACTGCATCTATTGATTCTGTCGATTTCCTAAGCCCGATTACACCGAAGGATTCGGTTTGTATTGAAACCTTTGTCACATCTACTGGAACGTCTTCAATGGAGATTTTCGTCAAGGTCATTGCAGAAAAGCTAATTTCTGGTGACCGAAAAATTGCCGCCACCGCCTTCTTGACGTTTGTCGCGTTAGATAAAAATGGAAAGCCATCAAAAGTCCCAAGCATTATCCCTGAAACTGAAGAAGAAAAGAAGCTTCATGAAACCAGCGGAGAAAGAGCGGAGAAGCGGAAAAAGCATCGGAAAAGCAGTAAAGAACTGGCAAGTGTTTTTACTACCCATAAACCATGGGAATAAGAAAAGCAAAAGGTTCGTGCTTATAAGCGCGAACCTAATTCAATTTCTGAGGATCTTTATTCCCAATCACGACAACAATTTATTCCCCTTCATGCAGCCCATTTCCTATTCTGCTGGTGATTCACTGCGGTTTTGCCATGTCATCACGCCATCCTCTTCATCTATCTCTATTGTGACATCGACGACCCCTCTTTCCGCCATAATTTTTTCCTCTAAACGGTCTTTAATATCATCAGCCGCAGCAACAGTTAAACCTGGATCTATTTCAATTTCCAATTCAACGTGCAGGTCTTCTCCCTCTTTAATGACAGTAATGTCCTGGATGTCCTTTACATCAGGATCTTCCATAACAAGTACCCCGATTTTGTTTTCCATTTCCTCATCTGCCTGGCCAATTACACCCGCAGCATTGTCTAAAAAGACCTTCCCAACCACAAAAAACATCATCGCACCAATCAGCATCGAAGCAATCCCCTCTAACTGGTGGAAATTCGTAAAGTGGGCAATCACAACGGCTATAATCGCTAACAAACCGCCCGAAGCTGCCACAAGGTCTTCCATAAACACAAGCTTTGTCGCTGGTTTTGCTTTTCCTAAATTGGCAAAACTTTTTGCAAAAACACTCGGACCACTTGCTTTTACATCAATTTCATGTAAAATTTCTTTCATTGCTTTAAACAAGACAAATGTTTCAAGAATCGTAGAAACGGCTAGGACAATAATATTAATCATAAACCCGCCGGACTTTGTTGGATGTAAAACATGGTGCCATCCTTCTTTAATGGTTTCAAACGCCATAATGCCGACTATCAACACTGCGCCCAAAAGAACTAAATTTACTAAGCGGCCAAATCCATTCGGAAATTTTTCTGTTGGCGCCTTTTTACTTAAGGCTGATCCGATAAACACAAATAACTGATTGGCTGCATCCCCGAGACTATGCATCGTTTCGGCAAACATCGCAACATTGCCAGTATACAAAAAGGCAACACCTTTAATAATCGAAATAATCGTATTAATAATGGCGGCAAGCATGGCCGACTTATTTCCGCGTTTCAAAAGCTGTAATAATTCTCCCATCGAATCCTCTTTTCTTATACATTATTAAGTTGTCTTACTTTAATATTTTCTAACATACCATATTTCATTAATAATTGATGCGTAGCAAAAGGAAATTTTCCCAAAATGATGATAAAATGAGGAAAAATGCTTGGAGGGTACCATAATGACATTGGATGAAATCATATGGAAGCTTGCAGAGTTAGGGACGGAGCAAACGAAAAAAACGTTTATCAACCATGGTGCACAAGGATCCCTTTTCGGGGTAAAAGTTGGCGATTTAAAAAAGCTGGTGAAGCCGGTTAAAAAAGATCAAGAGTTAGCATTGGCGCTATACAATACTGGTAATTCCGATGCCATGTATTTAGCAGGACTTTCCGTCAACCCAAAATTGATGACGAAAGAAACGCTCCAAGATTGGGTTAAGCATGCTAACTGGTATATGCATGCCGAATATACAGTGGCAAGAGCCGCCGCTGAAAGCTCCTTTGCACTTGACCTTGCACGGGAATGGATGAAATCGGATGTAGAAATGACGGCCGTAGCCGGGTGGAGTACATATGCGAATTACTTATCGATTACAGCTGATGAAAAATTAGACCTAGAGGAAATTCGTACCCTTTTACAGCAAGTGGAAACCACCATTCACGAAGAAAAAAACCGTGTTCGTTATGTGATGAATGGCTTTGTAATCAGTGTTGGGGCCTATGTTACGGCATTGCATGAGGAAGCAAAAAAGATGGCTGAAAAGATTGGCAAGGTACATGTCGATGTCGGGAATACAGCTTGTAAAGTGCCTTTAGCAACCGAGTACATTAAAAAAATTGAGCTTCATGACAAGATTGGAGTTAAGAAGAAAACCTGTATTTGTTAACGATTAAGTATAGAAAACAGCCCCTGGCTAAGCGCGCAGGGGCCTTACTCATTAAACATTCTTCAGCACCAAATATAAGCGGTTATTTCTTTCGTTCTGCTCTTCAGCCGATGCTAAATCATATTTTTTTAAGAGATGAAAAACCTCATTTAAAATATTTTGTGTATGATCTTTGGTAAAAAACTGATTAAATAACTCCTTCATCTCCTCAGGTAAAAAAGCTGCTTGGGATTCGTATTTACTTATAACATCTTCCTGCGAGTGATCTAGCTTGCATTCGCTCATAAAGAAATCCTCCTTATAAAGTTCTTACTTTTAGAATAGCAGAAATCAGCCAAAAGAAAAAAGCCTATAAGAAAAGGCTTTTTCACAATACTTTTTTACTATCCGTCACATCTAATACATCCAAAAGGAACACAAATATAGGTATTCCAATAATCAGACCCCACACTCCCAAAAAGTGCTCGGAGAAAATCAAGACAATAAATGTATAGAAGACAGGAAGATTTGTTTTTGAACTCATTAAATTTGGATTTAAAATATAAGTTTCAATGCCATGAATAATCGCAATCGCAATCCCGACATAGAGAACCTTCATTATGCCGCCAATACTATAGGCAATAATCACAAGTGGGATTAATGAAATTATCACACCGGCAACCGGGATTAATCCCAAAACAAAAATCATAATCGATAAACCGCCTAGCTGCGGGAAATCAAGCAGCCATAAGGAGATGGTTGTAAGAATACAGTTCACCAAAGCAATTATTAATTGTGCTTCAATTACTTTACCGAACGTTCCAACGAATTTGTGTGCAAAATATTCAATTTCTACGTAGATGGATGAGATCTTGCTCGTTCTAAATTTCTTTGTAAATTCAATTAAGCGCGGTTTTTCTAATAAGCAAAATAAGCTCAACAAAAGCGCCATTAACACTTGCAAGGTAATTTTGCTAATATCAGTTATATTCTTAATTAAGAAGGTAAAGCCCTGCTCAAGGTAACTGGAAATTTGAATTTCCTCTAAACGGCTCATCACATAACTCAAGACGATATTATCATGCTTCGAGGTATAAAAAGCAGTTAACTGTTTGATCAATGCGGTAATTTCACCAGCAATCATCGGCAGGTACATGACTAAACCGTAAGAAAACAAACCGACAATACAGGCATATGATACAATCACAATCAACCTGCGATTAAGGGGAATTTTCTTTTCAATAAATTGAACTAACCGATCCATTAAAAAAGTAAAAATAAACGTGAGTAAAATTAAATTGATCATTGATCTCATCGCATATAAAACGATCGCAATCAATACAAAAATTGCTATTCTTTTAAATCCGCTGCTCTGCAAAAGTTTATTTATCATGCAATTATCAAACCCCATTATTTTTACTTTATATATACATGTTTATTATATCAAACCTCTAGGTAATCTGTCCTTATTAAAATGCTATCTTGCACTAAATTGAACCGGTGTCATGGTATTGTCAATTGCTTTACCTTCAAAGCCATGTTGACTTAAATAGTCAAGCAGTGCTGGCAGATGGGCAAGTGTTTCCTGTCTTTCGTGTAAAAGTATCACGATTGGCCCATTATGGTCTGCTAATCTATTTAATTGCTCAATGACGCTGTCGACGTAGCGTGCATCCTTATAATACCAGTCCTTGCTGTCAATATTCCAATCCCACATTAAATATCCATTATCATGAACTGCTTGGCGATATCCCACTGTCATATGGGGAACGCTGCCGTATGGGGTTCTCATAATATATGAATCAACACCGGATATTTCTTTTAACGTGTTCCGGTTTTGTGTTAATTCCGAGATAATAGAATTGACTGATGCATAAAAAACTTTCGGGTTGTGGGACACACTGTGAAGACCAACTGTCTCTCCATTTTGAACCATCAACTTTACCGCATCGGGGTATTTCCGGATATTTCCGTCAATCATAAAGAAAGTCGCTTTATAATGATACTGTTCCAATAGTGCAATAATCTCACCGGAGAAAGCTGCGGGACCGTCATCAAATGTTAGATATACCGTTTTATGGTTCCCCTCTGGCTGCGTATTATTTTGATTTGGCTGGGTTGCATTGGATTCCTTTTCCGGTGTTTGAGGAGTTCCTGTTTCTTGAGTGGCATTTTGTGCCGCGGCAGTATCCTTAGTAGTAGTTTCTTGTTCTTGATCTTGTTTATTTCTCGAAGATATTGCTTTATCTTGCTGTTTTTGCATCCGTTCTTTTTCAAGTTTTAAGTCCTTTGTGTTCCTGTCAATCGATTCTGGTGTATGGCTTTTAGCTGCTACACGTTTAATATTTTCATTTTTTTCGTGATTACTAGGTTCGCTTGCAGCCTTCGCCTGAAAATAATTGCTCACAAATATCCCTGCAAACAAGAACCCTATCGCAATAATGACAATTACTATCCCTCTTGACCATCCGCTTTTTAGATACCCCATTGTTCATACCCTCTTTGTTGTTTTTTCCTTCCTTCATTATAGACGAACGAAAGGCCAAATTGTTTCTAATCTATTAAAAATATTACAATTCTATTAAATTTATTGGATATTACTAGTAAATTCGACATCAAATTTTGACAAAAATATGTAAAGCCCAATTTCCACATGATAATTTACAACTTTTTACCAATCTATTATACCAGCAATAAATGGGAAAAAGTAGCAAAAAAAAGAAAAAATAAATCAGAGATCTCAAAAAGGAGTACAGGCAAATTCTGTTACAGATTGACATACATATTCAATGAACAAGATTAATGGAGGTGAGATTGGTGTCAGGTCGCGGACTCGTTTATTGAGGAAAGATTTTTGAGCAATAAAAAAGAGAACAATTTTCAACTAGGAAAACCGAACTCTTTACAATTGTTATTCTGTATTAATCGCATTTATTAACTCTTTTATTTGTTTTAATTTCTGAGGGTTTAATTGATCCTCAGATAATTCAATTTCCACTTTTAAAATGCTCTTAACTGAATGTTTCTCTTCAGCTTTATTATTTTTCACAAAATCATCCACTTCAACTGCAAACGTCTTTGCAAGTTTCTCTAAGATATCTAAACTGGGATTCCTTTGGATGCCCCGTTCGATTAGACTTAAATAAGACTTTGAAATACCGGTAAGTTTACTTAACTTAGTCAACGAATACCCCTTGTCTTTTCGTAACCCTTTGAGTTTACTTCCATCCATCGTATCCCTCCTTTTGTTCCTACAGGAATTCAACCATTTTTCAATTAAGCAATAAAGGAACAATTGAAATAAATGTATCGGATATTTATGGTTAATTACCTACCCGCCAAGACCTTTTGTTATTAAATGAATAGCAAAAGGTCCTAGTATGATAATAAATAACGAAGGAAGGATAAACAAAACCATAGGAAATAACATTTTTACTGGTGCTTTCATTGCCTGCTCCCGGGCTGCCTCACGCCGCTGCTCACGAATACGTATTGTAAGATTACCTATTACTTTTGTCATCCCAATGCCAAGTTGATCTGCTTGAATGATCGACGTGATGATACTTTGTAAGGATTCCGAGGGAACACGTTTTCGAAGCTCATAAAATGCCTCTCTTCTGGACTTTCCTAGTTTCATATCCTCTAAAGCTTGTTGAAATTCATCTGAAAGGGGACCTTTAATTTTTTGGGACACCTCTGCGAGAGCCAAATCAAGTCCCATCCCTGCCTCTAACAAAAGGTTTACAGTATCAAAATAATCAGGCATTGACTTATTTATTTCCTTAATTCTTGCCGTCTTTTTTTTCCCAAGATAAAACACTGGAAACCGTAAACCTAAAATTACCATTACTATAGCATACAACCCAGTTAACATTTTGTTATCTGTTGCAGGCATAATCAAAAGAATAATAGGTAAAGTTAACGCAGCACTTAGTACAAGTTGGAATAATCTAAAATCAATTGCTGATTTGAATGGATAACCCGCATCTCTAAGAAGCATGTCTAATTTTTTCCTCTCAGTTCTTGACACTTTCTTATTTAGCCATTGTGTTCCTTTATTCCAGTAATTTTGAAAAAGGGTTCCAAGTCTACTCTCTTTTCTTTTCGTAAATTGCTCCTCTTTTTGCCTGCTAATTGGTTCATCAAAATACATGTTTATACGGCTATCAAATGCGATTCTCCTTTGAAAAATAGTAAACAATATTCCCGCAAGAAGGAAAGTAATAAATGCTGCTATTAACAGGAAGAAAAAGATATCCTTCATTTACTACACCTCAATTTTGATAATCTTTTGAATAAACAACCATCCAATAATATTTGAAACAATGCTAACAAAAAGTAAGGTCCATCCCAACGGATGATCAAGCATAGGCTGAAAATAATCCCCTGTCACAAATGCGAGGTATAGCCCAAGCCCAATTGGAAGCAAAGTAATGATCCATGCCGACAATCTTCCCTGTGAAGTTAGGGTATTCAATTCTTCTAGAATTCTGACCCTGCCTCTAATAGTCTCTTCCATTGTTTCAAGTAATTCAGCCAGGTTTCCACCACTTTTTCTTTGCGCCAATATTGCCCTAACCACTACCTCAAGTTCCTTGTTAGGCAATCTGTCAACTAATTCTTCAAAAATCTCTTCTAATGGAATTCCTAATCCTGTCTGTCTGACAACCCGGTCAAATTCAGGACCAAGTGGATCGGGTACTTCTTTACCAACTAGCTGCATTGCTTGCATAAAACTAAAGCCCGCCCTTAAGGAATTCGCCATTATCCCTAATACTTCAATTAACTGATAAGATAAGAGATTTAACCGTTTTTTTCTTTTTCTTTTTAAATGATATTTTGGAATGAAATATCCGATAATGATACTAATTGCACATATATACCATGATAGTCCAAATAATATTGTTATCAGACCTATTCCAACAGATGAAAGTAGTCTTAAAGCCAAGAACTCTTCCGGCCTTCGTTCACTTCCGGCTTCTAGTAATAATTTCTCTGTAGATCCACTAAATTGGACATCCTTAAAAACAGTCGCAACTGACATAAAAAATTGCTTAAAAAATGGAGTACTTTTTTGCTTACTTTCTGCGTCATCTACTTGAAGCAAGGGTAAAAATTCAATAATTCGTTTATTTAATTTTTTCTTATATATATATCCTTTTAAGATAAGATATACTAAACTACTAGAAATCAAGAAAATAGCTATTATTTTTAATGCTATCCCCATTTCTACCACTCTCCCACAAACCATGAGGCTGGTAAAGAATATCCATTAACTTCAAGCTTTTCTGCAAACTTTGGACGAATTCCAGTACTGATAAATCTTCCCTCAATCCGTCCGCCTTTAACATATCCTGTTTCTTTAAAAAGATAAATGTCCTGAAGAACAATAGTGTCCCCTTCCATTCCTAGCACTTCTGTAATATGAGTTATTTTTCTCGTACCGTCCTTCATCCTTGCCTGGTGAACAATTAAGTCGATGGCACTTGCAATCTGCTCTCGTATTGCCCGGACAGGAAGATCAAACCCTGCCATTAATACCATCGTTTCCAATCTGGAAAGGATATCTCTTGGTGAGTTGGCGTGTCCAGTACTTAAGCTTCCGTCATGACCGGTATTCATTGCTTGAAGCATATCTAATGCTTCAGCTCCGCGAACCTCCCCAACAACAATTCGGTCTGGACGCATCCGGAGTGAGTTACGTACTAAATCCCGAATTGTTATCTGTCCTTTTCCCTCAATATTTGGAGGACGGGATTCCAAAGAAACAATATGTTCCTGATGAAGCATTAGTTCTGCGGCATCCTCAATCGTAACAATCCGTTCTTCATTAGGTATAAATGAAGATAAAACGTTTAAGGTTGAAGTTTTTCCTGAACCTGTACCTCCGCTTATAAAGATATTGAGGCTTGATTTTACACAAATATCAAGAAATTCAGCCATATCTTTCGTTAAGGTACCAAAATGAACCAAATCATTAATTGTAAAGGGTGTATCGGAGAATTTTCGAATAGTTACACTCGGCCCTTTTAAAGCAAGTGGAGGAATAATTGCATTTACACGTGAACCATCTGGAAGACGAGCATCCACCATTGGTGAACTTTCATCAATTCGTCGTCCAATCGGTGATACAATTCGCTCGATCACACGAAGAACATGTTGATTATCAGTAAAATTTACATTACTCCTATAAATTTTTCCATTCTTCTCATAATAAACTTCATCATAGCTATTAACCATTACCTCCGTTATAACGGGGTTCTCTAATAAAGGAGTAATTGGGCCATAGGCCAATAACTCATCTTTTACGTAGTTCAAAATATCTAGCTTTTCTTCAAATGTTAGCCTGCTGACTTGTTGGTCAAAAAAAGTCTGGCTCCATATGTCTATTTTTTGTTTTTCTTCTTCTTTATTTTGGCCAGGTGATTTTTTCAGTTCATCTAATAGATAATCATGGAGAGCCGCTTCTATCTGCCAAAATTCATCTGTTCTTTTAAGAACCGGAAGCTCCTGAAGATCCTTAGTCGCATTACTAACACTGGCACCTTCTATATACCTTTTTAATAGTGACATATTTCACCACCTCACTTTCCTACATGAAACCATTTTTTCTCTTTTTTCGTTGTCACTTCACTAGCGCTTTTTTGTTCAAAAAGCTTCTCTGATAAACTCAAAACCGCCTTACCAATACTGCTTCTAGGATTTGATAATAAATACGGCTGTCCCGTTTTGATCGAAGAGGAAACGATATTCATCTGATCAGGCAGGGTATGATAAACATCTATCGTCAAAATTTCTTGGATTCTCTTTAGTTCAAGCCCTTGCCCCTTTACATGACGATTCAACACTAGTTTTACTTTATCCTTTAGATGAATAGTTTCTAATGTATCTAAATAAAGCTGGCATAATCGTAGACCTGATATTTCATTGAGAGTTAAGAGTACTATTTCATCTGCTAAATCCAAACAGCGTAAGTGAATGTCGGATAAATAGACAGGCATATCAATTAAGATAATATCAAATATATTTCTTGTTTCTTCGATGGCATCTTTCAAGTGTTTTTCGGAAATCCCTTCAAAGAATTCCGGCCGGGGTGGAGACGCGAGAACAGAGACATCTCCATCAACTAGAGTCATATATTGATTAATGGAATAATTGGCACGGCCATATCCTTCCTTTACCCATTCATAAATCGTTCTTTTCGGCTTTACATTAAAATAAATACCCACTTCGCCAAATTGAAGATTGCCGTCAATCACTGCTACTTTCTTTCCCATCTTGGCAAACGCAACGGCAAGATTAACGGTTAAAGCTGTTCTGCCAACACCACCTTTTGGGCTGGAAACTGCGATTACTCTGCTTTTCTCTTTTACAGGATTCATCAAATTAGGTTCCATTTTGGCGCGGTGATGCATAAATTTCTTTGCATGTGCGACCGCTTCAGAAAGTTCCCCAAGGTCATATGTAGTACGAAGAGTATCGGAAGCTCCCATCAGCATGGCCTTCTTCAGGTTTTCCATAGCTTCAGGAACTATTAAAATAATATAAACATGAGGGTAAAGCACGGAGATTTCCTGACACAGATCATAAACATTAAAATGTGTGTGTGCTTCCAGGAATAACACTGACTGATTATTCCCCATCAAAAGAGGATGTAACTTATCAAATTGATCTGCTGACAAAACTTGATATTGTTGTTTTTCTAGAAGCTTTTTAATTTCTCCAGGAGAAGAATTGGTATCGGAAAAATAAACCCAGTTTATACTCATTTCTTTTCCTCCTCTGTGTCATCTTTGATTACTTCTCTTGTTTGCTTTAAGCCTTTTTTCCCTGTTTCTTTGTCTTCTTGGTTTCGAAGCATTAAATAGAATCCGTCTTTGTCTTTTGCTGCTAATCCCAACATGACCCCTTCTTCTGCCGTGACCTCTAAGGTAACCGTTTCATAATGGAGGACCTCATCTTTATTGTCAGATGATTTACCTGAAGTTAGAACCTTCACATTTTCAAGGATTAGCACCGCTGATTTATGCTCTTTTTTTGTTGCCTCGTCTTTTGTTGTTTCATAAGCAATTACATCTACCATTGAATTAGGTGCGATATAACCCGAAACACCCTGTTCCATATTAATTTTTATCGACATAGCCCTTTTTCCTTTAGTTACATCCACAATAGGATTTTTGAATTCCCTTTCAAGGGCTTTTTCCTTTTCAGCTTTTTTCTCTTTTTCATCCTGTTTCGCTTTTTCTGTTTGCTCATTAGACTTTTTATTGTTTGCTTTTTCCTGACTAACTGAAGTACTAGCAGGAGTAGCTGCATTTTCTTTAGCAAAGATAGTAATGTAAACCAATCCCGCCACAATTATTCCTAATATTAATGAAATTACCCAAATTTTTTTTGTATTCATTTTTAGTTATCCTCCTACTAGCCTTTGACAACTGCTTTTATTCTTCGAGTTTGACACCGTACAAATTATATTCACCTATTTCTGTCCCATTGCCAATTTCACCTGCGTCAACCTCTTGTATAAATTGTCCGATAATAGCTTTTCCCTGCATTCCTTCAATCCAGTAGGAAGCCAATCCCACTACTTTTCGTTCGGTTTGCCCGTTTGCTCCAACCCATGTATCAATTACAACTATTGTAATGACCCTTGCACATGAATTATCAGCTGTAGCTGCACTTTTGCAATGTGGTTTATCCTTGTCCATTGCTATTAATGTATCAATAGCATCTTTCACTTGACCAACCATTGCCCCAGGTTCTGTTTCAACAACTTTATCATCTACTGCATATGTCCCGCCATTTATTATGGCGTCCTTGAGGGCCTGTGCCCCATTTTCATCAAATCTAAGAAATCCGCAGTTTCCTTTATTGTTTCCGGTGTCACTCCCGCAATTTAATGCAGTACTGCCTGGAACAATAGCATCTTTCTCTATAGCAATTGGTGCCACTCCACTTGCTTTTTTTAATGGGAGCACAACTGCTTTTGCTGTTGCGCTGACAGTTGTGTTGTTCACACCGATAACTTTGGCAAAGGTCATAGGAACATTAACTTTTTTAGTCGCTTTAATAGAACTGTTTGTTAAAGTTAGTTCACTTTCGGATACTTTATAACCATTTTTATCAGAAATGTCTTTTGCAATCTCTATGGCCCTAGCCTCGCTGGTGCGTAGTCCTTGTGCACCTGCTAAAACTGTTGAATCCAAAGCCTTTTGGAGTTTGCTTTTCTCAGAGTAAAGCCTTCCTCCATCTATCGCTAAAGCAGTAAAGCCTAAAAGAGCAACCATTGATAGGGCAACTATTACCAACGAAGCACCATTTTCACCCTTTAGTTTTAATAATCTAAATAGTCTTTTCATCTATTCCACCCTCATCACCGTTTTATCCTCTAATGTTAGCGGTCCAACTATTTTACCAATAACCGGAGTAAGAAAATCTATTGGATAAGTAATGGTAATTGTGACATTATCTCCTGATTTTTTGGTTCCTACCGGAGAAATCCCCACTCTACCCGCTACTAAATTTATGCTTTTCGCATTATCAAGGGCAGTTTGTTTAATAAAAGTATCATCCTTGCCAATACTAGCAGCACGTGCAGCTTCTCTTCCAGCATGATCCATTGTCAGATATACGTGGAAGATTCGAGCAAAGTCAATAATTCCAAACAACATTAAAACTAGTAACGGCAGGATTAATGCAAACTCTACGAGCGATTGGCCTTTTTCCGATTTCATTAAAATCCACCCCATATAAGTGAACATAATGTTCCTAATACGATTGCAATACCATAAGGGAATGAAATACTTGAATGTTTGTCTTTTCCAAGTAACATCGAGCCCAGGTTACTTCGAAAAAAGACTATGGTATAAAAAAACGATTTCATTGAATTAACAAGACCCTTTTGTTTGATGATTAACACTAATGCAATGACCCCTCCAATCAATGCGGTATATATAAATGAATAAAAAACAAAATTAGTACCCATTAAGGCACCAATCGCAGCCATCAGCTTAACATCGCCTGCACCCATACCACCTAACAAATAGGGAATGATCAGTAAACCTAATCCTGTAAGAAATCCCTTGCCACTAAAAAGAAAGCCTTCCATCCCTTGAGTGCCTATATGAAAAATAAAAGCAAATAAAATTGTTGGAAGAGTTACAATGTTTAAGATCTTCCTATCCCTTATATCTGTATAAAGTGAAATGATCAATATTGTCACTAAGACGATTTCAATAATCATTTAGATTTACCTCGGTTTTTAAGAATTAAGCCCTACTTTTATAAAAGCAGGGCTTCTAATGAGCTTAATTGAATAATATCTTTAATTTTTATGATTTTGTTGTACCATTTAAATAACCATTTATTTTTGTAAATACACCTGCCAGTTGCTCTTTAAATAAAATTAATGACCCTGCTAATAGTACGGAAACTAAGGCGATAATTAAACCATACTCGGTTAAAGCCTGACCTTCTTCTTCAACCACTAAATTCCTCATTTTTTGGATCATATTACCCCTCCTCCCAAGAATAATAAGAATAATTATTAAGTATTATGACGAATTAAGACGTTTTCGTTAATGCAGTTTTAATATTTTCAAACACCGTTACAAGTTGGTCTTTAAATAAAATTAATGACCCTGCTAATAGTACGGAAACTAACGCAATAATTAAACCATACTCGGTTAAAGCCTGACCTTCTTCTTCAACCACTAAATTCCTCATTTTTTGGATCATATTACCCCTCCTCCCAAGAAAAATAAGAATAATTATTAAGTATTATGATGAATTAGGACGTTTTCGTTAATGCAGTTTTAATATTATCAAACACCTTTACCAGTTGGTCTTTAAATAAAATTAATGACCCTGCTAATAGTACGGAAACTAACGCAATAATTAACCCGTACTCCGTTAAAGCTTGCCCTTCTTCTTCAACAACAAGATTCTTCATTTTTTCTAACATTTGTTTTCCTCCTACTAACCTTATTATTTTAGGTTCTATATTAAGAACTTAATTTAAATATAAAACGAACAAATTAATTTGAAAATGTCCATTTTCGTTCGTTTTAACGATTACTTTACTGTTTTTCTCTTCTTTTCTCTTTTTTTCTTAACTTATCTTACTATTTCGTTCTTTTAAAAGAACACAAAGTTTAATATAATGAACTTATTGAATGATTAATCAAAGGAGGCACACATAATATGAAAGAAAATACTATTAGGATCCCATACAAAATTAACCATGCTGATGGTTTTTTTAAAAGGTTTAGAGGATTAATGTTTCGAAAGGATCCGATAGAAAATGAAGGACTCTGGATTGTACCATGTAATGCTGTCCATATGTTTTTTATGAAGTTTCCAATTGATGTTGTTCTTTTAAATGAAAGAAAAGAAGTTGTAAAAGTTTTTAATGAATTAAAACCATGGAAAATTACGAAACCAATTAATGAGGCTTACTCTACATTAGAACTTCCAGCAGGATCGATTAAAAAATTCGGAATCAGGAATGGAATAAAACTTTATTGGTGAGTTTTAAATACATACTCGTAAACGAAGTAATTATTAGGAGGGTATCCGTTGAAAGGGATATTAAAAACAAGTTTATCATTATCTATTTTATCCTTTATTTTTCCAGTGCTCATCTTAAGTATAGTATTTGTGATGTTTAAAATTTATCCCTACGGTAACAATATTGCTTTAACAACAGATTTATATTTTCAATACATACATTATTATAGTTATCTTTTAGAAGCTATTAAGGGGAATGATAGCTTATTATACAGTTGGAATGCAGGATTAGGGTCAAATTTCATTGGTAACATTGCATACTATACCGCAAGTCCGCTATTGGTTATTCTTTTTATATTTCCAAAAGGACTTTTTCCTGAAGCTGTATTACTAATTATTTTAACCAAAATTGGATTATGCGGAGTAACGATCAGTTTCTTTATGACTAAAAGATTTAAAACATTAAAATTTTATGAAGTGGTATTGTTTTCTTCCTTCTATGCACTGATGTCCTATAACCTTTCATATTATTATAATGTCATGTGGTTAGATGGAGTTATTTTACTACCATTATTGGTCCTTTCAGTAGATTCAATTTTACGGAATAAGAGCTTAATCCCCTATATTTTTTTACAATCACTTTCCTTTATTGCAAATTTTTATATTGCTTATATGTTAGGGTTGTTCATTTTCTTCTATTTTATAATTGATCTTTTTGGACAGCGAAAACTAAAATCAACAGAACAGATAAAGGCAATTATTTTAAAATTTTTAAAAGGAACATTCATTTCTATTGGTATTTCAAGTTTTTTAATGGTTCCTACATTCTTTCAACTTTTACAATCATTAGGTTCTTTTGGAAATTTTTCTAGTGGTCAAGATAATAATTTTTTATTCAAATTTTTAATTGGTGAATATGACTCTGTTAGAATGGGATCCCCTAACATATATATTGGTTCATTCATTCTATTGTTGGTACCAGCCTTTTTCATTAGTAAAATCAATAGATTTGAAAAAATGAAATGGGGCATTTTACTAATTATTATGGCCATTAGTTTTGTTATACCACCCCTAAATCTTTTCTGGCAGGCAGGAGATGAACCAAATTGGTTTCCGTTTAGGTATTCTTTTATTTTTTCTTTCATCCTATTTTATATAAGTGTAGCAGCTTATGAAAAAGTTCATTCAATCAGATTTAGAGTGTTTTTACTTCTATTGTTTATTAACGTTTTTATCCTAACTGCAGCTGCTTTAGCAAATAATGGAGTGTATAGCCTTGTTATAAATATAGCCTTTATTTCTCTGTTTTCTATTATCTTATATATAAAAAAATTCAACCTTAAAGGTCTTGGATTTTTAATATTCTTTCTTTTTACAAGTGTAGAATTATTATTTAATAGTACCGTTATTATTTCTAATATTTATAAGGAATTAGGGCGCCCTAATCGTGCACAATACACCATTTATAACGATTATAAAGCTGCTATTAACCAAATTAAAAAGACTGATTTAACTCCCTATTATCGAGTTGAATCAAATTTAAACAAGACTAACAATGATTCATTAACACTTGGACTGGGAAGTCTTGGTCATTCCAGTTCAATGGTAAATAATGATCTAATTAGAACAATAAGTTCGTTAGGATTTTATGCCAGAAAAGCAAATTACAATAAAAAAGGGAGTACAATTCTTACAGATTCAATCTTAGGTTTAAAATATTTTATAAGCTCTAATGAGATGGATAAAGAAGGCTTTGAACTAATATCAAGGATGAAGAAATTGTACATTTACAAAAATATCAACTCTTTACCAATTGGTTATCAAATAAGGGAAGACGTTACCAATATACAAATAGATCATTATAAAAATCCTTTTAAACTTCAAAATAAGATTTATGAAACAATTTTTCATTCGAAAGATCCATTATTTATTCCGATATCTCCAGAAAAAGTAGAATATCAGAATGCAACATTTAAAGAATTAGAAAACGGAAAACAATTTACAAGAATCAAAAAAGAAAAAGATATTAAAATTAAGTACACTTTTAATATTAAAGATGAAGCCAACTTTTATGCATTATTCGACTTAATGGACATTCAGAACATCTTGACTAATCCAGAAAATATTAAAATGACTATTAATAATAAAGAAATAGGTGACTACCTCAAAACTCAATTTATGGGGATTTTTGAGGTAGGTAAATTTAGGAATGAACAAGTGGTTATTGAACTAAATCTTAATAAAGATCATGTCAAATTTGCTAGTGATTTGTTCTATATCACAAACTCTAAGGATTTCAATAACAACTTGAATTCGATTGACAGAAATTCTTTTATAATGACACACAAAGAAGAAAATACAATGGAAGCAAACATAAATATAAAGCAGGACAACCAACTATTGTTTCTTTCTATTCCTTGGGATGAGGGCTGGAGAGTAGCTATTGATGGAGAAACTGTAAAACCAATAAAAGTTTTTGGATCTTTTATGGGAATTCCATTAAATAAAGGTGAATATCACTTGCAAATGACGTTTATACCTAAAGGTTTTATTTTAGGTAGTTTTATAACTTTAATGAGCTTATTGATTTTTCTAAAAATCTTCTTGGTGGAATATTTTAAGGAAAAGAGGGTGCTTAAAAATGTTGAAGAAATTCGATCCTAATATAACACTTGTAATCCCCGTATATAACGAAGGAAGCCATATTATTCATTCCCTAAAAGTGATAGAGAATGAAATAAGAAACGTAACTCAAAAATATGAAATTATTATTGTCGATGATGGTTCTACAGATAATACATGGATGGAAATATCTAATCATCTAAATAGTCTGCCTAACCTGTTCATCATTAGATTAAGTAGAAACTTTGGCAAAGAATCAGCACTTGTGGCGGGGTTAGAACATGCAGCAGGCGAAGCTGTCATCATAATGGATGCCGATTTGCAACATCCACCATCATTAATTCCAAAAATGATAAATATATGGAAGGAAGATGAAGTTGGAATAGTTGAATGTGTAAAGAGGGAAAGAGGGAAAGAAAAACTCCGATACCGGCTAGGTGCTAACTTTTTCTATTGGATATTGAAAAGATTCACAGGGTACAATCTTAAAGGTGCTTCAGACTATAAATTACTAGATAAAAAAGTCTTAGAGGCATGGAAGAAGATGCCAGAAAAAGACACTTTCTTTCGAGGAATGACAGCATGGTTGGGATTTAAAAAAATTAAATGTGAGTTTGATGTATCTCCAAGAATTGACGGTGAACCAAAATGGGGTTTTACAAAGCTAATTAAGCTGGCTTTAAATGCTGTTGTATCATTTTCTTCTTTACCATTAAGGTTTGTTAGTATAGTTGGACTACTATTTTTTATAGCTGCCATTTTCTTAGGAATCCAGACACTTTACCAAAAAATCAACGGAAATGCCTTAACAGGATTTACAACAGTTATTCTATTACAACTTATTATTGGCAGTGTCTTTATGATAAGCCTCGGTGTATTCGGAGAGTATTTATCAGCTATTTATAAAGAGGTAAAAGGCAGGCCAAGATACTTAATTGAAAATGTAATGGTTTCAGGAAATCTCACTAATAAAACCGAGACCAAAGAATTGAAAAGAAATTATGTTGAAGTATAAAAAATCTCGTTTACAAAAAGTAATTTTCTATGGATTTGTTGGGATAATTGGGACTATTGTTCACTTTTTTACACTTGTTATTTTGGTTGAGCTTTTTGGGGTAAATCCTATTTTAAGTTCAATTATTGGATTTATTTTAACTGTAATTTTATCCTTTGTATTAAACAGAAAATATACTTTTAAAGCAAACAGCAAGAACCAAAAATATTTATTAATTAAATATGTGATAGTATCAATAAATGGATTAATGCTAAATAGTTTAATTATGTATTTTACAGTGGATATTCTTTCTATTCACTATTCATTTGGTCAAATGATCGTAGTTATATGTATTCCAATAATAAATTTCTTGCTAAATAATTTCTGGACCTTTAAGGAACAAACTAGCAACTTAGGATTGAATGATAAAAGGTAAAATAAATAACGATATTTAATTATTTAAAAAGGGGTGAAAAAGTTAACTTTTTCACCCCTAATTTTATGTTTGCAGCTGAAAATATAGTATTTGAAAAAATTTGTTCACCATTTGTTCATACCATTTGAGAGTAATTGGCAATATGATGTAAATGAAAGAATTCTATAGAAAGCGAGTATGACCTATGAAAAAAGAGATGAGATTGCAAACGATTTCAAAACTTATCTCAGAACATGAGATAAAGACGCAGGAAGAGCTGGGGCAATTACTCCATGTTAGCGGTTTGCAAGTGACTCAGGCAACCATCTCCAGGGACATTCGTGAATTGAAACTGATCAAGGTCCCTTCCAAAGACGGCAGTTTGAAATATAGTTTTCAAATTGATCAGGACCATTTGATTTCTGAAAAGCTGCGCCATAAAATGAAGGATGCGCTTGTTGGGATGGAGGTCATTAACTATTTTGTGATCATTAAAACGCTGCCAGGACATGCCCATTCATTTGGGGCGCTGTTTGATTCAATGGAAATCGACGGTAAAGCCGGCACCATTTGTGGCAATGATACATGTTTAATTATTTGCCGCACACCAGATGAGGCTACCAGCATCAAGCAGAAAATCGATTTATATCAAAAGTAACGAAAAAATCACATGATAAGGAGAGAGTTCGATGCTCAATTCGCCTGTGATCAATATGGATGTGCTTTCTGATTTACAGCAATTTGATGTTTTTTCCTGCCTGTCTGCAAAAACATTAAAAAAATACCTGCCTTATTTTTATTTCCGCAGTTACAAAAAGAACCAATGTCTGTTTATGCAGGGGGACCCGCGCGACAAACTCTTTTTTTTGCTTGATGGGTATGTAATGTTTGAACGTGCCAGTGAAGAGGGCAGCATGCTTTATTTAGACTTTATTAAAAAAAATCAAATGTTTCCTACTGGCGGGATTTTTCACGATACGGTTTACCACGACACTGCCATTGCCGTTACCGATGTTCATCTGTACTTCGTCCAAACCCACATCTTAGAGGAAATACTCAAAACCAATCCAAAGCAATTACTATCTATTATTACTAAACTATCAGATATTCTCGATCTACATCAGAAACGTGTACAACGAATCCTTATTCCTCATGCTCAAGAACGCGTGTTGCATTCGATTCAATTTTTAATGGAGGATCTCGGGGTGAAGGATGACAATGAGGTTGTTATCCCATGTCCCCTTACTGCCGCCAACATTTCTAAGCTATCTGGAACAACAAGGGAGACGGTTAGTCTGCTTATTAACCAGTTAAAAAGAGAGAAGATTATCTCGGTTAGGTCCAAAAAAATGAGAATCCATCAACCGGATTATTTTAAAGAAATATGAATACATAATAAAGGCTGGCCCGTTTTTATTTCGGGTCAGCCTTTTTCTTTTGCTCCATAATTTTCTTAATTTTAGAACTTTATCTGTGAACTTATTATGACATTCAAGGATTATTCAGGGTATTACCACTGAAAAGACTGAATCGTATTAAATTATACATATTTATACAACTGAATTTATATGAACGACAAAAAAACGTTAGGATTATTACATTTTGTTTGTAAGCGCTATTACAAAGGAAAGGTCTTACATCATTTAGAATGAAGGTGTAGCAAGGATAGTTCAAAAAAGGGAGGAAAAAAAATGAGCAGTATAGCAGAAATCACTACTCAGCAGGAAATGCAAAAAAAATTAAAGCACCCGATCCATGTTACCTCAGAAATCGGTACTTTAAGAACAGTTTTACTGAAACGTCCTGGTAAAGAAGTAGAAAATCTAACGCCTGAATATCTGCAGCGACTTTTATTCGATGATATTCCTTATTTACCGATTATCCAGAGAGAGCATGATTATTTCGCCGAGACATTAAAAAATAGAGGCATAGAAGTTCTATACCTCGAAAAATTGGTGGTTGAAACATTAAGTAATACAGAGATAAAAAAACAATTTATTGATGATATTTTACGAGAAAGCAAGGCAAATGTCAACGGAGCAGCCCACGTGTTAAAGGAATATCTTCTTTCTTTTTCTACGGCTGACATGGTTGACAAAGTAATGAGCGGGATTCTTAAAAAAGAGATAGAAGCAGAGAAGAAGTCTCACCTTTACGAATTAATGGAAGATCACTATCCATTCTATTTAGACCCAATGCCAAACCTTTATTTTACCCGTGACCCGGCAGCAAGCATAGGAAACGGTCTATCGATTAACAGGATGCGGGAACCTGCACGAAGGCGCGAATCCTTGTTCATGCAATACATCATTAAGCATCATCCGCGATTTGCCGACCATGATGTTCCTGTATGGTTAGACCGTGACTTTGGCTTCTCGATTGAAGGCGGAGATGAACTCATTCTTAGTGATGAAGTAGTGGCAATCGGCGTTTCCGCCAGGACATCTGCCCGTGCGGTTGAAAAAATTGCGCTAAACCTATTCAAAAGACAAGATACGATTAAAAAAGTAGTCGCCGTGGAAATTCCAAAATGCCGTGCCTTTATGCACCTTGATACCGTATTTACGATGGTAGATTACGATAAATTTACGATCCACCCTGAAATTCAAGGACCACAAGGCAATATGAATGTCTACATTCTTGAAAAAGGTGTTGATGATCAGCATGTCAACATTACACACCGCACCAACCTTCAGGAAGCATTGAAAGAAGTTTTGGGATTAAATGAACTCATCTTAATTCCATGTGGCGGCGGTGACGAAATCGCGGCTTCACGTGAACAATGGAATGATGGTTCAAACACATTAGCGATCGCACCAGGCGTTGTCGTCACCTATGACAGAAACTATATATCCAATGAATTATTGCGTCAGCACGGAATAGAGGTAATTGAAATCTCAAGCTCGGAATTATCCCGTGGCCGTGGGGGTCCTCGCTGCATGAGTATGCCAATTGTTCGTGAAGACTTACACAAATAATTTTATCAAAAGGAGAAAGATGACAATGGTAATCACAGCACCTAAATTTTACGGCAAGAGCTTTCTTTGTGAAAAAGATTTTTCAAAAGAAGAGTTTGTTTATTTAATCGATTTAGCAATGAAATTAAAAGATGAGAAAAAACATGGCATTCCGCACCGCCATTTGGAAGGCAAAAACATTGCGTTGCTTTTTGAAAAACCTTCAACTCGCACACGCTGCGCTTTCACTGTTGCTTGTACAGATCTTGGCGCACATCCAGAATATTTAGGAAAAGATGATATCCAGCTTGGTAAAAAAGAATCGATTGAAGATACAGCAAAGGTATTGGGACGTATGTTTGACGGTATCGAGTTCCGCGGCTTTGAGCATAAAAAGGTTGAAATGTTAGCAGAACATTCAGGTGTGCCGGTTTGGAATGGCTTGACCGATTTATGGCATCCAACGCAAACACTTGCGGATTTCTTAACAGTAAAAGAAAACTTTGGCCGCTTGGAAGGAATTAAATTTGTCTACGTTGGCGATGGTAGAAATAATGTGGCTAACAGCCTGCTTGTTGGCGGCGCCCTTGTTGGTATGGACGTTCGTATTTGTGCACCTGAATCGTTGTTCCCTGCTCCTGAAATCGTGGAGTTGGCAAAGGGCTTGGCTGAAAAATCAGGAGGCCGCGTATCGGTTACCGCCGATGTTGAGGAAGGTGTTTCCGGCGCAGATGTAATTTATACCGATGTTTGGGTGTCTATGGGTGAAGAAGCAAAATTTGCTGAAAGAATTGCCCTTCTATCCCCATATCAAGTCTCAATGGAGATGGTGAAAAAGACAGGCAACGACAACATGATTTTCCTACACTGCCTCCCTGCTTTCCATGACCTAGAAACAAGCTATGGTAAGGACATTTTTAATAACCACGGCCTTGCAGAAATGGAAGTAACGGATGAAGTCTTCCGCAGCGAGCATTCAAAGGTATTTGATCAAGCGGAAAATAGAATGCACACGATTAAAGCGGTAATGGCTGCTACACTAGGGCATTTAGAATAAAAGATTATGGGAGCGAGCTCATTGCTCGCCTCCCTGCTCCTTATCAATTAAATTCGCCGATAAATGGTGAAATTCGCTGATATGATGAGTAAATTCGCTGACAAAGCGGAATTTCCCGCTGATAAGCGACTTCTAGAAAGTTGAAACCTGCATTTTTACGAAAACAGTCTAAAACAACGTAAATGGAGGAATAGCATGAACAACATTTCAGAAGTGTTAATTCCAGAGCTGAGAAACATCGAAAGAGATTTTCAACAAGCATTAGCGCAGCTAATCGAAATCCCGAGTGTGATTAATGAAACTGAGGGTGATACCCCTTTTGGTAAAAATATTGACTTGGCCCTAAAAAAGACACTAGAAATTTGCGAACAGCTGGGCTTTAGGACGTATTTTGACCCTAAAGGATATTATGGCTACGCTGAAATCGGAAATGGCGAAGAAATGATCGGTATCCTTGGACATCTTGACGTTGTTCCCGCAGGCAGCAACGAAGAATGGGTAGCTCCTCCCTTTCAGGCAAAGATTAAAGACGGAAAAATGTACGGAAGAGGTACACAGGATGACAAAGGTCCGACACTTGCCGCCTTATTTGCCACGAAAGCATTGATGAATCTAGGGATTACTTTTAATAAACGAGTCCGATTTATCTTCGGAACAGACGAAGAAACGCTATGGCGCTGCATGAACCGTTATTGTGAGCTTGAAGAAATTCCAAGTATGGGCTTTACACCAGACTCCGTCTTCCCTCTCGTTTATGCGGAAAAAGGCCTGCTCCAGCTGCTGTTAGAAGGGAAAAATGAAACAAAGCTAAGACTGCAAGCAGGCAATGCCTTTAATGCTGTGCCTGACACAGCAGAATTTTCCGGTGAAAAGCAAGCTGAATTAAAGGCTGCATTGGATGCGCTAGGTTTCTCCTATGATATGGCCGATGATAAGGTTGTTGTTCTAGGTAAAGCCGTCCACGCCCAGGTAACTGAAAAAGGAATCAACGCCATTAATCGCCTCCTAATTGGATTGAAGCAGATTGGGTATACCTCTAAAACCATCGAGTTTGTTAATGATTTAGTCAGGGACGATCCCTTTGCGGTGAAAATTTTTGGCGAATGTGAAGATGAAGCATCAGGAAAATTGAAATTCAATATAGGAAAAATAGAGTTAAGCGAGGAAATCGAAAGGTTGTCGATTGATATCCGTATCCCGGTGACAGCTGATAAACAAATGATTGTGAATACACTCACAAAAATCGCCAAGGAATACGGCTTAGACTACAAAGAGTTCGACTATTTAAAATCAATCTATGTACCGAAAGATCATTTTTTAATTCAAACATTAATGAAAGTGTATCAAGATGTGACAGGTGATTTTGTTTCTGAGCCAATTTCTTCAGGCGGTGCTACCTATGCCAGAGCGATGGACAACTTTGTGGCCTTCGGAGCTGTTTTTCCACAACAAACGAAAACGGAGCACCAGCCAAATGAACATATTGATTTAGAGGAAATGTTTAAAGCAATGCACATATATGCGAAAGCAATTTACCTCTTATCCTGCAATAACGAGCAGTAAGACTCCATTTATAACACCCAATTGTGCTAAATATTATTGGGGTCAGCTGCCGTAAAAAAACGATTTGTTCAACTAACCATCAGTGGGAATGAAGAAACTCCACATTGATGGAAGTTTCACCTTAACCCGATAGATCTTCATCTAATTGTATGGGGGAATTCCTATGAAAAAAATAAAGATGCCTACTGCTTATACGTTATTATTTTTGATTATTGTTGTCATTGCAGCATTAACCTGGGCAATCCCTGGCGGAAAGTACGATACGAAAGTGGATAAAGCGACACAACAAGAAATCCCGGTAGCCGGAACGTATCATCAGTTACCTAGTAAAGAGCAAACCCCTCAAGGTGTATGGGAAGTATTAAATGCTCCAATTAATGGATTTTTTGACGCCAAAGATATCGCCCTGTTTGTGCTAGTCATCGGCGGCTTCCTTGGGGTTGTTATGAAAACGGGTGCGATCGATGCCGGGATATCCCGTGTCATTCGAAAATTGAAAGGACGAGAACAATGGCTGATTCCCATACTGATGACCCTTTTTGCCATCGGTGGATCGACCTACGGGATGGCCGAAGAAACTATCGCCTTCTACCCTATTCTGATCCCTGTGTTGATTGCAGCAGGATATGACGCCTTAACAGCAGTATCAATCATCGCTCTAGGGGCAGGCATCGGCTGCCTTGGTTCTACCGTTAACCCGTTTGCAACAGGTATCGCCTCCGGATTTGCCGGTGTTTCCATCGGTGACGGGATGGGGCTTCGTCTGATCATCCTTGTTGTTACCTTAATCGTTACGATTATGTTTGTCATGCGCTATGCAAAAAAGGTTAAAGAAGATCCTTCCAAATCCCTAATTGCCAATATGAAGACAGAAAATGAGAAGCATTTCTTAACACAAAAGACAGAGGATATTGAATTCACTGGGCGTCGAAAAGCTGTTCTTTCGGTATTCGGATTAACCTTTGTCGTGATGATTTTAGGGGTTATCCCATGGGCCTATAAATTTAATATTACTATTTTCGAAGATTTGGTTAAAGCATTAGGAAAAATTCCGTTCATTGGAAAATTACTTGGCGGTATGGTTCCGCTCGGTGACTGGTGGTTCGGGGAATTAACGATGTTATTCTTAACATCCTCTATCATTATCGCCTTTATTTATAAAATGGGCGAAGAGAATTTCACTAGTACATTCATTAACGGTGCACGCGATTTATTAGGTGTCGCCATCATTATCGGAATTTCCCGAGGCATCACCGTTGTCATGGATGCCGGAGGAATGACGTCAACGGTTCTCCATTGGGGAGAAGGCATGCTTGATAATATGGGTTCTATCCTGTTTACTAATCTATCATTCTTATTTTACTTGCCATTATCTTTCCTAGTGCCATCGACATCAGGACTGGCGACGCTTTCGATGCCGATTATGGCACCTTTAGCAGACTTTGCTGGGATTGGCAGAGATCTAGTGATTACCGCCTATCAAAGTGCTTCAGGGATAGTGAACTTAGTTACGCCAACAAGTGCCGTAATCATGGGAGCACTCGCAATTGCACGTATTCCTTATAGCACTTATCTCAAACACGTTTGGAAATTAGTTTTAGGATTAGCTCTCATCATTATGGTGATTATGAGTATAGCCGCCATTATGAGCTAGGATTTTAATTTAATACCTTGGTTGAAAATCATTCTGATTATAAAAATATGAAAAGCCATATTATAAAAAGCTAACGGTCCTATTAAAGACAGTTAGTTTTTTAAGAAGATCAAACTATCATTAACAGAGTTTTTACTATAATAAAGGAGATAACCTTATGAAAAAACAAAAAGTAGTCATTGCTTTAGGAGGCAATGCGATTCAATCTGGTGATGCAACAGCAGAAGCTCAACAATTAGCCCTTGAAAAAACAGCACGACAACTCGTAGATTTTATCGAAAAAGGCATTGATATTATTATTTCCCATGGTAACGGGCCGCAGGTCGGGAATATTTTACTGCAGCAGGCTGCAGCCAATTCGGTGAAAAATCCAGCGATGCCGCTTGATACATGTGGTGCCATGAGTCAGGGGATGATTGGCTACTGGATGCAAAACGCAATGGATAAAGTTTTGAAAGAACGCTGTATTTCGAAAAATGTGGTAACGGTTGTGACCCGAGTCGTTGTCGATCAAAATGACCCTGCTTTTTTAAATCCAACCAAACCGATTGGACCTTTCTATAACGAAGAAGAAGCTAGGAGAATCATGGAAGAAACGAATACTTGTTTTAAAGAAGATGCCGGACGCGGCTGGCGGCGGGTTGTGCCTTCACCAAAGCCTGTAAGCATTCGCGAGCATTCAGTCATCAATTCTCTCGTCGAGCAAGGAAATATTGTCATTTCTGTCGGCGGCGGCGGGATTCCTGTCGTCGAAACAGAAAATGGCTTACTTGGAATCGAAGCGGTGATTGATAAAGATTTTGCGTCACAAAAGCTAGCCGAACTTGTCGATGCCGATGCCCTCATTATTCTCACCGCTGTCGACAATGTATATATTGATTTTAATAAACCAACGCAGAAAAAATTAGAGGATGTAAGTATTGAAGAGTTACAGGCTTATATCACAAGCGGGCATTTTGCTGCTGGGAGCATGCTCCCTAAGGTAGAGGCGGCTATCAATTTTGCCGAAACAAGTCCAGATCGTAAAACAATCATCACCTCATTAGATAAAGCATTTAATGCTATGGACGGAAAAGCAGGAACGGTCGTCACCTTAAATGGTGCAGGGGTCCTTGCCTAAATATGACAAAACCTCTTTGAATCTAGGTTCAAAGAGGTTTTGCTTTTTTAAAAATCATTGGACTGGTCGACAGTCTTAGCTTTTATCGGCAATATGGATTGCTCCACTTTTTCATATTTCATAAGGATAGATTTAATAAAGCTTAGCTTCGGAACAATCCAGTAGACAACGAAAGCTGCACATATTCCGATTAGGGCACCGGTAAGAACATCCCCTGGAAAGTGAACCCCTACCCAAATACGGGAAACCCCTACTAAACTGGCAACCGTCAGCCATACCCATCCTTCTTTTTTGCGTACTAACCAAATTGAAAAACAGACGGAGAAAAACAGAATGGAGTGGTCACTCGGAAACGCATTATCAACCGCATGTTCAATAAGCTTATTTACGTGTGTCAGCTCAACAAATGGTTGAAAATGATGATTGAATATCCCTGCAATTTTCCCAAAAACTTCAGCAAGCACGAAAGCAAGCACACTCTGAATGACCATCATTCTATTTTGGTTGGTCCGGGTAAACCAATAAACTATCAATCCTATTAATAAAACATACACCATATAGTCCGCTATGAAGATGGCGATTGGGTTTAGGGAATCGTATTCTTTTCCTAGATCATTAATTGCTCGAAAGACATCAATATTTACTTGCGATATAGACATTTTTGACTTTTCACCCCTGATTCATCACTTTTTTAAGTGCACTGTAATATTATCGGGTAATAAGTTTTAAATTGTCCTTAACCATTTCTTAATTTTTTCTTAAAATACAACAATACCTACATCGAGAATGAAAAAGAATGGACTTGTAGACTAATTTAAAAGCTTAATTTCATGTGGTGTCAGGCACTTATGAAAGACTCGCCGATTGGCGAGTCCTTCTCTAGGACGAAGTCAGAGGTGGAGATCCTCGTTTGTATAAAAAAGCAGAGGTGCAGCTCCTCGCATGTCTGAAAGAAAAAAAAGCAGAGAATTGATTTCTCTGCTCTGCTATTTTGAATTTACGACTTCAGGCTTCGTTTGTTGTTTTTGATTGTAAAGCGGCAAAATGAAGAGTAAACCGATGATAAACAAGACGGCCGATGTTTCAAACGTAGTTACCAATGAAAAATTCTCTTTTAAAACACCTGCAACACTCATGGTTATGACCATTGATCCGGCGAACAGCGGGCTTAAAATCCCATTCACTCGACCAATAAAGGCCTCTTCTGTTTTTTGTAAGATCAATGTATTAATCCCTATTTGAATACACGGCATCATCAGACCGTTACAAAACTCAGCAATCAGTGTAATCCACAGGTTTGTTGACCAGCCCATAACAGCAATGCCGATCCCATTGACAAGCATTCCAAAAACAAGCAGTCTTTGCGGTGCCACATTTTTAGCAAAAATCATCGCTGCTGCTCCGCCGAGAATCATCCCAGCACCATTGACCATCAGCAGCCACTGAAGGTTTTCCTTCGGAAGGTTTAATTGCTCCGTAACAAGGAAAATTGATAATGGGTTAATGAACCCGATGCCTAATCCTGCAGCCATGAAACACAGGCCTAATAGGCTCAATTCTTTTTTTTCAAGAACATACTTTATTCCACTTTTCATTTCCTGCAATAATGTTGATTCACCCATATCTTCTAATGGACGGTCCTTTGGCAGGAATGCAAGTGAACCAGCTGAAAGTAAGAATGCGATTCCCGTAACAGCAATCGAGATGTCAATTCCAAACGATTGAAAGACGAACGTTCCAATAACTGGGCCTAATACCATAAATAAAGCAAAGACAGTCTGATAAACTGACATCGCTTGCTGCACTTGGTCTGCAGATAAATGCATTTTAAACAATTTCATTCCTGATGGCTGGGAGAATTGTGAGAGTATGGCTGAAATTAAAGTCGCGAAAAATACTACCTTCCACGTTCCAAAAATAAGTGTAATCAGCACGGCAAAAATTGATACTGCGCTTAAGATATCACACCAGACCATAGTCTTCTTCGGTGCCCAGCGGTCAGCAAATGTCCCGCCGATAAAAGAAAAAATAAAGATTGGCGCAAATTCTGCCACCGAGATCATCGAGACTGCAAATGCGTCGCCGTTGGTCTGTTCCATTACAAACAGTAGAACGGCAAAATTCCGGACCCAAATACCTACCTGTAAAAATAACCCTGACATAATAATCGCGAGAAAGACACGATTGCGAAATAAACCTCCGGTTGGTGCTGTTTGTGTTACGTTATTTTCCATATAAAAACCTCCTACGCAAATTTCTGGTAGGAGGCGGTACGATACAATTTCAAAGCGGCACAATATCCCTGACAGAAGGGACACAATGATCTTATCGACTTGTATAAAAGTACAGACTAATCCTATCCAGAAAAAAGGTTGTATTTTTTTCATGAGTAATAGGATTATAAGATCATCGTTCCAAGGTCACCCTTCCGTTTTTTGTAAGTTTTATTCTAAATGATTCCAATCATGAATGCAAGTATTTTCATTCAGCGGTTTTACCACAAATTTCGACAGAGGCTCGGGTCTTTGTGACAGTTAGTATGGAAATTACATCTCCAATTAGAGTCGGTCTGTGTGTCTGTTAATATGAGCATTACCTCTTCACGTGCACCTAGAGTCAGTCTTTGTGATCCTGAGTATCAGCATTACCTTCTCACGGATACTTAGAGTCAGTCTTTGTGACCGTTAATGTTCAAAAGACCGTTAATTTTAGGATGATAATTCCATTGACAATGATTCTCATTATCTATAAAATGACGAATATAAACATTACATCGGAGGGGATACAACATGTTTAACATGCTATTTGGGTTGAAGGATATTCACACAGTTCTTGCTAATCAACGAAAAATCGGTGGTGCAGCGGAAGCAGATTCAATTCGCTTATCTTCTGGTGAAACCTACTTAAACCCAGTGTTTACAAATGTTGATATCTCAAAAGGACAATATGTTTCCGTTGGTTTTATCGATGAAGACGGGCACAATATTATCGCCCACGTCGACCAAATCGCCATTATTAAAGGCTTACAGCACAAATTGATTTGCCAGCTAAATAACACTTTTATTAAAGAAATAATGGTCCGTGATACTTTACAATACTTACAAAGATTATGTGAAGTAAACGCGGGGTTTATTACTCCTACCTTTAAAAAGGAAGCGCTGAAGCTTGTTCATGATATCAGCGTGAAAGAATTGAAAAACCATAATATATCATTGCCATTCCCTCTTGAAGATAAAATCGTTCGTTTACACGCATAAACGAGGTCCAATTGTTGGATCTCGTTTTTTTTGTCAAAAAGAGCTTTGAAAAATGCTTTTTAGGGTAAGCAAATTGCTTATAAAGCCCTTCTGCTTTCTTTTTCAAGTAAAAGTCGTTGTAGAGACCTTCTACTTTTACTCTTCATTTTTCGCTCAATACCTATGTAGAACCTTTCTACTTCGACCTTTGCTCTTTTTTCCCATGGAAAAGCTTAAGTAGAACATTCATTTAAAATGTCCTCACAGGCGTAAGAGCAACTTTGCCTCTATCTTCTCACCTTGAGTCTTACTAATCGGAAAGTTATCTTTATTAGAGAATTTCCACCTGGCATGCTAAACGATACCCGTTGGCGATTTCCTTAGTTAGCTTTTTATATTCTTGTTCATTTGGCGTAGAAAGCCCCGGTCCTTGGAGAACCTTTACTGTGCACTGACCGCAGGTCCCTTTTCTACATTTAAACTTGATTTCCTTCCCCTGATTAAGAGCGGCATCCAGAAGTTTCCCTTTTGATGGTGTAATTTCAAATTTTGCGCCACCTTGCTGAACAATAATTTTTTCAGGCTTGATGGATGGTGTCACTGGGTTATTTCGATCAAAACTTTTAACCACAGGTATTATTTTTCCAGAAATTAGCGATCCTACGGTGAAACCTCGTTGCCACACCCCTTATTCTCCTATGAATTCAAGGGTGCAGATTGCAGAAGGTCGTTTAATCCGTAATACGACTGTTTCATACACCCGGAATGGGTGGTTCATCCCTTCCTGCCCCATATAGGCAGTATCGAAATCCTCGGAAACAGCCAAGTCTAAATTGTTCCGGCCTGTATTTAGGATGACTCCCGCTCTCCCTTTTAATACAGGTGATTGGAACACCCCACCCGTCACCAGCTCACGAATATGTTCGATTTCTAATACATTTGTATCCCTATGTACACGATGGATAAGTGAATAAAGCTCCGGCGACAGTACAAGTGCAAACGGGCCATTATGGTTCATCTCAAGCAGCTTGCTTCTAGCCTCGACAATATCCTGAAAGGCTGTACCCGATTCGTACCATTCACCAATCAGATGGGTAAGGCGCCCCTGGACATTCATTAGGCCCGGGATGTCAAACTCCTTTGCCCCGTGAAAAATCATTTGATCTTCTAAATTGGCGACATCGCGGGCGGCATTTGCTGCTGATGAAAAATCAATTGGGATATCCAACACCTTTGCCTGTTCTAAATCACGCCAAAATAAAATGAAATCCTTGTATAGGAGTGGAATGGTATGATTAACGCGTTTGCTGGATTCAAAGGAGGTATCAAATGAACCCTGGATGTCCATCTTGGCCTCGATTGTTTCAGTAAAAATATCGTTTGCTATGCTTTGCATACCTCGTCCAAGCGGGCCGTATAATTCGATAAAACGGCGTCCAACTAACTGCCTTCGTGCCGTTTCAATGACAGTTTTATCTAATTGGTCGAATTCTTGATCCGAAATTGGAGAATCCGGAAATATTTGCGATTTATTCATGGTTCTATCCTCACATTTCTTATATTAAGGCTGTTTTGACTAAGTATTGATTGCATGATTCCGCCAATTTTGTGGTTAATTCCGCCAAACTTAGAAGTTTTCCCGCCATTTTCGAGAATAATTCCGCCAAACTAAACAATTATTCCGCCAAATTGACAATTTTATAGTTCAAGCCCCTTCAATTATGTTAAAAACTCAAATTAAACTTCCGACGGTAAAACCTTTTTTATGTTTTGTATGTACCACGATAGGTTCAACATTGGTTGATCGGTCTAAATGATCATGATGCTCATCATGATGGGCATGCGGGTCTATGTAATCATGATCAAAGCGGCTATTTATATCGTTTAGCATCGCTTTTACTTGCTGATAATCTTGGTAAGATACCTCACGTAATTGGTTTAACATTGTGCTCCGTTCCCCATCGGTAAAACGAAACAGGGCTAAATCAAGATGTTCAACAAAATTATGCAAGCCGAATTTTTCGAGATTCAGTTCTTGCAAGAGACGATTAAATTCATTATTGGTCGGAGCAAAATCAGCTTCATTTTTTTCTTTTTCAAACGTATTGATAAGCGGAATCAACTCCACTAATCGCGAAAGCCGCTGTTCTTCTTCTTCAAAAATATGGTGATAGTACAGGCGCTCATGGTCATCCGCAGCGTTTTCAATAACCGGTTCAAGCATATTCATAAATTTTTCAATAGCATCATAGGTTGTCGTAAAAATCCGATAAAAAACCCTTAATTCCTCTTTCAATTCCTGCCCCCCCTTAGTATTCAACTACATGTCATTATTGACATGGAATTCATTTTTAAAACAACAACTTCATTTATGCGGCAATATTCCAATCATGAATAACTCTTGTTTTCTGAAACATAATAAATATGGTTATTTAAAATTAATAGGAGGAGGTTTGCAATGATGCAAAACCAACAAGGGCAAATGCACCAAAATATGCATACGGGGGCTGTTCCGCCTCAGATGAACCATGGAGGTCATGAAGTATTTGATGTTCATGAAGTACTTTCGGGAGCAATTAGCACAATGGACCAGTATATGATGGTACGTCAATACGTAAAAGACCCAGAATTACTTGATATTCTGGATCGTCAATATCAATTTATGCAGGATGAATACAACATTACCGTAGAGTGTTTCACAACAGGACAAGATCCTTCCAAGCGAACTCAAAGCTATAAAATGAAGCAAGGGAATGACTTCGTATATGGGCTGCAGCCTTCTCAGCCGAAAAAACCGGCACAATCTCCAACAGAACTTACAGATGCCTGCATTTCAGGAATAATGCTTGGCTCTGCAAAATCGGGAGCATCTATGAAGACAATGGCAGCATGTGAAGTTACCAACCCAGTGGTACGCCGTGTGCTTGCTGACTCTGTTCCAAATTGTATTGAAATGGCTTATGAACTCTCCATTTATCAAAATCAACATCATTACTATCAAGTACCGCAGCTTGCACAGCAGGATATGCAGCAGCTTCTAAATGCATACGCCCCGGCCCAAGGAATGCCACAAGCGAACAATATGAATATGAACACTAACATGAACATGCCTCATTAGAAAAATAGGGTTCTCTCAAGCACCTAAGTAAAGTAAAAATGCTACCCTCTTAATCATTGTGATTAAACGAAAGGGTAGCATTTGTTTTATAGAACAATTCTATTTACTTTATTGTAAACAATTTAGTTATTATGCGTATTTTATGCCAGCAAGCTTTATATTGTTTTTATCATCTGACCCACAAGGTGTTACCGCATAAGTCATTTCACATTTTGGGCAATTCATAATAACCGTTTCTAATGTAAATGTTTCTCCACACTCACATCTAATCTCGTGCGCCACTGTTGGTGCAAAGTTTTCTTTCCCCTTACTTTTAACATGGTCAACGATGTCTTTCCCATCTTTTAAACTTGTTGTACAACCACAGCTCATATATAACCCTCCAAGGATATTAATAATTTTATTAAATATAATAAATTAAGAATAGCATAGAAACATTTAAATCAATGTGTCAAAAATTAAACACTTTGAAAAATGTAATAGATCTTTCCCTTTAGCCTAACTAATAATCCGATACATAGTTTGAAATATATTGAAAAAAGTTATAAAATAAAATAGAACATATGTTTCCGAATGATTTAGTTGAAATTTATTTTTTGGGAGGTGTGCAAATGAAAGATTGGGAAGCAGCCTATATTGCAGGAATTATTGATGGAGAAGGTTCAATAACATTAACCAGAATGCATGAAAAGGAATATCGCCGCCCCTGTATAACAATCGCATCTACCGATAAAGAACTTTTAGTCTATCTTCAAACATTAGCTAATGGAACTATCAATAATAAAAAGAACTATAATCCAGACCGACATAAAGATTCCTATACACTAACTATAAAGAAAAAAGAAATTGTTTTGGACATATTAAAACTTATTACTCCCTATTTAAGAGTAGATAAAAAAAGAAATCGTGCACTATGGATACTCGAAAATTATGATAATGTTACACCAAGGAACGGAAAATATAACTCAGTATTATTAGAGAAGAAAATCGCATTTGAAGATTCCTTTTTTAAAATATAAAAAAGACCAGCATTTCTGCTAGTCTTGTTATCCACCTATGTATGGTGGAGACGGCGGGACGTGCGTTTCCATGCTTTCGTCATGGCACTGACTATATCTTGAACCTGCTCTTAAAACAGGTCCCTCGGCGTCTTATACGAAATATAATTTTCACCTTAAAAGGTGGAATTTCGCATCCTAGTACTACCATTTCATCATGGCAGCCTATAAGTCGATACACGGCTGTTGGATTGCTCCACATACCGCTCGGCATTGCCTTATCACTTTTTTAAAGTGACTTAGGTTTCACCGATAAAGCCGAATTTTCACTTATGTGTTACCACATAAGGCGACTAATTACTAATCGAACCCGCGTCCAAAGATATCGCCACTTAAGCTTCTACGAGTGTAGTCGATATATTGGTGTTTCGCTGAGCCTTTTGCCTATCGACCGGCGTCCGGTCAGCTAGCCTGGTTGTTCTCTTCCTTCATCCTCAGGCGGTGGAATCCGGCGTAGCCCACTTAGAGTGAGTCCCTTACCCTACCACATGGGCAATGGAGGGAGGAACCGCTATGCAGTATTAAGCTGCGAAAGCGAGGTTGTTGTTAGTTTTGCCAGTTATGGCTTTGACGTTTTAACGAGGCCGATCCCCTCGACTCGCAACCTAAGCTCAAACTACCCCTGTCGAATCCGTAGCGTCCCCATTATAAAATGTGCTGAAATCTGTTTAGGATTCTAGCATCAGACGTTAGGATGCTCAACAATATTTTGAGCAAAAGTTTCTTGCCGCTATCTTAGCGACAAACTTATTATAACACACTTACAGGATTTTTCAATTGTAAGTATTTGTAAAAGTAAATTCTTTGGCTTTACGAGAATCCATCGAAAAGACGGACGGCCCCCTACATCTTTTGACGATCGCGGAAGGCTCGTTCGATTTCACGCTTCGCTTCTTTTTGCTTTAAGGCTTCACGCTTATCATAATTTTTCTTACCTTTTGCCAGTCCAACTAACACCTTGCAAAAACCATTTTTCAAATAAAGCTTTAGTGGAACAAGGGCATATCCTGCCTCTTTCGTTTCACCAATCAGCTTATTGATTTCACGTTTATGAAGCAATAGCTTACGCGTTCGTAACGGGTCATGATTGTAGCGATTTCCCTGCTCATACGGGCTTACATGCATTCCAAAAAGAATCGCTTCTCCATTTTGAATCCGGGCATATGCATCCTTGAGATTAACTTTTCCTGCACGAATCGACTTGATTTCCGTCCCCTGCAGCACGATGCCGGCCTCGTACGTTTCTTCAATAAAATAGTCATGGTAGGCCTTTTTGTTTTGTGCGACTACTTTTCCTACACCTTTTGGCATATTTTTCACCTCAATCTATAGTGTTTATTTTAACAAAAAAAACAAGCTGCTACAATTGAAAGAGAGCCTCGTATGGAAGGCTCCCTTCAAGTGATTATTTATTTCTTCGTTTCGTACTTTTTGATTTAGGAACGTTCTCGTAAAATTTACGTTTCTTTTTCGCTTTTTTACCCTGACTGCCGCCTGATTCAGACTTCTGATTACCATCTTGATTAGGATTCGGTCTGCGGTTTTTATTTCGGCTCTGATCACGGTCTCCCTGCTGTTTGTTCCTCCGCGGTTTATGTGTGTCACTGCCCGTTTTAAAAACCTTCGGAGCATCAGAACGTTCCCGGCGAGGTGTTCCCTTCATGCCCACGATTTCAAAATCAATCGAGCGCTCATCTTTATTGACTTTTACCACGCGGACCGTGATTTCATCACCAATCCGGAATACGTTGCCCGTTCGCTCACCAATCATCGCATAGTGTCGTTCGTCAAAGCGGTAATAATCATCGGTCATATAGCTGACATGGACAAGGCCTTCAATTGTATTTGGCAGCTCGACAAACATCCCAAAGTTCGTTACCGAGCTGATAATGCCGTCATATTCTACACCAATTTTGTCTTCCATAAATTCAGCTTTTTTCAACTCATCCGTTTCCCGCTCGGCATCAACGGCACGGCGCTCCATTTTGGAAGAATGCTGGGCAATTTCAGGCAAGCGGGCATTCCATTTTTCCCTTGTCGCTTCATCCAGCTTTCCTTCGATTAGATAAGTACGGATTAAACGATGGACAATTGTATCTGGATACCTTCGAATCGGTGAAGTGAAATGGGTGTAGAACTCGGTTGATAGGCCAAAGTGTCCGAGACTTTCAGGGTCATATTTTGCCTGCTGCATCGACCTCAGCATGACCGTTGATACCACCATCTCTTCCGGCTTCCCTTGGACCTCTTCAATGATCTCCTGAAGCGCTCTTGGATGCACATCATTTGCAGTACCCTTTACAATGTACCCAAAGTTGGTGATAAACTCAAAAAACCTCCGTAATTTATCTTCCTTTGGATCCTCATGAATACGGTAAATAAACGGAACTTCGAGCCAGTGGAAATGCTCAGCAACTGTTTCATTGGCTGCGAGCATAAACTCCTCAATCAAACGCTCCGCCACAGACCGCTCGCGAAGAATCACATCGGTTGGCTTTCCTTCTTCATCCACCAATACCTTTGATTCTTTAAAATCAAAGTCGATGGCCCCGCGCTTCATACGTTTGTTTCTTAAGATACTGGCTAGCTCTTCCATCATTTCAAACATTGGGACAATCGGCTCGTATCGTCCACGTGTTTCTTCATCTTTTTCAACAAGAATCAGATTCACGTCATGATAGGTCATTCGCTCGGTTGTTTTTATCACACTTTGAAAAATTTCATGAGAAACGACAGCGCCCTCTTGTGAAATTTCCATTTCGCACGATAAAACGAGACGGTCAACCTTGGGATTTAGAGAACAAATCCCGTTAGAGAGACGATGGGGAATCATTGGAATCACTCGGTCTACTAAATAAACACTTGTTGCCCGCTCCTCTGCTTCGAGGTCAATCGGAGTTCCTTCTTTTACATAATAGCTGACATCAGCAATATGAACACCAAGTTTATAGTTGCCGTTTTCAAGCTTTGTTACGGTTACCGCATCATCAAGGTCTTTCGCATCAGCACCGTCAATGGTGACAATCGTTTCATTGCGTAAGTCACGGCGATTGGCTAATTCACTTTCATCAATTGTATCAGGTGTGTCATTCGCTTGCTGCAATACTTCATCAGGGAAAGCCATTGGTAGGCCGTGCTTATGTATGACAGAGAGAATGTCCACGCCAGGATCGTTTTTGTGCCCTAATATCGTGATGACTTCACCTTCCGCACTTTTTCGCCCCTCAGGATATGTGACTAGCTTAACGACAACCTTATGTCCCTCAACCGCTCCTTTTGAAGCCGATTTAGGTATAAAAATATCGCTCGCGAATTTTTTATCATCAGGAATCACAAAGCCAAAGCTTTTACTTTCAACATACGTTCCCACGACTTGCTGGACGCCTCGTTCAACGATACGAATAATGCTGCCTTCCCGGCGCTGCCCCGAGGTTTCAGATGAAACACGTGCTAAAACAGTGTCTCCATGCATTGCCGTGTTTGTTTCATTGGGCGGAATAAATATATCATCCATTCCCGGCTCATCAGGTACGACAAACGCAAAACCTTTCGCATGACCGATTAGCTTTCCGCGAATTAAGTTCATTTTTTGCGGCAATCCGTAACGATTGCTGCGGGTACGAACCACAAGACCCTTTTCTTCCATTTGCACAAGGGCTTTGACAAACTCTTTAAAGTCACTGGAGTCCTGGATGCCAAATGCCTCTTCCAGTTCCTGAACCGTTAATGGTTTGTATGCCTCATCTCTCATATATTGCAAAAGCTTGTCAATGTGCTTTTGAATGTTATCTTCCAAACTAATCCCTCCTTTGGGAGTGCTATTTAATCGTGCCAGTACAGGTTTTCTAAAAAGGAATAAACATCCTCGTGAAGCTGATCTCTTTCTTTATCGAGTGTAATTACGTGTCCTGACTCTTCATACCATTTGATTTCCTTTACAGCTGACTCGATGTTCTCATAAATAATGTTGGCACTATCTGTGTTAATCATCTTGTCGTGACGGGCTTGAACAACGAATGTTGGAGCATAGATCATATCGACATTTTCACGAACGTCTGAGATTAATTGCTGAAGTGCTTTTAAGGTTTTCATCGGTGTCTTTTTAAACTCATTCATTTCCTTTTCGATTTGCTCTTCCGATTTTCCTTCATATTTTTTAAATTCACGGGCATACTCAAGAATACCTTGGTACATCACTTCTTCACTTTTTATATGCATAGGTGCACACATTGGTACAATAGCTTTTATAGGTACAGTGTAACCCAATTTCAAAGAAAATACGCCGCCAAGTGACAGTCCGGCAACAGCAATTTCGTCATGACCTTTATTTTTCAAAAAATTGTATCCATTTATGACGTCCTGCCACCAGTCTTCAGGGCCTGTGTGGACAAGTTCTTCAGGTGGTACTCCATGACCTTTATAATGCGGGGCATGGCAGGTGTATCCTTTTTTTTCGAGGAAGCGTCCAAGCATCCGAACATCTGCCGAATTTCCGGTAAAACCGTGGAGCAAGAGAACGGCTCTTTTTCCACCTTCAAAAGTAAATGGCTTTGGTGTTGTGACTTTCATGTAAAAAACTCCTTTTGTATTAGCTTATATTAGTTTAAGCAATGCGGTGGTCAACATGCTAGAAAAAAGGCTTAGGGCGAGGGTTTCTTCATATAACTTTTATATGATTCTGTAAACTTTTTGCTGGTTCAGCTTACTTTAGATAGAATTCTACTACCTTTTGGAGCGATTCCGCCTACTTTAGATGGAATTCCGCCAACTTGAGCTGGGATTCCGCCAACTTTTGGATTGTTTCCGCCTACTTGAGCCAGATTTCCGCTAACTTATGGATTTGTACCTACTTGAGCCGGATTTCCGACATCTATTGGATTGTTTCCGCCTACTTGAGCTGAAATTCCGCCATCTTTTAGATTGATTCCGCCTACTTGAACTGGAATTCCGCCAACTTATGGATTATTTCCGCCAACCTGAGACAGATTTCCGCCAACTTATAGTTTTGTTCCTACTTAAGCCGGATTTCCGACATCTATTGGATTGTTTCAGACAACTTGAGCCGGATTTCCGACATCTATTGGATTGATTCCGCCTACTTGAGCCGGATTTTCGCTAACTTGGATTGATTCCCACACAAGACAACAAAAAACCCGGCTCTCAGGCCAGGCTTTAGTGTGTAATATTAGATTTTAAAGTAAGTAACTGATAGAGCAAGTAGGAAGAATAAAACTGATAAAACAACCGTAATACGATGTAAAATCAAGTCAATTCCTCGTGCTTTTTGCTTACCAAATAAGGATTCAGCACCACCAGAAATGGCACCTGATAGTCCAGCACTCTTACCCGATTGAAGTAGAACAACCACAATAAGACCAATACTTACGATAACTAATAATGTTACGACAAATGCATGCATAAAGGCCACCTCCTGTAGACGTACATTTCACAGTATATTAAATTTACCATATTATCTGCCTTTTAACAATAGAGTTATTTAGGAGATACCAGAGTTTGCCCGCGAACCCCTATGAGCGCAGTGGCCGTTTAATCCCCATAAACAGGCAGTAAGACCCACTGATTAAAGTTTCATTTTACCTTAAAATGGACGATGCCATTCTCACATATGTATGCCTTTTCCCTCTTACGACAATCGAATAAGCAGTAATATTTTCTGGAATTGTCATTCCCGCTGCACCTGCATCACCAACATGGAATAAATCTGCTCCTGCCATCTTGCTGTTTAGGGCAATTTGCTTAATGGTTGCTTCATCGGCACCTTCTTGGCTTGTTCCCGTTGTCAAAATCGCCATTGCTCCTTTATCATGAACAATGTCTACTAATTTGGCCGTTTTTTCAACAGTAAATCCCGGTACGGTTCCAGGTGATGGAATAAGGATAATATCAGCACCCGCTTCAATAAAACCGTGTAAGGTTTCCGTCGACATTAGACTGCCTCCAACCTCGCCTGCGACACCTGCGCTATGCATTTTACCAGCAATAATCAAGCCATCTTCACCGAACACCTTGCGAGCCATCTTAATAGCTTTCGTAATTTCCGCATTGGATACCCCTGTTTTCGGATTCCCCGTTAAGCAAACAAAATCAAAGCCAAGCTCTTTTGCCTTTTGCAGTGAATTTTCCGTTGCAAGCCTTCCCTCAGGCAGCTTAATCAGAGTCTCAACTTGATCAGCCTCTAAATCAACGGGTTCCAAATTAAGACCAATCGGACGTCCGACAAGCTTTTTCAAGGTTCGCACGATGCTGTCAGGCACCTCTTCAGTTAATCCTTCCATACTAGGGTTAAACACGTCAAAGAAGTTTAGTAAAATGAGATCGGCACCAAAGGCAGCTGCCATCTCCGCATTCGTTACTGCCGGATAATAAGGGGTCACAGCACCAATTACCTCCGCTACAATCGTTCTCCCTTCAGATGCGAGTATTGATTGTTTTAACTCTCTTCCGGTCATTTTTTCAAAATCAGATGCAGTGCAATCTAACAAACGCTTCATTCAAATCATCTCCCAACTGGTTAATTCCTTCATATACAAAAAATACCACAATCTTTAGGATTGTGGTAGGAAAAAAGCACTCAACCAGAATTGAGTGCCTTTGCTGATAGAAAATTATTTGCTCAAGTTATAGAAAGATTTAAGTCCGTTATATTGAGATGTTTCACCTAATTGGTCTTCAATACGAAGCAATTGGTTGTATTTCGCTACACGGTCTGTACGAGATGGTGCACCTGTTTTAATTTGGCCAGCGTTTGTTGCAACAGCGATATCAGCAATTGTGTTATCTTCTGTTTCACCAGAACGGTGGGAGATAACTGCTGTATAGCCAGCGCGTTTTGCCATTTCAATTGCATCAAATGTTTCAGTAAGTGTACCGATTTGGTTCACCTTGATAAGGATAGAGTTACCGATACCTTTTTCGATTCCCTCAGCAAGCTTTTTAGTATTTGTAACAAATAAATCGTCACCAACTAATTGAACTTTTTTACCAAGACGCTCTGTTAAAAGCTTGTGGCCTTCCCAGTCGTTTTCGTCTAAGCCGTCTTCAATTGAGATGATTGGGTATTTAGAAGCAAGTTCTTCGTACCAATCAACCATTTCTGCAGAAGTTTTTACAACGCCTTCGCCAGCAAGATGGTATTTTCCATCTTCTTTGTTGTAAAACTCTGAAGATGCAGCGTCCATCGCAAGCATAACTTCTTCACCTGGTTTGTAGCCAGCTTTTTCAATTGCTTCAACAATGGTTTGAAGTGCTTCTTCGTTTGATCCAAGGTTTGGAGCAAAACCGCCTTCGTCACCCACAGCAGTATTAAGGCCTTTGCCTTTAAGAACTGTTTTTAAAGTATGGAAAATTTCTGCTCCCATGCGTAGAGCTTCTTTAAAGCTTGGAGCACCTACAGGCATGATCATGAATTCTTGAATATCAACGTTGTTATCCGCGTGCTCGCCGCCGTTCACGATGTTCATCATTGGAACTGGAAGCTGTTTAGAATTGAAGCCGCCAAGGTATTGATATAAAGGAATATCTAAGTAGTTTGCTGCAGCATGTGCAACAGCCATAGACACACCAAGGATAGCGTTCGCACCTAGTTTACCTTTGTTGTCAGTTCCGTCAAGTTCGATTAACGCTTGGTCAACAGCTACTTGATCAAGAACACTGTATTCGTCGCCTACAAGCATTGGTGCAATGATTTCATTTACGTTGTCAACTGCTTTAAGAACACCTTTGCCAAGGTAACGTCCTTTATCACCGTCACGAAGCTCAACTGCTTCATACTCACCAGTTGAAGCGCCGCTTGGAACTAACGCGCGTCCAAATGCGCCTGATTCTGTAAAAACTTCAACTTCAACGGTTGGGTTACCGCGGGAATCTAATACTTCACGAGCGTATACGTCTGCAATAAATGGCATTTAAATCTCTCCTTAAAATTAATAATTTATTTTATTAAAGATTTCCCAGTCATTTCTCCTGGCTGTTCAATGTTTAATAGGTCTAACATTGTTGGTGCAAGATCACCTAGAATGCCGCCATCACGTAATTCTATACCTTGCTTCGTCACAATGACTGGCACAGGGTTCGTCGTGTGTGCGGTCATTGGTTCACCTTCAAGTGTAATAACTTCGTCAGCATTTCCGTGGTCTGCAGTAATGATCGCTGAGCCGCCTTTTTCAAGGATTAAATCAACAATTTTCCCTAAGCATTCATCGACTGTTTCGATCGCCTTAATCGTTGGCTCAAGCATACCTGAATGGCCAACCATATCAGGGTTTGCAAAATTTAAAAGAATGGCGTCGAATTTATCATCTTGGATTTCCTTCAACAAGGCATCGGTTACTTCGTAGGCACTCATTTCCGGCTTAAGGTCATAAGTCGCAACCTTTGGTGAGTTGATTAAAATCCGCTCTTCTCCAGGGAACTTTGCCTCACGGCCGCCGCTCATAAAGAAGGTAACATGCGGATATTTTTCTGTTTCGGCAATCCTTAGCTGCTTTAAATTATTTTGTGACAATACTTCACCTAAAGTGTTGTCAAGGTTAGTAGGTTTAAAGGCTACATAGCCGTCCACGGTCTCACTGAAGTGTGTTAAGCAAACAAAGAATAAATCTTTTGGATGCTTTGGTCCACGGTCAAAGTCGCGGAAGTCTAAATTCGTAAATGTATTGGAAATCTGAATCGCACGGTCCGGACGGAAGTTATAAAAAATAACGGCATCGTTATCTTTTATTGTCGCAACCGGCTGTCCATCCTCTTTCGTAATGACAGATGGGATGACGAATTCGTCAAAAATTCCATGTTGGTAGGAATCCTCTACTACCTCTAACGGATTGCTGTAAGAAGGGCCTTCACCGTAAACCATCGAGCGGTATGATTTTTCTACACGCTCCCAGCGCTTGTCGCGGTCCATCGAGTAATAACGTCCGGAGACAGTGGCAAATTCGCCGACACCATACTCCTTCATTTTATCCAGTGTTTGCTGAATATATGTTGCTGCCGTTTTCGGACCAACATCACGTCCATCAAGGAACGCGTGTACATATACTTTTTCCACGCCTTCTTCTTTTGCCATCTTCAGCAAGGCAAACATGTGGCTGATATGACTGTGAACGCCGCCGTCTGATAGCAAGCCAAATAAGTGAAGTGCGGTGCCATGTTTTTTTACATGATCCAAAGCCCCTGTGAAGGTTTCATTTTTTTCAAATTCGCCTTCTCGAATGGCAATGTTTACTCGAGTCAAGCTTTGGTAAACAATCCGGCCGGCACCAATATTTAAGTGTCCAACCTCTGAGTTACCCATTTGACCTTCTGGAAGACCGACTGCCTCACCTGAAGCGGTTAAATGGGAATGTGGATAAGTACTCCAGAAACGCTCAAAATTTGGCTTTTTAGATTGTGCCACAGCGTTTCCTTTTGTCTCTCCCCTGCATCCGAAACCATCGAGGATGATAAGGGCAACTGGAGATTTACTCATACTTACCTGCCTCCAGTAACTTTAAGAATGATTGTGCTTCTAGGCTTGCTCCGCCAACTAACGCACCATCAATATCCGGCTGTGCCATGTATTCTTTTATATTTTCAGGTTTTACGCTGCCGCCGTACTGAATTCTTACCGCATCCGCTACATCCTGGGAAAATTGCTGTACAATCACTTGACGGATGTGGGCACAAACTTCATTAGCATCCTGAGATGTGGACGATTTTCCAGTGCCGATAGCCCAGATTGGTTCATAAGCGATCACTGTTTGTTTTACTTGGTCGTCGGTTAAACCAACTAAAGCCTTAGCTACTTGGTCGCCAACTAATTGATTCGTTTCACCATTTTCACGCTGCTCAAGTGTTTCACCGCAGCAAACGATTGGTGTTAGATTATATTTAAACGCTGCAAGCGTCTTTTTGTTAACAGACTCGTCCGTTTCATTGAACATTTCGCGGCGTTCAGAGTGCCCAATGATCACATATTGAACTCCAAGGTCAGCAAGTGCTTTCGGGCTGATTTCCCCAGTAAACGCTCCGCTTTCTTCAAAGTGCATGTTTTGAGCACCAATTTTCACATCGCTGCCTTGTGTAGCTTCAACAAGACTTTGTAAAAATAAAGCCGGTGCACAAATCACAGATTCCATGTTTTCTGCTGCAGGTACAAGACTTTTCACTTCTTCGGCAAAGCTTTTTGCTTCAGAAAGGGTTTTGTTCATTTTCCAGTTTCCTGCAATGATAGGTTTACGCATAGGTGGCACATCCTTTCTTGTGTACGTTCCACTGCAATTTGTTTAATTTCAATATTAAAAATTGTTCATATTCTACATGAATTTGTTCATAAACTCAAAATTTTGTTTATAAATCAAAAATATTGTTCATATTGAGCTAAAATTTGTAGACATATGAACTTTTTGGACCAAAAATTATTTATCGTTCAATGCCACAACACCAGGTAATGCCTTGCCTTCCATAAACTCAAGGGAAGCCCCGCCCCCTGTAGAAATATGGCTCATTTTTTCAGCTAAGCCAAACTTTTCAACAGCTGCTGCTGAGTCACCGCCGCCAATAACTGAATATGTACCTTCTGCTTCAGCAAGTGCTTCGGCAACCGCTTTTGTACCGCCAGCAAATTTATCAATTTCAAACACACCCATTGGTCCATTCCAAATAACCAATTTTGATTTTTGAATAACGTCGCGGTAAATTTCTGCAGTTTTTGGTCCGATATCAAGTGCTTCCCAATCAGCTGGAATTTCTTCGATTGCTACCACCTTTGAATTGGCTTCTGCAGAGAAATCGTCAGCGACAACCGCATCTACCGGCACGTAGAAATTAACGCCCTTCGCCTTTGCTTTTTCCATAAAGGATTTCGCAAGATCAATCTTGTCTGCTTCTAGTAAGGACTTCCCAATTTCATGACCTTGTGCTTTAACAAACGTATAAGCAAGTCCGCCGCCAATTATCAAGTTATCGACTAGTTCTAAAAGATTTTCAATAACACCAATCTTATCCTTTACCTTTGCACCGCCAATTATCGCTGTAAAAGGATGCTCTGGATTAGAAAGAGCTTTACCAAGTACTTCAAGTTCTTTTTCCATTAAAAAGCCGGAAACAGCTGGAAGATTATGAGCAATTCCTTCAGTTGAAGCGTGAGCTCGGTGCGCGGCACCAAATGCGTCATTTACATAAACATCAGCAAGCTCAGCAAAAGCTTTTGCAAGCTCTGGATCATTCTTTTCTTCACCAGGGTAGAACCGGACGTTTTCAAGAAGGAGTACATCGCCTTCATTCATTGTCCCGATTACTGCTTTAACCGTATCGCCGTACGCCTCATCAACTTTTTTCACGTCTTTTCCAAGAAGCTCAGCAAGTCTTACGCCAACTGGAGTTAAGCGCATTTCTTCAACTACTTTTCCTTTTGGACGGCCGAAATGGCTTGCCAAAATGACTTTTGCACCTTGTTCCATTAAGTATTGAATTGTTGGCAATGCAGCGCGAATCCGCGTTTCGTCCGTTATTTTTCCATCCTGCATTGGGACGTTAAAATCAACCCGGCAAAATACCCGCTTACCTTTCACATCGATATCTTTAAGTGTTTTCTTGTTCATGTAAAGGACCCTCCTTAAAGTATTGGCTGATGAAAATTTCATTAAAAAAGGAGGGGGAATCCTCCCCGCTCCCCTTTGGAATACCATGTATCATTATAGATGGTTTACGATCAAAACACCAATCATATCCATTTATTAAGAATTAAAGTCCTTTTGAAGCGATGTAGTCAACAAGGTCAACTACACGGTTAGAGTAACCAACTTCGTTGTCGTACCAAGAAAGTACTTTTACCATGTTGCCTTCAAGAACCATTGTAGATTGAGCATCGATAGTTGAAGATGCAACGCTTCCGTTAAAGTCACGAGAAACTAATGGAAGTTCAGTGTAAGCTAGAATGCCTTTTAATGGGCCTTCAGCAGCTGCTTTTAAAGATGCATTAACTTCTTCAGCTGTTACATCTTTTTCTAATTCAACAACTAAATCCACAACAGAAACGTTTGGAGTTGGAACGCGCATAGCCATACCGTTTAATTTACCTTTAAGTTCAGGTAATACAAGGGAAACTGCTTTTGCTGCACCAGTTGAAGTTGGAATCATGTTTTCAGCTGCTGCACGTGCACGACGGTAGTCCTTGTGTGGCAAGTCAAGAATTTGTTGGTCATTTGTATATGAGTGAACAGTTGTCATCATACCGCGTTTGATACCGAAAGTATCATTTAATACTTTTGCAAATGGTGCTAAGCAGTTTGTAGTACAAGAAGCGTTTGATAGTACGTGGTGGTTGTTTGCATCATATTTATCTTCGTTAACACCCATAACGATTGTAATATCTTCGTTGCTTGCTGGTGCAGAGATAATAACCTTTTTTGCACCTGCTTCAAGGTGTTTCGCTGCATCTTCGCGCTTTGTGAAACGGCCAGTTGATTCAACAACAACTTCAACACCTAGGTCGCCCCAGCCTAATTGTGCAGGATCGCGTTCAGCGATTACTTTTACTTTGTGTCCGCCAACAACTAAGTATTCACCGTCAACAGTTACATCTTCTGCAAGAGTTCCGTGAACGGAATCATATTTTAAAAGGTGTGCAAGCATGTTTGCATCTGTTAAGTCGTTAATTGCAACGATTTCTACATTGCTATTTTTTAAAGCCGCACGGAATACATTACGACCAATACGTCCAAATCCATTAATACCAACTTTTACTGTCATGATAAAATTCCTCCTTTTATTGGGTAAAGATATATATTTTTAAAAGGGATTACCCTTTCAATAACCTTTTTGCCACACCTTCATCGGTTATTAAAATTGTCGATGCTGGTGCTTGTTTAAAGTATGCTTTGATTGCCTTTGCCTTTGATTCCCCGCCTGCAACAGCAATGACATTCGGGATATGTGCAAGGTCTTCGAGCTGAAGTCCAATTGTTGATACCTTGTGGACAATTTCGCCTTCTTCGGAAAAATAATAGCCAAATGCTTCGCCGACAGCCTTCCCATTTTCTAGCTTTTTCTTAATTTCTGGGTTGGTTTTTCTCCGTTCAGCCATTGTAATAGCATCCCCAATTCCATGGATAACCATGCTAGCTGATTTAATTAGTTCTAAAACTTCATGAATTTCAGGCTCTCTAATTAAAGATTCATAAATTTCCGCACTAACTTGATCAGGAACGTAGAAAACTCGATGTTTAGAATCCGTGTTTTTCGCCATATTCGAGCAAATCGTATTCGCTTGATTAGCTACATCTTCACCGACTCCGCCACGTGCCGGAACAAAAAGTAACTCATTGTGGTGATGACTAGGTGATAATCTTTCTGCCACCGAAGCCATAGTTGAACCACCAGTAACTGCGATGATATTTTTCCCGTTTAAAAGTTTTTTCATGCAAATTGCACATGCCTTGCCTAACTCACCTTTGACCATTGGTGACTCATCACTATCTCCAGGGACGATGATTACCTTTTTAATGCCAAGCCGATGCTTTAATTCTAACTCCATAACATCAATGCCCTTTAACTCACGCATTAAACCTTCTAAATCTTCGAGTAAATTTTTCCCTTCAGCAGTTAAACTCATTCCCACATTGTTTGCGTAAATAAGATTTTGCTCTTTGAGGAAGTCTACTTCACTACGGAGTATTCTCTCTGTAAAGCCAAGGCTGGCAGCTAAACTCCTTCTTCCCACAGGCTGCATAAATCCTATGTTCCGCAGAATAGTATATCTTTTTTGCAGGACTTGGAGGAGATCGGGTAATAATCTTTTTTGGATATCGATAAATGACTGCATGATTCGCATGCTCCTTTATTCTATGTAGTTGGTCTAAAAATGTCCACCATAGACATATTATGTCCCACCTACTCTAAAAAAAATCACCCCTTGTACGTTTTTAATTGTATCAGGAGTGAATTCCTATTTCAACTTATTTAATTCGGTTTTTTTCTTGCAAACGTTTACTTATGTCAAATTTGTCAACAAACCCAAATCCAACTTCTTCCCCGTCAAGATGAACAACCGGAATCATCAATCCATAGCGCTCGGTTAATTCATCGCTTGATTCTATATCGATTTCTTCGAACTCAAAATCCCATTCCTTTTTCAGCTCCAATATGGCGGTTTTTGCTTTATCACAAAGCGGACAGCGATTTCGTGTAAATAAAGTGATCATCGTTTGTGTCATTGTTAATTCCTTTCCTAGTTGAACCTTTTTCGTTTAGAAGAGGACGGGATTCCCAGCTGATCACGGTACTTAGCAATCGTACGCCTCGACACTACGATACCTTCCGTCGTCTTTAATTGTTCCACAATTTCTTGATCTGATAACGGCTTTTCCTTGTTTTCTTGTTCTATTAATTTACTAATTTCATTCTTCACTTGAGTGGAAGAGGTATTTTCATCCGCTGAAACTGTCTGAATCGTACTTGTAAAAAATGTTTTTAATGCGAATGTCCCAATGGGTGTTTGTACATATTTTTCGCGGACAGCACGGCTAACGGTGGATTCATGAATATCAAGCTCGGCTGCGACTTCCTTCATTGTCATTGGCACTAAATATTGCGCACCTTTTTGAAAAAACGCGGGTTGTTTTTCAACGATTTTTGCAACTACCTTAGTAAGTGTCTCTCTTCGCTGTTCAATACTTTTTGCAATCCATTGATAATCTTGAACCTTATCCTGCAGAAAACGGCTGACTTCCTGGTCTTGATCTTTGAATTTTTTATAATATTTCTCATTAAAGCTGATCCTTGGCAGGGAATCATCAAACATCCGGACTGTCATGCTATCTGAGAATTGCTCTACAATCGCATCTGGAATAATATACGTAGTGGTTTCTTTCCCTAACATTGCCGCTGGCTTTGGATTCAATAATTGAATTTGGTCAAATACATCTTGAATGTCCTTTAGGGTTACCTTTAATTCCTTCGAAATTTGCTTCCATTTCTTTTCGGCAAACGGGACGAAAAAGTTTGAAAGGATGTTTTGAGCAAGTTCGTTATTGGGATTATCATAATAAATTTGCATCAATAGGCACTCTTGAAGGTTCCTCGCACCGATTCCAGCGGGTTCAAGCGTTTGAATCACGGCTAAACAATCTTCAACCAAATCTTCCGCTACCCGCAGCTTTTGGGCGATTTCACTGACATCGCCAAGAAAGTAACCGTTTTCATCAAGGTTTTGTATAAGATGACGGATCACTTTTAACTGCTCCGCCGATAAATTTGTTATTTTTAATTGAGAGATTAAATGGTCTTCAAGTGAAAATGGTTTGTCAGCAATTTGTTCAATCCAGTCCTTTTCCGCTTTTTGATGCCCCCGGCGATTACGGTCAATAAGAGGATTCATCGGTTTGACATTGCCTGTTTCAATCTGTAATAGGGGATTTTCGAGTGCTTTATCTTCTAAAAAAGCAGTCAGTTCCTGAGCTGAATATTGCAATAATGCAATAGCCTGCGACAATTCCTGTGTCATTGCTAATTTTAACGTTTGTTGCTGCCATAAACCTGCCTTTAAGTTCATCCTGTTCCCCCCTATTTACTATTTTACACGATGACTTGAAAATGGGGTATGGAAAAAAATAAAAACCCCCTGTTTGTAAAAAAACAGGGGGTTTTTTGTAACGCGCTCGGAGGGAATCGAACCCCCATTTTAAGAACCGGAATCTTACGTGCTATCCGTTGCACCACGAGCGCTAAATATTAGCGACTTACATATTATATGCCAGATTCACGAACTTTGCAAGTATATAATAGGTTTAAAAATGACTGGAATGGTTATCATGATTGGTGGAAAGTTGTCGAACATTTTAAAGACGAATTGTTTGACCTTTATTGACCATCAGTGTATGATAACTATACATATTATTATTACCTTTTCCATTCAAAGGAGGAAGAAAAATGAATTTGATTCCTACAGTTATTGAACAAACAAACCGCGGTGAACGTGCATATGACATTTATTCCCGTCTGTTAAAAGACCGGATTATTATGCTTGGCAGTGCTATTGATGACAATGTTGCTAACAGCATTGTAGCACAACTATTATTTTTAGAAGCAGAAAATCCTGAAAAAGATATTACACTTTACATCAATAGTCCTGGCGGAAGTATCACAGCCGGAATGGCTATTTTTGATACGATGCAATATATTAAAGCAGATGTCTCAACCGTTTGTATCGGAATGGCAGCTTCCATGGGAGCATTCTTACTTGCTGCAGGGGAAAAAGGCAAGCGTTTTGCATTGCCAAATGCGGAAGTCATGATTCACCAGCCACTTGGCGGCGCTCAAGGACAAGCAACGGAAATCGAGATCGCAGCGAAACGCATTCTTTTCCTTCGCGAAAAATTAAATGGCATTCTTTCAGAGCGTACTGGACAGCCGCTTGAAGTGATTCAACGCGATACCGACCGTGATAATTTCATGACTGCTGAAAAAGCAAAAGAATACGGTCTGATTGATAATATCATCACTCGTAATCCTAATATTTCAACTGAAAAAAAATAATTCGACGAGCAATCGGCTTTCTGCCGATTGTTTTTTTATTTTGTGTTCTTTTTTGTGACCGATGCGGCCTTTTTTTCCTTTCCACGGGCACAATTATTCTTTTTCCTGACCGATGCCAGCTTTTTTCCTTTCCTAAGGCACAATTAAAAAGGGTTCAGCCTTCTAAATAAAGCTGAACCCTCCCCAAATTAATGTTCCTTCTCAATAAAATCAGTTAACGCGTTGACGGCTTTTTCCTCATCGTCTCCATCAGCGATAATATTGATTACGACGCCTGAGCCAACAGCAAGGCTCATTAACCCCATTATACTTTTGGCATTGACCTTTTTGCCATCCTTCTCAAGAAAAATATCAGCTGAAAATCGGTTTGCTTCCTGCACAAAAAGGGCTGCTGGTCGTGCTTGAAGACCCGTCTTCAATTTTACTTCTACCTGTTTGGCCAACATTAAACAATTCCTCCTCATAATTTATCTTATATTCCTTGAACTAATTCACTATTTCACAAACTTCCATGCTTTGAAGCCATTTCTCCTATACGTAGCTTCTCAGCGATTTCATCAATTTTTCGTAAGCGATGATTGATCCCTGACTTACTGATGGTACCGCCGGATACCATTTCCCCTAATTCTTTAAGGGTAACATCGGGATATTGAATACGGAGCTCTGCAATTTCTCTTAGCTTATCTGGCAAAATTTGCAAGCCCACTGTTGAATCGATGAAGCGGATGTTTTCCACCTGTCTAATTGAAGCACCAATCGTTTTATTGAGATTGGCGGTTTCACAGTTTACCAAGCGGTTAACGGAGTTCCGCATATCCCTGACAATCCTGACATCCTCAAAGCGAAGCAAGGCATTATGGGCACCAACAATATTAAGAAACTCGGTAATTTTCTCAGCTTCCTTTAAATAGGTGATAAAGCCTTTTTTACGCTCAAGTGTTTTACTGTTAAGACCAAATGTATTCATCAATTCGCATAAGGAATCATTATGTTCTTTATACAGCGAAAAAATTTCTAAATGATAGGAAGACGTTTCCGGATTATTAACAGAGCCACCAGCAAGAAAGGCACCGCGTAAATAAGAACGCTTACAACATTTCTTCTTTACAAGCTCCGGCGAAATATCATGAATGATGGTAAATCCTTCACCCAAAATTTTCGTATCTTCAAGAATTTCCTTTGCCTGTTCAGCTAAACGTACAATATAGACGTTATTTTTCTTCAGGCGCATTTTTTTACGAACTAAGAGCTCTACCTGCACTTGGTAGCTCTTTTTTAACAAAGTATAAATTCTTCTGGCAATCGCAGCATTTTCGGTTTGAATATCCACCACTAACTTACGATTTGAAAAGGAAAGGGAACCGTTCATGCGAATCAACGCCGATAACTCAGCTTGAATGCAGCACGTTTTCACTTCCAAGTTCGTTAATTCCTTTTTCGTCTCCGAAGCGAAAGACATCCCCTCACCTCCTAATTTCAAAAACATGTACAACTTATTTACGATTATAACAGTACAATACTATCTACGCTTCATACCGCTTTTTGGTTTCATCAACGAGCAAATTATATAAAATTTTCGCTACTTTTTTCGGATCATGCCGAAGAGCACCATTTTCCTGAAAGGCGATATCCGCATGGACCACTTCAAGCCCTAGCTTAAAAAGCTGCGGCAAATCGTATAGAACCGGTTCAGCCAGTTCTTCATTATAGCGGAGCTGGATATGCGGTGGAATTTCTTCGTTATTCACGAGGATTGTATTAATAAAGTCACAGCTCATATGGTCATAAATCGCCTTTACATGGTCACTCGCTGTATAGCCATGGGTTTCTCCAGCCTGCGTCATCAGGTTACAAATATATACCTTTTTTGCATGAGAGCGGCACACTTCATCACCTAAACGTGGGACGAGCAGATTGGGCAAAATACTTGTATACAAGCTTCCAGGACCAATAATGATTAAGTCCGCTTGACGAATAGCTTGAATCGACTCCGGTAAGGGATGAATCGTACTTTTTGAAGTTAAATAAACCCGTTTAATTTTTTTCCCCGAGTATGGAATTTTCGATTCCCCTGAAACAATCGCGCCGTCCTCCATCTCCGCATGCAAAATCACACTCTGATTAGCAGCTGGCAATACCTTGCCGCGGACATTTAAGATTTTGCTCATTTCTTGTATTGCATGAACAAAATTTCCAGTAATCGAGGTCATCGCAGCTAAAATTAAATTTCCAAGCGAATGCCCGGAAAGTTCATTCGACGTTTTAAAACGGTGCTGAAACATTTCCTCAACAAGCGGTTCCACATCCGACAGTGATGCTAACACATTACGTATGTCACCGGGAGGGGGAATATGCAGATCATCGCGCAAGCGTCCAGAACTGCCGCCATCATCTGCGACTGTCACAATAGCGGTGATATCTACAGGATACTGTTTTAATCCACGCAATAAAACTGGTAATCCTGTTCCTCCGCCAATGACAACAATACGAGGCTGTCCTATCTCTTTCATGTTGTTTTATCCTTTCTCCTCTCAATGTCACGGTGGGTGATGCATGTCTTATAATCATCTTGGAAAAATCGGCCTAGATACTCTGCTAAGGTAACAGAACGATGCTGCCCGCCGGTACAGCCAATTGCAATTACCAGCTGTGCCTTGCCCTCTCTTTTATAATGAGGAAGCATGAAGCTGAGCAAGTCCGTCACTTTTTCCAAAAACTTATTTGTTTCATTCCATTTTAATACATAGCTTGAGACCTCGTCATCCAAGCCAGTTTTTGGTCGCATGTGTTCGATATAAAAAGGATTTGGCAAAAAGCGTACATCAAAAACAAGATCCGCATCGATTGGAATCCCATGCTTAAAGCCAAAGGACATGACATTGACAGTAAAGATTAATTGTTTGTTCGCCGTAAATTCCGTAATTATCTTCTCACGTAATTCACGAGGCTTCATCTGGGAAGTATTATAAATCAATTGTGCCCGGCCTTTTAATTCCTCAAGAAGTTCTCGTTCAAGCGTGATACCCTCAAGAGGTAACCCTGAATGGGCAAGCGGATGTGACCGCCTTGTTTCCTTATACCTGCGTACTAATGTAGAATCATCCGCATCTAAAAATAATATCTGCGGTGTCACCCAGGATGTTTCAGCCAGCTCATCGAGTGCTTTAAAGAGATGATCAAAGAATTCTCTTCCTCTAAGGTCCATAACTAGGGCCACTTTATTCATTTTATTCCCTGATTCCTTCATAAGTTCAAGGAATTTTGGCAGCAGTGTAGGAGGCAGATTATCGACACAGAAAAATCCTAAATCTTCAAAGCTTTGAATGGCTACAGTTTTTCCAGCACCAGACATTCCAGTAATAATGACCATTTGAGTTTCGCTAGTCGAACCGGTACTCATTTCAATTCCCCCTATAATAATTAACTCGGATCTAATCGATAACTAATTAGTTCAAAATCTTTTGTATAAGTAAAAGTACCGTAAATAATTCCTTTACCATGAATCATATAATCAATGATATGTAGATCCCCTGCAGCCATTGGTAGGCCTTTTATCTGGTCAACCGGCTGCCATGCCAGCTTTCCTTCTTCCGATTCATCTAAATCAACTCCGTCAGAATCGGTTGCCACAAAGGTAAACATCATCCACTCAGAAAGAAGCTCGTCGCTTTCCTTCATAATCATCGTAAAAACCCCTTTTAATTGTGGGTTCTTTAAATAGATGCCCGTTTCTTCACGGTATTCCCGGATGCAAGAGTCTCGAACCGACTCGCCCGGCTCCATTTTCCCGCCTGGTGCAACCCACCAACCGCGGCGAGGTTTCTGCAGCAACAATATTTGATTATTTCTGATCAATACACAATTAGTAACCCGCTGCATGTTTTTACACCCTCTTAAACAAGCACAAGCCATATAATCGGGCTTACGCTAAAATGCAAAATATCCTACGATAAAAACCAATATATTCTTTTCATTATACTATTTTTAGAATACAGTCACAATGAATACAAAATTAATTATTTAGCGAATCTAGCTGGAAGACTATTTATAAAAAAAAGAGCACAAGCTGCTGGGCCTGTGCCGTAAAAGGTATATATTTTTAAAAGGGGGTCAATTTCCCTTATCATACCTTATCTTTATTTCACTACTGTTACAGAAGAATTAAAACAGGATTACTTTTTCGTAAATTGTTTCTTTACTATAACTACTTCTTTAATTTCAGTTCTTCTTTTAGCTCTTCTACAAAATGCTGGGCACTTTGAGCCGCAATACTGCCGTCTCCGGTTGCGGTCACAATCTGACGCAGAGTTTTTTCACGAATATCTCCCGCAGCGAAAATCCCAGGCACATTTGTTTCCATGCGGTCGTTCGTCTCAATATAACCGTTTTCATTGGTAATGCCGAGGCTTTCAAATGGTTTGGAAAGCGGCACCATCCCGATATAAATGAAGACACCATCTGCTGGTAATGTTTGCTCTTCACCAGTTTGTGTCGAGACAAGTGTCACACTGCCCACTTTGCCGTCTTTGTCATTAATCGATTTAATCGTGTGATTCCATATAAATTCCACTTTTTCGTTTGCAAAAGCACGGTCTTGGAGAATCTTTTGTGCCCGAAGCTGGTCGCGTCTGTGAACAATGGTTACTTTAGAAGCAAAGCGAGTTAAATAAACGCCCTCTTCAACAGCAGAGTCCCCACCGCCAATAACATAAAGTTCTTTTCCTTTAAAAAATGCCCCATCACAAACAGCGCAATAAGAAACACCACGGCCGCCAAGCTCTTTTTCTCCTGGTACTCCTACTTTCTTATACTCAGCACCTGTTGAAATAATCACAGAGTATGCTTTATATTGTTTACCACCTGCGGTAACAAGTTTGTAATCACCGTGATCAACGATTTCCTTAATATCACCATAGGCATATTCGGCACCAAACTTTTTGGCATGTTCAAACATTTTTGTTGATAAATCAGGCCCTAAAATGCTATCAAATCCCGGATAGTTCTCAACATCCTCAGTATTGGCCATCTGCCCGCCCGGTAAACCGCGCTCAATCATGAGTGTTGAGAGGTTTGCGCGAGATGTATACACAGCAGCTGTCATCCCCGCAGGACCAGCACCGGCAATAATAACGTCATAAATTTTTTCTTCAGACATGGTTGTCACTCCTTATATAAAAAAATACGATTAAGTATTAACATTCCCTACTTAATCGTAATAAACAATCATATAATAGTCCATTTATCTGCTTAATTTAAATAGTTATTCACTAATTTTACATATTTGCTTATGGTTGCTGAGGATAGCCCATAACGCGCAGCAATCTCCTGCTGGGAAATTTTTTCGCTGCGAAGTTTGTGCCACAAGTACTCTACAGCCCCAGCCCAGGCACGTTTATTTTTCAAGCGGACACCTGTTTTATTGACTTCAACAAACACCGAGAACCACATCAAGTACAATCCTGCTTCAATCGCGCCAATCGGCTGATGATTTTCATAAAAAAGCTCTGCTATTTCCTGTGCATCTGCTGCCACCGATGGTTTTCCTGACTTAATTAACGAAATATACTCTTTTTCCAATGGTGTAAACTTATGATTCTGAAATAGCCGGTGTGAGGTGATGATTTCCTCTTTTTTGCTCGAAACGCTTGTTAGGAAAAGGGCAAATAGGCGTTCTTCGACATAATCGCTTTCCAGCTTTTGAAAAATAGATCCCTTAAAATCTTCAAATCCGTTTGTTCGTTCATTCTTATCATTCCACGGTTCTAAACCTTCCTTGTCAGGACTTATTTCGAGCACCTTTTTCCAAGCACTTTTTGCAAAGTTTTCATGGCCCGTGAAATATGCTGAATAGGAAAGCCAATAATAAAATGGTCCATCGCCATTAAAACCATGCTTATATAATTTTTTTAACCATAAATAGGCAAGCTCATATTCTCCAACTAATGCAAAAGTAGCTCCCAGCTTAAATTGATACTCACTTAGAAGGGGTTGAATTTTTTTCAAAGATTCCTTCAATTGCGCTACACTTTCTAATTGCCCTTGGTATTGAGCAAATACAAGCCTATTACATAAGGCGTGTAGATTCCCCGGATTTCGCTCCAGCACATCATCTAGGATCGCTTCCGCTTTTTCCACTTTACCTAAATAAAAATAAGCGAGAGCTAAATTGTTATAGGCAGACCAGTATTCCGGATATTCCTTGACAACATCCTTTAATACCTCGATTGCCTTTGGAAAATAACCAGACTCTAACAGCTCACGAGCCTGCTCTTGTTTGATGATGAGATCATCCTCTTGATAGAGCTCATCCTCAAATTCTTCTGCCTCTAGGGTGAGCACATCCAATAAATCCTCTGTGTCTTCCGAAAAATCACCATCAGGGTCCAGCTGTAAATAAAGCTTGCTGTGGTGATAAGCATCTTTAAAAAATCCCAAGTGGGCATAATTATTCGCTAAAAAGTAGTGGCATTCCGCCATTTCTGAGTCAAGCTCTTCAAGGATAAGATGCAAGAGTCGATTGGAATTTTCAAACTCGCCAAGTTCTGTTGACACAATCGCCAACTGGCATGTAATCATCGGTTCACCCGGCTCAAGCTGCATCGCCCGCCCAAGATATTTTTTTGCTTTTATAAAATCACGTCGATGGTATGCCTTTAAACCCTTCGTGAAATAATATTCCCCCGTAGGAACAAATGATAATATTTTCCCCTTTTGCATTCTTGCCTTCGCGTCTTTCACCATGAAGTCCTCCACATATTTCAACATAACTTATGTAGTATATCATATTTTGGGGGTATCCGAGAAGGGTTTGGAGTTTGATGGTAGTGGAAATCTAAAGACTTGCTGATTTAGCGAGCCTTAAGGAAGCCTCATTTTAAATCTGCTGGGAAAATGATCTTTTCCTATGAGTCAAAAAAACGGCCCTCGTTAGGACCGGTCTTTGTGTCTTTCTTCTAGTGTACGCAAAACCTCTTTGAATGAAAGTCCTTGTTCGACTAACAGCACTTGCAAGTGATAAAGCAAATCTGCCGCTTCCCATTTTAGTTCCTCATGGTCGCGGTTTTTAGCTGCAATAATCACCTCGGCGGTTTCTTCACCAACTTTTTTCAAAATCTTATCTATGCCTTTTTCAAAAAGGTAAGTTGTATAAGCACCCTCCGGTCGCTCCTTCTCACGATTGATAATCACTTTTTCAAGCGATTGTAAGATCTGATAGTCTCCCAAGTTAGAATTACCTTCCATAACACGTTCTGAAAAACAGCTTACTGCTCCAGTATGACAGGCAGGCCCTTTTGGATAAACAAGCACCAATAATGCATCTTTGTCGCAATCATAGCTCATGCTGACGACCGTCTGCGTATTACCGCTTGTCGCTCCTTTATGCCACAATTCCTGACGTGAGCGGCTGTAGAACCACGTTTCCCCAGTTTCAATCGTTTTTGCCAGTGATTCCTCATTCATATAGGCAAGTGTTAACACTTCTTTTGTTCCTGCATCCTGAATAATGGCAGGAACAAGCCCCTTTTCATCAAATCGAACGTTCATCGTATGCTCACTCCTTTTTCCCGCAAATAACTTTTTACTTCATGTACACTGGTTTCTTTATAATGAAAAATCGAGGCTGCAAGGGCAGCATCGGCTTTTCCTGCTAAAAATGCAGCTTCAAAATGTTGGGCATTCCCAGCGCCACCTGAAGCAATTACCGGAATAGCAACAGCTTCGCTAACCGCCTGAGTCAAGTCAAGGTCAAACCCGTTTTTCTCTCCGTCGGAATCCATGCTGGTTAATAAAATTTCTCCGGCACCAAGGTTAGCCGCTTCCATCGCCCATTCTACAGCTTTTTTTTCTGTAGGTTTTCTGCCGCCATGCGTATAAACGCGCCATGTTCCAAGTTCCGGATCAAATTTGGCATCAATTGCAACAACGATACATTGGGAACCAAAGTACCCAGCACCATCAAGGATCAAATCTGGGTTCAAGACAGCAGCGGTATTCAGTGACACCTTATCAGCACCTGCCCGGAGGATTTTCTTCATGTCCTCTAGTGAATTGATGCCACCACCAACTGTAAACGGGATAGCTAGTTCAGAGGCCACAGCCTTCACGACTTCAATCATCGTTTTTCTGCCCTCCACTGAGGCAGAAATATCAAGGAACACCAGCTCATCTGCCCCTTGTTCATCGTAAAAACGTGCAAGTTCAACAGGGTCACCTGCATCACGAAGCTGAACAAATTGAATACCCTTCACTACCCGTCCGTCCTTCACATCCAGGCAGGGAATAATTCGCTTTGTTAATGTCATTTGTGTTCCACCTCTTCCAATGCTTCCTTCAAGGTAAACCTATTTTCATATAGTGCTTTTCCAACAATTGCTCCACTAATACCTTCAGCGGCCGATAAAGCTTTTAAGTCGGCTAAACTGCTTACTCCCCCGGATGCGATGACATTTTTTCCAGTCACTTCGGCCATTTCACAAACAGCTGTAATATTTGGACCTGCAAGCGTTCCATCAGTGGCAATATCGGTAAAAATAAATGTTTCTGCTCCCGCATCCGCAAAACGTTTACCAAGTTCAACCGCCTTTAGCTTTGAGGTATCAAGCCAGCCGTGTGTTGCAACAAAGCCGTTTTTCGCATCAATCCCAACAGCGATTTTTCCCCTGTATTTTCTAATCATCTCAATCGCAAACTCGGGCTTGGCAACAGCAATACTTCCAATAATCACACGATCGATACCATTTTCTAAATAGTGGAGGATATCTTCCTCCGAACGAATGCCGCCGCCAATTTGAATATTTACGTTGCTTAGCTTTTGGGCGGCCTCAATCACAAATCGGTCATTTACCCGCTTACCATCCTTTGCCCCATCAAGGTCGACCATGTGAATCCATTCGGCGCCTGCCGCAGCAAAGCTTTGAGCCATATTAAACGGTGAATCCCCGTAGATTGTTTCTTTTTCATAATCCCCTTGGAGAAGGCGGACGCAATTGCCGCCCCGCATATCAATCGCCGGATAAATAGTGAAGCTCATTGTACCGCCTTCCTTTCCTCTACCATTTGTAAAAAGTTATTTAGAAGAGCCATCCCAAGCCTGCTGCTTTTTTCAGGGTGAAATTGCATCCCTAGGACATTGTCTTTACCGACTACAGCTGAAATTTGTTCATGGTAGTCTGTTTTCGCAAGGAGTACATCGGAGTTTTCTGCACCCACATAGTAGGAATGAACAAAATAGACGTAATCCTCGGTGAGATTTTTCAATAAAGGCGAAGCTTTGACAAACTCCAGTCGGTTCCAGCCCATGTGTGGAACTTTGTAGGATTCCCCCTGCTGGGTTCGCCCCGGAAAACGGCGAACCCTTCCTGGCAATAATCCTAATCCCTCGGTAGGACCATTTTCCTCGCTTTCTTCAAAAAGCAGCTGCATGCCAAGACAAATACCGAGCAGTGGTTTTCCTGTAGCTGCAAATTTCTTTATCGTTTCTGCCGGCAAGCGTTCCATTGCATCACGAAAGGAGCCTACCCCAGGGAGAATCAATGCATCTGCTTGAAGTAACTTATTGTTATCAGCTGAAATGAAATAATCGGCGTTTAAACGTTCGAGCGCCTTACTCACGCTGAATAGATTTCCCATACCGTAGTCGACGATCCCAATCACGTTGTTACCACCTTTTTTGGCGGTGATTGTCACCGCTCGAATTTTTCTCGTTTTTTTGGGCGGAGCCTGTCACCGCTCGTATTTTTTTGTTTTTTGGGGCGGTTCCAGTCACCCCACGAAGTTTATTGTTTTTGGCGGTGACTGTCACTGCTCGAATTATTGTCAAAAGTTTAATCTGCTATACACAGTGCCAGACGTGAAATCGGTGTCAGACACCACTCTAAAGCATTCCTTTTGTTGATGGGATACCTTTGATACGCGGGTCAATTGTTGTTGCTTCGTCAAGTGCCCGTCCTAAAGCTTTAAACACCGCTTCAATCATGTGGTGTGTATTTTTTCCATAGTGAACAATGACATGGAGATTCATCCGTGCCTCTAATGCAAGCTTCCAGAGGAATTCGTGCACGAGCTCGGTATCAAAGGTTCCTACCTTTTGACCAGGGAATTCTGCCCGCATTTCAAGATGCGGGCGGTTGCTGAGGTCGACCACTACCTGCGCTAAGGCTTCATCCATCGGCACAAACGCATTCCCATAACGCTTAATTCCACGCTTGTCACCGAGTGCATCACGAAGCGCCTGGCCTAAACAAATACCAATATCCTCGGTTGTATGGTGATCATCGACTTCGATATCACCTTGGGCATTCACAGCAAGATTGAATTGGCCATGTTTCGTGAATAAATCGAGCATATGACTTAGGAAAGGCACACCTGTTTCAAGCTGGGACTGGCCCTCCCCGTCAATTGCTAACGATAGTTGGATTTTTGTTTCATTTGTATTCCGTTCAATGCTTACCGTTCTATCCATATAAGGAACCTCCTTGAAATTCACTTTTTAACAAAACTCTTTAATTCTGCTTAACTGATATTACCGACTTCTTTGAGAGTTTTGTCTTTATCCTCCATATGCTATTTATCGTTTTTAAGTCTTATTTCCACCGCCCGTGCGTGTGCCTCTAGCCCTTCCTTACGGGCAAATGCGGCGATTTTTGCGCCATTTTCCCTTAACGCTCCTTCGCTGTAGACAATCACGCTAGATTTCTTTTGAAAATCGTCCACGTTCAGAGGGCTAGAGAACCGCGCTGTGCCGTTTGTTGGCAGCACATGATTCGGGCCGGCAAAATAATCGCCAACAGGCTCTGAACTATAACGGCCAACAAAAATTGCTCCGGCGTGACGAATTTTACCGAGAAGCTCCATTGCATTTTCCGTAATGATTTCAAGATGTTCCGGTGCTAACTGGTTCACCGTTTCAACCGCTTCATCAAGATCAGTAGTTACATAGATGGCTCCAAAATCCCTAATCGAAGGTGAAGCAATTTCTCGCCGTGGCAGCAACGCCAACTGCGTTTCGACTTCCGCTGCCACCTTTTCCGCCAATCTCAATGACGGGGTAACCAAGACACTGCAGGCTCTCGGGTCATGCTCGGCCTGTGATAGCAGGTCAGCGGCAACCTCGTCTGCTCTTGCTGTTTCATCTGCTAAAACTGCAATCTCGCTCGGTCCAGCAATCATATCAATATCGACATCGCCAAATACTTCCCGTTTCGCCAATGCCACAAAAATATTTCCTGGGCCGGTAATTTTATCAACAGCAGCAATCGATTCTGTCCCATAAGCAAGCGCGGCAATCGCCTGTGCCCCGCCAATTTTATAGATTTCTTTAACACCTGCTTCTTTTGCTGCAACGAGGACTGCCGCAGGCAATTTCCCATCACTGTCAGGCGGCGACACCATCACGATCCGCTTGACACCTGCCACTCTCGCCGGGATCACGTTCATTAAAACTGATGACGGATATGCCGCCGTTCCGCCTGGCACATACACACCAACCGAATCTATTGGGGTTATTTTTTGACCAAGAATCGTGCCATTCTCTTGCGCCGTCATCCATGATGGCCGAAGCTGCTTTTCATGAAAGGAGCGGATATTTTCTGCAGCTTCACGGATAATCGTAATCAATTGTTCTTCCACTTCAGCATAGGCGTTCTCAATTTCTTTTTCTGTAACGGAAAAAGTAGAAAGATTGACGCGGTCGAATTTTTCCGTAATCTCTCTTAACGCCTCGTCACCGCGCCCCCGGATTTCAGTAATAATTTTTTTCACAATGGCCTGCTGCTCGGAGGTGCCCGCTTCTATTGAGCGTTTGATTGAAACCAGCTCATTTACTTTTAAAATTTTCATTTATAACACCCTCCTTTAAACTACTTCACTAAGACGTGTCACCATTTCATCTATCTGTTTGTCTTTTATGCGATAACTAACTGGATTCACAATGAACCGCGATGTTACGCCGATAATTCTTTCATATTCGACAAGCCCGTTTTCCTTCAAGGTCCGCCCAGTTGACACAATATCAACAATCCGGTCGGATAAGCCAATTAACGGGGCCAGCTCAATAGACCCGTTTAATTTAATGATTTCAACCTGTTCGCCTTGCTCGCGGAAATAAGCTTCGGCAACGTTCGGATATTTTGTCGCAATTCTTGGAGCGATCTCGTTCATTTTTGTATCCGGAAGACCGGCAACAGCTAAATAGCAATAGCTGATTTTAAGATCAAGGAGTTCGTATACATCGCGCTCCTCCTCAAGCAAAACGTCCTTTCCGGCAATTCCGACATCGGCCACACCATGCTCAACATATGTAGCAACATCCATCGGCTTTGCTAAAATGAATCGCAAGCCCTCTTCGGCAACGTCAATAATTAATTTTCGCGAATCATCAAATTCCGGCGGAAGCTTATAGCCTGCTTTTCGAAGTAATTCAACAGCTTCTTCAAAAATTCGTCCCTTTGGCATGGCAATCGTTAGGATGTTACTCATCAACATGTCCTCCGATTAAATACGTAGTTTCAGCAAACCTTTTTGTAAAAGCATCAAGGTTTTTCACACCAGTAATATCCTGGAGCACGACCTTTTTTCCCTGCTCGTGCATTTCATCAGCCAAGCGAAAAGCTTCCTTTCGCCGCTCCTGACTGAAAAAAATGCAGTGAGTTTTATTATCAAGCTGGAAGTCCCCCAGCGCCTCAAGCAGCATGTCAATCCGAACCGCAAATCCGGTGGCACTAGCTTTTTTTCCAAACTTCTCTATTAAACTATAGCGGCCGCCATTCCCGATTGGAAAGCCTACATTCCCGGCATAAGCTTCAAATAAAATGCCGGAATAATAGCTCATATGGCTTACGATGGTAAAATCAAATTTCACAAACTCCTCTACACCATAATCCTCAACAACATCCCGAAGCTCTTTCAGCTCAATGATCGCATGCTTGCCTTTGTCATTTTCGATAATGTCGAGGGCTTTTCCGATGACTTCTTCACCGCCTCTTAATTGTAGGAGCTGTAGGAGCCTTTGTTTATCTATCGATGATAGCTGTAGTGAATTTACATGCTCACGGTAGCCAACATAATTTTTTTCATACAAAAATTTACGTAATTCATTTGCCCGGCTATTTGTTCCGAGAATTTGTACAAAAAGTTCCTGGGCAAAGCCAGCATGTCCAATCGACACTTGGAATTCGGTGAGTCCTGCTTGTTTTAAAGTAGAAATCAACAAAGCTATGACTTCGCCATCGCATGAAACGGTATCTTCATTCAAACATTCGATACCAATTTGCTCAAACTCTGCCGGGCGGCCGCCTTCACGCTGCTGAGCTCGGAAAACATTGGCGGAGTAAGCTAATCTCACGGGAAGATCCTCATCTAATAGCTTTGAAGCAGCTACCCGGGCGATTGGCGTGGTCATGTCAGGTCTGAGCACCAGGGTATGACCCTCTTTGTCGAGTAATTTAAAAAGTTGCTGGTCAACAATCGCTGACGCAGCTCCAACGGTTTCATAGTATTCAAGTGCCGGGGTTTCAATAAATTGGTAGCCCCAAAGTTTCATCGTATCCGCCATTGCTGTTCGAACACGATGTTTCTTTTCATATAACTCCGGCAGCGTATCGCGCATTCCTAAAGGCTTTTCAAACATAAATAAGCGACTCAAATTGTTCACCCTTTTTCATTTTGCTTTAGTCTGCTAAATTGGTAGTGAATTAAAGTTAATTATTTGTAGTTTACTCTTTGGCTATCGTTTCGTCAATGAAAAATTATTCCGATATCAGGTGGAGGGTTGCTGTTGAACGTGAATTCCGCGTACTTTTAGAATTATCCCGCGGGAATTCGAATTTTTCCCGCGGGTTTCTCGATTAATTTCGCGTACTTTAACAAGGATTCCGCCAATTTTTGAATTAATTCCGCCAAATCCTTTTTGATTACCCTTTTCATGATTATTCCCAATTTTTTTGCCTCCGTTGTATCCCCTTGCAGAGGATTCCGCCAACCTGAGCCGGATTTCCGCCAACTTTCTGGGTCATTCCGCCAAACTTGGCGATTATTCCGCCAACTTAAGATGAATTTCCGCCAAACTCATCTGTCATTCCGCCAAGTTAGCTTTTTCCATTTAGAAAATAAAAAAACCCGGTTTAAAAACCGAGTTCCTCTAAAAAAGTATATTTTATTATTCCCTACCATATATCGGGTCATCCGCCCAGCGTTTTTCCATTTCTTCCTTCGTATAAATCACACGCATCGGGTTGCCTCCGACGAACGCACCCGAAGGAACATCCTTATGGACTAGTGTCCCTGCCGATACAATCGCTCCATCGCCAATAGTGACGCCCGGAAGGATCGTGGAATTGGCACCAATCATCACTTCACTGCCAATCACAACCGACCCAAGGCGGTATTCTTTAATCAAATACTCATGGGCAAGGATGGTCGTGTTGTAACCAATGACCGTGTTACGGCCAACGCTGATTTTTTCCGGAAACATGACATCCAGCATGACCATTAAGGCGAAGGATGTTTGCTCTCCGACCTTCATCTTAAGGAAAGTACGATAAAGCCAATTCTTCATCCCTAAAAATGGCGTGTAACGCGCCATTTGAATCACAATAAAATTTTTAACAACCTTCCAAAAAGGCACGGTCTTGTAGACGTGCCATAAGGAGTTGGCTCCAGCGACCGGGTAACGGGTCGTATTCCTCATATTACTCACTCTCCGAGGATTTTTAATAAGTCATGCATGTGATCAAGGATGTAGTCCGGTTCGTATTTTGCAATGTAGTCTCTGCCTTTGATTGACCATGAGACGCCAGCCGCTTTTGTGCCGGCATTTTTCCCTGCTAAAATATCATGGTAATTATCGCCGACCATGATTGTTTCCGAAGGTTTAGCATCTAACTGCTCTAGCGCATTTAAAATAGGTTCGGGATCAGGTTTTACTTTTTTAACATGATCTAGTGCAACAATCACCTCGAAAAATTGATCAAGGTTCGTCAGGCGTAACCCCTTTAAGGCGGTATCGTGACGTTTCGTGGTGACAATTCCGAGTTTGTAGCCTTTTTCGTATAAGGTTTGAACTGTATCAAACACACCTTCAAATTCTTTCACAAGTGCATCATGGTTTGCGAGATTAAATGTACGATATTCCATTATCATCTCCTCAACACGATCCGGATCAACCGAACTAAATGCTTCATGAAGGGTCGGACCCATAAACGGCAAAACATCCTCACGGCTATACTTGCCAGGAAAATATTTTTCAAGCGTATGCAAATAAGTTGTAATAATTAATTCATTTGTATCGATTAACGTCCCATCTAAATCAAATAGAACTGTCGTAATTTTATTGTTCATAGGATGCATCCTTTCTTTTTACTAACCCCGAGCGTTTCCAAATCGTACCGACCAATAAAGTTAACAAAATTGCAACACCCAGACGGATTAAAAGCAGCGGCAGCACCGGGATGCCTAGCGGGACAAAGATTAATGTATCCTCAACAACCGCATGGCATGCCATTAGAAAAATAAATGCCAGCGTAATATCCTTTTTACTGACTCCATCTTCTTTCACGGCCTGGATCATCACACCTGCACCATATGCCAGGCCAAATAATAACCCGGCAGCCATCGTCGTTGAGGTATTTTCCTTCATGCCAAGCGTTTTCGTGATCGGAGACATCGTTTTGGAAAATTTATTTAACCATTGTAAGTCTTTTAAAATTTGAATCACAATCATGAGCGGGATGACAATCATCGCCAGCTGTAAAATACCAAGGCTTGCTTTTTGAATCGCCTCAAGCAAAATCTCAGCAACACCATCGGTCTGTGACGTGCTCTGCTGGATCAAGCCATACTTTGCAGTCTCACCGCCCCCATGCCAAACAAGATTAATTACGACTGCAGAGAGGAGGGCGAGCCCCGGCCTTGTGACTAGAACGACCCACAGCTTCACGCCGGCTTTCAACGCCACGCCTGATTCGATGAATAAATTATGTGAAAAGGACAGCATCACTGCCAAAATAAACACTTCTTTTACCGAAAAATCAAGCGTGAGAATCGCACCAATGGCTGCATAGAGGTTAAGGAAATTCCCTAGTACAAGCGGTATAGCGGCATCCCCGGACAATCCCAGAAGCTTCATTAACGGGGAAATCATTTCTATGACCCATGGCAAAACTGGTGTATATTGGAGCACTGCCACAATCAGTGTAACCGGAAAAATAATTTTCCCTAGAGTCCATGTCGTTTTAAAACCAACCAATAATCCCTTTTTCGATGAGCTTAATAGCATTTCCCCTAAGTTCCCCTCTTTAGTTCTAATTCATTTCTACAATCTTGCATGATTAGTGGCCATTATTACATGAACTGTGTCATTTACTACAAAAATCCAGATTACTTACTATATTTTTTGTAAAAAGTAGGAAATGCCTTTTAATTACTTTGGTCTAAATAGCGCTCTATTGTATTCTGTTTAGTTCGTCGATAGAGAATAATCCCAACTGATACAACAATCAAGACAATCGAAATCGTTTGCGCCATCCGCAGGCTGCCAAGCATTAGACTATCTGTCCGCAGACCTTCCACATAAAAGCGGCCGACAGAATACCAAATGACGTAGGAAAGAAACATCTCACCGCGGCGAAGATTCACGCGTCGCAGCAAAATTAATAGGAAAAAGCCGATCAAGTCCCAGATGGATTCATATAAAAATGTTGGATGGTAATACGTTCCATTAATATACATTTGATTGATAATAAAGTCCGGTAAATGCAGGTTTTCAAGGAACGACCTTGTCACTTCACCACCATGGGCTTCTTGATTCATAAAATTTCCCCAGCGGCCGATTCCCTGTCCGAGAATAATACTTGGCGCAGCAATGTCAGCAATTTTCCAAAAGGAAAGACCTCGTTTTTTGGCAAAAATAATCGTCGTAATAACTGACCCGATCAAGGCCCCGTGAATTGCAATCCCACCGTTCCATATTTTCGGAATCTCGGACAGATGATTGGCATAATAATCCCATTCAAAAATCACATAATAAATCCGTGCCGAAATAATTGCGATCGGAATCGCCCACAGCATCAAATCGGCAAACGTGTCCTTCGGCAGTCCCCTTCGATTGCCTTCCCTTATCGCTAGAAACAGCGCAAGTGCCAGGCCTGAGCCAATAATAATCCCATACCAGTGTACTTCAATCGGGCCAAGTGAAAAGGCAATTGGGTTAAGCGGCTGAATCGTTTCGTTCATTCTTATCTCCCCTTAAATATCTTCATGTTCCCCATCTTCAATCACATCAGAAAGACGCTCTGTAAATTGCTGTGCCGCATTCACGCCCATACGCTTTAACCGGAAATTCATCGCTGCTACTTCGATGATGACAGCAAGGTTCCGTCCAGGGCGAACGGGAACGGTCAGTTTCGTGACCTCCGTGTCAATAATCTTCATTTTCTCCTCATCTAAACCAAGGCGGTCATATTGCTTTTTAGAATCCCAGATTTCTAAATCCATGATCAGCGTGATCCGCTTATTGCTGCGGACCGCACCAGCACCAAACAATGTCATCACGTTGATAATCCCCAGGCCGCGAATTTCTAATAAATGTTCAATTAAATCCGGTGAAGTACCAACTAACGTATCCTGGTCTTCCTGACGGATTTCTACGCAATCATCGGCAACAAGACGATGGCCGCGTTTGACGAGCTCCAGCGCCGTTTCACTTTTACCGACACCGCTTTTTCCGGTAATTAACACACCGATTCCATATACGTCCACCAATACGCCGTGGACTGCCGTTGTCGGTGCCAGCTTACTCTCTAAATAATTGGTTAGACGGCTTGAAAAACGGGTGGTCTTCATGCTTGTCCGAAGAACAGGCACTGATTCACGTTCCGATGCTTCTATTAGTTCAATTGGAACTTCAATATCCCTTGTGACAATGATTGCCGGGGTGATGTCGGTACATAACCGTTCCATTCGAGAAGCGCGTTCCCCTTCAGGCAGTTCCTCAAAAAAGGACAGTTCAGTTTTTCCTAATAGTTGAATTCGTTCCGCAGGATAAAATTCAAAATAACCAGCCATTTCAATTCCCGGCCGGGATATATCACTTGTGGTGATGGGGCGGTTAATTCCTTCTTCACCGCTGACCAATTCAAGCTTAAATTTCTCCAATATATCTTTGGTACGTACTTTTGGCAAGAATCTTCCTCCTAACGGATTTTTTATAATCTGAAAAATTCATTTCCTCTTATTTTAGCATTTTTTGAAAAAGAACCAAATGAAAGTTGTTCAATAAATTGAAAAGGTGCAGACCACTTGTAAATGGTGTGCACCCGTTTCAATTAATTTTTCGCTTTTCTTGATGGCTCCAGAATTGTTTTTTGAATAATTAAGTTTACAAGCGACATCAGCACCGCAATAAAAAGCGCCATACCAAAGCTGGAGATTTCAAAGGCATCGCCCATTATATAATCGGTCAGTTCAAGTGTAATCGCGTTGATGACGAAAAGAAAAAGCCCCATCGTTAAAACCGTCACTGGTAAGGTAAAAAAAATGAGGAGCGGACGCACCAGTACATTTAAGATGGATAATAAAATGCTCGCCTGAAGTGCGGCCCAAAATCCTGTAAGTTGAAAGCCTTCGTGAAAATAGCCAGCAAGTGCTATAAATAAAACCGCATTAATCAAACATCCAATCAGCCATCTCATCTCTAACGTCCCCTACTTATTCTTCTTGTGATTTGTGAATCGTAATCGAGCCTGATTTCGTATCAGCATAGATTCTCATCATTTTATCAGAATGATTGACCGATTGGAAGCGAAGCGATTTTTGTATCATTTCGCTTTTCTCTTCAATCACCTGAATGCCGGTAAGATTCACATTAAAACCGCCAAGATTTGTCTTAATCTCGCCATTAACAGGCATTCCCTCGGAAACAAATAAATCAATACCGCCCGTGGTCGCTTTTGCTTGAATCAATTCAGAACGATTCCCACGCAAGTTTACGCTGATATTTCCGTTAAACGATTGCGACTCAACCTTTCTAAAATCACCATCAAGTTGAATGGCACCGTTTATTGTCTCTGTTTCCACCTCATCGAACTGGCTGCCAATAAGATTGATTTTCCCGTTTGCTGTTTCCACTTCGGCCTTTTTTCCATTTACACGATTGAGGTCTATTTTTCCATTAGCGGTTTTTACACGAAGGTCACTTGCATTCATTTCTTCACCAGTAACTCCGCCATTAAACAATCTAATGCGCACGCGCTCATATTGCGCTTTTGGCACATGAATGACCGCTTCAACCTTCATCCATTTTTGCTGCGTGCTAAAACGCAATTTTTGGTGTTCAACGGTAAAAAGGACATCACGTAAAAAGTTTTGCCGTGCCTGATCCTGATTGTCCACACGGTACACCTTTGCCTGGCACTCAATCCTAACATCCGGCTGCTCCCAAGCGGCAAGCTTAACGGACCCGTTGGCCACATCGATGTCTATATCTTTTAAATCAACATCACCTTGATGAAAAATATGAGAGATATCGATCGATTGGCCAAAGTTTAAATCAAAATCAAGATCTTTAATTTTTTTCAAAGCTGTATCAACAAATTCAAAAATCTTATCTTTTGTTGATTGGTATTTCGCTTGGAATGGGTCTTCCTTTTTTGCTTCTTCAAACTGAACAGCACTTGAAAGCTCGTTCACTATTTGTTCCTGCTTCTGCTCCATCGTTTGCTGCGCTTTTTCCAGTTCTTCGAGAAGCATTAACGCTTCATCTACCTTCAGCTTTCCTTCTTCAACCATTTGTAGTATCCGTATTCTTTCCTCTTTCATCTTCTTCACCTCAGATTAAAATTATTTTCTCCTATAAAACTTATTCAGCTAAGAGAACCTTTACGCCTTTGACAATGTTCCAAATCACCACAACGCCCCAAATGATGACAAGCACAATGATGCTAATTATGGTAAAAGCAGGAATCGTATCTTGAATTTTTGTAAAATCATAAAACACAGCAATAATAATGATCGGTGTCGTAATAAGCGGAATTAAATGCGATAATAATGATTTCTTGGCGTGCCGCTTTGTCTCTTCATCTCCAGTAGCAAAATAGACAGCAAGTGGAAAAATAAACCCTGCGAAAAAAATACTGAAATAGCACAAACTAGAAAGTACTTTTTTTGTATCCATTTCGTTTATCACCTCTATCCTTTATGTACGCTCCAGAATGAAAAAAGTTTCTATAAATCGGTTCGAAAGGTTCGGTATTTTTTTTCAAAAAACTTTTGCAGGCCATCGGCAAACATATTAAATGTGTAAATAGTCATGGCGATCGCCCCGATAACGGAAAACGGGATCCACTCATAAGAAAAAATATCTGCCGTTATGGTGCGAAACATCGTCGGCCAAGCTAAGGAGGTATTGACCACTTCATAAGCACCACTCTCCTCCGACACAAATTTATGCGTGACATAGATATGAACGATGCCTAGCTGTGCAAGTAAGAAAAGCACCCTTCCCATATCATTGATAATCAGAATAATAATATGCGGCAGGACGACGGGCAAATAATATTTTTTAAACATTCCTAAAGGCGAACCGCCTGCAACAATCCCTGCTTCAATATAGGGACGCTTTTGTGTTTCCTTCATGTGCTGGTGAATGATCTCCGCCACCCTGCCCGTTTCGAGAACAGCCAGCACAAGAATAATTAACATTGCCCTGTCTGGCGAAAAGAAGATAAGCGGCAATGTCACGAAAAAGGAAACAAAAAAGATCGGCGGCATAAAGGAAAACACCTGCTGCCAGGCCTGCAAAAATACCTCTAGTAATCTCGAATAAAACCCGCCAATTGCTAATGGAATGGCAATTAGATAACGGACAAAGACGACAAGAACGACAATGGTTAACGTTTCTTTTGCCCCCATAATGATTTGACTGAGTACATCAACACCATAGTGGTCGCTTCCCAGTGGAAAACCGTCTCGAGGTGGAATCGGCGGGAGAATAAACGCCCCTTCTTTCGTTTTCACCAAACCTGTTTGTTTTAATTCTTGATCGACAAAAGGCAGATGAGGCCCGGCGAACACAAAAAACAATAAAACTAATAAAAAAATCGAACTGATCCAAAGCTTCCAATCCTTCAACTCTATTCCCTCCTTTCGATAGGAGATACTAGTCCTTTGGCGATTTGACTGAGAGCTTTTGAAATAAAAATTACGGCCGTAAAGAGGATAATATATCCTGCTGCAGGATATAAACTGATTTCAAACTGCTGCCCGGTAAGAAACATAGCAGGAGATGCAAGAGTTTCATAGAAGAAATATGCCGCTCCGCGGTAATTCGTCAGGTACTCGACAATAAACAGGTTTGATAGAGTATATAGGGTAATTGTATTTGTATGGCTCAAAATCTTAACATAACAATTTTTTAATACATGGCGGTACAACACCTTAAAGGAGGAAGTCCCTTTTGAAAGCGCCGTGCGTATGTAGTCCATTCCTTGCTCGTCACGGATGCTGAAATAAGTAATATTTGCTATGTAGAATAACGGATATATTGTGAGAAAAATGATGTCTAATAGAATGACACTTGACTCTTCACTGCCGTAAACCTTTATATGAGGAAGGATCCCTGCTTCATAGCCCTCCATTATTAGGAGCTGCAGAGAAATAATCAGAAATAAATCTGGTATCGATAAGAAAAATCGTGTTGAGCTGATCCCGAACAGTTTTCCCCGTCGGCTTCGAATCCGAAAGTCAAAAACACCTTTAGCAATGCCGAGAAAGAATCCAAGCATTAATGCCGGAATCGTAATCAACATGCTTTTTTTAAACGTACGCAAAATATTTTCGTTGAGAGAATGACCATTATAGACAGTGCCAAGGCCCTTATTTTCCTTCACATACACGAAAAAATCTTTAAACTGCTGTATATGTACCTTGGCGGAATAGTCATATTTTGCACTAATGAACATTCCGCCGGGGCCTGCTGTGTAATCAGCTGTACGAGGCAAAAATAACAGAGCTAAAAAAATGGTGGTCGCAATACACCACAATAGCATTTGATAGAGTACCGAACGCAAAATCATATTTTCATCTCCTTTATGTTATATTTTACTAATATTTCAAAAATGTTTCAATTTTCGGATTAGTTAATAAGGGAGGGTAGGTGAAAAAATAACGAAAGGTAACATTTTTTTGTCGGAGAATGGTGGCTGCTTGGATTCTACTAATTTTTGGAGGATTCCGGGGTTTTGGGTATTCCGCGAAACACATCATTTCGAAGGGACTTGTTGATTGTGAGGTGCGATTCCGCCAATTTGGAGTGGAATTCCGCCAAAAGATCCATTTATTCCGCCAAACTTCGAAGGAATTTGAAGCCAAACCTTCTATTTATTCCGCTAAATTTCAAAGGAATTCCGCCAAACTCATTATTTCGAGGGGGACCGCTGGATTGTGGGGGGCGATTCCGTAAATTCAGCGCGAAAATCCAAATATTCCCCCATTTATGTCACAAATAAAATAATGATAAGAGTACTAACTTAGAAATGTCCAAAAAAAAGACTAGCATTTAGCAACTAATCTCCACTCTTACCAATTAAAATTCTACTAATTTAACACTTTCCACTTCATACCAACAGTAACTATTTTTTATTGTAGATCCGGAACATATTCCATTGGAAATCCTCCAATTACAAGGCGTCGAATTTGAAAAATATACAAAAAAAGAGCCGGAATGAACTATTCCGACTCTTCTTCTTAAGTTATGCATTTACGGTACTTTTGTCATCAATTTGCTGTTTCATTCTTAAACGATCCCGCTCAAGGATCGGCTTTAAGTATTTTCCGGTATAAGACTCAGGAGTCTCTGCAACCTTTTCCGGTGTTCCCGTTGCGATAATGGTTCCGCCCTTGTCGCCGCCTTCAGGACCAAGATCAATAAGGTAATCGGCGGCTTTGATGACATCAAGGTTGTGTTCGATGACCAAAACCGTATCACCGTTTTCTACCAAGCGCTGCAATACAACCAGCAAACGGGAAATATCATCAACATGAAGACCGGTCGTTGGCTCATCCAAAATATAGAAAGACTTGCCTGTTGAACGGCGGTGCAGCTCTGAAGCAAGCTTTACACGCTGGGCTTCTCCTCCGGATAATGTTGTCGCCGGCTGGCCGAGTGTAATATAGCCAAGGCCGACATCCAAAATCGTTTGCAGCTTTCGGCTGATTTTTGGAATGTTTTCGAAAAACTCAACGGCGGCTTCAACGGTCATATCGAGAATATCAGATATGTTTTTCCCTTTATACTTCACTTCCAATGTTTCACGGTTATAACGTTTACCATGGCACACTTCACAAGGAACATATACATCAGGTAAAAAGTGCATTTCAATTTTGATGATCCCATCGCCGCGGCAGGCTTCACAACGGCCGCCCTTCACATTAAAGCTAAAGCGCCCTTTTTTGTAGCCACGGACCTTTGCCTCATTCGTAGCCGAAAACACATCGCGGATATCATCGAACACACCGGTATAGGTTGCCGGATTAGAGCGCGGCGTCCGGCCGATTGGTGACTGATCGATATCAATTACTTTTTCTAAATAATCGATTCCTTTCATACTTTTGTGTTCCCCTGGCTTTGTTTTCGCTTTATGAAGCTTTTGCGCCAGCGATTTATGAAGGATCTCGTTAATGAGTGTACTTTTTCCGGAACCAGACACACCGGTTACCGCGATGAACATGCCAAGCGGAAACTTTACATTGACATTTTTTAAATTATTTTCCGATGCTCCCTTGATTTCAATAAAGCGGCCATCTGGCTTGCGGCGTTCCAATGGTAATGGGATAAACTTCTTCCCTGATAAATATTGACCAGTTAGTGAGTTCGGGTCTGCCATGACTTCAGCAGGTGTTCCAGCGGAGACCACTTCACCACCATGGACGCCGGCACCTGGGCCAATATCAATCAAATAATCGGCAGCAAGCATCGTATCTTCGTCGTGTTCTACGACAATCAAGGTGTTGCCGATATCGCGCATGCTTTGGAGTGTTCCGATTAAACGGTCATTATCACGCTGATGAAGACCAATGGACGGCTCATCCAAAATGTACAACACCCCGGTTAAGCGCGAACCGATTTGCGTGGCCAAGCGAATCCGTTGGGCCTCACCGCCTGACAGTGTTCCAGCCGTGCGGCTTAGGGTTAAATAATCAAGGCCGACATTAATTAAAAAGCCAAGACGTTCGCTGATTTCGCGAAAAATCAGCTTTGCGATTTGCATTTCTTTTTCAGAAAGCTTTAATTCAGCAAAAAATTGGTGTGCTTCTTCAATCGAAAGGTCTGTCACTTGGGCAATATGGCGACCGTTAATCAAAACTGCTAATGTTTCCTTTTTCAAACGGAAGCCTTTACAGGTTGGGCATGGCTGCTGTGCCATGTATTTTTCCATCTGCTCACGAATATAGTCCGAGCTTGTCTCCTTATAGCGGCGCTCGACATTACGGATGACACCCTCAAATTCGACATGTCCTTCACGGATTTGACCAAAATCATTCTCATAGCGAAAATAAATTTTTTCGTGACCGGAACCATAGAGCACTTTTTCCAAAAGGTGTTCCGGAATATCCTTAACGGGAATATTCATATCTACCCCGAAATGATTACAAACAGCCTCTAAGAGCTGTGGATAATACTGTGAACTTGTCGGCTCCCAAGGGGCAATCGCATGCTGCTTTAACGTTAAGTCCTTATTTGGAATGACAAGATCAACATCGACTTCGAGCTTAGAGCCAAGTCCATCACACTCTGGGCAGGCGCCGAATGGACTATTAAAAGAAAACATCCGCGGCTCAAGTTCACCGATGGAAAAACCACAGTGCGGGCAGGCATGATTTTCACTGAACAAGAGTTCTTCCTCACCGATGACATCGACGATGACTTTTCCTTCGCCAAGTTTCAAAGCCGTTTCAAGCGAGTCAGCGACCCTGGCAGCGATTCCTTCCTTGACGACAATCCGGTCAACGACGACTTCGATCGAGTGCTTTTTATTCTTTTCAAGTTCAATCTCATCACCGAGATCCATCATTTCACCGTCAACACGTACCCGGACAAAGCCTTGTTTTTTCACATCTTCGAAGACCTTAACATGCGTTCCTTTTCTTCCGGAAATAACCGGGGCGAGGATTTGCATTTTCGTTCTCTCCGGATATTCAAGAATCCGGTCGACCATTTGCTCAATCGTTTGTGAGGAAATTTCAATATTGTGAATCGGGCAAGTTGGATGTCCGACTCTTGCGTATAATAATCGTAAATAATCATAGATTTCTGTCACCGTTCCGACCGTCGAGCGCGGGTTGCGGCTTGTTGTTTTTTGATCAATCGATATCGCTGGGGATAGGCCCTCAATCGCATCGACATCAGGTTTATCCATTTGACCGAGGAATTGTCTTGCATAGGCCGAAAGTGATTCTACATAACGGCGCTGTCCTTCTGCATAAATCGTATCAAACGCTAGTGAGGACTTCCCTGACCCGGAAAGTCCTGTCAAGACAACAAGCTTATCTCGCGGAATCGTGACATCGATATTTTTCAAATTGTGGGCTCTGGCGCCTTTCACGATCAGTTTTTCCATTGCCATGTGTATACGTCATCCTTCCGCTTTCAACTCTAATAGTAAATCTCGAAGCTCTGCCGCTCGTTCAAAATTAAGCGCTTTGGCTTCGGCCTTCATTTCTTTTTCCATTGTGGCAATCAATTTATCTTTTTCCTTTTTGCTCATCTTGCTAAACGATGCCGCTGGTGTGTACTCTTCCTGTTCCTCAGCTGCATGGGTGGCGCGAATGACATCACGGATTTCTTTTTGAATCGTCTGAGGAGTGACGCCGTGTTTCTTATTATATTCCTCTTGGATCTCACGGCGGCGCTTCGTCTCACTGATCGCCTTCTCCATTGAATCAGTTATTCGGTCGGCATACATGATCACGTGGCCGTTGGCATTCCGGGCGGCACGGCCGATGGTTTGGATTAACGAGCGTTCCGAACGAAGGAAGCCTTCTTTGTCCGCATCGAGAATCGTAATGAGGGAAACCTCAGGTATATCAAGACCTTCACGGAGCAGGTTAATGCCGACAAGAACATCATATTTGCCAAGGCGGAGCTCACGGATAATTTCTATCCGTTCGAGTGTTTTAACCTCCGAATGCAAATATTGCACCTTGATGCCAATTTCTTTCAAGTAATCTGTTAGGTCCTCCGACATTTTTTTCGTTAATGTAGTGACAAGGACACGTTCATTTTTCTTAATCCGCTCCTGAATTTCACCAATCAAGTCATCAATTTGTCCTTCGATTGGACGAACTTCGATTGTAGGATCGAGAAGCCCCGTCGGCCGGATGATTTGCTGAATCATTTCTGGTGTGTGCTCCATTTCATACGGACCAGGTGTGGCTGATACAAAAATAGCATTGTGTACATGCTTTTCAAATTCATCAAAGGTGAGCGGTCTGTTATCAAGTGCTGACGGCAGACGGAAACCGTGGTCCACAAGAACCTGTTTCCTAGCTTTATCCCCATTGAACATCCCTCTTACTTGAGGGAGGGTAACATGTGACTCGTCAATTATCATCAGGAAGTCTTCCGGAAAATAATCAAGCAAGGTATACGGAGTAGAACCGGCAGGCCTTAGTGTCAGATGACGTGAGTAATTCTCAATCCCTGAACAAAAGCCCATTTCTCGCATCATTTCCAGGTCGTAGCGTGTCCTCTGTTCAATCCGCTGTGCTTCGAGTAATTTATTGTCAGCCCGGAGGACGGCAAGCCGTTCCTCCAGTTCCTTTTCAATATTCTCGATCGCGACACGCATTTTCTCTTCTCGTGTTACGAAGTGGGATGCCGGGAAAATGGCCACGTGCTCGCGTTCGCCAATTATTTCTCCTGTAAGAGCATCAACTTCGCGAATACGATCAATTTCATCACCGAAAAATTCGACTCTCATACAATGCTCATCACGTGAAACCGGGAAAATCTCCACAACATCCCCGCGAACACGGAATGTCCCCCGCTTGAAATCAATATCATTTCGTTCATATTGAATATCGACGAGGCGGTGGAGCAGCTGATTGCGCTCGATTTCCATCCCTGTTCTTAATGAAAGGACCATCTCGCGGTATTCTTCAGGCGAACCGAGACCGTAAATGCAGGAGACACTGGCGATGATAATGACATCCTTCCTCTCAAATAAAGAGGACGTTGCCGAGTGACGCAGTTTATCAATCTCATCGTTGATGCTGGCATCTTTTTCAATGAATGTATCTGTCTGGGGAACGTAGGCTTCTGGCTGATAGTAATCATAATAACTGACAAAATACTCCACTGCATTGTTCGGAAAAAACTCCTTGAACTCACTGTAGAGCTGGCCGGCAAGTGTTTTGTTGTGGGCAATGACAAGGGTTGGTTTGTTTACCTCTTTAATGACGTTTGAAACAGTAAATGTCTTACCCGTACCAGTGGCGCCAAGGAGCGTTTGATGGCGTTTATTTTGCTTAATGCCTTCAACTAATTGGCGAATGGCCTCTGGTTGATCTCCTTGTGGCGAGTACTTTGAAACTAAATCAAATTGATCCTTCACAAAGGTTTCCTCCCGTTAAAAAAATCACTTTACAGCTTGAAAAATTTGTTTATAGACGGGATTAGGCTGAAAAGTGTAGTCTCTAAAAATTCATATTAACATTCTACCACATTCCCCCAAAAACAAACCAATAATATGCGAACTAGTATTCGATTTTTTTATTAATGGAGTTCATAAGAGTATTTTAGTATTTAAAAAAAAAATTAATTCTCAGAATTTTGGTTTCTAACGATGGCAGGACATTTTGTTTTGGGTCATTTTTTTGAACGATTGGTTCACTTTTATCATGTATTGGCTCATTTTTCATGTGTTATGATTTTTTAACATTTTACACCAATTCCACAAAGACGATTTGTATCTTCAGCAAAAAAAAAGCCCGCCATAAACTGGCAGACTTACGATTATTAACTTTTTTTCACTGCTCGCGATTTCATTTTTGCCGCCAGCCAGAAGCCTGCGGTTAATGAAAAAGCATCAATTACAATGAGAAAGAAGTCGTGAGTATAACCTTTATAGGCAGATGCAGCGATAAGTGCAATTGTTAAGACAAGACCGATAAGACGATTGTACGTGACACGTGTAAAAAGTAAGACTAGTAACCCTGGCAAAATAAACGCCGATAAAAATTTTATAACCCCTATCAATGGGCTCCCACCTTATTTAAAGATTTCTGTTAATTCATTCTAGAAATTTATCCATAAAATTGCAACAAAAATATGACAAGTGCTTGTCTACTTTTCAATTTTTAGATAACCAGCCTCGCCTTTTTGATGATAAAATAAGCTGACCACTACAAATCCAATGAATGAAAGCACAATCGGCAGGACAACCGTATGAAGCCCAAATGCATTTGGATAAAAACGGTCTAATAGAATATAAGACCCCATTCCTAAAATCATAGATGTGATGGCTCCGTATTTATTTCCTTTACTCCAGTACAATCCCAATATGACCGGCCAGATAAAGACTGATTCTAGACCACCAAATGAAAATAAATTTAGCCAGACGATTAAATCAGGCGGACTCAAGGCCAGAAGAATCACCAGGATGCCAATAATAGCCGTGACACTAAAGCTGACCTTTTTCACATGGTCATCGCCGGCATTCGGCTTGATGTAATTTAAATACACATCCTTAACCAGTGCGGAACTTACCAAAATCAGCAGAGCATCCACCGTCGACATGATAGCCGCCATTGGGGCAGCAAGGACAATACCGGCAACAAAGGGCGGCAGGACCTTCATAGATAACAAGGGCATGACGGTATCACCGATTTCTACTCCCGGAAGCACTGGTCTTGCGAAAACACCAATAAGATGCATACCAAGCATGATGAATCCGACAACAATCGTTCCGATTATGATGGCGCTGTGCATTGCCTTAGAATTCTTGTAAGACATCGCTCTTACCGTTATTTGCGGCAGCCCAACCACACCTATTCCCACTAAAATCCAAAAGGAAGAAACATAGGCTGGTGTGAGGTTTCCCTCTGCACCAAATGGACTAATCAAGTTCGGATTTTCCGCTGCTAAATCGGAAATGATCTTCGGGATTCCACCGCCTGCTTTAATGGTAGCTATCAGAAGTATCAACGTTCCTACGAACATAACGACGCCCTGAACGGCATCGGTTAGGGCAACGGCCCGGAAGCCGCCGACAATGACAAAGACAAGGACGGAAAAGGCAAAGATTAATAGAGCTGTTGTGTACGGTAAGCCTGTAAGTGATTCAACCAGCCGTGCACCGCCAATCCATTGGGCGGTCATCGATGAAAAAAGAAAGATAATGATGCTTGCCGCTGATACGATTACAACGGTTTTACTTTTATACCGCTCTTTAAGAAAGTCGATAAGGGTAATGGCCTTATATTGACGCGCGACAATCGCAAATTTCTTTCCTAAAACCATTAACGTAAAATAACCGGTTGCGAGCTGGGCCATTGCAAGCAGCACCCATCCTAACCCTTGCGTATAGGCGATACCTGGGCCGCCGATAAAACTGCTTGCACTTCCATACGTTGCCACCATAGTCATCGCCAAGATGAACCCGCCCATTTGCCGCTCACCTAGAAAATATTCCTCGAGGAACGAATTGGATTTGAGGACAAATTTATTTGACCAAAATCCAACAGCAAAAATAATAAGTAAGAAAATGATTAATGGGGTAATAACGGCCCAATTCACTTGATGTTCCCCTCTTCCTCTTCGAAGGGAACATCTTTAAACAAGAATTTCACCGTCAGAATAACAAGAATAACCATGACTACAAATCCTGCGATACAACTGTAAAAGAACCATGCAGGAAAACCAAATATGTATGTATATTTTTCAACTTTATCCGAACCGAGACCATAAGCAAACCCATACCACCAGATAAAATTGATGATAACGAGGACAACTCCTATTAGCGCTTCCCTATGTGCGATTTTAAAACGCTTGTCCAGCGGATGAACTGTGTGTTTCAACAGTATTCCTCCTCAAATTGTGGTTACATTATTTTAAACTAACAATGAACATTTTACCAAACAAACTCGAGAGATAAAGAAAAATGCACAAAAAAAACTTATCAGAATGTGTAAATGATTCAGCACACTTTATCATCCTATGAAAAGATTCCTGCTTCAAGAAATTCAACAGCTTCTATATAGTATATAACCTAATCCATCGTATGTTGAGATAGACCCATTACTCTTAAGAAAAATGTCACTCAAGATCTTCTCTTACATAATACATTCCCATTAAGAATATATATGAACAGGATTATTTATCTATTTTACATTCTTACCTTGGCTAAGATTTTTGAAGATAGCAATTTAGAGTAGGGAGAGAAGGAGATGCTATATACAGACGAATTTATGGAATGTTTACGGATGGAAGGCGATCCGATTCCTGACCAGATCATTGAAGAATTATTTGAGAACAGTCAGGTTGGTACAGTAAACGCTTTGTTACGACAACTAATGAACAACGATCAGTCTTATCCTGAAGAGTTACCCGACAACATTGAATTTTGGCTTAAGGATACAGCCTGTTGTCCAGATGGGGTTGACTGGGCTCGAATGAGAAATGCAGCTGAATTATTTCAAGAACACGGTATTGCCATCACACTACTACTAGCAACAAGCTCGCTTGTGCATTGTTATGCAGCTCGTAAAGGTGTTAAGGTCCTTACGTTTAGTTATCGATTAGGGCAAAATGCTTACCGCAGGATAGCAGAAACTGGACAATTCGTCCTTCAAATCATGTCCCCAGGGGGACTTGAATCAGGAGGTCAAGGAATCAAATCGATTCAAAAAGTCCGTTTAATGCATTCAGCTATCCGGCACTTGATTCAAAAAACAGGCAGATGGGACGAAAAGGAACTCGGTATCCCTATTTGTCAGGAGGATTTACTTGGTACTCTATTAACCTTTTCTAGTGTGATTATTGATGGTCTTCGCCGTTTAGGTATGAAAGTAACAGAAGAACAGGCTGAAGATTATCTATACTTTTGGAAAATTGTCGGGGGCATGATGGGGATTCGCGAGGATATTATTCCACAAACCATGGAACAGTCTGCAATATTAGCAGAAACAATTGGAAGGCGTCACCATGGCCCTTCTCCCGAGGGGGTACAAATGACTCGAGCTCTTCTTGAATTTCATGCCGACCTTATTCCTGGTCAGATGTTTGACAACATTGTCCCTGCTCTGATTAGAGAATTAGTGGGGGACGAAATAGCAGATTGGATGGAAGTTCCCCGCTCTGATTGGCAAAAGTTAATGAAGATCAAAGAACTAATGGGTTTATTTCTAGATTCCGATTATACAGGTGTTTTAGGAAGTATGACGAATCGGCTTGGGCTGGCATTGTTGCAGCGTCAGTCACTTGCTATGACAGATTATGAATATACCCCGTTTCTCATACCAACAGAACTTCGAAAGGTATGGGGAATTTCTGAAAATAAGGATAAAGGTGTGTAAAAAAAGAAAAAAGTTTATGTTCTCATACTTGGCGGAGGATCTTCAGGCTATGAGCAAGGGACATCCGAAATTGGTTGCCACATCTTAAGGAAGTAGCTGTCCACCCCATCAGTTGAAAACAACGTTATCTGTTTTAAATAATTTAGCGACTGAAATAAAAAAGGGGTTACGTTGTTAAAAACGTGTCCCCCTTTTTTAATATTAACTAGTTACACGTCCCGTGCGGGCATGGGCAGCCGTTTGTTTCTTTTTCGACTTGGATGGTACTGTGTTCGATGTGAAATTCATCATGAAGGATCCGCTGCGAATGTAATAGGATATCATCATGAACTCCTTCATCGGAGATGGTAATATGGCAGCTTAAAACAGGATATCCGGAAGTGATCGTCCAGATATGAAGGTCATGGACTTCCTTTACGAGCGAAATCCTGCCAAGTGCGGCTTTCACTTGATTCATATCAATTTGCGTTGGAGCACCCTCCATTAAAATATGAAAAGAATCTTTAGTTACGCGGAATCCGCTGACAAGGATCAAGGCAGCAACAATAACACTGGCAATCGGGTCGGCAATACCCCAGCCGAAAAACATGATCAAGAGTGCCGCAATAATCGCTCCGACCGACCCGAGCATATCACCAATGACATGTAAAAAGGCACTTCTGACATTCAAGTTTTCATCCTTGTCACCTTGCATTAATATCCAAGCAGCAATAATGTTTACTACTAATCCCGTTACCGATATGACCAGCATCCCTGTACTTTGCACTTCCGGGGGAGCGAAAAAGCGCTGGATGGCTTCATAAAAAATAAATATGGAAATGACTATCAGCGTTAATCCGTTCAGTGCTGCTGCAATAATTTCAAATCGTTTATAGCCATAGGTTTTTTCTTGGGAAACCTTCTTCTCACCGAGCTTAATCGCGAAGAAGCTTAACCCAAGTGCTGCGGCGTCACTAAGCATGTGACCGGCGTCAGACAATAGTGCCAAACTGTTTGTCAGTAGTCCTCCGATTACTTCGACAATCATAAATGCGGCAATCAGAATAAAGGAACTCAATAAGGCTTTTTTGTTCCCTGTATGTGAATGACCATGTGAGTGGCCGTGTGAATGACCATGTGAGTGGCCGTGTGAATGGCCATGATGGTGATGATGACCCATGTTTATCCCCCCAAGAGCCCCATGGCTGCGGCTCTTTTATTTTTCTCTTTTCTAAAACGAAATTGTTACGAATAAGGATAGTTTTTTCTAAAGTTTTTGTTTCGATTCATACCGCGGATTTAAACCGCTAATTTCCATTAGGAAAAAAATCAACTTATAAAAGTATGGACTAGCTTCGCAAATAAACGGACTAGTTTCACAAATAAACAAGCGATATTCGCAAATATGATCGTTTTTTAAAACAAACAATGCCTCTGAAATTCATTTTATCAGCGAATTTTTCATTTTATCAGCGAAAATTCATAATTTATCAGCGAATCATGAAAATAACTGCTATTCTTTTACCCGCAACAGTCTTAAGCCGTTAAACGTGACGAGTAATGTTACCCCCATATCCGCAAAAATCGCAATCCACAAGGTCAGCCAGCCGGGAACGACGAGCAGAAGTGCCGCTAGTTTCACAACAAGTGATATTGTGATATTTTGCTTGATGATCCGGAGGGTTTTCCGGCTTAATTTAATCGTAAACGGCAGCTTTTTTAAGTCGTCATTCATTAAAGCAATATCCGCTGTTTCTAAAGCAGTATCCGTTCCAGCCCCGCCCATCGCAATACCGACTGTCGCAGAAGCGAGTGCCGGCGCATCATTAACTCCATCTCCGACCATCCCAACCCTGCCAAATTGAGCTTTTAATTGTTTGATAAAATTCAATTTATCCTCTGGCAGCAGCTCCGCTTCAATTCCAGTCACGCCAACATGACGGCCAATTGCCTCAGCAGTGGCTTGGTTGTCTCCTGTTAGTAAAATGGTGTGTTCAATGCCGAGTTCCTGGAGTCGTTTCATTACATGCCGGCTGCTTTCACGAACTTCATCAGCAACCGCTATTAGACCAAGGATTTCTTTATCCGTTCCGGCAATCATCACGGTTTTGCCCTCATTTTGAAGAACAGATATTTGTTCAATGATTTCTCCTGAGATGTTATTAAACAATTTCTTATTCCCAACTCGGTACTCTATCCCGTTAACCACCCCTTTGATGCCCTTGCCGGTCATCGAGGTAAACTCCGAAACTACCTCATCAAAGGACGGATATGCTGCTTTTTTGATAATGGCACTAGCAAGCGGGTGCTGCGACTTGCTTTCTAATGCGGCAATAATAGTGAGCAGATTCTCATCACCGCTATAGTTGATGAAGTCTGTCACAACCGGCACCCCTTTTGTCAGCGTGCCTGTTTTATCAAAGGCAATTGCTTTCACTGCTCCTAATTCCTCTAAATAATTGCCTCCCTTAATCAGCACACCATTCCGGGCCGCATTTCCAACCGCAGTAACGATAGAAACTGGTGTAGAAATAACAAGTGCACATGGACAGCCGACGACCAAAACGGCAAGACCTTGATAAATCCATTCCTGCCAGTTCCCCGCAAACACGAGCGGCGGAACAAGGGCAACCAACGCCGCAACTGCCATAATCGCTGGAGTGTAGTACTTCGCAAAACGGTCGACAAACTGCTGTGATGGAGCCTTTTCTGCCTGCGCTTCCTCCACTAAATGAATGATTTTCGCAATAGCCGTATCATCTACGAGTCTGCTGACCTTTATTTTTAAAAATCCTTCTTCATTTAACGTGCCTGCAAACACTTCATCGTTGACAGCTTTTTCAACAGGCACAGATTCGCCGGTTATCGCTGCTTGGTTAATAGAGGAATGTCCTTCGACAATAATTCCATCCATTGCAATCATTTGACCTGGTTTAACAATCATTAAATCGCCAACTTCAATATCTTCAGCCTTTAGAAGCAGTTCTTCGCCATTCCTGACAACAAGCGCTTCCGTAGGTGCCATTTCCATCAACGAGCGAATTGATGCCCTTGCCTTATCCATTGAATAGCCTTCAAGAACTTCACTAATAGCGAACAAAATAACAACGACTGCCCCTTCGCTCCACTCGCCAATAATCGCAGCGCCGATAATAGCAATTGTCATTAACGTTTTCATATCAAAATCAAGACGGATTAAATTTTTCAAGCCTGTTTGAAAAAGAGGAAATCCTCCTAGTAAAATTGCTGCTGCAAATAGAATGTTGTTCGAAAATATATATCCGAAAGAGAGAAATAACACTGACAGTCCAAGCAACCAATACCGTTTCCAAAAGGGTTCCTTTGGGATCACAGGCTGCTTTTCTTTTTCCGGAAAAATCGTTAATTTTTCAAAGGCTCCTACTTCATGCAATTCTTCTAAAGTGGCACTACCGTAAACTGTCAGCTTTGAGGCACCAAAGTTTACTTTTGCTTCAACAACACCATCCAGGTGCTGTACGTTCTTTTCGAACTTTGCGGCACAGCTTGCTCAGGAAAAGCCCTGTACACGATAGACTTGTTTTTCAATCGCTTCACTCACGGCTTGCCACCTCCTCCTGATGGGTAACTGCGATATGGATTAATTGTTTTACATGATCGTCATCAAGGGAATAATAAACAAGCTTACCCTCTTTGCGATATTTCGCGAGGCCGAGGCTTTTTAAATGTCTTAGGTGATGGGATGCTGTCGCTGTAGTTGCCCCAACAATATTGGCAACATCACAAACGCATAGCTCCTCTTCAAGCGTCAGCGCATAGGCGATTTTCATGCGAGTTTCATCTGACAAGGCTTTAAAAAGCTTTGTCACTTCAATTATTTTATTATCTTTTTCCAGCTGCTGCTGTACTCGGGTAGTTTTTTCGTTATCCACACAGGTAATCTCACATACATCATGCTCTTTCATATTGGTCACTTCCTTCATTCAAATGTTCGTTTGATTATATAATATTCAAATGAGCATTAGAATGTCAATGTTTTTTGTATAAAAAAAAGGAAACACATTTGGTCTCCTCAATGCTAATTATATTATATTTGCTAACCACTTTTTTGCCTCTTCAACTCGAATCGGCATTTCATCTTTATTCCCTTTCCAAATGGCTGTCATCAATTCAACAATCGGCGGCAGTGTCAAATTTGCCTGTTTCATAATATCATGGCGCCGGAAAAGGGCTCCTGCTTGAAATGTCCCTAAACACTGACCTTGATGGATGACAATCACATCCTCCGCCCACTCTGCAACAAACTGCATATCATGAGTGGTCACGATCACCGTTTTCCCCTGCTCCTGCAACAGCTGCAAAATCGATGCCATCCGTTCTTTACCATAGGGGTCAAGAAATGCCATAGGCTCATCCAAGATAAACACATCTGTCTCCATCGCAAGCACCCCGGCAACTGTGACATGCTTTTTTTGTCCATAGCTTAGCTCGGATGGATTGTCTGTCAGTAAATGCTCAATTCCTAATAGATTGATATATTTTTCTACTCTTGCCTTAACATCTGCAGCGGATAATTCCATTTGAACAGGCCCAAACGCAATATCATCTGATACCGTTAATGAAATGAGCTGGTCGTCAGGGTCTTGAAAGACAATGCCAACATGCTTATATAACTCTTTTCGTAACTTCTTATCAAGCTTCTGATTTCTGAAGAAGATATCCCCTTGCTGCTGGGTATACAACCCATTCAAATGAAACAAAATCGTCGACTTTCCTGCTCCGTTCGCGCCGACAATTGCTGTTTTCCTGCCCTCGCGTATCGAAAAGGAAATGTCGCGCAGTATCGGCTTGTCCTTCGTAAATCCATATGAAACCCCATTAAATCGAAAAATATCCATTATTGCTTTCCTCCTACAAAAAACAAGCAAAGAAGGCATCCGACCCACAAAGCTCCATGCATCCACTCATATGCAGGGACAAATTCTGTTTTCATTGCCTTTCGTTCCCCTTTATAGCCCTTACTTAACATCCCTAAATAAATCCGTTCCGAGCGTTGAAAGGAGCGAAGCAGCAGGCTTCCTAACAGCCCGCCTAATACCCGGTATTTTTTTACTTGAAACCATTTACCTGTATAAAAACCTCTACTTCTCAGACTTAACAGCATTTGCCGCACCTCACCTCGAAATACGTCCATAAATCGCAATGTAAACATGATGAGTTCTATAAAAATCGATGGCAGCCGAAGTTCAGCTAACACTTGTAAAAATGGGATTATACCCATCCGGTAAAACAAAAAGGTGAGCACCTGGGCGACAAACAGCAAACGTCCACTATATTGAAGCGCCTTAATCCAGCCATGTCCCCCTTCATAAAGCGGGAAGAATAGAAACGTAAACAGCATAAAGAAGGCGATGGGCTTTAACTGTTTAACAAACGCACGAAGCGGAATTCGATAAATAAGGAGGAGCAGTGTACCTATGACGAGATTTCCCCCAATCATCACAAGATCCTTCGGTAAAACACCTAGAATGATCATGAAAAGGGACATCACCACTTTTACCCTTGGCTTCGGCTGCGCGATCATCTGCGTTTTCCAACCAATTTTCCTAGCAAGAGAAAGATGACAAACGTTAACGCCACACCAATGATACCAGCAAGACTTGATGACACCCATGAATCCACGCCTGGTATAGCGTAATCAGGAAGTGGGGAATGAAGATACGATGTTGCTCGGTCAATAAATCCCAGCTGTTCGCCTGCCTTTTCGTAGCCATCCGGATGCTCGGAAGCAAGTAAAGATACAGCACCGGCAATAAAGACCGTGACCGCGATCCAAAGAAAAATCCTTTTCTTCATCGTATTCTCTCCTCTCTGCCACCAAGGAAAAATGATGAACGGCGTGCAAACGGAACGACCGCTCCTGTTATTAAACCTTCACCTATACCAATTATCGCATGCCATAGAATAAGTGTTTGTAATGCCAATTGATAGGAAACGACATGTGACGCTCCAAGCTGAAGGGCGGCAAATACTGCAGTGACGACAACTGACACCCAGCCACCGATAAATATCGTTACCGAAACAGGTACCTTACTGTTTCGTAAAAGTCTATAAACAACCGAAGCAGCTAGCGGCGCAATGATAGCCATATTTAGGATATTAACACCTAATACACTGATACCGCCATCCTGGAACACGACTGCTTGAATCGTAACCACGGTTGTCATTATAAGCGTTGTCGGCCAGAAGCCAAACAGATAGGCAGCCAGTGCTCCTCCAATCAAATGGCCGGATGCTGCCGCGCCTAATAGTGGAAAATTCACCATTTGTGCTGCAAAGATAAAGGCCGCCATGACGCCCATAATCGGGACAGCTGTATGTTCAAGGTTCTTTTTTGATTCTTGAACACTCTTGGCAAGGACGACAACTGATACAGCTGCACCAGCTGCTAAAATAGTTGGACTTAATATCCCATCAGGAATGTGCATAACAATTCTCCTTTTCATGATTTTTTCTTTTTAACGAAAAACGTAAATGAGGTTTCATGCCATCATCTACTATGAAAATACAATTAATTCAAAGATCTAACCTAACATAATAAAGGCGGTGTGAGCAGAGCCGTACTTCTCTTCATTCGAGGTGCAAAATGTATTTTTTTCACTGCGAGGAGATATACTGTTACCTTTTTGCGGCGCTCCGCCCCTTTTCCATACAAAATATTTATGATATCTTTACGATATATGGAAGGAGGCAACCTACTTTGACTTCAAAAAACTTAAGTCGGTTTGGCGTATCTATGGAAGAAAGCTTACTCGAAAGCTTCGACCAATTAATTGAAGAGAAAGGGTATAAAACTCGCTCTGAAGCTGTCCGTGATTTAATCCGCGAAAAGCTAGTCAAGAATAAATGGGAACAAGATGATCATGAGGTTGCCGGATGTCTCCTAATCTTTTATGATCATCATCAACGCCATCTTATGGAAGAATTAACAACGATTCAGCACGATTACCATGATGCGATTTTAGCGACGACACATTTTCACCTTGATCATCATAATTGCCTCGAGATGATTGTTGTTCGAGGGAATACCAAAAATATCCGTACTTTACGAGATCAAATACTTAGTTTAAAAGGGGTAAAGTATGGTCAACTGTCCGTTTCCCCTGTAACCGAGCCTTAATCGTGTTACTTTTTAATTAAATCGTAACACTAATAACTGTTAATGAATTATACAATATGTGTCAATTTTTAAAATTATAAAAGGAGAGCCATAAAAAACAGGCTCTCCTTTTTACTGCACTACTTCATTTATTTACGCAGCAATTATTTTATTTTTTCACCGCATCATCTTTTGGTGCAATCCAGAACGCACCTAAGATAGAAGCAATAAGAACAAGAAATGGTGCATAAAACATCAGAAAATTGTCTAACAATTTTTGGCCCCCCCTTAAGCATGGTCATTTTGATCGCCTTGTACATATGCTTTATTAAACAAGAACAGTCTAAGCAAAAGATACATCGATGGCAGGAGCAAGCAAAGCCCGGCAATAAACGCAATCACCAGCGCGGTGGCCATCGCTTGGTTCGTAAAGCTGTCATATATCGTTAAATACGGATACATTAAATAGGGATAATGAGAAATTCCATAGGCTAAAAAGGCGAGTGTAAATTGACCCACCAACAACCAAAATGCTAAGCCATAGGCAATCCGCTGCCAAAGTAAATAAACGGTCCCCGCGAAGAAAATCAATGAAAGTCCAAAAAGCCACCAAACATCGACTAATCGCTCATAATGTTCCGGATTATGATCCTTCATTTCCACAATTATACCGCCAGCGGTGATGATTGCAGGTACCGCCCATACCAGTGCATATTTTCGCAACAGATTTGCAGCCTGTCTGTCTTTCGCTTTTTGAGCATACCATGTTAAAAACACGGCGGAAATATATAAGACAGATGTCAGACTGAGAACAACAATACTCCAAGATAATGGGCTTGTAAACAAAGCCCAATAATCAAGTACCGGTCCAGAATCCTCCAAGGTAACAAAGCCGCCCTCAGAAATCGTCAAAACGATTGATAAGGACGCTGGAATAAATAATCCCGTCAAACCGTACAGAATGGTGTAACGTTTATGCTTCAATCCCCCATAGGTACTGAACGCATAATACGCACCGCGGATCGCCAAGAGAATGATAGCAATGCTGGCCGGTACAAGTAAGGTTGAGCCATAATAATAAGCAGTTTTCGGAAAAAATCCAACAATCCCGACAAAGAAAAAGACGAGAAAGACGTTTGTGACTTCCCAAACAGGTGATAAATAACGTTGAATCACTTTCGTTAAAATATGACCTTTGCCTGTCAACGTACTGAAGGCATTAAAAAACCCTGCTCCAAAGTCAATCGATGCGACGATAATGTACCCAAATAGAAAAACACCCAATACAGTAATACCAAGGATTTCAAGTGTCATTACATGTCACCAGCCTTATCCGCTGCCCGATCAGCTAATTCCTGTTCCACCGGATTACTGCGGAACATCCGCCATAATACGAACACACTGCCAATCCCAAGGATGAGATATAATCCGGCAAACAGCCATAGCATCGTATCCACTTGTCCGCTTGAGGTAGCAGCATCCTTTGTCCGCATAATCCCACGCAATATCCACGGCTGGCGCCCTACTTCGTCGAGCCACCAGCCTGCTTCAATCGCGATAATCGCCAGGGGACCGCCCAGCACCATCAGCCAGTTAAACCATTTTGCAAAAATAAACCGCCAATTTCGCCAAGTACCAACTACATATACCAATGATAAGGCAGTCAGCCACATCCCGATTGTTACCATTAAATCGAACAAATAATGAATATAAAGCGGCGGCACGTCAGCCTTGTTAAATTGATCTAATCCGATAACTTCCGCATTTAGGCTGCTATGGGCTAAGAAGCTTAGTCCATATGGGATTTTAATGGCATACTTCACTTCCTCATCATCAAGGACACCATACAAAATTAGCGGTGCTCCTTTTTCAGTTTCAAAATGCCACTCCGCAGCGGCTAATTTTTCCGGTTGATATTCTGCTAAATACTTTCCGGAAAAATCGCCAAGCACCGTTGTGGCAATCGAAAAAATAAGCCCGAGTTTCATTGTTAAAAATAACGCCTTTTGATGGTACACGTGATTGGATCCCTTCAGCAGACGAAAAGCGCCGATGGAAGCTAGTACAAAGGCCGAGGTCATATAAGCTGTTACCACCACATGAGCTACCTTTGTCGGCATCGCAGGGTTAAACATCGCTAAGAGCGGGCTTACATTCACCAGTTGACCGTTAACCAGGTCAAAGCCTTGCGGTGCATTCATAAACGCATTCACAATTGTGATAAACACAGCGGAAATAGAGGCACCCAACGCAACAGGAATCAGGAGCAGTAAATGCTTTTTCTGATTCTCAAATCGATCCCAAGTATATATGTATATTCCTAAAAAAATGGCCTCAAAAAAGAAGGCGAAGGTTTCCAAAAATAATGGCAGGGCAATCGTATTTCCCGCCAGCTCCATAAAATTTGGCCATAACAAGGAGAGCTGCAGGCCGATTGCTGTCCCGGTCACAACCCCAACCGCCACGGTAATTACGAACCCACGCGTCCACCGTCTCGCAAGTAAAATATAATGCTCGTCGTTTTTCTTAATCCCGACCCATTGGGCAATCATAATCATCAGCGGTATACCGACACCAATGGTTGCATAAATGATGTGGAAGGATAAGGTCAATTCTGTTAGCACTCGGCTGAAAAAAACTGTTTCTTCATTTCCCATTACCTGCCCCCCTTAATTTGCGTGCCTTTCCAGCAAATAATTGAAAAAAACTGAACACCTAGAACTTTTACACAACTACCCTCAGCCTGAAAAAATTCGTCCAATCATCGCTAGTCCTAAAATGGACGCTACAATAAAGGACAGCCAAATAAGCTTTCGTTCTTGTTTTTTATAAATGGGAATCGCCCCCAATGCTCAGAATGTAAAACACTCCCCTATTAATGTACCCAATTTTATTTTGTAATATATTTAACTGCATACGAAGCGAGCTGGACCCTGTTTTCGAGACAGAGCTTTTCCAGTAAGTTTTTGATGTGGTTTTTTACCGTATTCTCAGCGATAAACAGGTTTTCGGCAATCTGCTTGTTAGTTAACCCTTCTGAAACTAATAGAAGAATTTCTTTTTCTCTCGGGGTCAATGAACTAATCGCTGGTGTGTTCTGCAAATCGCGCTCGCGAAATTGATAAAGTAATTTTCCGGCCATATCCCTTGTAGCCACGTTCGAGCCGTCTACAATTGAACGAAGATACTGGAGCCAATCATCCGGGTCCATATTTTTTAATAAATAACCCTGGGCCCCGTACTGAATACTTGTAAATAAATCTCCGACATTGTCGGAGACACTTAAAATAATTACTTTTATGAACGGATATTTTTCCTTGATGATTTTCGTTGCCGCTAAGCCATCCAAAACCGGCATTTCAATATCAATTAATAAAATGTCGGGAAGATGTTCGGCGCAGAGGTCAATGGCTTCCTTGCCATTCTTGGCTTGACCGACAATTGTAAAAAGAGGTTCTTCTTCAAGAATTTCCATAATTGCCTGCCTTGCATGGGGGTGATCATCAGCGATTAAAACTCGATAAGGAACCATCATTTATCGCTCCCTTTTACCATTATTTTTGTCCCGTGATTTTTCTCAGAGGAGATTTCAAGCACCGCATCAATTTTTTCAACACGCTCTTTTAACATGACGAGACCATATTGATTCAGACTCCGTTCATTTTTCGAAAACCCTTTTCCATCATCTTCAATTTTCATTTCCCAACCATTTGGAATCATCTGAAGCAGTAACCCGGCGGATTGTGCTTCAGAGTGTTTTCGGATATTGGTAAATGCCTCTTGGATAATTCCAAAGAGCTGAACCTCTTCCGAAGGACTAAAATAGCCTTCCGTTATCTGGATGGAAACATTTGTTTCAATCCCGGAAACTGTACTCCATTCAATTAACCAATTCTCTACCCGTTTTGGAAAGGAAATCATCTCTAAAGGGTTCACACGCAAATTATAAATCGCCTGCCTGAGATTTGCGTCGATGGAATTGACGAGACCACTCGCTTCATATATTTTTCCCTTTTTTAAATTTACCTTAAGTAAAAATAAAGTCTGAGCAATATTATCGTGTAACTCCTTTGCCAGCCGTTCTCTTTCTTCATAAACAGCGCGCATTTCCCGCTCAGTTGCCAAACGATGGTTTTTTTCCTCAATCATCTTAAACATCCAGGTGGAAAACACATAGGAAACGGCTAATGTTAAAAGGATAATTAAGTAATTCCCTGTCTCCATTGACATATGATACAATAATACACTATGTCGGATGAGCTCAAAGCTCCCAATGAGCAGGGGAGGTATTATAATTGTAAGAATTTTTAATGTACGAAAAGACATCCTTATGGCCCCTCTACTTCCTAATATCTCCATTAAAGCACATCTGCGCGGATTATTCCTCCTTTTGGCGATAGCGGCCAAGAAGCTCCACCATAAATTGTTTCGGATTAACATGATCATTTCGGATCGCTTCTGTCATCCTTCCATTTTCCATAAAGATGACCTGGTCAGCCACTTCGGCGGCGACATCCATCATATGAGTGGAAAAAATAATCGTCGTACCGCTCTGTTTTATTTTTTTTAGCAAATCAATAAATACATCAATCCAGTACGGATCCAGGCCATTTGTCGGTTCATCAAGAATCAACACGGAGGGGTTTGCGAGCCATGCCTGTCCAAATAACAGCCTTTGGCGCATCCCTTTTGACAAGTGTTTAATCATTTCATCTTTTTTGGCAGCTAACCCAAGTATGTGGATTACTTCCATGACCCGGGACTTTGAAACCTTTCGAAACGATCCATAAAAAGTTAAAAACTCCGTGACAGTCAGCGTTTCTTGGGCAAAAAATTCATCCGGCATATATCCGATAAACGAAACATACTGCTTTCGATTTTGCTTGATATCAATATGATTAATCAAAACGGTGCCATCACCTGTGGCGGAAATGCCGGCAATCATCTGAAGCAAGGTGCTTTTCCCGGCACCGTTTCCACCACAGAGGACAATGCACTCACCATCCTCTGCTGTTAACGAGAACGGATAAAGGGCGGTTTTATGTTTAAATACCTTGGAAACATTTTTTATATCGATCATAGAAATCTCCTTCTTCTTAAAAACAGGATCGAAACGGAAAACATAATCACTAAGTAAGCAATCATGTAGCCGATTAACATGCCCCAGCCGGCACCTGATTGGAATAGGTGAACAACCCCATCGTACGTGCCGCCAAATATCGCGCCGCTGTCCCATTGAATGATTAAAAAGATACGTAAAAACTCAGCTGGGTTTAAGACCATCGCTAGTTTCATTAGCGGGTCAATCATTGGGTAGGGAACAAGACCTAAAATGGCAATTAAAGCGGTTGGCCAAATCATTATAAGGAAGAACCAGATGGAAACAGACGATATTAATGCCTTCCATCTTGTTTGCGCCACTGTTCCAAGTAGTAAACCAAGAATTAAAAATACATAGATCAAGAGGAGAGAAAAGAGATAGATTCCCAGTATCCATGGCAGCGATAACTGGATACCTGTTGTCAAACCAATCGCCATGCTGATCCCAAAGCTAAATGTGAACACAGCCGCCTGTGCCGTAATCAGACCGGCAAATTTCCCAAAAAAATAGGCGGGAATACTGACAGGATACGTACAGAGGAGCTTCCACTGCCCACTTTCTAATTCATTTGTAATCGAAAAGGAACCGATAATCAGCATGAACAACGGCAGTAAATAGAGCAGGATATTGACAATCGTTCCCGTGACATTCGTAAAGCTGGAAAGGCCTGCATTATTTCGTTCAAGTAAAAACAACAGCGAAAACACTAGCACCCAAAGGATTAGAAATAGATAGTAGGAACGCTGCCTCGTCATTGTCTTCCATTCAGAAAGCCATAAGTTTCTCATCGTTTGCATCCTTTCAAGCAAAAAGACAATCTTAATGGACTGTCTTTTTGCACTAATCTTTCTTAAATTTTGGCTGTTTTCATAAACATTGTTGGATGGATTATATCAAGTTCAGATTCTTCAAATTTACATTTTTAATATAAATTTTACTCCAACAATAAATTTAAATAATATATATGTCGACTTAACCCGTCTTTCGGAGATTTTAGGATTTTATCGGCGAATTTGAAGGCTCTAAACCGCGGATCTAAAAAAACAATATTTTAGAATAAGCCATCGTTTTTCATCAATGCTTATCCTCAGAATGTTCCTTCTCCATGCCGTCGTGTCCGTCTTGCATGTTCATTTTCCCCTTCATTTTTTCCTTCATTTCTTTAACCATTTCCTCATTCTTTTCCCATGAATGGTTCTCCAACTTGTCATAAGTTAATAGGCTGCCGCCATGTTGATCGATAAAAGCTTGCGCATCTTTTTTTTCTGTAAAAGAGATGACATTATAGGCCATTGGTGTTTTGATTGGCTTGTCATACACATATGAAGCCTTTTTTGCTTCAATCCATTCCTTGGAATCATAGTCTTTAACAAATGAGTCGGCTACTTTCTTGTCACTATTTTCCTTCAGCCATTTGTACATGCAGCCGATATCATCAAATACCATGGATTTTCCGTTTTCAAGAATAATTTCAGTAGCAAACTGGTCATCTTTTACAGCCATATGACAGTTTTCACATTTATCTGTTTTTTCATTGATGGCCACTGGTTTAACATCCTTTTTGCCACAGCCGGCGATGACAAATAAGGATAGGATGGCAATTAAGCATGATTTTAGTAATTTTTGTTTCAATTTCTTTTCCTCCCAAAATAAATTAATAGTAGACTAACGATAATCATGGCAAGGCAGATCACCCAAAAGACAGTCTGTTTCTGTTCGGGTTGTTGCTGGTTGTTTAAGTCATTGTTCATTAATGGTTCTTGATCGGTTACAAGAAGGTGTTCGGGACTTTTTAGCAGTTTTTGCAGCAGAGTCATCCCCGGATGTTGAAAGAATAGCTGATAAGGCGGTGTTTCTCTTGCTAGATTAAGAAAAAACGGATCGGCACTGTGAGGCAGATTGCTTTTTCCATCACCGTCAGTATCAAGCTTCATAGCGGCATCCCAATAATTGTTTTGAATTGTATTATTGGCAGCGTCCGTAGCTTGAAAATCGTTTACATTGCTGATAAAGGCATTGCCCTCAATCACATTTTTCTCAATTCGATTCATTTGTGTGCCAATAAAATTGGCGGCAATTTCGTTGCCTGTAATTTCATTCCCGCTCGAATCTTCGATAAACATCCCAACCCGGTTATCGGAAATGCGATTGTGATTAATCGTGGAATCATGGACATCAAAGAGAAGCAGACCCTGAGCGTTCACATTTTGATTATTTTCCAGCAGCTGATTATCCGCAATGACGGAATAGTTCGTCCCCATCACCATCGCACCGGTATAATTCCGTGTTGATCGATTATTCTTTGCGGTTATATAATCAGAAAACATCACATGGAGTCCATACCTTGAATCACTGATGGTATTACCACTAAACGTGTTATAGTGGCTATCTTCCATATAAAAGCCATCCTGGACGTGATCAATCTTGATTTCTTCAAACGTATTATGATGGGATTCCCAAAGTTCAAAACCATTTCCCTTGCCGTATCCAGATAGTCTAATATTTCGGAAATTTGTTTGTTCAACATTTTCGAGGTTTATTCCGGATTTCCTTATTTTCAGCGTTATATCCTCGAGCTGATGATTCTTCCCGCTTATTTTTACCGCAGCTGAACTTTTATCTTGTTTACAGCTCAGAATCTGGATCCCTTTAACGGTCACATTTTTCCCCTTAATAGTAATGGCTGGTTTAGCATTACAAGCTTTAAGAATGGTTCCTTTCTCTCCCGCCAGCACAATCGGCTTTTTTAGAACAATCGGTTCCTGATAGGTACCAGCAGCCAGCTTCAGTGTTCCGCCAGCTGGAACAGCATCGATTTGTGACTGAAGGGATATATCTGCAGACGTCTCCTTTCCTCCTACTAAACTAATCATCCCCACAAATAAAATCAGTTTCAGTAAAACTTTCATATCAATTATTTCCTTCCTGGGAACATTAAAGATTGCTACATGGTCAGGCTATTTTTTATTTAAAGGGGTTGGATTTTGTAACAAGTACTAAGGTAAACGATATGGTGGATTTTTCCTATGACTCAGAGGGGCTATTTTTTTACCATATTTGAAAATTCTTTGGCAAAATTCCTTTGATTTTAGTTAAGTTAGAGGGATTTATGTAAAGAAAAAAGGAGGAGATAGTTTGTTACCCATTTCTCCCCAAGTCACGCACCTGCACTTTTTTTCCAACACGAAACGTTACAAATAATGCCAATTCATGCATTCCTACCATGAGGATTCCCGCCATTATTTGATCAAATTTAGTATTGAATGGATAAGGAAGTATAGTTAAAGAACGTAAGTCGACGGGGCTTATGCAAAGAGTTGCGGTCATTTGGGTATGAAGAGGATTATTCAGTCCACCAATAAAGGCAGTTAAGATGAAAAAGATACAAGCAGGTAACAATAATAGTCCACTCAAAAAGGCATAACGTTTATTCTGCTCCTTGCCAATTGGACGCCACATACTAAATGACATGACCAAAAGTACGAATAGAAATCCATTATGAACAAATGAATTTTGCGAAAGAAACGCAAAAACTACCGGCAAATGATACATCAAGAATAGAGCTGCAAATGTAAACAGGGCAGCCTTCGGAGGAAGGAATAATTTATTTAATCCTTTCACTATTTTAGGGAAAGAGTCCGGGATTCCTAACAGAATAAGAGGAGGGATGATGAAAAATATAATACTCATTTGGATCATATGCAAACTGAAGGATAAATGACTAATAGCTGATAAAGGGCTGCCAATGGTTACGTATATTATGCCTAAACAGAGGAAGAACAGCAGGGGTTGTTTATGATGGATTTTAATGTTCGTAAAGGACAGTAATAAGAATGCATATAATGTACCAACACATATTAGACCCGCTAATAAGGGCGTATTCCACACCAATTGACCTTCCAGCCATACAGCATAGAACATGAAAAATCTTTCCCCCTTTTGTTTGGAATCATTTAACTAACCTTAAAATGTATGCAACGTTAAGGGATTTATGACAAAAACAAAGCTCTAACACATTTAAGCACTATTAAAAACTACGAAATAAAAACAAACACTCCTTCTTTTTACTATAGAAGGAGTGTATTTAATGGAAATGGTGTCAGGCACCATTTCCCCTATTTCTATTATGCTTACCTTTATCCGACCTGCTTAATCGGCGTTGAATCCATATTTCTTAATATCCGATAAATTTCTAGAAGTAGAATATTTAACCCCAGCCATACTCCTCCGAAAACGCAGCCTGCAGCAACATCACTTGGGAGCTCGATATTAAAATATAAACGACTGATGGCTATTAGAATTAACAAAACCAAAACCGCTATCGGAATAACAGTATGAACCCATACCTTTCTGCTATGACGCACAAAGAGAAATACGGCAAAACCGTAAATGACAATCGTCATGAGCAACTGTTCACTCGGAAAGCTATGAAACAGATTATCCATCATCGATTGATTAACAGGTGAGAGCTTGTGAAAAATTTTCCTTAAGCTTTCCTCATAGATCTCGCCGCCACCTGCCACAAGACAAAGAGACAAAAATTCTATACGCTTATCACGACCTTTCCATAAAATCCAAAACACTGTAAGAGTAATCAACAAAAGGTGTACCTGTCTGGAACCCATGAGTAAGAAAATCCGCATAGTCTCGGTCCAGTCTTTACTAAAAGTTAATGAAACCAACAAATTGACAATTTCATTAAAGTCCGAGAATTCTCCCGCAAGGAAATCTTGGATCATCCCTATCATTAAGATAATTAGACCTAAGGTCAGCGCCGCAGTTATCCCTAAAAGAAGTCCTACCCGTCTTCGGGAATGGAATATATTCAAAGTGATATTCAATGCTCTTACTGCTGCGTCTTTCAACTCCAATTTGTACTTTCTAATGATAAAGACAGCGATCATCAATATTGCAGCAATGATCCCCCCGATAATGAGGTATGTTTTAATAGAACTGTGAAACTGCTCCCACTGGGGACCTAGTATCTTGCCAAGCGTAATAAATGTTGTCACCCAAATAAATGCACCACTATAGGCAAACAGCGCAAATTTCCGAAATGGAAGCCTTGTTATTCCTGAAAAATAACCAGTGATATGTCTGACTCCAGGGATAAAATAGGCGATAATCAGCAACTTATTTCCATGCTTGCTATACCATTGTGACGTTTTTTCAATTCTTTCCGGTCCCAAATGAAAACGATGTCCGTATTTTACAAAAAAGGGTTTTCCTAATTTAAACCCGATCCAATAGGATAATGTCATTCCCGTACAAGCTCCCGCTCCTGCCATTAAGATGCTTACGAGCCAATTTAGATGACCTTGAAAAACCAAAAACCCACTGTAACTCATAAGGACTTCTCCCGGTAATGGGAAAGCAATTAATTCAAGAAATAAGGCCGCAAAAAGGACAATATACCCGTACTGATCGATATATGCTGTATAATTGCTCAAGGTTGTCCTCCTTTTTGTTACTATTATGCCCTAGCTCTATGAAAAAAATTGGGCAGCATAACTAATTCAAACGTCATGCATTTAGTCTGATAGCAAAGGACTTGCCTTTATAATCCTTCTGATCATTCCCCAGCCGCTGTCCCGCATCAGTACCGTTGGTAAAATGATATAAACTAGAAATAAAAGGGCTACCATATGATTAGAATATTGTTCATTTGAAAGGCAGGTTCCCTTTAGGTAAGTACAATTCAACTTCCGTTCCTACTCCTTCGGTACTTTTTACTTTAATTTCTCCATGATGCTGTTTCATAATATTTTTGGCTATTGACAGACCCAGACCTGTTCCTCCCGTCTCCCGGCTTCTAGCCTTGTCCACACGGTAAAAACGTTCAAAAATATTAACTATTTCAGACTCAGGTATGCCAATCCCGTAATCTTTCACCATAATGACCATAAATTCTTCCTTTTCCTCTAAATACACATCGATTTTCTCCGAACTGTATTTAATGGCATTATCAATTAAAATGATGATTGCCTGCTTTAGCTTTAATTCTTCAGCAATGGCGGTAATAGAAGCTTTCTGACAATGGAGGTCAATTTCCCTCTTATAAGCACTTTTCAGCTGTTTACGTATATTCTCGCACAGGGCTACTAAATTGATTGATTTCGTTTCTAACAGATTACCTGATTCTGTATCGGCTAAATCGAGAAATTTTTCTGTCATTCTTTGTATTCTCGTAGCTTCTGAATGAATGGATTCAATGGCATCATGGGCAACCTCTTCATTCCGTGTCCCACGTCTTAACAAAAGATCTGCATAGCTTTTAATCACCGTTAGCGGGGTCTTTAATTCATGCGAAGCGTCTGAAATAAATTGCTTCTGTTTTTCCAGGTTTGCCTCCAGTCTTTCAATCATTCGATTAAACGTTACCGCTAATTTTTGCAGTTCATCCTTTGTTTCATGTTGGATGACAATTTTTTTAGGGATCCCACTTTGCTCTATGTCCTCCATCGTATTAATCATATTTGAAATTGGTCTCATAATCAGATTGGACAGCCACCTGCCCCCCAGCAGGGATAATACCGCTCCTAAAATCGTACAAAAAATAAGAATAGAAAGTAATAAGTCCTTTCCCAATTCCAATCCGGTTAATTTCTCTCCGAACTCAAGTGTGCCTGTAATCTGCCCGTCTGCTTGGATTGGTACCCTGACAATCGCAATTTGTTCTTCTTGATTTTTTAACCTAACTGCACGCCTCTCCGTCCCTTTTTCACTAGCAAATTGCGGCTTTATTTTTGCGGCCAAGTGCGTATCATTTGTTACTTGGTTAACAATTTTTCCGTCAGGTTGAATGATCCTAATAAAAGAATGAGGCGTCAGATATGGGGTTAATTTTTCTTTAATAGCTGCAGGAGTATCATCCTGATTTAACTTCTTTATCAATTGGCCTGCCTTTTGAAAAAGGGTATTATCCTCCATATTGACCGTAATATTCAAAAACGAAAAAAAGACTACTGTGTTTACAGCAATTAACACACAAAGTATCCATGCGGTTGTGATCAGATTAATTTTGGTCGTAATCTTCATTTGCTACTTCTCCCTTATTGTATATCCAATCCCCCTGATCGTCTGAATAATGGTAGGGTCTGAAAAGCCTTCTTCGATTTTCTTTCGTAAATGTCTGATAAACACATCAATTACATTTGTTTCCCCTTCGTATTCATAGCCCCACACATGAAAAATAATATTTTCACGTGTGACAATTTTATTTTTATTTGTAAGCAAATAGGCTAACAAATCAAATTCCTTGGGCGTTAAGGTAATCGAAACCCTACCCCTGATCACCTCTCTTGTATCAAGGTTTACGGTTAAATCCCTTATGGATAACAGAGTTTCTTCAGGCTGCTGCGCCTTAATAACAATGGAATTCTGACGCAGACATGACCGAATTCTTGCCAATACTTCCTCCATTTCAAATGGCTTAGTAATATAATCATTTGCTCCTAGATCAAGTCCAGATACCTTATCCATAGTCATGTTCCGGGCCGTTAGTAGGATGACAGGCAGCAGGTTATTCTCTACTCGTATTTTTCTCAACACTTCAATCCCGTTCATTTCTGGCAGCATGACATCCAATAGGACTAAATCCAATTTATCGTTCAATGCGGCTTGCAATCCTGACTTACCGTCATAGGCAACAACCACATCATAGCCTTCAAATTCAAGTTCAATCTTTAAAATTTTTGCGATTTGTTTTTCATCCTCAACAACTAAAATTCGCTTATTAATAATAAGCCCTCCTTTTTAGTGTCTATCCCAAGGCGGGGAATTCAAAATATTATGTGAGTAATCCTCTTCTACAATGTAGCACTATTTTTTCCTATCATTCATATTTTCATTGAAATTTAATCATTTATGTATACTGCACTTCAAGAAACTAACTACTGATAAACGCCAAAAACTCCTTCTTTTTTACCATAGAAGGAGTGCATTTATTGCAAATGGTGTCAGGCACCATTTGCTAAATTTTGTAAGGTGTGTTTTCGAATTGTTAATAGGAGATCAGCAAGGAAGTATAGTCCTGCCGTAACCCAGACCCATATCCAAAATGGTTCAATGACTCCATACATAAAAGCAATTGCAGGATGAACCCATTTTAAACAAATAAGTGATAAGAACACCCAGCAGATGGAGAAGGGTAAACAGATATGACCATGAAGCTGCAACGGTGTATCTGAATAATCCCACCATTGCTTATGGAACCATTTCTGTAGCATTGCCCCGCTTACATATTCGACAAGGGTCGGAATGAAAAGGCATAAAAAGATAGCGATAGCCCAGTTTGTATCAGGTGAAATCAAATAAACCAAGAGTACCGGGGCAAAGCCGTACATCGGTTTAAAGGGGCCAAATAAAAAATTCTCTTTAAAAAATTCCCGGTTTGTAAAAAAGCTATAGCTATTTTCAAGCAACCAGCCAATGAACGAATACACCGTGAAATAAAACACAATAGCCGCAGCTCCATCAATAGTAAGAAATTCCGGATCTTGAATCACAAAGCTTAAAATCATGGCTTAACCACCTTTCTTAAATGGTAAATTACCACAATAGGTTTAGCCACCAAGCCACCTAATATACCAAAAGCTTCCTTTATATTCACAAAAAATAGCCAGACATCAAGTAAGTTTTCTTGGTGTTGTTAGTGACCAAAATTAACACGGTAAACTAAGCATTAATATGCGATTTAATCTTTTGTTTAAATTCTAAATTTACAAAGAAAACGATCATAACAACGATGCGTCAAAACAAATGAACATTATGTTGATTATACATCAATAAGTTTATTATAATTGGTTTACCGTCGATAGAAATAAACAATAAATTAATCAGTTTTGTCTATTAATTAACACAACCATAGTTCAGGTTTATTTTTCGGACAAAAAGTTTACTGGGGGTATGTGGACATGTCAGAGCGGCATGCAGATAGAAGAATTATTCGAACAAAGCGGATGATCCGCGACGCTCTTACTTTGCTAATGGAGGAAAAAGGATTTGAAGCGATTACCGTCCGTGATCTAACCGAAAGAGCGGATATTAATCGCGGAACCTTTTATTTACATTATGAGGATAAATACGATTTATTAGAGCAATGCGAAGAAGAAATTATCAACGGGATCAATAAGTTAACTCTTAAGATCAATCCAGAAGATGCCTTAAGCTTTGATGGTCAAAAGGAGCCATTTCCGTTTATTGTTTACTTATTTGAATACTTACACGAGAATTCTAGTTTTATGAAGGCTGTCTTGGGTCCAAATGGAGACGCATCCTTTCAGGAAAAATTGAAGGAATTAATTAAAAGGACCTTTTATCAAAATATCCTCTCCAAAATAAATCAAGAAGACATGCTTGTGCCAGTTGATTTTCTCATTGCCTATGTCTGCTCGGCCCACCTCGGTGTGATCCAGCATTGGTTAGAAAGTGGTATGGAAAAATCACCGCGAGAAATGGCATTGATTTTAGCTCGAATTACCCTTTTAGGGCCTAGACAGGTTTCAGGGCTATATAGTAAAGCTAAGTGAAGACAGTTAGAGCATCTTCACTTTTTCTATTGTGTCAAAATGATAATAATTAAAGGCTGATAACTTTCAAGTAGCAGTAACTGATGTACTGTATTGGAAAATTTTTTTATTGCAAAAATTGAGGTGCTGGTGATATTATTGTTAGTACTTGAAATTAAGGTATAAGAAAATGAACTAACAGTTCAAGGAGGACAATAATGGAAACAACCAATATAAAAAATGAACGTCCACCATATGGGATTCTTGCCATCCTTATGATTGGTGCTTTTATTTCCATGTTAAATGAAACACTATTGAATGTTGCATTACCATCGATCATGAAGGATTTAGATGTGGGTGCATCCACTGTTCAATGGCTGTCAACAGGTTATATGCTTGTGAATGGGATTATGATACCAGCAACAGCCTTTTTGATTCAAAAATATTCCGTTAGAAGGTTATTTCTAACCGCGATTAGTTTATTTACAGTAGGAACATTTCTAGCAGGATTCTCTACTGCCTTTCCTGTATTGTTAGTTGCTCGGCTAATCCAAGCTTCTGGATCAGCGATAATGATGCCACTGCTAATGAACGTGATGTTAAATAGCTTTCCACCTGAAAAAAGAGGGGGAGCGATGGGGCTTTTCGGGCTCATTTTCATTTTTGCTCCTGCAGTTGGCCCAACATTATCCGGTTGGATGCTTGAACATTATGACTGGAGAATGTTATTTCACTTTGTTTCTCCGATTGCAGTGATTGTCCTTTTAATCGGGTTTTTCTTACTTAAGGATAAAAAAGCTAAAGTCGAGATTAGTCTTGACTTCCTGTCGCTAGTGTTATCAAGTATTGGCTTTGGAGGATTGTTGTACGGATTTAGCTCAGCGGGTGATAAAGGCTGGGATAGTCCACAAGTATATGGAACGATTATTGTCGGAGCGATTTCATTAATTCTGTTTATATTCCGTCAATTTAAACTTGAAAAACCAATGCTTGAATTCAGAATCTATAAATACCCAATGTTTGCATTATCATCAGCAATCTCTGTTGTTATCTCTATGGCGATGTTTTCAGCAATGCTGCTATTACCGATCTATGTCCAAACAATTCGCGGGATTACTCCAATGAAATCTGGCTTGATGATGCTTCCAGGTGCACTACTGATGGGAATTATGTCCCCTATCACCGGGAAATTATTTGATAAGATTGGCGGCCGCATTTTGGCTATTATCGGCTTATCGATTACGATTCTAACAAGTTATTTTTTCAGTAAATTAACGCTTGATACATCTTATACACACTTAATTCTTTTATATTCAGCACGGATGTTTGGGATGTCCATGGTGATGATGCCTGTTATGACAAATGGCTTAAACCAATTACCTGCGCGTTATTATCCACACGGTACAGCGATGAACAGTACATTGCAGCAGGTATCAGGCGCAATTGGTTCTGCGCTGCTCGTTACGATCATGACAAATCGGACGCAAACACATGCGGAAGATTTAGCCGCATCCGCTATGAAACACTTAACGGAGAATCCTACTCCAGATGTAGTAGCTGAAATAAAGCAACAGATTGCAATGAAAGCGATGTTGGAAGGAATTAATGATTCTTTCGTCGTATCGGTTGGAATTGCAAGTATTGCTCTTATCCTTGCTTTCTTTATCAAACGTTCAAAACAAGCTGATGACCCGAACGAAGTGAAACCAGTTGATCAAAAAACGGTAAATAAATTAGTAGAAAATTAATCCGTTAGGGGTGACGAAATGTCATCCCTATTTTTTTATATAATACTGTCTTTAAGAATTTGTCGCGTTTGGTCAAGGATACTTCCAGCCACTTTATCCCTTTTTCAAATTATAGACATAATTCATCTTTCTGTTCATTGTTTAAATCGTCTGGAGTTGTAAAATAAATAATAAGAACGATTTACCTTTACGAGGGGGAACAAGAATGGATTCAACCATTAAAGTGGAACAGGTGAATAAAAGATTTGGCAAAAACCCCGTTTTGAATGATGTTAACTTAACCATCCCGAAAGGCCAATTATTCGGATTAATCGGTCCTTCAGGAGCAGGGAAAACAACGCTAGTAAAAATGATCGTTGGCATGGAAAAGTGCGACACAGGTTCGATTCATGTTTTGGGCAGGAAAGTGCCGAATCTGAAGTTATTACAGGAAATTGGTTACATGGCGCAATCCGATGCCTTGTATGTTGAGTTAACAGGTGAAGAGAATCTGAAGTTTTTTGCATCGCTTTATAAGTTGAATAAAGAAGAACAGAAAAGGCGTATCACTTATGCGGCCGATCTGGTTAATCTGACAGCTGATTTAAAGAAACGGGTAGCTGCCTATTCTGGCGGGATGAAACGACGTTTATCCCTGGCGATTGCGCTCATTCAAGATCCGAAAATTTTGATTTTAGATGAGCCAACTGTAGGAATTGACCCGGAATTGAAATTGTCCATTTGGGCTGAATTATTACGTTTGAAAAATGAAGAAGAAAAAACGATTATCGTGACCACCCATGTGATGGATGAGGCGGTTAAATGTGATTATGTTGCAATGGTTCGCGATGGCCGTATTTTAACGAGCGGCACTCCAAATGAGTTAAAAGCTTTATTCAAAACAGACGATTTCGATGAGGTATTCCTGAAAGCAGGGGTGAAACAGTCATGAGAATTATGGCATTAATCAAAAGAATCTGTCAGCAACTGCTTCGTGATAAACGAACATTAGCATTAATGTTTATGGCTCCGCTATTAATTTTAACCCTTATGTACTTTTTATTTAATGGGAATACCGTTAAACCAAAATTAGGTGTCGTGGGGGTTGATTCTAGTCTTATAAAAGCCTTAAAAGATGCCGACATTAAGGTAAAAGAATATGAGAAAGTTACAAAAAGCACGGTGGTTGATGATAACCTTAACGGACTGCTGCAGCAGGAAAATGGAAAAATGGAATTAACACTCCAAAATGACGACCCAAGTTCCGCAAAGGGCTTACAAGCGAAGGTAAACCAAACGGTTTCAGCTCTTTCTATGTCCAAACTCATCCAGCAAAATCCGGCATTAGCAGGGATGATGCCTAAAAAGATTGAAACAAACTATATTTATGGAAATAAAGAAACGGTGTTTTTCGATGTTTTAAGTCCAATATTCGTTGGTTTTTTTGTCTTCTTCTTTGTCTTTATCATTTCAGGTATTGGATTATTACGGGAACGAACAACGGGAACATTAGAACGGTTATTATCAACCCCGATCCAAAGAGGAGAAATTGTCACGGCTTATTTGGTCGGCTATGGGATGTTTGCGGTTATTCAAACGGTTATTGTCGTTTTTTATTCTATTAATGTATTAGATATCGTGCTCGTTGGATCGATATGGAATGTACTTCTGATTAATTTGCTCTTAGCATTGGTGGCATTATCGTTAGGAATATTGTTGTCAACGTTCGCCGCTTCCGAATTTCAAATGATGCAATTTATCCCGATCGCGGTCGTTCCACAAATATTTTTTGCAGGGATATTCCCTCTAGAGGGAATGGCAGATTGGCTCCAGGCGATTGCAAAGGCATTCCCTATGTATTATGCCGGCGATGCATTAAGGGGCGTTATGTATAAAGGATATAGTTTTAGTGAGATTAGCTGGGACCTTTTGGCCTTAGTAATCTTCGCTGCAATATTTATCATACTTAATATCTTTTCCTTGAAAAAGTATCGGAAATTATAAGAAAAGTGGGGATTATGTTTATCCCCACTTTTTTTGTTACTTTATCTTATTGCTTTTAACCCTCTGCTCCATGCCACCACTTTGCCAAGATTGTATTAACATTCGTCAAATGCAATTCAGCTGCTTTTCCAACCCAATCCTTTTGCGGCTAAAATTACATCCAATTTAATACAAGAGCTATAAAAAAATATTACAAGAATAATTAAAAGTGAACTACAAATAATATTTACCATAATTATACTTTTAGGGGGGATAGCTATAAAGAAGTCAGATTCAATTACAGTATTTCAATTAATCCTATTATCTATGACTGCAGTTGGCTTAAAGAATCATGTCACTATTATTTCACCACTGATACAAACTGTAGGAAGAGATTCTTGGTTAAGTGTGATTGTTTCACTTTTTTTGGTACTTCTCTGGATTCCTCTTCTATTTTTTATTCATAAAAAAACAAGGCAGGAGCACTTGAATATATGGATGCAAAAAAATATTGGAAAAGGGCTGAGCAATATCTTTTTTTTCATTATTATCCTTTATCTTACCCTTTTAGCAGGGGTTACATTAAGGGAGACAATTACTTGGGTCAATATTACTTTCCTCCCGAAGACCCCTTTTTTTTTGCTGGCATCTTGTTTTGCTTTGGTCTGTTGGGTGCTGGCAGGAACAAGTCTGCGTACCTTGAGTATCGTTAATATTTTTCTTTTATTTTTTATTATTATTCTCGGCTTTTTTGTGGCGTTTGCCAATTTTCAATACAAGAATTTTTCACTTCTTATGCCCTTTCTCGAACATGGGTTTCGGCCTGTTTTAAAAGGTACAGTATACCAATGTTCAGGGATGGTTGAATTAATGCTTCTTCTGTTTCTTCAACACAAAACTGAAACACCCATTCGGTTTCGCCATTTTGTAATAGCTTCAATTCTTTTAACATTGTTAACAGTTGGCCCTCTTATAGGGGCTGTGATTGAATTTGGACCCGTGGAAGCATCAAAACAGCGATTTCCTCCATACGAGGAATGGGGACTGGCCTCTCTGGGAAATTTTATTGAACACGTGGACTTTTTATCCATCTACCAATGGCTATCAGGAGCATTTGTCCGAATTTCATTATTTTTACTGCTAATAAGGGAATATCTCCCATTTAAACAAAAACAAAAATGGTTTCTGTTATTTATTTTAGCTGCAATTACTGCAATACCATTACTGCCAATCACTGATTTTCAATTCATGGAAATTTTATCTGCAATCATTTTACCATTTACAGTTTGGTTCTTCTTAGGCTTATCAGTTTTCCTCGGTCTATTGGCAGCGTTTTTTGAAAGAAAAATTTGGAGGACGAACAATGATGTTTAAGAAAGAGCAAAAGAAAACCACACTAAATATAGCTAAAAGTCCTGATGAAAAGGATATTCCAACAGCCGCTAAGTCCCTTAACGAACAAACTCTTCGGGAGTTATTCAAAAAAAACGAAGATGTAAAATTTGAGCCTTTTACATTTAATCAGCACAAGGTGATGCTGACTTACTGTCAAGGGTTAGTTAGAAACGAAATGCTTTATCAAACGGTTCCCGAACGTCTTGAAGCTCTTTTTTCGCAATTACAAGTAGAACCTAGCAAGGAAAAGATTCTCGAACTCCTTCGCCTCCCTTCTCTAAAATTGGTAGAAAATGAAGATGAAGCAGTTTCAGAGATTTTTTCCGGAAAATTGCTGTTGAATTTTAATATACCGGGAAGCATTTTTCTAGTGGACATTTCGGAACGGCCACAGCGAAACCCGGAAGAAACAAAAACTGAAGTAAGTATCTTAGGCCCACGTGACAATTTTATCGAAGACATTTCAATCAACATCGCATTAATTCGAAAACGACTTCGAACAACCTCGCTTGCCAGTAAATCGCTTGAAATTGGCAGACGAACCAGAACGAAAGTTTCTGTTCTTTATATAGACGATATTACTAATAAGGAAATTTTACAAAACATCATGGAAAAGTTGTCAGCTATTGATATTGATGGACTCTTCAGCGGTACACAATTAGAAGAATTACTAGATAAAAACCCATTCGGTCTTTTTCCACGTCATGCCTATTCGGGACGGCCGGACTTTGCCGTTCAATCTCTCCTTAACGGCAGAATCATAATTTTAATCGATGGGATTGCTTATGCTTATATAACACCAGTAAACCTATTCTATCTGTTAAAGAGTACCGAAGATAAAGAGCAGAACTATGCTTTTAACTCCTTTGAGCGATTAATGAGAGTTTTTGGAATTCTTGTGGCTACTTTCCTTCCGGGTTTCTGGGTTGCCCTCTCTTCTTTCCATCAGAATCAGCTTCCGCTCACGCTTTTAGCAACAATTGTAGAATCAAGAAGAGGAGTTCCTCTGCCCACTGCTCTCGAAGCCTTATTAATGCTGCTTATTTTCGAATTATTTAGGGAAGCTGGCCTGCGTTTGCCAACTGCAGTAGGACAAACACTCAGTGTAATAGGCGGACTTATTATCGGAGATGCGGCAATTAGAGCAGGTTTAACAAATCCTGCCATGCTTGTTGTCATTTCAGGCTCGACTATTGCTACTTTTACACTGGTAAACCAGTGGTTAATTGGAACAATTTCTATAATACGGTTTTTTGTCATCTTTTGCGTTTCCCTTTTTGGTTTTTTTGGTTTTTTTATATCAATCTATATTATTTTAATTTACATTGCTAAAATTCGGATTTTTGGAGTTCCTTATTTAGGCTTAGTCACCCGTATTGATATGATGAATATCTTAAAAACTGTTTTTCGTTTACCCGATTCTAAAAAAGTCAGTAGAGTAAACTCTCTGAACCCTAACGATCCTACCCGAAAAGAAGGGAAATCCTAATGAGGAGAAAACTGATAAAACACTTTTTTCTTACATTGATCGTGCTGACTGTTATTCCGATTGCCGGTTGCTGGGATACAACTGAATCAGAGCGAATGGTATATGCTCAAGGGATTGGAGTGGATTATAAGGATGGCCGTTATACCGTTTATTTACAAGTGATAAATTTACGATTAATGGCTAAATCTGAGTCCAGCGGTCCTGGAGGGGCTCAAGAAAATGTTGAAGTCGGACATGCCTCAGCAGAATCGTTTGATAAAGCAGTCTTCAACCTCTATAAAAGTGCCCAAAGACGCATTTTTTGGGGCCATCTTTCCTATCTTGTTTTCACTGAAGATGCCCTAAAACAAGTGGGGATCAAATCGACCATTGATATGTTGGATCGCTATCGGGAGACACGCTATCGCATTTGGATTTATGCAACGAAGGAACCCCTTTCAAAAGTATTCGTTACTACTCCAATTCTTGATTTGTCTACCGCACTATCAAGGCTAAGTGATCCAAAAGCCGCATTTCATCAAAGTTCGTTTATTCGTCCAATCGATATGAGAGAACTGCTTATTGCGATAGACGAGCCTGGGCACGAGGTAATTATGCCTTTCATAAGCATTTCTGAAAAAGCATGGGTGACAGATAAGGGGGGGCATGATGCCATTAAAATAGATGGGATTGCTGTTACTACAGCTGATGCTCTTAAGGGAGACATAACAAACGATCACGCCATAGGTTTTAGGTGGATGAGTAAAGATTTTGTTCGAGACGGGATAGAGGTAAAAAGTAAAAAAGGACCAAAATTTAATATAGTGATTGAAAAGTTAAAGGTAAAGGTAATTCCAATCGTAAAAAATTCAAATATTTATTTTAATGTAAAGATCAAAGCTAAAGCTGTTGTTCTTGTCCTTGTAGAAAAAGTGAATCTTGATTGGTTAGCAACAGAAACAGAAAAGGAAATAAAAAAACAAGTTATGGAAACTTATTCAAAGGGACTTAGCATCGACGCAGATGTGTTTCGACTATCAGAGGTTCTTTATCGAAAAAAAGTAAAAGCCTGGAAACAGGCAGAATATAATGGAAAAATTCCGTTAACGAAAGATTCCATTAAGCTGGATATAAAAGTGAAATTGGTCAATGGAGCTAAACAACGGAAAAAACCTACTATAGATTAATTCTGTTTATTGCTTTTGATTCATTTTGTACTTTTATAGCTTTGAGTCTAGACTTAGATAGTCGTTTATCCAAGAATTATGAATTTCAAATGAATCACTGCTCTTGGGCCCTTCTAAGTAATCTAAGGACCCTTACTATCGTATCTAATTGGTTTCTTTTACGACAGTTTAAAACCCTGGAGACATCGCGCTCCAGGGTTAAATACATTTTTAAGTTAGCAACAGAACCCGTGGTGGTGCATCGGATAAAATCCATGATGGAATCCATAATGATGATGGTGGAAAGGATAGCCATACCCATAATGATGGTAAGGATAACCCCCATATCCCATGCCATAACCAGGATAACCTGGATATCCTCCATAACCCATAGGGCCTCCAAAGAATTGTCTTTGCATTTTTTATCTCCTCCTCAAATTGTTTCAAAATACTATATGTGTCCATATTTAAAGAGGAATAGGTATTTGCCTATATTAGGAATTTTCTTAGCTGTTATTTTATTTTGTATTTAGTTATATTTCCATGGCATTATTTAATCCTAATTTATCATTTACATGTCAAAATCCAATGTCCCTTCTGCTGAATACTACAATCCATTTAATTTTTTCATAAAAAAAAGAGAAGGGTCAACTTCTCTACAAAAAAACAATTAACAACTTATCGTATTATTCAATAAGTTCAACATATCTGTAAAGTCAAATGGCTCCTCTTTCCTAACACATTCTGCAAATTGAGACACAAGCTTCAATGTTTCGATGCTCTGAACCGGATAGTGCCCTGCAGCGCTTTCAGCCGACAACATGACAGCATTTGTTCCATCTAAAACGCTTTGAAATACATCCATGACTTCTGCCCGGGTTGGTATAGGGTTATCCACCATTGATTGAAGCATCTGTGTAGCCGTAATGACATAGGTATTCAACCGATTACATTCTCTAATCATAGCTTTTTGCAAAAGTGGAATCCATTGGTAGGGCAGCTCTACCCCTAGATCACCTCTAGCAATCATTACGGCATCAGTCTCCTTACATATTTCTTGGAGGTTATGGATCGCCTCAATGGTTTCAATTTTCGCCACCAATTGGGGAACATGCCCTTGTTTGCCTTTAATAAAATTCCTGATTTCATTGATATGAGACGCTCTGCGTACAAATGAACAAGCAATGAAATCAATTTCTTCCTGTAATAGGAATTCAATATCTAATTTATCTTTTTCAGTTATTGAGGGCAAACTTGTAACAACCCCTGGCAAATTCACTCCTTTATGAGAAGAAATTTCTCCGCCTGACCTGACCTTTGTAACAACTTTAGTCTGATCTACAGAAGTAACCAACAATTCTACGGCGCCATCATTAATTAAGATACGATTATTTGGTTGGACATCTTTGACTAAATTTTCATAGTCAACACTTGCCTGTTGTTCGTTACCGATAATTTGATCACAAACAAGTGTAAAGTCCTGTCCCGTTTTGAGAGTGACTTTTTCACCTTTAACTTTACCTAATCGAATTTTGGGACCTTGTAAATCCCCTAGAATTTTTATTTGTCGTCCCATCTCATTACTAAGTGATTTTATTAATCGAATAACGTTACTGTGACTTTCGTATGTCCCATGAGAAAAATTCAATCTGGCAATCGTCATACCATGATTAATCAATTCAGTAAGAACGGATTTATCATTACTTGCAGGGCCAATTGTACAAATACGATCTATCGACATAGGATCACCTCAAATGCATATTCAAATTTTGATAAGATTTCTCGTAAATCTCCTATGACAACTATTTTTCTCTGTATAAGAAAATAAATACTTAGGAATCATGGTGAAGCAAAAATTCTTTTTGCACAAAAATCAATAATTTCTCTTCTTCGGATGATACCAATAAATGTATTATCATCATCGACAACCGGAACAAAATTTTGTTCAATTGATTTTAAAATAATGTCCTCGATTTCTGAATTTATCGAGATTGCTTGATTTTTTTTGTGAAGAGGTACTTCATTTAGCCAAATTTTTCTAGTGCTTTCAAAATTAAAATTTGGTGTGTTCTTTATTTTCCATAACAGATCCCCTTCCGTTAATGTACCAACGTACCTTCCATCACAATCTATTAAGGGAACAGCTGTATATCTGTGATATTCCATTTTTTCTAAGGCTTGCCTCATGGTCGATTCATACTTTATATACGCAACTTCATTTTTAGGTATAAGAAAAAATGCTATATTCAAGTAACTCACTATCCTTTATATCTGCTAATTTTTTATGAACCGATATTTCGCATAATCTTGTTCTTTCAAGGAATAGTTGCTGGTTCTGGACAACCTACTTCATTTGGTCTAATGCCATATTTAATTCTAAAACGTTGACTCTAGGCTCACCAAAAACCCCCAGTTGACGCTCTTCTGTTTTTTCTTTTATTAAATGATAGATCTTTGCTTCTTCTATTCCTCTAGTCTTAGCAATTCGAGGAACTTGTATTTCTGCTGCTAATGGAGAAATGTGTGGATCAAGTCCTGAACCAGAGTTTGTTAATAAATCTGCAGGTATTTCTCCTTTCTTCACATCAGGATTTGCAGCAATAAAGGCTTCAATATCTTTTTTTGTCCGTTCAATCATGTCCTTATTGGAAGGGGCATAATTGTTAGAACCTGATCCGGCTGCATTATACTCAATAGAAGATACCCGACCACTAAAATATTTAGGATCCTTAAACATCTGTCCAATTAGCTCAGAACCAACCACTTTTCCATTACTTTCAATTAAGCTGCCTTTGGACTTATCAGGCATCGTTACTGTTGAGATGCCCGTTACAACCAATGGATAGGCAATCCCACAAATAATTAATAAAACAAGGCAAAGCCTTAAACTTTTTAACATTTAACCTCACCACTTTTGTTAGATATTTTTAAATAAACAAACTTAATGCGATATCAATTATTTTGATACCTATAAATGGCACCACGACACCGCCAAACCCATATATAAACAGATTGCGGTTTAATAATTTTGTTGCACTCATTGGAATATATTTAACACCCTTTATCGCTAATGGAATAAGCAATGGTATTATGATGGCGTTAAAAATGAGTGCTGAAAGAATGGCGCTATCTGGGGTTTGAAGGTTCATAATGTTTAGTGCTTCCATCTTAGGTATAGCTATCATGAAAATGGCAGGAATGATGGCAAAATATTTAGCAACATCATTCGCGATACTAAACGTTGTCAAAGCACCACGCGTCATCAGCAGCTGTTTTCCTATTGATACAACTTCAATGATTTTCGTTGGATCAGAGTCTAAGTCAACCATGTTAGCCGCTTCTTTTGCCGCCGTTGTTCCAGTGTTCATAGCCAGGCCAACATCCGCTTGTGCAAGTGCAGGTGCATCGTTTGTGCCGTCACCTGTCATTGCGACCAATTTCCCTTCGGCTTGTTCCTTTTTTATAACAGCAATTTTATCTTCAGGTTTTGCTTCGGCAATAAAGTCATCTACGCCGGCTTCTTTTGCAATGGTTGCAGCAGTCAAAGGATTGTCACCTGTGCACATGACTGTTTTTATCCCCATTTTTCTTAACTCATCGAACCGCTCTCTCATGCCAGCCTTCACGGTATCCTTCAAATAAATTAATCCTAAAATACGATTTCCAACAGCTACAGCTAAAGGAGTTCCCCCTTCGACGGCAATTTCCTTTGCCTTTTCTTCCAAGTCGACTGGAACTACTCCGCCTTGCTCCTTCACATATGCTTTAATGGCATCAACCGCCCCTTTACGTACCTCCATACCATCTGGAAAATTAGTTCCACTCATCCGAGTTTCCGCTTTAAATTCTACTCCTTCTGTACCAGAAATCTCTGGAAGGACAGTATTAAATTTTTTACCTAGTTCAATGATAGACCTGCCTTCCGGTGTATCATCATGAAGTGAACTAGCCACTGCTGCACGGTTTAATTCATCCTGAGCAATATTTTGAACTGCTAAAAAAGATGCTGCCATCCGGTTACCATGTGTAATCGTACCCGTTTTATCCAGAATGATTGTATTAATATCTCCAGCTGCTTCCACTGCTTTACCTGACATTGCTATGACGTTAAACTGAGTGACACGATCCATACCTGCAATACCAATGGCCGAAAGAAGACCGCCTATGGTTGTCGGGATTAAACAAACAAGCAATGCAATTAAAGTTGCAATCGAAATATTAGCATTAACATATGAAGAAATAGGAACAAGCGTTGTACATACAATTAAAAATATTAGTGTTAAACTAACTAAAAGTGTATTTAACGCGATTTCATTCGGTGTTTTTTGGCGTTTCGCCCCTTCCACTAAACCAATCATCCGATCAAGGAAGGACTCACCAGGATCAGCAGTGATTTTTACTTTTATGCTGTCACTGGTTACTCTAGTACCACCTGTAACCGAACTGAAATCACCACCTGATTCTTTAATAACTGGAGCAGATTCACCGGTAATCGCTGATTCATCTACTGAGGCAACCCCTTCTATTACTTCACCATCTCCAGGAATCATTTCGTTTGCTTCTACTAGGACGACATCACCCTTGCGCAATTCGGTTGAATCAACAATTGTATAACTGCCATCTTTTTGTAGTCGCTTCGCTTTCGAATCTTGTTTTGTTTTCTTTAAACTATCGGCCTGAGCTTTTCCCCTGCCTTCAGCTAATGCTTCTGCAAAATTAGCAAACATGATTGTAATAAATAAAATGCAGCTAACTAAGCCGTTATACAATGCGTCTGATTCTCCACCGAAAAGAGAAGGAAAAATCGACAATAAAAAGGTAATAACGAATCCTACTTCTACAACAAACATAACTGGATTTTTTACCATTAACATTGGATTCAGTTTTTTAAATGAATCCTTTATCGCATTTTTAACAATCTCTTTACTGAGCGTATTTTTACGCGTTGTGTTCATATAGGAATACTCCTTTACATTCTGTTTTCTTTCATTATCGTATGGTCAGCCATTCTGCCACTGGTCCTAGCGCAAGTACTGGGAAGAATGTTAAAGCACCTACAATCAATACTGTAGCGAGTAAAACAACCATAAATGTACTGTTATCTGTTTTGAAGGTACCAAGTGTCTCAGGTACCGGTTTTTTAGCCAACATTGATCCTGCCACTGCTATCATGGCAATCATGGAGAAATATCGTCCAAACAACATGACTATACCCGTCGAAATATTCCAAAATAGGGTATTGTCTCCTAGCCCCTCAAATCCAGATCCGTTATTGGCAGCTGATGAAGTAAACTCATACACTACCTGGGAAAGACCATGGAATCCAGGATTGGAGATGGCAGCTGTCCCCATATTAGTGGCAAGTGCAATAGCGGATGGCACTAATATGATTAACGGATGAATCAGTATCGTAATAGCAATCAATTTCATTTCCTTTGCTTCAATTTTTCTGCCCAGAAATTCAGGAGTACGACCAACCATTAAGCCAGCTAAGAATACGGCTAAGATGGCATACATTAATATATTGATAGACCCTACTCCGTCTCCTCCAAACACACAGTTAAGCATCATTTGACCCAGTGGTACAAGCCCTCCGAGAGGAGTCAATGTATCATGCATATTGTTAACTGAACCTGTAGTAGCAGCAGTTGTTACCGTTGTAAATAGTGCAGACTGAGCAAGACCAAATCTAACTTCCTTCCCTTCCATACTGCCGTTTTCCTGTGACAGACCAATTCCCTTTAAGGCAGGATTTCCATTAGCTTCACTAAAGTATGCTAGTGACAGGAATCCGAGGAAGATGATCCCCATTGCTGTGAATAAGATAATACCTTGTTTCCGGTTTTTACTCATTCGTCCAAAAGCAAATGGTAAAGAAGCTGGTATTAAAAACATAGAGATTATCTCGATTACATTCGAAAGCGGTGTAGGGTTCTCAAATGGATGAGCAGAGTTCACTCCAAAGATCCCACCCCCATTTGTACCTAAGTGTTTAATAGATTCCAATGCAGCAACAGGACCTCGAGCTATCTTTTGTACAATACCTTCAACTGTATGGGCTGTTACAGTCGGTTCCAATGTTTGTGGAACTCCTTGACCAACAAGGAACAAGGCAACAATAATCGATAATGGAATAAGAATACGTGTGAGTGCACGTACTAAATCAACATAAAAGTTACCGATGCTTCTCTGACCTGTAATACCTCTGAAAAAGGCGATACAAAGCGCTAAACCAGTGGCTGGAGTAGTGAACATCAGAAAAATAATGACCATCATTTGAGAGAAATAAGATAACCCAGATTCTCCACTATAGTGCTGCAAGTTTGTATTTGTTAAGAAGCTGGCAATAGTGTTAAATGATAAGAGAGGTTCCATGGCCCCTATATCACTGGGATTACCCGGGAGTAGGTGCTGGAAACGCACAATGATATATCCAATCCCGAACATCACAAGATTACTTAATAAAAGAGCTTTAGCGTATTGCTGCCATTTCATATCAGTTTCTTGTATGCCAGAAATTTTATAGATTGATTTTTCTATGCCACCGAAAACTCTATCCAATTTGGTCGATTCTAAAGAGAATGCTGATGCTATATATCGCCCCATAGGTATTGCTAGGATAACAACCAAAACCAACACTATGGTTATTTGTAAAAAATCCATTTTGTTTTCCTCCGAGTAAAAAATTAATATCTTTCAGGATGAATTAATGCATCAATTAAATAGATTGCCAACCCACCAACAATTACCAATAATAAAATCATTATTTATCACTCCCCTATTCCTCAATTACGCTGGCGCAAAACTTTATAAAACCGAAAAACATGATGAAACATACTGCAATAAGTCCAACAGAAACAAAATCCATAATTATTTCTCCCTCCCATCCTGAAAATCATCCACGGAATAAAAATAGACCAATGTTTACTTTTCCCCATTGAAATTAATAGCAAACACACCATGATTTCTATCCAATAAGATAGATAACCATGAAGGCTGCATCGTAATTTCAATATTCTGGAGAAAAAGTACTCATTGGTCTACTTAACGCCTAGCAAGCATATCGCTCTCTTTGCGTTCTGTCTTCCATGTTCCTTTTTCATAAAAATAGGCATAATAAAAAGACCTACTTTAAAATTCAAGCTGCTCTTTTGCTGAACACACAACAAAAAAAGCCCCTTGAAAAAGGTGGTCTTATGACCTCCTTCGCTTTAGCCGACGAAGTTAGCTGACGGGTAGGATGGCGAAAGAGTCTCTCATCCCTCCTGCTTATTGCAGAATTAACCCCATAAAAATTGGTTCCTCCGTTCCTGATTGTTTCAGGATTTGGCCGATATGCAATTGTTAATTTTGACAATATTGTAATCCCTTTGTAGAAATATGTGAAATCTCATTTTTGGCTAAAAACCGTCATTTTCAACCAAATATTTAAATAAATCACTTTAATTCTAACGTTTCCTTGCGTTACCTCTTTATTTCATCAATTCGAATGTTATTGACATTCCTGCTATTCTGTAAGTATTATAGTGTGCATAAAGTGAAACTTCAATCAGTGGGGGTTTTTTCATCCCCCACTGATTGTTAGTCCCGTTCTACTGTCTCTAATATCAAGGCTATCGCCTTGATAAAGAGACAGTACCAACCCGATTGGTTCAACTAAGCCGATGAAAAGCACATCGGCAAGTTTCACTGTATCTCACCAATCGGGCTTTTACGGGCAGTTGATCCCCCACTTATCCTTTTTGTACCTCAAAGTCTTGAAGTGGGGGACTTACTGCCCGTTAATGCGGGATAAATATGACATTTATTTTGATTAAATTTTGGGGGATATAAATCTATGGCTATGTTAATTAAAAGGATGGAAGCAGAAATTAGTGCTGCATTTATTAAATTCCAACGGGATCTCTTAGGACGCGGCCCCCAGGAAGCTAAAACATACATCGTACAAGACATGGTGATTACTCGCTTTAAAGGCGTTTTAACAACAGAGGAAAAACACCTTGTCAGTCATGAGAAAGGTAAAATGTTAGTGAAAAAAATGCGGCAGGTCCTACGTGAAATGTACAGCCGAGATTTCGAAGAGATTGTAGAAAAAATAACCGAATGTAAAGTTCTCTCCAGCCACAGCGACATTAGTACAAAAACTGGAGAAAGAATTGAAGTTTTTATCGTAGATAAGGACTTACAAAAATATTTAGAACAAAAGCAGTCTTAATTAACTTTCCGAGCATTTAAATTTAATCGATAGAAACCCAATAAACCACAATAATTTAAGGGTTTCTATCCTTGTTAAATATATTAATTAAGATTACTTTTGCTTCGATCAACAATTTCAGGTTGATGGTCTGCAACAACTAATACATCCAAATGACGCACAGCCCGAAGTAACCTTTGTACCACTGACCCTTTTAAAATTTCTTCTATCCTCTTCCGTGCAGAATGGCCGATAATCACTTGTGTTGCATTTTTTTCATTTAACCGTTGCACTAATTCCCCAACTACTTGTCGGTGATGAGAAGTTTCATACATTTCGAAGATTCCACCAAGTCGTTCTGTCATTAATTTGATGTTCTCGAAATTCTTTACCTCCTCTTCAGTTAGCGGTGAATGATCTTGAACGTAAACAACATACCATTCTGCTTTTAACCGATAAGCTATTCGAAACCCTCGCCGAATAAGAGGTACACTGTCAGGACGTAAATTTACACAAACAAAAATAACCTCCTGTTTTCTCCATGGACCCCTTAATGTCCGCTTTCTCTCCCATGACTCAAGTCTTTCATCTACATCATCGGCAACCTCACGTAAAGCTAATTCACGCAGAGCAATTAAATTACCTGTCTTAAAAAAATGACTTAGAGCTTGTTCTACTTTTTCATTTGCATAAATATTTCCTTCACGCATTCGTTCCCTAAGTGCTTTAGGTGAAATATCTATAAGTTCAATTTCGTCTGCCATTCTTAGCACTTGATCCGGTACTGTTTCACGGACACGAACCCCAGTAATTTGTTCGACACTATCGTTCAAGCTTTCTAAATGTTGAATGTTCATTGTTGAAATAACAGAAATTCCTGCTTTTAGAATTTCCTCCACATCTTGATAACGTTTTTTATTATCACTCCCAGGGACATTTGTATGCGCCAATTCATCGACTAGTACAACTTCTGGATTCCGTTTAATAATTGCTTCTGTATCCATTTCTTCGAGAACCACATTTTTATAATTAATTTTTTTCTTTGGTATTAATTCAAGGATCCCGATTTGTTCAAATGTTTCTTTTCTTCCATGTGTTTCAAGTAGCCCAATGATGATATCCAAACCTTTTCTTTTTAATAGGTTGGCCTCACGAAGCATGGTATAGGTCTTACCAACACCTGGTGCTGCGCCTATATATACTTTTAAATTTCCTCGTCTAATCCGATCTATGTGTTCTTCCACTTCTTGATTTGTCATACGATGGTATGGATTTTTCTTATTATCTTCCTTCCACTTAGCTGGGATTACTCTTTCACCATTTTTTTCAGTACGGTCCGCCACAATAAAAACATCCATATTCCTTGTTTTACGCAGTATTTTATTTATAATTGATCCATAAATTATTTCCTCAAAGCGGCTTCGTTTTGATTGCCCCATTACAATCCTGGTAACGTTCTTGTTCGTTGCATAGTTAACAATTTCCTCCGCTACTTCATCTCTAGTTAATGGTACTTCTTCAAATTCTCCATCAACTTTATCAACTAGCTTAATAATGGATCTCTTAAAAGTCTCCTCTTCCTTTGAAAGCTTTTTATTGGGTAAACGAAAACAGACGACATATAATTCCCCACCTAAACGTTTTGCAATTTGTTGGCCTCGGCGTATTAAAATTGATCCGTTCCAATGGTATTGAACGGAAACAAGAATTCTCTCCGTAGCACCCGATGGTCCAATTAACCCCTGTTTTTCACGATAGTCATCTAATTCTTCATTCACTTCACCAGCTAAAAAGCGTAAGGAAAGTTCACGTAAAACGGCCAAATTATCTCTCCTGAATAATGTTTGCCGTTTTCTCCTTTCTTCATGTACTTCATCGATAAAACCATCTTGAATTCGATTTAGGATTTGTTCAGGAGTTACATCTAAAAGCTTCACCTCATCTGCCATCGAAAGAGTATTATCTGGTACACAATGGTCTACTTGTACCTTAATACCCAACAGTTTTTCTGCAACCTCTTTGACCCCTTCTAATTCATAGATGTTTATTGTTGTAATTACACTAATATTATTACTTATTAACTTTAAAACATCTTCAAGCCTTGTCTTATATAACGCATCAGGACGATTACGGTGTGATAATTCGTCCACAAGTACTACTTCAGGATTTCTTTCAATGATAGCAGGTAAATCCAAATCATATTTATGGATTCCATTTTCCATCCATTCAATTGGTGGAACGCTTTCTAATTCCCCTATTTGTTCAATGGTATGAGGGCGGTCGGATGCACTTATAATTCCAATGACCACATCAATTGATTTTTTCTTAAGCTCATTACCTTCCAATATCATATTAAAAGTCTTTCCTGAGCCTGAAACAGCCCCAAGGATGATTTTTAATCTGCCGCGTTGAACCTTATAAATGGATTGTAAGAATTCCTCTGGTGACTTTCTTCGAAATTTGTCCGACATCATTGCCCCCCCTTTTCATAAATATACAAAAATAGGAGAGCACTCCTTACTCCCCTCAATAATTCTTATGAAAAGCATTAAATATCTAGTATGTGTAATCATTCAAATGTATCATGCTACTCTATGAAAATCACAGTCCAAAATCAATAAATAAGTAATTGCTTGAAGAAAGAAGAGTAAAAAAGCCTTAATAATAAAATCTTATAGATTTGATTTCTCTTTTTTTATATACATACCTACTATAGGAATATCATAAATAGTTTGCCAATTCCAATATTTTATTAATAAAAATTCATTATATTTTCTTAGCTCTATAGGAAAAAATCAGCATATAAAATTTATTTAAACCATCAATGAATTTTTCATCGATTAGATTTGGACAAAAAAAATAGACCCATGATTACTTTTCCCCGTAATATAGCTATACCTGATCATACATGAAACAGATGTGAATCTTACACTCACCATCAGTCCATTTTTGATTTGCATAAACAAAAATATAAGGGAGAAAAAGTATTCATGGTCTACTTAATGCCTAGCAAGAATTGTCGCTCTCTTTGCCTTTATTTTGGTACAGGAGTTGGTGTTGGCTCTCCGTATGATTCATACTTATTTGTGATTAACCTATTAATTTCTTTTAACTCTTTTCCATCTTGATACATTTCAGTCGCCTCACGGGCGATGTCGACACATATGTCTCAAGATATTCCCATTGAATCCCATTCAGTAACTTGCATGTCAGAACCCAGACTATCAACAAAGCAATCTAGATTGCTTTTATGTCCATCTTCTGCATAACAGCCGCAATAACAAGGAACAGATGCCAATGCTTCAGGATATTGAGCAGCCATGACATAGGTTTCCTGAACCTTTTCAGATGCATTCAGTATATAATCAGGCAGTTCTTTATGTTTAGGATCTAAAGTTAGTTCTTCTTTAGAACCGCAGCCTGTAAGGATACCCATAATAAGGGCACCTGTTATGACAAAGCCTGTAAATTTCTTCAGTTTAAACACCCCAAATCTTGATAATATTTTGATTATCTTTATATTAACAAGGAAAGGAAGTTCAAAACGGTGGTAATTGTTAAAGATTAATGACAGAAATAACCTAATAGTAGTCTGGTTTTGGGCTTTACTCTCATGTCCTGTCTGAATGGGCCTCTCATTCGGACAAGACGGGGCAACTTTCTGCTGATCCTGTCCGAATAAGCCTCGCATTCGGACAAGACAAGGCAATTTCCTGCTTGTCCTGTCCGAATAGGTCGCGCATTCAGACTATCAAAGGCAATATTCCTCTTGTCCTGTCCGAATAAGCCTCGCATTCGGACAAGACAAGGCAATTTCCTGCTTATCCTGTCCGAATAGACCTTGCATTCGGACAAGACAAGGCAATTTCCTGCTTATCCTGTCCGAATAGGCCTTGCATTCGGACAAGGTAAGGCAATTTTCTGCTTATCCTGTCCGTTTGAGCCTCGCATTCGGACTACCAACGGGCAAATCCACATAATGATCTACTGCCATTATTGGCGTTTTTTTCTTATTGTAAGATAGGGTACTTTAATTGAAATAAGAAGAACCTTAATTTGATTGTTATTTAGTCCATATGAATATTAAAAATGGCGTGCTAAAAATGAAAGCAGCTTTATACGCCTTTTTTTATGTCATTTAACTGTCTTGCACCTAAAAATGGATCTCTTCATTTGAAAAGGTTACTTGCTTTTTTACAATGGATCATAAAAATTAAAGTTTTTTTACCTTAATTGGACTTACCATTAAGAGAGCAAGGATTAAGGTAATCCATGCATTGCTATATGAAAATAATCCCATACCAGCCAATGGTAATCCTGCAGCTGGAATAGGTAATCCTTTAAAATACCCAATGGTTGGTTTAACACTAAATCTAGCTAATCTTAATGCCCCCATTGTTGGGAAAAGGATAAATGCTATAGAAGTTAAAATGGAGGGTGCTGCAATCGAATGAAATAAAAGCGCAGGAGCAACACCGAAACTAACAATATCAGCTAAGGAATCCAATTCTACACCAAATTCACTATTTACTTTTAATTTTCTCGCGATCCTTCCATCAAAAAGATCTAAAACAGCCGAAAAAAAAATTAAAATGGAGGCTACTTCCAAAAAGCCACTCATATTAAAGGTAATTGAAAGAACACCGCACAATAAATTTCCAATCGTAAATAAATTGGGTATAGCTTTTGCTATCTGACTGTACAAGGTAGCCCCCCCTGACGTTGATCAATCCTTCCCATTTAAGTAGCATTTTCAATATTTTCTTCCGTTATTCTTAAAAAGACAAGATATAGAATGAAAAAAATTTGTTTTCTCTACTGCAAAATTAAAAAGTATTGAGCAACAGCAGGTATTTTTAATCGAGCATCTGCAGTAACAATACAACAACTAATACCAAAAACACTGACACTTGCTGTTCTTAAAGAATTTAGGAAGAATGTAATTCCATAAATACACGAAAAAAGGGTCTGACACTGTGATCTGAACCCTTTTTTCATAGCATTTTCGTTTTAACAACAGTCGCTTTCATTACCTAATAAAACGATCCCATTCGCTTCTTGGCTATAGTCTAAAATAAGATTATCCGTATACGGTTCGATGTACTTATGTAAAAACCAAATATAATGCCAAGAGCATTTTTACTCTTGGCTATTAAATTCTTTGTTACTCACCAGTTTCAGCAAAACGCTTAATACGATCTCCAATCTCATCACGCACACGTTGAAAGAAAGCCCATTTTTCTTCGTCTGTTCCTTGAGCTTTTGCTGGATCATCAAATCCCCAATGTACTCGTTTTACACTTAGTGGTGTAACTGGACATTTGTCAGCAGCATCCACACATAAAGTAACGACTAAATCAGCGCTGTCTAAATATACTGGATCGATAAGATCGGAAGTTTGGCTTGAAATATCAATGCCAGCTTCTTTCATTGCTTTTACAGCATTTGGGTTCAACCCGTGTGTTTCAATACCAGCACTACGTACTTCCCATTTATCACCTAAGTATTTCTTTCCCCATCCTTCAGCCATTTGGCTACGGCAAGAGTTTCCAGTACATAAGAAGTAAATTCTTTTTTTGTTTTCCATGTTGAATTCCACCTTTATTATTTGTTTTAAGCAGCATCTTCTTTAAAATATTTTCTTTTAAACCATAATGCCACATTGACCAACGCAATCATGACAGGTACTTCAACAAGTGGGCCAATAACGGCTGCAAAGGCTGCACCAGAATGGATACCGAATACACCAACAGCTACAGCTATCGCTAACTCAAAGTTGTTACTTCCTGCTGTAAATGCAAGCGTAGTGGTAACAGGGTAGTTCGCTTTAATTTTTATTCCAAGGAAGAAAGAAACAAAGAACATTAATACAAAGTAAATTAATAATGGAATAGCTACACGAACTACATCTAATGGCAAGCTGACAATTACGTCTCCTTTTAAAGAGAACATGATGATAATTGTAAATAGTAAAGCAATCAATGTAATTGGGCTTATCTTAGGAATAAACACTTTTTCATACCATTGTCTGCCTTTAGCTTTTACCAACGTGACCCGTGTCATCATTCCAGCTATAAAAGGTATTCCAAGGTAGATGAAAACTGATTTAGCCACTTCTATCATCGTTATATTTACAACTGCCCCTTGGATTCCTATCCATTTTGGGATTATGGTTACAAACACATAAGCATAAACGGAGAAGAATAACATTTGGAAAATAGAATTGAATGCCACTAAACCAGCTGCATATTCCGTATCTCCTTTAGCAAGATCATTCCAAACAATGACCATTGCAATACAACGAGCTAAGCCAATCAAAATAAGACCAACCATATACTCCGGTTTATCAGGAAGAAAGATAATTGCTAATAAAAACATAAGAATTGGTCCAATGATCCAGTTTTGTACAAGGGATAATACCAAGACTTTTACATCTTTAAAAACGCGCCCAATTTCCTCATATCGAACTTTTGCTAATGGTGGATACATCATTAAAATTAAGCCAATAGCAAGTGGAATCGATGTAGTTCCTACCTGCAAACTGTTCATACTGTCTACAAATCCCGGAGAGACAAACCCTAATCCAATTCCTATTGCCATAGCAAGAAAAATCCAAATCGTAAGGTATCGATCCAGGAATGATAGACTTTTCTTTTCTGTATTACTCATTTTCTCACTCCCTGTTTAAATTCAAGCTAACATCCACAACGAAGAGTAGGATTGCTTTTTTCAATCATTTTGATTTTATCTGTCTGGTCTGGTACATGCTCCAAAATATCCTGTAATAGTCCATACAGCTCGCTTTGTTGATTCAGAGAATAGTAAATCCACTGACCTCTTCGTTCTTCCTTAACCATCCCTGCATCCTTTAATTTACGCAGATGCTGGCTGATTGACGGCTGACTCATATCAAATACTTCTAGGAATTCACAAACACAACACTCTCGTTGTTTTAAAATACCTATTATGGTCAAACGTGTTTTATCGCCTAATAATTTTAAAACATTAGCAGCTTTTTCTATTTCAACCGTTGATTTTAACATCTTTATACCTCCTATTAACAAAATATAAGCATCTGCTTATATAATAAATTACTTATATATATTATTCAAGTTATTGATTGTTGTGCTTAATAATAAAGTTTGATTAAAAGTAAGCTACAAACGTTGATTTTATATTAGGGCTCCTACCACCAAAACGCAGAAAACTTACGCTAAGCAAATTTCGACAAGAAAAAAGCCGGTACCCCTAACAATTCTTACTGTATTATAGCTTCGCTTGTTATACGAGATCATAGTCCCACCCATCTTCAATCATGTTTCTATAATTAGGGGGCGAACTGTTTAGTTGACGGGGTCTCCCCCCACGGGTTCTCACGTTCTGCCTCGGCTACCGTTATATCAAGCCATATAAAAAATGGTCAACCAGAAATACTGGCTGACCTAATTGTACGAAATTAATGATTTACTCTTTGGTTTCTTTAATTTCTTTTTCGTATATATTCTGGATGATTTTGAAAAATTACATTATCCAATTTTCTCATCATACTTGCGTTCATCTTGGACAAATAGGATGCCAAGTTCGTGGTGGTCGCCTTCGTAGAGGGCGCGTTGAACGAAACGAATCTCTCCCTTGGTATCAAAAACCTCCAGCTTACAGTGGGCACGGTTTTTTTGCAGTGCTTCATAGAATGTATTTTCATCGCGAACCAATACACCATTAGCTTTTGTGATAATCTCACCCACTTGCAGTCCCATTTTGCTTGAAGGTGAATCGGGAATAATTCCTATAATCATTACCCCTTGATTTTTTTTCGAAAAATAAGGTGGTAGACTGTCGTCCTTCAAATTGGCCATTAATGCTAATGTTTCTCTGCCGATAATAGCCAAAGCAGCAACAACAATCGAAGTGAGCGGATACCAATAACCAGCCAATGAAATGAGGGTAATAAACACTCCAAGAACAATCACCCTTCGGCCGTGAAGCTTGATCGCTTCTGCAGGAAGCATCCCTTTGATTTGCTGATGAAAGCCAATTGCAAATGGAACCACTATGAGGGAATACTCTTTGGCACCTAAATGAAAGACAGGCCACCAATCGAAAGAAGACTGAAGCACGTCCCCTGGGACCAGTAAAAATAGCGGCACCATCCATAGGCGCTTTACTTCATGAGCACCAACGCTTTGACCACGTTTGCTTCTTGTAATCTTAGGCGAAGTTCCCCTACTGCCATTTTTAAAAATAAGTATACCTTCTGCGATGAGCAATAGGCCAAGAATAACGACAACGGAAGGATAAACCTTATCACTAATTGAATTAAACGCCTCTGAAAAAAGCGGAATCGACCAATTATTTTCTGCAATTAAGATAAGGGTAAAGAATGCAGCCCCAACTGTGTATGCAGGTGACATCAGGCGAATATTTGTCGTCAGTGACCACAATAACGTAAATCCAGCAATAAGAAGGATAACCGCGAATGGTACTGTAATTCCTGCTGCCACTACAATAATAGAAAGTATAAGCCCAATAAGGAGTCCTTGTGGAAACAACTGCCTGAGCTCGAAAAAAGCATCATGCGCCCGAATATGAAAATTTTTCCGTTCACGTTTTACCCTCATAACACCTATAATTCCTGCAAGGAAAACGAGATAGTATAAAACAGGATTAAGAAATAATTTGCCTGTCCCTTTAAGAAGCTCTACAAGCCATATTTGCACCATATCCTGCCACCTGCCTCTATTAAAATTTCTTATATATACTTTGTAAAAAGTCTCTTACAGATTATTTTACCAAATTACACTGATAAAACATATTACTAGTTTCTAGAAAAAAGCAAAAAATGTCCTAACATTCTAGTATTTCGTGAGCCATTCCGAGTTTTGATATAGTTTTCTGCATAGCGCAAACACGGATTCCGCCAACCTTTGCTGGAATTCCGAGAAATTCCGTCTGATTTCCGCCAACATAACTACTATTTCCGCAGAAATTCCCGATAATTCCGCCAAACTAGACAATAATTCCGCCAAAGGATCCAATTTACCGCAATACTTAGTCGACCAAAAATAAAAACAGAGGCCGGAGCCTCTGCTATTTGGTTACTTGGTAATTAACTTTAAGGCCATTTGCAGCTGCAAATCGTTCTTCTCTTTCTTCATTTCTTTTACAACGGCTCCTTCGAGCTTAGCAGCGGTTTTGTTATCAATTTTTCCTGTTGGCTCCAAGTCATTTTTCTCCTGGAAGCCTTTAACAGCTAATTTCGTTTTTGAGTTAAAGTATCCGTCTGTCCGTCCAGGGGCAAATCCTAAGGCGTTTAATATTTCTTGAGCATTCTTTACCTGTTCATTGTTCATGTCCTCAACTAGCGGCTTCTCGACTTGAATTGGATGGGTAGAAAATATTGCCGGCTGTTGGATGGAGACATCTGGTTTGATTCCTTTTTTGTGAATCCAATTTCCATCGGGGGTCAGCCATTTTGCTAATGTCAACTTTATATTACTGCCGTCCCCCATCGGCATTGCTTGCTGAACAGTTCCTTTTCCAAAGGTTGTTTCGCCAACGATCTGATAGCCTGCTGCCTCTTTCAACGATCCTGCTAAGATTTCCGATGCGGAAGCACTGCCTTTATTGACAAGGACAAGCACGGGATAATCCTTTTTCTCGGAGATCGTGGAGAAGAAACGCCGTTTTCCCCCGTTGCGTTCTTCTGTCTGAACATATGGCTTATCCTTCGGAACAAATTCTTTTAATATATCCCCGACACTCTCTAAAAGTCCGCCAGGGTTGCCGCGCACATCAATGATCAGGCCTTTAATATCGTCATTTTCCTGCGCTTTTAATTCTTTTTTAAAATCTATAGCCGTATCTTGCGAGAAGGAGGTAATTTCAATATAGCCAATCTTTTTGCCGTCCTGCTTCTTTATAGATCCGTGAACAGTCTCAAGCGGAATTTCATCACGCTTGACATCTATGGACAGGGGTTCTTTTAAACCCTTCCTAGCAATCTCTAAATTTACTGTCGTCCCTTTTTTTCCGCGAATTTTAAGCGTTGCTTTGTTAAGGTCTAAACCCTCGACACTCTTTCCGTCCACCTTTAATATTTGATCATTCGGCTTGATTCCTGCTTTTTCAGCAGGAGAATTTTTAAAAGGCGAGACGATGACAATTTTTCCATCGACCATACCGACTTCGGCACCAATTCCTTCAAATGACGATTCCAATGTTTGCGTGAATTGCTGGGCCGTTTCCTTGTCCATATAAACGGAATAAGGATCCTTTAAAACAGAAAGCATGCCTTGAATCGCGCCTTCAACCAGCTTCTCCTGATCAACTTTCTCAACATAGCGGCTTAAAATAAGGTCATACGCCTGCTCTACTTTGTCAAGATCCTCTGTATCTGCCTCTGAATTAATAGCGTGTTCTTTAGGGGCTGCCCTCTCTTCAGGTTTGGGAGCTGCTTCCGTTTTATCAAGAAATTTCATTCCAGCATACGTGCCCCCAGCACCTGTTAGAAGCGAACCCGTCATCAACAGGGCAATCCATTTACGATTCATTCAGTATCCTCCTCAAGTTAAATACCTGTCATATAAATTTAATAAAAAGGCACCGAATTCCTGCCCGTTTATTAACTTATATGTGAGGAGTGGACGAGTTATGAGTGAAAGACAGGCAAAAAAAAGGAAGAAGCTTAGCCTCCTCCTTTTTTTCAATATTAAATTGGAACAGTGGGAATTGGGTTTATCGCTGAATGATAAGCCCATTTACCTATATAAAGTTCAAAGTGTAAGTGCTGGCCATGAGAATCACCTGTGTTACCCATGATTCCTATTTGCTGACCTTGTGTAACAGTGTCGCCGACATTCACGTCTCTTCTATTCATATGTGCGTAAACAGTTGTATACGTTTGACCATTTACGTTGTGTAAAATGTACACTACATTTCCATAACTTTCCGAGTAATGGGAGACATATACTTGTCCAGCAGCAGCTGCCCAAATCGGTACATTCCCTGCCTTGGCAATATCAACACCATAGTGGAAGGCACCGTCCCGTGAACCATATCCGGAGGTGACGATTCCAGCAGCTGGTCTTATGAAGCCGCCTGAATTCGATTGTGTTGAAGAACTACTGCCTCCACCGCTTGATGCATTATTTTTAGCTTGTTGTGCAGCAGCCTCTTTTGCCTGGCGTTCTTGCTCCGATTTAATGCTTTTTTGTATTGCTGCCTCTTGAGCAGCAAGAATCTGCTCTTGCTCTTGTAAATCCATTGCATAATCGTGTGCTTCCTGCTCTTGTCCCTTAAGATCTGTTAATAATTTATCTTTTTCTGCTTTCTGCGCACTCAATTGCTGATTCATTTTTTCTAAATCCGCCAACATATTTTTCAAGTCTGAAAGGTCTTTTTCAACCTGATTTTGTTTCGACTCAAGCTCCTTTTTATCGGACTCATGCTGTTTTAATATATCCTGATCCGCCTTCATAATCGTTGCGACCGCATTCGCACGGTCAATGAAATCGCTGAAGCTTGTTGAGCCCATTAATACATCCAAATAATTGACCACACCGCCTGTTTCCTGATAGCTGCGTGCCCGATCCTTCAAGAGCTCATTTCGTTTTTCAATTCGCTCCTTAATGATTTTCGTCTCTTCCTGGAGTTTTGCAATCTCGGCTTTTGTTTCTTCTATTTTGGCTGTTTTTTCATTCATTTTCGTTGTTGTATCACCAATCGCAAAATCAATACGTTCCATGTCGCTCTTCACTTCAGCCTGTTGGCCTTGGAGCTCACTAATTTTATCATTTGCTGAATTAATATCTGATTTTACATCGGATCGCTTCTCTTGAATTTTATTTTGTTCACCTTTCAATTTGGAGATAGATTCCGCCTCTATTTTTGCAGGAGTTCCTACAAAAATTGTCCCCAAACCGACCGTAACAGCAACGGCAAGCGTGATAGCTGACTTCTTCATTTTCGATAATTCTCCTCCATCTCTCTATGTATAGGTAAAACTCTCTTAATCTATGTATTATTAAATGTTTTTATAATAAGAATCTTCTTTACTAAAATCAAGGAAGGACATGAAAGCAGTCCTTCCTGATAAGAAAAACACAAGCGCCCGTTTCGGCTATATATAGAGAAAGTTAAACCTTTAAGAACTTCCTTACGGACATCATGCTGCCCCAAACACCTATAAAGGCTCCCATTAAAATCAAAATACCGGAAGTTTGATAGATAAAAGGTTCAACTGGCAGCACCTTGATAAAAGTCCCATCAAGCCTAGGGCCAAGATAATCATAAGCCCGATAGTAGGCAATTGAAATCAGGATGATTGGTAAAATGGATCCAAGAATTCCGAGCCATAACCCTTCTAAAAAGAACGGCCAACGAATAAAGGAATTTGTCGCCCCTACTAATCTCATAATCTTAATTTCTCGCCGTCTAGCAAATATCGTAATCTTAATCGTATTAGAAATTAAGAAAACCGCCGTAAAGAACAAACCAATAATGAGGACGACTCCAACATTGCGGCTCGCTTCAATAAACTTAAATAATTTTTCAACCTTGCCCTGCCCGTATTTTACTTTTGCAACGTAATTGTATTTTTCAACCTTTTCTGCGACTTTCATTGTGTCTGTCGGGTTTTTCGTTTTTACGATAAATACATCGTTAAGCGGATTATCCTGTTCAAAAAGTTTAAAGGCCTTTCCATCCTCACCAAGACTTTTCACTAAGTTATCTAGTTCCTTCTCTTTAGGTGAATATTTTACACTTTTTACTTCAGGAATTTTCTCTATCTCACTTTTTAATGATTGCTGTTCTTCTTTGCTCGCAGCAACGTCGATGTGAACGCGTATTTGTACATCCTCTTCTACGGATTGTGTTACTCTATTAAGATTCATCATAATAACGAAAAAGACACCGACTAATATTAAGGTTACAGTAACAGCACCAACAGATGCAAAGGTCATCCAGCCATTTCTGGTAATGCTCTTTAAGCTTTCACGGGCGTGACGGCCAATCGTTTTAATTTTCATAACCGTATTCACCTCTTTGCTCATCACGAACAATTTTTCCGCCTTCAATGGCAATGACGCGATGTTTCAATGTATTAACAATCTCTCTGTTATGGGTTGCCATAACAATCGTTGTTCCTCTTGCATTAATTTGTTCAAAAATGTTCATGATTTCCCATGAAGTTTCAGGGTCAAGGTTTCCTGTAGGTTCGTCCGCAATCACAACCTTCGGAGAGTTGACGATCGATCGGGCAATCGAAACACGCTGTTGCTCACCGCCTGAAAGCTCAGTTGGAAGCATTTTTATTTTATGCTTTAGGCCAACAAGATCGAGTACTTCCATAACCCGTTTTCTTATGAACTTTGGCTGCGCTTCTATGACCTCAAGGGCAAATGCGACATTTTCATAAACTGTTAATGACGGCAACAGTTTGAAGTCTTGGAAAACCACACCCAGATTCCTTCTGTAGAGCGGAACCTTTTTCATTTTTAATTTGGCGAGGTTAACGCCATTCATCGTGATGGTCCCTGAAGATGGTACCTCTTCACGGTACATCATTTTTATAAATGTTGATTTCCCTGCACCACTTGGGCCAACGACATAAACAAATTCTCCCTGATTAATCCGGACGTCTATACCATTAATGGCGGTGACGCCATTTGGATACTTTTTATATACCTCTTGCAATTCTATCATTAATATCACCTATAGTTTTAGAGTTATTTAGAATAGTACTATTCGACAATAATCTTCGTTTATTTGCAAAATGAACCAAAATAACAAACAATATGTGCATATTTTTGCATATGTTTATTATAACATTATAAATTGCTAAAAAGTGCAGTAATAATATTACAGTTTCTTTTCAAACAATACAATATTCGACAATTTTCTCCATCTTTCGAAAAATAAAAAAACGTTCTGCAAATTTCTTGCAGAACGTTTTTGAAGTTATTACTTTTTGTTTGAAAGCCAATCAGCCACTTTTTCAGCGTCGTCCCCTTGAACTACATTTTGAGGCATTTGACCTTTACCATTCTTAATTGTATCTAAAATTTCATCTTTAGATAGTGTTGAGCCAACTTTTGATAAATCTGGACCCATACCACCCTTTAGATCGCCGCCATGGCAGCCAGAGCATTTTTGATCATAAATCTTTTGCCCAGCAGAAGCCGTTTCAGTTCCACCGTTACCTTTATCTTTTGTGTTATCTTTGTCGCCTCCACAAGCAGCGAGACCCATTACTAGGGAAGTTCCAAGCAGCAATGTTAGTAACTTTTTCTTCATAGCTAATCCCCCTTCAGAAATAAATACCATCACTGTGTTATTATACCAATGACTATGAGCGTTTAAAACCCTCACCTAGGACTTCTGCCGCGTCCATAACGACAACAAATGCAGATGGATCAAGCGTTTTCACCAATTGTTTCAATTTCGTGAACTCCGTTTGATCAACCACACACATCAGTACAGGCCGTTCATTATCAGTAAAACCACCGTATGCTGATAGTTTTGTCACACCACGGTCAATTTTATTCAAAATTCCTTCGCGGACTTCTTCTTGTTTATTCGTAATGATCATCGTCATTTTTGATCTTCCAAAACCAACTTGAATGAGGTCAATCATTTTACTTGTTACATAAAGGGCAATTAACGCATATAATCCCTTTTCAATATCAAAAACGATGGCGGCAGTAAGGACGATTAATCCGTCAATCATAACAACACATCTGCCTAGTGTAAATCCTGTATATTTATTGATAATTTGAGCGGCAAGGTCAGTACCTCCGGTAGATGCCTTTCCCCGAAACACAATTCCAAGTCCTAGTCCCACGCCAATTCCGCCGAACAAAGCACCGAGCAATGCGTCATGTGTCCATGGCTCCAAGTGTTTTGTCAAAAAGACAACAAACGGTAAAAAAATGGTTCCTGCCAGAGTTTTTGCACCAAATTGTTTCCCTAATAAAACAACACCGGCAATAAATAATGGAATATTAAATGCCCATTGGACATATGCCGGCTCCCACCCAAACAGTGTTTTTAGAATGGTACTAATCCCGCTTACTCCACCCGAAGCTACCTGGTTAGGCAGCAAAAACACATTAAACGCAAGTGCAATAATAGCAGACCCAATCAGAACAAAAATATAATCAATGGCTACTCTCGTCTTAGGATAGGTTTGTGTCAGATTGCTCAATATATTCATATAGCTATCTCCTCTAAAATTCCTTGTACAATAAAAATTTCTATCAACCGAATGTGAGTATAGCATGGAGAAAATATGGTGTAAATGACAATAAGTTGACGTAGTAAAGGACTAAAATTTTTAATAGCATTTCCTTTAAATATGGTTTTCATGAGGCGGCCATAAGAAAAGCCTTTGCCGACTCCATTTCGACAAAGGCTGTTGATTTTATTACGATATTCTTGAACGCAAGTAAGCATTAATAAACTGGTCTAAATCCCCATCCATTACTGCTTGAACATTCCCGCTTTCAGTATTTGTGCGGTGATCCTTTACCATCGAATATGGATGGAAAACGTAAGAACGGATTTGACTGCCCCAGCCAATTTCCTTCTGTTCGCCGCGGATTTCCAAAAGCTCCTGCTCCTGACGCTCAATTTCCCGTTGATATAGCTTCGCTTTCAACATTTTCATGGCTGACTCACGGTTTTTAATTTGTGAACGTTCCGATTGACAGGTGACAACAACACCTGTTGGCAGGTGCGTAATCCGGACGGCAGAATCCGTGGTATTGATATGCTGTCCACCAGCACCAGTGGCACGGTACGTATCTATTTTTAAATCCTCTGTTCGGATATCTACTTGAATTTCTTCATTAAACTCCGGCATGACTTCACAGGATACAAATGACGTGTGACGACGTCCGGAGGCATCAAACGGCGAAATCCGCACAAGACGGTGAACACCCTTTTCGGCCTTCAAGTATCCGTAGGCATTATGTCCTTTGATGGCAAGCGTTACACTTTTAATGCCGGCTTCATCGCCAGGAAGATAATCAAGCGTCTCCACTTTAAAGCCTTTTTTCTCAGCCCAGCGTGTATACATTCGGAGCAGCATCGATCCCCAGTCCTGTGATTCCGTACCGCCAGCACCCGGGTGAAGCTCCAAAATCGCATTATTTTTATCATACTCCTCACTCAAGAGAAGCTGCAGCTCAAATTGATTTAAGCGGCCGGATAGCTGCTGAAGCTCTTCCTCCAGCTCTGCTCTTAATTCCATATCATTTTCTTCTTTCACAAGCTCATAGGTTAGTTCCAGGTTTTCATATGAGTCATTCAAATCAGTGAACTCATTTACCTGGTCTTTTAAACCATTTGCCTCACTGATGACCAATTGTGCCTTTTCTTGATCATTCCAAAAATCAGGCTGGAGCATGGTATCATCTAGTTCAGCGATTCTAGCTTCCTTATTTTCAAGGTCAAAGAGACCCCCTAAAGTCCGCTAGTTTCTTAGCTGTTTTTTCAAGTTCATTTCGAATTTCCGCTAATTCCATTTCCTTCACCTCTATAAAAAAATTAAATGACATCCGGTTCGTTTTGTTCAGTTCCTTTTCCATTATAGCGTGATTACAGGATAAAATTCAAAGTTTGACGAAAAACTAGGAAATTCAAATAGTTTTAAAAAAACTTGTATCTTACGCAAGAATCCAACAAAATTCCTTAGTATTTATATATTTCACTCTGTCAAAAATGGTACTATTAAAGATAATAAACCTCTTAGGACAGCTGTTAATACATAATGAATACATATCTTTTTGTAAAGTGCAAATAGAAACGGGATTAAAGAGATAGACCTTTTAAAGGAGTCGAGTGAAATGGAGAAATTTAATCGGAATGATCCTTGTCCTTGCGGGAGTGGGAAAAAATATAAAAAGTGCTGTGGGGTGAGTGAAGCTGTATCGATCACCCAGATTATTGAAAATGAAATCGATGAACTGCAAAAGCAGCTCCTTCATTTTGCTTACTATCACTTCGGACATGAAATACATGAGGATTTTGAAATTCTTGAAACGATGATTGACATCGAAAATGAGCAGGAACGGGAATTTTATGAGTTAATTCATGCCATTTGGTTTTCCCTTTTTGAGGGGCTTAATGACGGAAAAACCATTATAGAAAAATTTATCACTGCTGAAGCAGGGAAAATTAAGCGCCCGAAACTGAGGCAAATTTTACAAACTTGGACATTTGCCAGAACGTTTGCTGGAAATGTGCTGAGTGTTGAAAATAACAAGCTGACAATCGAGGATGGCTTCACAAAGGAACAACTAGAGGCCATCGTTGCCAATATGCCGATCACGATAGAGGAGGGCTCTTTCTTTATTGGGATCTTGCTGCCTTACGAGCAAAATTATGTCTTTTTCCCATCACCGTTTGATTTACCGGATCTCAAACCAGAACATGCCTTGTCCTACATCGAAGATAGCAGCCTTGACGCTGATTACGACTCTCCACAAGAGTATTTAACCGATTTTTTTATGGAAGTCTTAAGTGAGCTGCCGATGGTAGGAGGTCTTCTTGAAGTGGATGAAATAGAATGGCCCGCCCCGATCTACAAAGAGGTAGCAGATCTATTTAAGAAGAAACTGGAATTGCTTTTCCCTCCCCCAGTTTTAGACACAGGCGTTATTCTCTGGCTGAATTTTTGCCAGAAAAGGCAGAAACGGATTCAAAATCCAAATCTTTATGTAGCATCCCTTCATTATTTACTGTCAACGATTGCTCCGATGGAAAAAATAGTTACACAAAAGGAGCTGGCGAAAGAATACGGCGTTTCCGCCAGCAGTATTTCATCAATTGTTTCGGAGCTTGAATCGGAATTAGCTGAGGAAATTGCAGAATTAATTGGGATTGTATATGGTGTAAATCAGTCTCCTGATACGCCACTAACAGAAAAAGCACCTGTGATCCAATTCCCTAAAAATCGAGGTATAATGTCGGAAGAGCAGCATGAAGGGTTGGAACCTAATGTACAGACACTTACCAGTGTGGATCATACCTATAAGAAAAAAGTACGGAAGATTTCAAGACGGGACGAGGAACGGGCAAGAAACTTAATATATGATGCCATTCAGTCAGATGGGAAGCAGCGTTATAAATTTGCAGAAGAAGCATTAAAGCTGAATCCTAATTGTGTCGATGCCTATGTCATCCTTGCTGAAAAAACAAACAGCCTTGAAGAAGCGATTTTACTCTTTGAAAAAGGAATTCAGGCAGGGGAAAGGGAACTAGGTAAGACCTTCTTCAAAGAAAACATCGGGTACTTCTGGGGCTTACTAGAAACAAGACCATTTATGCGAGCAAAACTTCATTATGCAGAGGCACTCTCCCTTTTAGGAAAAACAGCCCAAGCTGTGAAGCAGTATGAAGAACTTCTCCAGTTAAATCCGATGGATAACCAAGGAGTCCGTTACTCTTTATTTGTGGCCTATGTAGATTCAGGTGAATACAAAAAAGCAGGGAATTTGCTCCAACAATATGAGGAGGCTTCGGCACAGCATTTGTTTAACAAGTTATTGCTCGAACTGCATCAAAAGGGTTTTACTAAGAAGGCGGAAATGCTTCTAAAAGCAGCAAAAAAAGAGAATAAGCATGTGATTGCCTACCTAGCCGGGAAAAAACGGCTACCCGCCTATCCACCTGATTTTTATGGATTTGGTGATGAAAACGAAGCAATTGTTTATGCGGATATGCATTTACATTTGTGGAGGAAGATAGACGGACTGCAGGAGTGGTTGAAAGGGAAGTAGACCACTTTGACATCTGGTTAGTACAGATGGTTTATCTTGTAATATAGAATTAATTATATGCCCTCGATGGCTCCTATCGGAGTTATTGGGGGCTTTTATTTTTGATTAGACTGCCATTATTCCATTTGGAAATGTTCCTTAAAGATTCACATGGAGAAAGAAATTACCAAAAACACTGGAGATATAATTGTAGATAAGTATTCCAATCGAAAGGAAGAATTTTGATGAAAAAGTTGACTATGATTATTATCTTATCTTTTTTAGGAATAGGAATTCTCTCAATTAAATATTTTTCTACGTTATTAGATTCAAAAGATTCAGCGATTATTGTTAATAAACCATATCACTTTAAGGATGATTACCAAGATAAACAAAAATTAGTGAAAGCCGTTGACAATATATTTATCGGTGAAGTCATTAGAGAAATTGGAAATGAGAAATACACAGGAAAACCAAATACGCAATTTTTGGTGAGAATTACCCAAAATATTAAAGGTTCCCTCCTCGGGGATATTACGATAAATCAAGAAGGTGGATATTATAAAAAGAATGGCAATCTATATCTCCTCACATACGAAAAATCTCCATTGCTAAAAAAGAACCAGATGTATTTATTCGCCGTTTCCAACACAAAAAAGGGATCCTTTGAAATGATGCCGAAGTATGGGAGCACTCTTTTGGATAATGAGGATGAGAAGCTAAAGCAAATTGACGATATTAAGAAAGCACTAGAGGAAATGTAGTTTTAATGCTTATCAAAACGATAAGTTTTAAAAAAGATCATTATTCAAAGCAAACACGAGAGTCTAAAGAACTCTCGTGTTTGCTTTTGCTTATGGGTTAGTTGGTGGGTCTACACCTGGCAACGGAGCATGGGCGGCACTCATCGACTTTTCTCTAAAGTTTTTATATGACTTTGTTTGGTCACTATGACATTCTGAACAAGCTCTGCTCTCATTATCCTGGTGTCCTAAAATTGTTTTATCAATTGCTGCCTTTTTCCCATATATCTCTGTTCCTTTAGTATGGCAATTCAAACAAAAATTCCGTTCATTTTCTTCATTCCATGCTGTACCAACTGTCTTGAAATGATCAGCTGCAGGCAAGGAAGGATTATTCCCTAATATTTCTCTTAAGTTATATAAATTATTTGACCCGTGTGTTTCGTGACACTCTGCACATGGCATTGGACCATTCAACATGCTACCGTCCCTTTGGGTTTGTTGATCAGCAAGTAATACAAAATTGTGTCCTGAATTTTGTTTGAGATAATGTGATTCTATATCTGCGGTGTTAGTATTTTTCATACTTTTTTCAAGATTATGGCACCTAAAGCATAAGGAATAATCTGATATAGTCTTAAGGGCAGGATCTGTTAATTTATTTGATATTGTTCCACTTGCGGTTAAGGATTTTTTATAGGCAAAAGTTTCACGTTTTCCTTTTTCTACACTAATTTTAGAGAAATCAATGTACTCATGGCATGACTCACAAGAAGTATCAAGACTATCTACTGTAGGAGTTTCTAACCCTATTTCTGGATGGATTTCATTATGAGTATAAACATAATGATCCTTTAACAAGTTTGGATTGTCTTCAGACCAATTCAGGTGTGGATTATGACAACTAGTACATGATTCAGGCTGCTTTAAATTATTTTTTCCTTCCACTGAATAATCAGCGGGATTATTATGACGGTACTTACTGTCATTTTTATCAATAATTGGCGCATTTATTGTTCCATCATGACAAGCCATACAATAGTTTTCCGACGGATCACCAGCAGGCTGCCCAGCTGCTAGCTCTTTTTTAAATATAGTTCGATAAGACACCCCTATTTGAGAAGGGCTTTTAGGATCATGTGTACTGTGGCATGCAGCACACATATTTGTATTTGATTGATAATGCCCATGAGGATTGGACGATGCATGACTTATCGGATTGTCTGGATCATTCCACTCGGCACTTGTCATGGTGGTGAATTTAAACAGCCTTGTAAAAACAGGATTCTCTAAATCATCCACAAGTTCTGGATCAATATACACCAAATAGGTCTTGTTAATTTTTAGCTCAGCGGTATTCGGAGTAAAGATTAGATCGTAATAATACTTACCATTTTGAACAGCAAGCTCTTTAATTTCCGTAGTTCCCTGTATTGTATCTGATCCTAATAGTATTTTTATTGGGTTGTAGTTATTCGCTTCTATTTTACTTTTTAGGTGATCCATCTTTTGATCATCAACAACAGTTATTTTTATTTTTGAATCAAGGGAAACATTTGTTAAATCTTCTCCCTGTCTCTCTGTACCATTAGCTAGTATTATTTTGGCTTCAGAAACATATGGTCTGATTAAGGCTAAAGAAAAATTAGTAGTTGCCTTTGATATGTCAGTTGTTTGTAAATTTTTAATTTCAACGGTTAAATTATGGTCCCCTTCTGCTAATGAGTTCGTAGAGAAAGTCCATTTCTTAGGTGTACTAGTTTCATCAATAGTCCAATCACCTTTATTTAATGAGGAATCTGATAATTTTTCCTCACCATCATTTACTGTGAAAAGCAAGTCAGTTTTTGGGACATCAGCGGTATAGGTACCTGAAATAACAACATGTTTGCTATCAAGCACTGATGTCGGGGATGGATCTGTTATTGAAATAGAGGTTCCCGTCATTTTAATCGTAAAAGTTATTAATGCTTCCGTTAATTCTTCGTTTGTAGATATTCTTTTTATTTTTATAGAAATAGTATGGGCTCCCTCTGCTAATGATGATGTGGAAAAATCCCATGACTTAGTTGTACCGGTATCATCAATGGTCCAATCTGCTTTTTGTGCTATCGAGTCTGAAAAACTATTTCCATTTTCATATGCTGTGAAAAGTAAATCTGTCTTTGAATCATCTGCTGAATACGATCCTGAGATCACGATATTTTTTGTATTAATCTCCCCATTGGAAGACGGGGATTCAATCGTGATTGTAGGTTGACTAGCAGAAAATACATTACTTGATGGATAGGGAAGGATCGTTGACATAAGTAGGAGAATCGTTAAAGTAAGATACCAATAAGATCTATTAAACAAGGTGAATTTCCTCAAATTTATCAACTCTTTTTCTGTAAAATAATGTAGTTTTTATGATTATATATTTTATTTATAGGGATTATATTTATATTATAGCAATGCGGTTGATGAAAAGTTGGGGCGAAAATGAAGCGATTTTTTGACATAATTGTGTCTTTATAGGAAAATATAAAACAAGGTAACAATATTACTATTGCTACCTTGTATACTATCGTTATTAATTATTTTTCATTTTAAGCTAACAAGTAGTGGCGCTATTTGTTGGCTTATTAATTTCTAGGAGTTCCTGGTTGACCACCTAATAGTCTTTCTGATTTACCATCATTCATAAATGCTGCTCCACTTCCATGGCAAGCATAACATACTGACATACCAGTATATTTTTTCAATGCTGAAGATGGGTTTGGATCCTTCAAGTACTCAGTAGCGGCTGCTGTAGCGGCTGCTGAATCACCACCATATTTGGCAGGATCAAATTTTCCACCAACTTTAATCAAATCAGCTACGCCCTGATCATTTGCATCCTTCATGATAGTTGCATCTGTACCGTGTGCATAGTGACAACGTGAGCATGTTAACATATCTGTGTTCGTTTGGTGACGGTGAGCTGTTGAGTAAACACCTGTATCAGCTTTAGCATAAGTACCAGACAAATAGTCAGCATGACAGGATGTACAGAAATTACTCATTTGTACTCCACTGTCACTAACATATCCAGGATAGGTATTGTCATATAATGATCTATGTTCAGGTGTAATGGTTACTGCAATACCTAAAGAAAGGTCTGCACTTGCGATGTCAGCAATTTTCTTTGTTCCTTTATCTGTAATAAAACCATCAAGCCATTTAATATCTAATTGACTAGTAATATCAGTGTTAGTAGCATCTTTAAAGACTGTGTTGGATTTATAAGGGTATCCCTTTTCTTGTAACAAGAGGGAGTAATCCGCACGGTAAGCGCCAGCTCCATAGTTTCCACCAGGGTTCCAGCTGTATGTTTGAAGAACTACGTCTCCAGCGATTAGGTTAGCATTTACATAAGGAGATTTTGCCTTCTTAAGATCTGCTCCGATATCAGTGGCAGTTACTGTGTATTTCACAAGAATAACGTCTTCGGCTTTAGCTCCAGGAACAGCATCATAAACTTTAACACCTAAAAATCTCTTTCCGTTAGGGTCTTGACCTGCTGCAGTTCCTTTTGTAAGTCCACCTAAACCTAGTGGGTTACCCTTTAATAGTTTACTTCCTTGAGAACCATGGGGCTCATGACAGCTAGCACAGGTAAATTCAGCTGTCCATGCTCTATCATTATCTCCATCTAAATTACGGTTACCACCCGGTGCAGCACTAACTGCTACAGATCCATCTGCTAAGTGAATCGACATGTTACCCTCATGTGTACCGCCGAATGTACCAGCATTTGTTGGGGCACCGAAAACTCCTTTAGCTCCCATTGTGCCATCATGACAAGCTGCACAAGTACTATACGTACCATCTTTAAATAATAAGTAATCTCCTTCAGCAGTGTGTGTTTGGTGACAGCTAGCACAGGAGTTTGTATTTGCTTGGTAAGAACCGTGTGTTTTATGACCAGATTTGTTTTTCTTTAATACGTTAAAGCCTGTTTCGTTAGCATTAACTTTGGATGTTCCAGGCTTAACGATTGAGACATCCAGTAGTTTATTAGATGCATCTGTAATGACAATAGTAGCCCCAGACACAACTTTTGTCGGCTCAGCTTGCCGAGTAAGTTCTACTGTATAAATTTTTCCTGTAGTTAATATCGGTGTAGTATAGGAACCTTTTTTAGAGCCATCAATTGTAATGTCTTTTGTTTCTACTAAAGCGTCTTTATCGTCTAAAAGGTTAATGGTAAATACCGTAACACTAGCGGTATCACTTGTATCACCATTAAAATCAACTTTAACTGTTCCATCTCCAACTGGTACAGCCTTAACACCGTATGCGTCTTTCGCAAAAGCTGCAGTGCTCATCATTCCCACTAAAAATAAAGCAAAAAATAGTGAGAAGCTTAATTTAACCTTACTCATTTCTCAAAACCTCCCTTAGTGCTTCTTTTTTCTCTCTACTTCTTTTTTTCTTTTTTCTCTCTACTTCTTTCTCTTCTTTTTTCTCTCTACTTTTTTCTGTTTTTATTAAACTATTTGTCTCTTTAGATCTATAGGCAACACCCCCTTAAGATATAGGGTAAACCTTAGTAATAAACAGCCACTCTTTGATTAAATGTATCTGTTATATAAAGTTGACTTTTTTCGTCAATCCATAGTCCATTTGGGAGGAAGAATTGTTCGTTTTCGCTGCCTAAGCCACCAAATTGATAGATTTTTTTCCCCTTTTGATCAAAGCCATACACAAAATGTGTCATATTATCAACGATGAAGAGTGTACCTTTTGCATTAACAGCCAAACCTCTAGGGTTTACGAGAATGGTTTCTCCTTTCCCATCCTTAGTGCCATTAATAATTCGCTTAAACTTTCCTTTTTTATCATATACAACAACTCGTTGGTTCCCGGAGTCAGCGACATAGAGGTTTCCATCGTCATCAACCGTTACTGCGTTAGGAGCGTTCAACAAATCCTCTTTGTCCGCTGCTGTGGTAATTTCAAGTTTTTCTGTTCCATCAAGACTAAAGATCATAACCTTTGCTTGTTCAATATCAGTAACATAAAGCTTGTCTTTAAAAATTCGCAAACCACCAGGACCTTTTATCTTTTGTTCCTTATTGTCTTTTACTTCAAAGTACTTAATAAATTTACCTTTTTTTGAGAAGATGGATATTTTTCCAGTATATAAGTCAGCAACATAAACATTACCATTCTTATCACCCGTAATACCGTAAGGGAATTTGAATTCTCCCTGTCCTTCTCCCTCTTTTCCAAATTTAAAAATTGGGGTACCAGACGAATCAAAAACTTGAACTTGTTTATGATTCGTATCGGTTACATAAACATACTCACCGATTTTTGCAACATCCATAGGTTTATCTAATGGAGATTTAAAATCTCCCTGAATAAAGTGACTGAAGGTTGGGGGTCCACCTTTTACCACGTCTGCTACTTTATTAGCTTTGTTCTGTAGATTTAGGAAATAAATGGCAGTAAAGAGAATAACGGTTAATCCAACGATTGTACCCATCCATATATAAACAGTTTTCTTTTTCACGGACTCCTACTCCTTTCATTTTTGTATCAATTCTTTGATGCAATATTATCGAGTGCCTTCAAAGCTGGCTTAAAGAGTGGATCAAATGAAAGTGTCTCTTTATAAATTGCTTCCGCCTCTTTTTTATCTCCTTGAGCTTCAGCAACCTTTCCGATCTCAAAAAGGGTATCAACATTGCCAGGTTTCAATCGATATGCTTCATCTAAAGCTGCTTTTGCTTCCTTATACATTTTTAGTTCTCGATAACTTTTTCCCTTTAGAAGATGACCCTTGTAGTCTAAAGGGGATATTTTAATCGATTTTTGTGCATATTGAAGTGCTTTGTCATGATCACCTTGTTTATCATAAACAATACTTAAATTTAAATATGCATCATAATATTTTTTATCTAGGCTTACTGCAGTTTGATATTGTTTTATTGCTTCCTTGTAATCCTTCTTTAAAAAATATGAATAGCCGAGCTGCACCCTAATTTCTGGATCATTAGGTTTTCGATTTACTTCTTCTTTATAGTAATTAATTTGTTCTGTTATTTGAGCGGAATCACTTTTTTCCCATAGAAACCTGTCGCTAATATAGTAACCAGCCGTTAAACAAATGGCTAGAGTTCCTATTAATAGTAGGAGTGATTGCCACCATTTAAAACGGTCGTTCTTTACTTTCTTTTGTTTTTTTTCAGATTCAGTTGGGGGATGTTGTTCTTGAGCTTCCATACGAATCCTCCTAGTTAACTTATTCTTTATGACAAGAAGTACAATTCTTTTTCACATGACATGTATAACAGTACTCTGTTACCTTTCTGCCCCTTTCAACATTGACAGGGTGCGTAATCCTCCAATCTCTATTACTATGATTGCTAGGGTGACAAGTATTGCAGGTTACGATAATGTTTTTTGTACGACCTGTATTTTGATAATCATGACAAGTTAAACACGTTTCTGTATTCTTATTTGCAAGAACGCCGTGAGATACACCAAAACCCTTTTTATGACTTGCTGGACGTGTGGAATGACAATCTTTACAATAAGTATTTTGCTTTGCATAATCTTTCGCATTTATTTCATCTTCTTTAACTGTTCCGGTGTTTAGATATTGCATAGAAGCTGGTTTTTCATTAAATATATCGATTTCTTTTTTAGACATATACTTATGACATTCATTACACGATTTTAAATCTTTAATCGCTAAAGAGCCATGTGTTTCATCCTTAAAATCCGCTTTTTTATGACTTTTTGGATACATGCTTGTTGTATGGCAAGCGCTACACTCAGTTGTAACCTGTCTTGCCTCATGGCATTCCATACACGTTTCCATTTTAGGACTTGTAAACTTAATATCACTCATCATCGATTTTCCGAGTGAATCATCCCATTTTCCATAGTCAGATTTAAAGGTCACTTTCCGTTCAGCGATTTTTCCATGTGCAACCCCACTATGACATTGAACACACTCAATATCTTTGGCCAAATGCTTATCGTGCGGGATGATAAGATCCCCTGAAGTGGTAACCTCACGATTTTCCATGTTGTGACATGATTCACACGCTGAATTAGGTATATCTTTAGGCATTTGAATTGGTGCCAGATAAGTATCTGTTTGTTTTTTATAAAGCTCTTTTACCCCATTTGCCTTAGCTTCTGCTAAGTTTTTAACCCCTGGTTCAATATGACAATTAACACAATCCACTTCACTATGGGTGGAAGCCTTCCACGTGTAGTACTCTGGCTTCATCTCATGACAGGACGAGCAAAACTTTGAGCTAGAAGTTGCTTCTAGCCCAAAGAAGCCTGCAAAGAAGAAAATGGCTAGAAACAACAATGTTACAGTTGCTATTTTGATTAACTTATAGTTAAAACGGGGAGGGGCTGATCGTGTTTCTTTTTCTTCTTCCATTAAAGCGTCCCTCCAGTGTAAGATTTATTAATTATTTACATCAGATTTAAAACCTGTTCTGTGACAGTATTGGCAATATACATCTGTAGGTGCTTTTACATCTGTTGTACCTTCTTTTGGTTTATCACGGTCATGACAGACGAAGCATTCTGACTTTTGATCAGCTGTTTTAGCTTTATCTGCATGGGCTGTCAGCCATTGATCGCTTTCTAAGTGTCCAGCAGGTCGGTTGCCATGACACGCGCTGCAGAATTGGTTGATTCGTGATTGATCTTTTACTACGGTGACATTTGGTACGTATTTATGTTCTTTGCTTGTAGCCTCTTTCATTTTTAGTAACGAAAGGATATCTTCTTTTGGTATTTCTCTGATCCATTTAGAATCTTCGTGACAGTTGACGCATTTATCTAGTTCTTGAATAGCGGTGCTGCCGTGATTTCCGTTCCATCCCTCAACCTTGTGATTCTTAGGAACTTTTATTTTTTTGTGACATGTTTCACATTCCATGGATAACTTAACATCTTTTTGTTGTTTACCAATTGCTTGTAATATGATTTCTTGTGTCTTTTCATCATGAGGTGCATTAGTTCCTTCAGCCGTTGCTTCTGTTTTTTCGCCTTCTGTTACAGCTTCACCAGAGGTTTTTTTATTAGTTTCATCTAATTTTTTCTCCATTTCCTCTGGATTTGGTGGGACAAGATAAGACACTTCTTTCCATGGCTTTTCACCGTTGTTCACTTTATCATGGCAATCAATACATGTTCCCATATTGGGAGCCAAATATTTCTTTTCCATTATTTTTTCAGCAGTTTCTTTTGTATAATGACCACGGACTTCTTCAGTGTTAATTCCCCGGCCTGCTACTTTTGCATGGACAACCCCTGCGTGACAGCTGATACATGGGACACCTTCTTCAATATGTCCTTTATGATTTACCTTTAAGTCACCGGATGCAGTGACAAGACGATTCTTGGAGTGACATTGCAAACAGTTTTCGTCTGAAATGGCCTCTCCCTCAGTTTGAACAATTTGCTCCGGCACGCCGGTAACATGATAGTAAACTTCTTTCATGGACTTCATTTTGTGGGTTACCATATTAACGAACCCAGGCTTAACATGACACTGAACACATGTGATATTGTTATGGGCACTAGCTGTATATGTAGTGTACTCTGGTGTCATTTCATGACAACTGACACAGAATGACGGAGAGTTTGTAAACGCAATAACGCCGTATCCTCCTCCAAAAATGACAATACACCCGATAAGTGAAATGAATAATAATTTCCACCTATTAACTGGATTCTTCCAGTCTATACCTCTAAACTTTTGCCAAAGTCTGCGAATTAGGCCAACTTTTTTTCTATCTTCTCTCGTTTCGGGATCATTCTCTTTATGTTTCTTTTTCCCCCAAATGGCCACTTAACTCACCCTTCCCATTTTGGTTTCTTTCTCTATTTATCTTTCATATTTACCTCTCTAAAGTTAGTATCTAACATTAAAAAAGTATATTCCAATGTACAATTTGTGAATATTTTTTCACAGTGACAAAAGTCCTGGTTATTCCTAAAAACAACATATAAACGTTGTTTTTAATGGGTTGGGTTAGTACTATGCGGACAGTAGAATCACAAGAGAAAATGTATTTTTATTCAAAAATATAATCATTTATGCGATGAATATTCACTTTTATTAGCATGTACTTCGATTGATATGTTTTCACAAGTAAAATGCCATGAGTCTGTCAAAATTGACGAAAAATCGAACATCCTAAAACGGTTTATTAGAAGTTTAGAAATTATTGATTTATAATACTAGAATGACAACTTTTGCTCCCTTGCTTACATTGTTGTCACTGTATAAAGGAAATGGTAAGATGAAAAAGAAAATTACTGAATTTGACATGAATATGTTTGAAAAATTGTTTTTTAGTCTCGATAAAAAGGAGCGTTCATCAGATGATGGGGATTTTAAATAAAGTATTTGATCTGAACAAACGCGAGCTGAAAAGGTTAGACAAGCTTGCAACGAAAATTGATGCCCTTGCTGCTGAAACAGAAAAGTTAACAGACGATCAGCTTCGGGAAAAAACAGAAGAGTTTAAGGCCCGTTATCAAAAGGGCGAAACATTGGATGACCTGCTTGTTGAAGCATTTGCGGTTGTCCGTGAAGGTGCCCGCCGTGTGCTTGGCTTATATCCGTACCATGTTCAGCTAATGGGGGGTATTTCTCTCCATGAAGGAAACATTTCGGAGATGAAGACTGGGGAAGGTAAAACATTAACCGCAACAATGCCGGTTTATTTAAATGCTCTTTCAGGTAAAGGTGTTCATGTTGTTACTGTCAACGAATACTTGGCAAGCCGTGACGCTACCGAAATGGGTGAGCTGTATCAATTTTTAGGCCTTACGGTTGGCTTGAATTTGAACAGCATGGATAAGGATGAAAAGCAAGCTGCCTATGCCTGCGATATTACTTATGGTACAAATAACGAATTTGGATTCGATTACCTGCGTGATAACATGGTTCTTTATCAAGAGCAAAAAGTTCAACGGCCACTCTTTTATGCAGTCATTGACGAGGTTGACTCGATTTTAATCGACGAAGCACGTACTCCGCTGATTATTTCTGGCTCAGCGCAAAAATCGGCTGCTCTTTATATTCAAGCAAACGCCTTTGTTCGGGTATTGGTAAAGGATACTGATTATACGTATGATGAAAAAACGAAGGGTGTAATGTTGACAGAAGAAGGGATCAGCAAAGCTGAAAAAGCTTTTGGAATTGAAAACCTTTTTGACTTGTCGCATGTTACCTTAAACCATCATATTAATCAAGCGTTAAAAGCAAATGTCAGCATGCACCTCGATGTTGATTATGTAGTACAGGAAGGCGAAATTGTTATCGTAGACCAATTTACTGGCCGTTTGATGAAGGGTCGTCGCTATAGTGAAGGCTTACACCAGGCGATTGAGGCAAAAGAAGGTCTTGAAGTCCAGAACGAAAGTATGACAATGGCAACGATCACGTTCCAAAACTACTTCCGGATGTATGGAAAATTAGCCGGGATGACAGGTACAGCAAAAACGGAAGAAGAGGAATTCCGTAACATCTATAATATGAATGTTATTGTTATTCCGACAAACAGACCAATTGCCCGTGATGACCGTCCCGATTTAATTTATGCTTCGATGGATGGTAAGTTCCGTGCGGTTGTCGAGGACATTGCTGAGCGCAATCAAAAGGGGCAGCCAGTCCTGGTTGGTACGGTAGCAATTGAAACTTCTGAGCTGATTTCTACCTATTTATTTAAAAAACGAATTCACCACAATGTCTTGAACGCGAAAAACCATGAGCGTGAAGCCGAAATCATTGCGGAAGCTGGTCATAAGGGTGCTGTTACCATTGCGACCAACATGGCAGGCCGTGGTACAGACATTAAGCTCGGTGAGGGTGTCGTTGAACTGGGTGGACTGGCGGTTATTGGTACCGAACGTCACGAAAGCAGGCGTATCGATAACCAGCTCCGCGGACGTTCTGGTCGTCAAGGGGATCCTGGTGTTACACAGTTTTATTTATCAATGGAAGATGAATTGATGCGCCGCTTTGGCTCTGATAATATGAAGGCAATGATGCAAAAGCTTGGGATGGATGATACCCAGCCAATTCAGAGTAAGATGGTGTCTCGTGCTGTTGAATCTGCACAAAAACGCGTTGAGGGCAACAACTTCGATGCCCGTAAACAGCTGTTGCAATATGACGACGTTCTTCGTCAACAGCGTGAGATTATTTATTCCCAGCGTGATGAAGTCTTAGAATCGGAAAACCTTCGCGAAATCGTTCAAAAAATGATTCTTAACTCGATTCAGCGGAATATTGATGCCCATGCATCACGCCATGAGGATGAGGAAGAATGGGATCTCCAAGCGATTGTGGAATATGTCCATGCCACTCTTCTTCATGAAGGTGACATTACTGTGGATGCTCTTAAGGGTAAAGATCCAGAGGAAATCGTCGACGCCATTTATGCAAAAGTGATGGAGCGTTACGAGGAGAAGGAACAAATTCTCTCCCCTGAGCAAATGCGTGAATTTGAAAAGGTTGTTACATTAAGGGCAGTTGACTCTAAGTGGATTGATCATATCGATGCAATGGATCAGCTCCGCCAAGGAATCCATCTGCGTGCTTACGGACAAATTGACCCGCTTCGTGAATATCAGCATGAAGGCTTCGCCATGTTTGAAGCGATGATTCAATCAATCGAGGATGAAACGGCTACGTACATCATGAAGGCTGAGATCCGCAACAATCTTGAGCGTGAAGAGGTTGCAAAAGGTCAAGCAGTGAATCCGAAAGAAGACGGTGAACCTGTTAAGAAAAAACCAAAAGTTAAGCAAATTGATGTTGGTCGTAACGCCCCATGTATCTGCGGCAGCGGCAAGAAATATAAGAACTGCTGTGGGGCTGCGAAATAAATACAGCTTTAAATGTACAGATCGCAAACTTTTTAGCGGCAACAAAATAGGAGGGCTGGCGAAATGAAACGCTTGCCCTCTTTTTATTTTTATGGGGATAAATATTGTGGAATTGTAGATGAATTTTGAGTGATTTTGTGTGATTTGTGGGAAACTTCGTCAAATTTGTGGATTAATCTAGATGAATGTGGTTATCCACATGGGGATAACATTGGATTTTTTATTTCTCTGATCTGATTTTAGTTTCATTTTATTTAAGATATAGAACATAATAGATCAAAATAAATAATGCCGCTCCGGTCATCCGGAGCGGCATTATCAAACATATTAATGTGCTTCAATTAAACCATAACGGCCATCTTTCCGCTTGTAAACAACATTTGTACGGTTAGTATCTGAGTTAGTGAATACATAGAAGCTATGACCAAGCATGTTCATTTGCAGGATCGCTTCTTCACTGTCCATTGGTTTCAAATCGAAACGCTTTGTGCGAACTAACTCAAGTTCGTCTTCATCCACATCATGCAGTTCTGGGCTTTCAGTGGTTGCAAATGTAATTGGAAATTCGCCTTTTTCACGGAACTTACGGTTAACCTTTGTTTTGTGTTTGCGAATTTGACGTTCAAGTTTATCAGTTATCAAGTCAATCGCCGCATACATATCGACGTTTGTTTCCTCAGCACGTAAAACTAATTGTGGCAGAGGGATGGTTACCTCTACTTTTGAAGTTTTATCTTGATTGAATTTAAGATTCACATTTACATTTGCAACTAGTACTTCTGTAAAATAACGCTCCAATTTAGCAATTTTCTTTTCTACATATTCTCTAATTGCTGGAGTTACCTCAATGTTTTCACCACGTACGTTATATTTCATTAGTGGACTCCTCCTTTTATTAAGGCTATGTAATAACATTTCTATTTTACCCTATGATTATCCTGCTAAATCAGTACAAAAAATTTGTCGATTTTTTGACAAATACATCGGGTAAATAGTGACAATGTTTTACACCTTTTTCGACAACAATAGGTACTATTTACCAAAATCATTGGTAATTAAAGTTTATTTTAATATTAATCAGGACAATTTACCACTAAAATGCTCAACGAATAGGTTAAATTAATGTGAAAACGAAGGAGGATTTAATCATATGGAGCACGAAGAACGTAAATTGCTTGCCTGGCACGAAACATTAAAATTGCATGAGTTGGTTGCCTACCAATCCTCGGGATTAATGAAGCTGAAAATGTCCATCACTAAAGTAACTGATAATGAACTTAAAGACCTTTATAAAAAGGGTATTCACGACCTTGAAGGAAACCTAAAAGAACTGCTTAAATTTTATCCATCAGCACAGGGCTATCAAGCGAGGGAGGAAGAAGATTTACGTGAAGACATGGGCTTTTTCGCTTCAGATCTACTGGGCCTTTCTAAAGGATTAGTCTACAATTTGGCTACATCAATCACCGAAACGGCCACTCCGGCGTTACGAAAAACCTTCACCAATCAGCTGATGGGGGCGATCCATGGCCATGAACGAGTCTATAATTATATGTATAAACATGGCTATTATCCATCCTACGATTTAGGCCATTTGCTCGGTCATGATATTGAAAATGCCCAAAAAGCACTTCGGATGAAGTACTGACCATATTTAAGGGGCGAGGCATTGTCTCCCCCGACTTCACTACCTTGCAAGTGTCAGCGATTGAATGCTCGCTGCCCCCGCCGCTTTTAACAGCTTCGCAGCGTGCCTTAGTGTAGAGCCGGTTGTGTAAATATCATCAATCAAGACGACCTTTTTTCCTTGTATATTTGAATCGGCAGCGACTTTAAATACTTGGGGTAAATGTATGCGGTCTGACCTTGATTTTTTCGATTGCTTTTCTGAGTGAACTCGGGTAAGAATTTCTGAAGGGGAAAAGTCAGATTCATTTAGCAGTGCCACCGCTTGATTAAACCCTCGCTCATATAGCCGTTCTTCACTCAATGGAATAGGTACAAGTAAATCTGCTCTCATTTTTGTGAGTGCTTCTTTTATATCTGACGCAAATACCTTTGCCAACATATAATCACCGCGAAACTTGTATTTCGCGATGACTTCTTTTAAAAATTCATTGTAAAGGAAAAGTGAATGATTTTTCTCAAGTAATCCTTGCCACTCCGGGTCCTCCTCCCATCGGAAGCAATCATTGCACCATTCCCCCTTGCGGAATTTCTCATCTAGTTGGTAAAATGGCCGGCAGCAAATCCTGCAGGTTTCTCCTTCAATTTTCTTTAGATTAGCTTCACACGCAGAGCAAATAAGCTGTTCCTTTTCAATGGAGAAGATCGCTCTCCATCCTATGGTTGGCTGGATTACATTATTACAGATAAGACAATGGTCTTGTTGGAAATGATTCATTTTTTTAGCTCCTTTTCTTTTATTTATCAAGCAGCCCTCTTTTGATCCCCTCACTGTTCATCGAGACAATTTGTCTTCTTGCCTTTATCATCTCGTCAGTTTTTCCATAATGAAAAAATGTCACCACCCCATCTGGATGATCCTTGCTCCTCCCTGCTCTTCCGGCAATTTGGACAAGGGCACTTTCGGTAAAAATGGGATCTTCCGCCCCAATGACGGCGACGTCTATATTTGGAAAGGTTACCCCACGCTCGAGGATGGTCGTGGTTAACAGTAAGGGAATATCTTTTTTTCGCATTTTTTGTACCTTATTTTTCCGCTCTGGGTCTTCGGCATGGACAGCTTGAATAGTTGGATCAAACTGCCGAAGAGTGGGTAGGGCTTTTTCCATCAACGGTATATGCGGGAAAAAGATTAATGTCTGTTTGTTAGTCTTTATTCGATTATGTATCCATCGGATGACATCTTGCGGCAATTTATTTTTTTGAAGCTTTTTTTGCCAATTTCCACACCAAACAAATTCGGGCACTGGCAGCGGGTGGCGGTGGAATCGGGCAGGGATGGTTGTATAGGCTCTTTTTCCCGAGCGGCATTCTCTTTGCCATTTTTCATTAGGGGTTGCCGTCAAATAGATCATCGCTGCTGTTGGCTTCCGAGCATGAACCGCGGCGTGCTGAAGCGATTCCTCCACGGTATATGGAAAGGCATCGACCTCATCCAAAATAATGGTGTCAAATGCTTGGTAAAAACGAAGCAGCTGGTGAGTGGTCGCAATTGTGAGGGGAGCATACAGATGGCGATCTTCGCTGCCGCCGTATAAGGAGGCAACTGTAATAGCAGGAAATGCCGCCTTTAGTCTAGGTGTTAGTTCTAATACGACATCAGTTCTTGGTGTGGCGATACAGATTCTTTTTTTCGAGGTTAATGCCGCCTCAATTCCAGCGAAAAGGACCTCGGTTTTCCCAGCACCGCAAACAGCCCAGACTAAGTGCTCCTGATTTTGCCGGATCGCCTCTACCACATGATTCGAAGCCACTAATTGTCCTTCAGAGAGTGTTCCCTTCCATTCTAATATCTTCGTAGGGTAAACGGTGTCAGGCACCGGCCCATTCCAGCCTAACAGTGGAGTACATGTACTGATTCTTCCCATCATTAGGCAATGGCGGCAATAAAGGCAGATTTCTCCACATCGAGAACATGGAAAGGATGCAAACTGCTGTGGATCCTTGTTGCCGCAGCGGGCACAGTTGGGCTGTTTTCCTTTGTAGACGATACCTTTTCGGTAAGTGACATATCCATTTAGATAATGTGTTTGGATTTCATCAAGGGTGAATGGGATATCATCAAAGAGGAGCTGTTTTCCTGTAAGAAGCTGCTGAATTTCTGGGTTGTAGGAAAAGTCTGGATTGAGCGCCGGCTGAGGGATAGTCGGAATTTTTGTGATGGGGAGAGAGTCGCCTGATGTGTTATTTGGTATTAACACTCCACCCATTATGATAAAACGCATGCTGACACCTTCTTTGTACAAAGATGATATATCCGATTCTTAGTTTTTCCTGAGGTTGGTAATTTCAATCTTAATAGGATTTTTTGAGTGATATCGTTGTTTGGGAGATGGAGGAAGCTTTGAACCTCAAAATTGGTAATCATTGGCTTTATTAAGTAGAAATAGTCACTGAGGGCTTTTATATGGGCTTCTTTTGAGATAGTTTGGCAGATTGGGCAAGTCCATTTACCTCTTTTGTAATTAATCGGGATGTGGTGGCATTTATCATTTGGACAGCAAACTCCACTGCGAATGTCTTTTTCAGTAAGATTGTATTCATTTAAAATGTTAATCGGCTTTGGGCTATGATGACTTAAAAGTAAATCCCCTATTTTGATAATGATGTGGTTATCAACTCTTTCATGGTTATATCGCTGCTCAAGATTTTCAATTTTATTAAAAACATCTCTTCCTTTACAAACTTTGCTAAAATCTAATCTTTCACCGGGATTGGTTTTTAAAATTGTGTTAGTACTTTTAAAAAAAATAAGGTAATCTATCGGCAATACATTGCGGCTATTTTTAGCCGTCCAATTTCGTAAGAGCGATTGCAGACGTTGACATTGAACTCGCGGGTCTTCGAATGCTTCTTCATTACCATTCTCATGGATGCGAATAAGCTGTTTGAATACATTATCAAAAACTAAGGTGCCAGAAATATTTTTTGCTTCTATGATTAGAATATAGTTTTGAGATATGAGGAGAGTATCCATTTGAAAGTGAATACCATTGATTTGTAGTTGGAGATCGTGAAAGATGAGGTATTTTTCTTGTGGCAGTTCTTTCATGTAATTAGCTAATCCCATTTCGCCCCAGTACCCTGCCCTTCTTTTGGCTAGATCTTTTTCAATTTCTAGATATTTAGGATGACCAAGAGTTAGGCGTTCTTTTAAGATTTCTGTTAAAAATAACCTTTGCGGATGGGTTAGTTCTTTCATATTCAATTGGTTCGTCACTCCTTTTTCTTTCCTAAAAAATAAATGCCTTGAAGAGGTTCTGCAATTAAGGAAGAGATTCCTGCTAATTTGTCGGAAATTTTGTAAAGTTTTTATGGCTGGCCAATTTAGTTGAGGGGGGATTCCGCCAACTTAGGACGGATTTCCGCAAATTTGAACAGGAATTCCGCCAAACTGATCGGGATTTCCGCCAAACTTCGATATATTTCCGCCAACCTGTCTTCGGTTTCCGCCAAACCCTTTTTTATTTACCTTTTTAATTTAATTCCAGGATTAGCTTCCACTCTTTTGAAGATCTGGCTTCTTCTCACGATGATTCCGCCAACTCAATCCGGATTTCCGCCAAACCTTTTTTTATTTACCTTTTTAATTTAATTCCAGGACTAGCTTCCACTCTTTTGAAGATCTGGCTTCTTCTCACGATGATTCCGCAATCTCAAGCCGGAATTCCGCCAAACAAATCCGGATTTCCGCCAAACTTCAATATATTTTCCGCCAACATTTTCATTTATTCCGCCAACCTGTCTTTGGTTTCCGCCAAACCTTAAAATTCCCTTCTATATGATTTCCCTTAAATTATTTAACCAATATAAAAACCATTCCAACCCAAAGGCCGGAATGGCAGCATACCTAAATTAATTTATTTTTTCATCCATCCCATTCCCATCGAGCCTTCACCTAGGTGGGTGCCGATGACGGCTCCGAAGTAACCAATCGAGAAATCGACATTCGGATACATGGCGGACAATTCATTCCGCCACACTTCTGCTTCTTCCTCGCGATTGGCGTGAATAATGACAGCTTGGTATGCTTCACCACTCGCTGCGTCTTCGCCGAGCAGGTCGACAATTCGTTTCATTGCTTTCTTCCGGGTGCGGATTTTTTCAAAAGGGACAATGACCTTGTTTTCGAAATGCAGCAGTGGTTTGACTTGCAGGAGGCTGCCGATAAATGCTTGGGCACTTGAGAGACGCCCGCCGCGTTGAAGATGCGACAGGTCATCAACCATAAAATAAGCACGAGCTGTTATTTTCAACTCTTCCAGTCTTTTTATGATTGCCTCAGCTTCCTCGCCACATGAAGCTTTTTCAGCGGCTTCAAGTGCATAGAAGCCTTGAACCATACAGCTGATTTCAGAATCAAAAGGATACACCTTAATGCCTTCTACCATCGTACTTGCGGTGACTGCACCTTGGTAGGTACCGCTGATTCCACTTGAAAGGTGGATACTAATGACTGCGTCGTAGTCTTCTGATAGTTTTTCAAACAATTGGACAAATTGCCCAATCGGCGGCTGAGATGTTGTTGGGAGTTCTTTCGTTTTCACCTCTTCGTAAAACTGGCTCCATGTTATATCAAACTCTTCCCGATAGACTTCTTTTCCGAAAATAACATTCAACGGGATCATATGTATATTCCATTTTTCTCGTAATTCTTCCGGTATGTACGCGGTACTATCCGTGACAATTGCCGTTTTCATAAAGTTTTATACCATCCTTGTCTTTTTAGCAACATTATGTTTCCTTATATTTTATCTGAAACAGCCATAAAATGCATTATTTTGGGATAAAGAATTTCCTCAAGTAAAGAGCCTGGGCTCGTAGAAAAAGCTAGCGCTTTTTATTCGTGCGATGTTCTCCCTAGGTCTTCCATGTGGGGTTAGATAATTCTTAAAGCCCAAAATTGATATTTATTAGGCAAAAAAGAACACGCCATAAGCGTGCTCTACACTAATTTTGAAAAATCATCGCACTTCAACCCAACCGTTTTTAATCGCAACAACGACGGCTTGGGTACGGTCGTTAACGTTCATTTTTTGTAAAATGTTGCTGACGTGGTTTTTGACTGTTTTTTCACTGATAAATAAGGATTCACCGATCCCGCGGTTGCTTTTTCCATCAGCAAGCATTTGCAGTACTTCACATTCACGACGCGTTAATAGGTGCAATGGACGGCGAATTTCAACCGTTTGCACGTAGCCGCCTCCACTGCGGCCCACACCTGCTGCCAGTTTGCGATATTCATTGACCAAATTGTGTGTGACTTTTGGATGTAAGTACGAACCGCCATCAGCGACAACTTGGACTGCTTCAATCAAAGCATCTGCATCCATTTCTTTTAATAGATATCCACTTGCACCTGTTTTTAATGCATGTGTCACATAGTTTTCATCATCATGAATCGATAAAATAATGACTTTTGTGTTCGGGTATTTTTCAATAAGCTCTCGGGTTGCTTCAACCCCATTCATTTGCGGCATATTAATATCCATAATCACAACATCAGGGTGATGCTCCTGCACAAGTCCTAATGCTTCGCTGCCGTCATCGCCTTCAGCCACAACTTGGAACGACTTCTCGAACTCTAGTATTCTTTTAACACCTTCTCTGAATAGTTGGTGATCGTCTATAATGACAATTTTGGTAGTCAATTGCTACGCCCCCTAATCCTTCAAATTTCAATTTTATTGTCAATTGCAAAATTTTCTTTAGTTAATTAATGGAACACTGATTAATACCTCAGTTCCTTTGCCTATTTTTGAATCAAACGTGATTTCCCCATCAAGCAGGTCGACACGCTCTCTCATGCCAATCATGCCAAATGATTCAGGTTTTTGTTGAGTAGTATCAAATCCAATACCGTTGTCCTTAATCAAAACGGTAATCGCGGCATTGGTTATTTCTAACTTTACTTTGATTTCACAAGCATTCGCATGCTTGAGCGCGTTTTGTACTGACTCCTGAATGATACGGAACAATCCGACCTCATACTTAGTCGGAAGCCGGTTCTCTAGGCCAATATTCACAAAACTTATTTTCGACTTGTTATGATATTCTTCGATGGTTTGTAAATATTTTCTGAGGGTAGGGACGAGCCCTAAATCATCTAATGCCATCGGACGCAGGTCATAGATAATCCTCCGGACTTCATAAAGGGCGGAACGAACCATTATTTTATAGTGATGGATTTCGGAAAATGCCTCATCTGGCCCCTTATCCCGGTATACGCGCTCAATTAAATCCGAGCGCATAATGACATTCGCCAGCATTTGTGCCGGTCCATCGTGAATCTCCCTAGATAGCCGCTTCCGCTCTTCTTCCTGTGCTTCAATAATTTTCAAGCCGAAGTCCTGTTTGGCTTTGGCATTTTCTAATACTTCACCTACTTGTTTTAAATCGCTTGTTAAGTAATTCATCACCACTGAAATTTGTGAAATGAGCTGATCAGCACGGTCAATCGTATCATTTAACCCGATTAGTCTTCGTTCGAGATCCTCCCTTTTATCCAATAACTGTTTTTTATATTGCCAGTTGATGGAAAGGTCCATTTGCAGCTGGTGTGCTTTTTCGTAGGCTTCACGGATTTCTTCCTCTTTATATTGCTTAAAATTCATACTGACCTCTGACAGCATTACCCGTGCTTTTTGAACCTGTTCTTCTAGTTTGTCTCCCTCTTCGATTAGCTTTACCATCAATTCCTTGATATTCGAGAGTTCCGTTGTCATGTTCTCATAGTCCAGACGACATTGCTCACCGATTCGGAAAATATCACTTTTACTACATGTTACTGTTTTAATCATTTCTTCTCGAATTTCATCAATTGACTTCATATTAATCTGCTTAATTTTCATTTCATTCCTCCAGGAGGGGCTTGCGTTTCCCTTATTCCTTAAGGCCTTTTCACATATTTTACCTTGAATTGTACTAAATGGCTAATCTGAACAGACATGAGTGGCCTCAAACTTGGATGAAAAGTAGTATAATAGAAGTATTTCATCCTTTTCAACTTTACTTTTTAATTAATATCTAGTTGAACCATGTCTATTATATCATTCGAAGGTTACTACCATATTAAAGGTATATTACATCAATATTTTTTTACAATAGAAAGGAGCTTGTTATGCTTCCTCGATACTATACTGTTAAACAGGCTGGCGAACATGAAATTAACATCCAAAGGTCCCGATTTATTGCTCATATTAACAGAGCTGAAACGGAAAATGAAGCGCAGGAATTTATTCAAGCAATAAAAAAGAAGCATTGGGATGCTACCCACAACTGCTCTGCTTATCACATTGGTGAGCATGATCAAATTCAAAAAGCCAATGATGACGGCGAACCAAGTGGAACTGCTGGCGTCCCCATCCTTGAAGTTTTGAAAAAAAGAAAGCTAAAGGACACGGTTGTCGTCATTACCCGATACTTTGGCGGGATTAAATTGGGTGCCGGTGGCTTAATCCGCGCTTACGGCAAAGCAACATCAGAAAGCTTAGACACAGTTGGCATTGTCGAAAGGAAGCTTACGCAAATTATTCACGTGAAAATGGACTATACCTGGCTTGGGAAAATTGAAAAAGAACTCCGGGCCTCCGAATATAAAATAAAAGAAATTCACTACTTAGATATCGTCGAAGTCGAGATATACGTTGACGAAAGTCATGTCCAACCATTCATGGACTGGATGGTGGAGCTGACAAACGGCCAATGTACGATAGAAAAAGGAGAAACCGCTTATCTAGAAATTGATATTTGTAGGTAAATGGCAGTATATCTTGAGGATGATTATATTCGGTTTTTAAAAAGAAGACAATTGGGAAAAAAATAGAAAGGGGCTCCAGCAGAGTCCCTTCAAATTTATTAGCGGTTTTTAGATGGAGAGAATCTTAAGGTCTGGAGCATGTTTAACAACGGGCGATAGTTTTGCCCCATAAGTCCTATTTTTTCAGCGATTAGCTCAATTACAAGGATGATGATTCCAACTAAGACAATTGCCCCCCCTATTCGTGCTTGGGAAAATATAACTGCAACTAGTCCGAAGAATACTGACATGGCATAAATAATCAAAACAGTTTGACGGTGTGTATAGCCTAATCGCAACATACAGTGATGCAAATGTGATTTATCTGGTGCGGATAAGGGTTGTTTATTTTTGATTCTCCTTATGATTGCGAATATTGTATCAGAAATTGGAACTCCGAGAATAAGGATTGGGATGACAAAAGAAATAAATGTTACATTTTTAAAACCAAGCAGCGATAAGACCGAAATTGAAAATCCTAAGAAAAGTGCCCCGGTATCCCCCATGAAAATACTTGCTGGATGAAAATTGTAAAACAAAAAACCCAGCGTACTTGCCAGCAGGATTAAACCTACTGTAGCTACAAACAAATGCCCTTGAATCAGTGCTAATCCTGAAATGGTGATTAAAGCAATCGAAGATACTCCAGCAGCTAACCCATCAAGTCCATCAATTAAGTTGATGGCATTCGTTATTCCTACAATCCAAAGAATGGTTAAGGGGATACTTAAAAATCCAAATTGTAACTGTCCACCAAATGGAAGGTTTATAAATGCTATTTGCAGGTCGCCCAAAAAAACAACGCTACAGGCAGCAGCCAATTGACCAAGTAGCTTATATTTTACTGGCAGTTCTAAAAGATCATCTAAAACACCCGTGATAACAATAATCACGCAGCCAATCCAAATCGTAAAAGAGTATGTGTTTTCGGGCTTTAATATAAAAATACCGACCATAAAACTTATGAATATCGCTAAGCCTCCAAGTCTTGGCATAATCGACTGGTGGACCTTCCGCTGATTTGGCCGATCAGTTGCACCAATAACAAAGGCTATTTTTTTTATAAGTGGTGTAATAAGAATGGAAACAACAAAACATACTATCAAGGTAAGATAAAGCATCAAACATCCTCCTTGTTAGTCAGTTTGTCCATAAAAGGCAAAATGAAAACAAAGAAGAAATAGTAAAAAAAGGAAATATATAAATAAATTTTTTCTAAAAAAAGAGGCAATTCCCAAAGGAACCACCTCTTTTATAATGACGGATTACTTAATCCAAGCCCCGTCTTTTCCTACTTTATATCCGCTGATTGTAGTGCTGGCAGCCATACTTCCGTCATTGTATAGGAAATACCATTTGCCTCCAGTTTGTATCCAGCCTTTTTGCATTGCACCAGATGGTTTGAAGAAGTACCATTTGTTTTTTACTTTTATCCAACCTGTTTGCAGTGCTCCGGATTCTCCTAAGTAGTACCAAGTTTTGCCTTCTTCTACCCAGCCTGTTTGCATTGCACCAGATGCTCCAAGATAGTACCACTTGTTTTGATAGTGAACCCATCCTGTTTTCATATGGCCATTGATTGGATCTAGATAGTACCACTTATGATCCTTATCTAATACCCAACCTGTTTGCATAACGCTATTTTCGCCAAATAGATACCATTTTCCGTTAATCTTTGCCCAATCATCGGTTTCAGGTAATCCAGTTGAAGGGTTAAAGTAATACCATTTTCCATCGACTTCTTGCCAGCCTTTTACAGCTTGTTTTACTTTAAAACTTGCTGTAGCAGTATTGCCAAATAAATCTGTTGTTGCAATTTTAACAATTGTTCCAACTTTTTGTTTTTTGATTTTTACTGAGAAATCACCTAAATTGTCTGCTTTTCCTTCACCGATGACATCATTTCCAACCTTTACAACCACTTGCGCATAAGGGTCAGTTTTTCCATCTAGAACCTTCGTTGCATTGTTTAAGTACCAAATAGTCGTATCAGCAATTACCTTATCAGCCTTTAAGAATCTATTTTCGTATTTAGCAAGGATTGGTTCTTCAAAGTTCTGAACATAGTTTACAAACGCATCAAGGTCTGTAGGTCCTTGGACTTTATCAGTACCTTTAAGAAGTGCACCATAGCCATCACCGCCGCCAGCCATGAAGTTGTTTACTGTAATGGTGTACTTGCCGTCTGGCTTAATTGGTGTTCCATCTTCTTCGTAAATGTCAAGAATTCTTTCCATATATGGTTTTGAATCATCATATGTGTAGAATAATCCTGAAATTTGCAGCATTTTTGCACGCGTTGGATCTGCCCATTGTTGGTTTAGCAGCTCTCTTAGAACATCACCTGTTACTGTCATTTTAATAAGGTCATTACCAAATGGCTGTACCTTAAATAATTCACCCCAAGTAATGTCACCAGCGTTGATGTCGTTACGAATACCGCCTGGATTCATGAACGCCATTTGTGTTCCCATTTGCCAGCGCATAGAGTCAGCAATAATATTACCTAAAACTTGCTCACCGCTTGCATTCGGAGTTCTTGTTAATTCAACTTCAGTTTCGCCAATTTTTCTGTTAAGGATTGGTTCAACTGTGTCTTTGTATTCTTTAAGCTCTTTTTGAATCTTAGCATCAGGTGTAATTTGAGAATGTAAAGTATCTACAACATCTGCTGTTGTTTTATCCTTTATTACATCTCCAGTAATTGAATCAATCGTTAAATCAATATCAGAGAAGGCAGTACCATATGACCAAGATTGTACGACTGTGATGCCATTTACTACAGCTCTTAAATATTTGTGATCATGTGCGCCATAAATGACGTCAACTTCTGGGTCAACTTTTTTAGTGAATTCAACAACTTCCCCAGTTGCACCAGTTCCATCAGTTTTAGATGATCCTGGATTATGTGCAAGAACGACAATAGATTTAACGCCCTTAGCTTGTAATTCTTTAGTATATTTATTAATCGCAGTTACTTCATCAGTAAATTTAACATTTTTTACTGCAGATTTTATAACGATTTCTGGAGTTACTGTTGTAACAACACCGATAATACCAATCTTAACTCCATCAACTTCTTTAATTACATATGGGTCAAGAATTAGCTTACCAGTATCTTCATACTCAACGTTTGCTGCAACATATGGGAAATCAGCGCCTTCAAATTTGCCATACTTGTCAACTGTTGCTGGGTGTGAGCCACCATTGATTAAGCGAAGCATTTCTTGAACGCCTTCATCAAATTCGTGGTTACCAATTGTACCAGCATCAAAGCCAATCTCGTTTAAGAAGCGAATAGTTGGCTCATCTTGTAATAATGCAGATACCGGAGCACTCGCACCTACAGCGTCACCGGCGTGAAGCATTAATGTATTAGCAGGGTTTGTTGCTTCCCTTTGCTTCAAATAGGCTGCAAGGTATTCAATCCCACCTGAGTAATCGACAACTTTATTGTCTTTGTCTTTAATTTCCCTCCAACTATCAAGCTGACCATGGAAATCGTTGATTCCTAATAATTGAACGTGAACGTTTTGGTCAAGTTCATATGTTTGGTATCCTGGTTTTGTTGAAGAAGCACCAAGGTCTTTCACGTTTGGTGTTTGACCAAGATATGTAGCCGCAGCCGGTGAAGAATTAAATGTTAATACTGCATTACCACCAACAGGAGCAATTTTCCAGTTGTTATCTGCTACTGGATTAACTGTGCCTTGTGTTTTAATATAGTCCATTAACAATTCACGATTTTCATACGGTGAATCGATTACAACTTCGCCGCCCTTAATAGGGAAACCGCCACCGCCGCTTGCACGGTAGTTGTTTGTTGCAACGATGAATTCCTGATCATCTTTAATAGGAGTTCCGTCCATCATCGTAAAGTTAATAATACGGTGAGCATTGTCATTTTCAACTGTTCCTTTTTCCCAGTTGTATCTTCTAGGCTGTGTTACATCAATTTGATATTTAATTCCATCAATAACATCATAGTTGTATGGACGGAAATCGTAATCAAGTAATTCTTGGCTGCCATTATTCGGGTCAATCTTTTTGAATTGTGATGCAGACATTTCCAGCCATTCTCTTACCTGTTTTCCAGTTAATTTAACAGCTTTGAATGTATTGTTAAATAAATACAGATCATTGGCACTCTTAATAGAAAGTTCACCTTTAGGAATATTCGTAAAGTCACCTACACCGCCGCGGCCGCCTTTAAATGGAGCTGCTGCAGAAATAATCGGAAGATCCTTGAGTTCGTTAAGACCATTTACTGGGTTATTAATCCACTTTTTCGCATATTCAATCTGCGCGTTGTTAACGATTTGAACAGATGGATCATCCATTACACGTGAGAAATAGCTGTGCATTGGAATTGTTGTTTCACCTATTTTTCCACGTACATATTCAATCGTACCTTGGTGTTCCTTTTCTACTGCCTTAACGATTTCTTCATCTCGACCAGTTGTAGCATCAACAGGACGGTTTACGGACTTAGAATTAGCCTTATCCACTATCCATTTACCGTTGGTATCTTGTACAAGTGCAAGGTCAAGTACTCCTAGGTTATTTCCCCAATAACCAGCTTCAACTGCCTGCGTGCCGTTGATTTTTCCATTCACATTATCAATGTTTTCATTACCATTGAATGATTTGTCACCAGGGAAATTTAAGTGTGCATGTCCAAAAAGCATCGCGTCGATGCCAGGGACTTTAGTTAAATCAAAAACAGCATTTTCAGCTAACTCTTGACCTTCTGCAACAATGTCACAGCCTGAGTGTGCAATCGCTACGATTACGTCAGCGCCTGCCTGTTTCATTTCAGGGATAAATTTATTTGCTTCTTTTACAATATCCTTCGCAATAACTTTTCCGGTTAGATTATCTTTATCCCACTGCATAATTTGCGGTGGTGCAAAACCAATTACCCCAACCTTAATAACATGCTCTTTCCCAGCATTATCCTTAATCGTTTTGTCAACAATTTTATAAGGAGTGAAATAGTTTTTGTCGTTATCCGGATTTCCGTCTTTATCATCATAATAAATGTTAGCATTTACAATCGGGAACTGTGCTTCTTGCATAACATCATTTAAATAATCTAAACCATAGTTAAATTCATGGTTACCAACGATACCTGCATCATATTTTAAATAGTTCATTGCCTTAAATATTGGATGAGTATCATTTGGACCTAATTTGTGTTCTCCTCTAGCAACATAATCTGCAAGAGGGTTACCTTGAATTAAATCCCCTGCATCAAAAAGCATCGAGTTACTAACTTCTGATCTAGCCTTTTGAATTAAGGTAGCTGTTTTTGCCAGCCCGAAATTAATGTTCTTATCTGTATCCTGGTAATAGTCATATGGCATTACATTGGAATGCAGATCCGTAGTTTCTAAGATACGCAATGTTGCAGTATTGGCAGCAGTACCTTCCGCTTTTGCTGCGCTTGGGAAAATGTTTAACGGAATTGTTGTAAGCGCTAACACTGCAGCCAGAGAACTATTAAGCATTTTTCTCTTTAAGCTTCTATTAATCTTTCTCTTCACACCTTTACCACCCTTCGACAAATTTTTATGTATTGCATGACTATTTTACTAATATTTACTAAAGATTAATAGTCTTTTTTGTAAAATATATAGAATTTTGTCGAAAGGTTAATTATATCATCTCGTTTTCATTAGAATCATAGAGAAAATAGAAACCAGTAGGCATTAAAAGATTGATTTATAGTAATAATCAGAATTTACTTCATTAAAAAGAAAGTGGAATCTGTGACTCCACTCCTCCATATTCTTCAAATGAAAGCTCTATTCAATTATCTTTTAGTAAGCCCCTTCATCCCCTCACTAAATGTCCATTTATTGTTTAATACATAATTAATAACCAACCCGATACCAGTCGAAATAAGTTGGGCTACAGATGTATGACAATTAAAATATTGAACCATTCCATAAAGTAACAATGTATTAATTCCTAAGGTAATTAAATTAACAATAATGAATTTAATGATTAACGAAGAGGCTTTTGCTTTTGCTTTTGCTTTTGCTTGGAATACCCAATTTTTATTCCAAATAAAGCTATTGATCATACCGATTATATAGGCGGTAATATTTGCGGTAAGATAATTCACACTAAAATATAAAAACAGCGAGAAACTCCCTATTGTAATAAGTGTATTTAACATCCCAACGGCACCAAATTTAAGGAATTTTGTCATTCTCGTACCTCTCTACGCATAATCAACTCGAGTAATCTCGTTCGTTATTGAAAAGAGTATCACAAATAATGCCAGAAGGGAAAAAGTTGCTCCTTAGAAAGATATTTTTTTAGAGGTTAGATCTCTTCATAAAAAAAGAAAGCCTGTTAAAAGGCTTTCTCCTCATATTGATTATCGACTTTTAATATTTACAGGTCGTATCCCCTTTATTAACTTCAACAAAGGTTTATAGTCATCACGGATTAATCCTATCTTTTCAACGATAATTTCAATACCAATTAATAGAGTTAAGATCACAATCATGGAGCCCCAAACAGTTGCTTGTGAGAAAATGAATGCTACAAGACCAAATACGGAACTCATTGCATAAATAAGAAGAACGGTTTGTCGATGTGTAAATCCGGCTTTTAATAAGCAATGATGTAAATGTGATTTGTCTGGTGCTGATAATGGCTGCTTATTAACCAATCTTCGAATAATCGCAAAGAATGTATCTGATATTGGCACTCCGAGAATAATAATTGGGATGACGAGCGAAATAAATGTGACGCTTTTATACCCTAATAGTGATAAAACGCCGATCATAAATCCAAGGAATAAGGCTCCCGTATCACCCATAAAAATCTTTGCAGGATGAAAATTGTAGAAAAGAAAACCTACTGTGCTTATGGCAACGATTAATGCCATTACAGTTACATAAACATTTCCCGTTACAACGGACATTCCAGCAATTGAGAACAAGGCAATGGAAGAAACCCCGCCAGCTAACCCATCTAGACCATCAATCAAATTAATGGCATTTGTAATACCGATAATCCAAATCATCGTTAACGGAATGCTTAAATAACCAAAATCAACTTGGCCGCCAAATGGAAGTTTAATAAATTCAACTCTCAAATCGCCGACAATTACGACAACTGCCGCAGCTGCAATTTGACCGAGTAATTTCCATTTTGGCGAAATTTCCTTCACATCGTCCACCATACCCGTTAGAATGATGATAATGGCACCAAATACAATAGGGAGATGATATTCTCCATCCGGTTTAATGATCAGTATTCCAATAATAAAACTTAAAAATATAGCTAAACCGCCTAATCTAGGCATTATTTTCACATGTACTTTTCGATGATTTGGCTTATCTGTCGCTCCTATAAGAAAAGCTAACTTTTTTACTAAAGGGGTGAGGACTATTGCCGCAAAAAAGCAAATAACTAGAGTAATATAAAACATACAGGCCCTCCATAATAACATATCCTACTTCGTATAAGTGGATAATTTCTCTAATTAAAATTTATATCAAAAAATGAATCTTTTTGTCAAATAGCATTCTAAAGCATTATAGCATAGAACTATTTAGAAATAAACATCCTTTTATTCATCCGTCCCTCAGGCAATTTTATTTCTAAAGTTTCAGTTTCCTAGAAATAAAGATTCATATGAAAACCAACCAACTATTAGCTTATCATACCAACACGTAATATGCCACAATAAACCTACTTCCATATGAGGGATAGCAATTTTGGGAAGGAAATTCAAATTCTCTGTCAACATTAATAAGACGTTTCGTTTAATGGAAAGTTTCACTTATTCACATAAATTCTAAAAGATTCGTTATTGTAACCTGGGCACTCCATCCTTATCAAAATGTCCCTGTTTGTTTAAACAGAGGCATTTTGATATCTGCTGCAACTTGATTATGGACGTCTGAAGCGTTTTTTTAATTTTTCAAATGCAACCATAACAATATTATCTTTTGTTATGATCAATATCACAATATATAGAAACATATTCACTGATACTACAACAATAAATATTGGAATGGGTCCTGAAACAACATGTCTTAATCCATAGGTGATTGGAATAAACACTAATGAATACAACAAATATTTCCACTTACTAAAATCAAACAAGTAATAATTCACTTTTAAAAAACGGCGAATATAGCCATATTCTATTAAAATAAAGAGTAAATTAGCTATTGCTGTTGTCAAAATGGCATTTCTCGGTGTAAACATATTGAATTTTATCAAAACGATTTTTAACAATAAATTAATAAAACCACAAAGGAAAGATAATCGAACGAGAATATGCTCTTTCTTTTTCACATACATAATCTGATTCGCTAGGATGGAATCAATCCCAAGAATCACCATATAAAAAGCAAATACATTTAAAACTGGTGCAGCTTCAATATAACTATTCCCTGCATAAATAAGCAGACCAATATCTGCAATAAGATACAATCCAACTGCAGCAGGAAAGAGGAAGGCAAAATACACCTTGGAAATATTATTCAGGAGGGTATTATACGATTGTTCATCATCCGATCCCAACATATATGAGAGTCTAGGTATCGTTACCTGAATCACGCTTAATAAAAGAGTGCTTATTATCCCCATAATCTGTTGGGGTATAACATAGAATGATACGGCTTTCGGATTTTTGAACTCTAACAGCATGATCCGGTCCAGCAAAGTATATAACACATTCGCATTTGCAAAAATGACAACAAGGAACATGGGCTTCAAGTGTGGCTTAATCTTGATATTCCTAAAATCAAACTTTATCTTCCGTTTAATATAGACAAAGCTGATGATATTATTTAGGAAAGCTGTCACCACCAAGAGTATTGCATATTCTTTATAGTCATCTGCAGTATGAATAAAAACAAAAATTAAGATGACGTAAATACTTCTTACGATAATCGTTTTAATCGTAATAAAGTCGTAGTTTTCCATCGCTTCATTTACCCATTCAACGAGGAAAATATTGACGATTAAATTTAAGCCAAAAATCATTAGGAGTGGAAAAATGATTTCTCCTTCATACTTAAAATAACTAAAGCCTAAATAGATTAGGATGGTGATGACTCCTGTAACCGTACTAATCGTAAATAGACTAGTAAACAGCTGACTAACCTTTTGTTTATCATCCTTTATCCTGCTCATCTCGCGAAGACCGTATTGGTATACACCAAAGCTTGCGAAGATGAGAAAATAGCTATAAATGGATTCTGTCCCTTGGACCAGACCGAGAGATTTCGGCCCTAATGCCCTATTTACATACGTCCCAACTAAGAGTGGCAAAACTAAATTAAAGATATTTAACAATACCTTATAAAAAATATTTTTATACAATGATTTTTGCATACCATAACCCTTCTGGCTTCTGATAGGATCTTAAATTTTAAACAAGACCGCCCTTGTATTATCACGATAAGGTAAAATATCTCTGTCTTTCCTATTATTCCATTCCCATTTCTCATTTTTGACCAAATATGTCGAACCATAATAATTCTGTAAATATTGATGGTAATTTTCAGGAACAGGGAATTGCTCACCTAATAACTCCATCAAGGTTAACCCGGTAAATGGTGCTGTAACTCTTTCCACTTTTAATCTTGTTACAATGGTAGAATCATCACGGTTTTCATAAACCCGATCTTCTCCCTCCTCAGATGAATAACAAATAATCTTTTCTTTGTCTTCACCAGGATAATAATAAAACACATCTAGATTCACACCATTATAAATATAAGTTTCCTCAACTATTTTACCGTCCATCCAAAATTCACGAGATTTAATAAATCCTCGTTTTTTCATCGATTTTTCTAATTTCTTAGCATCCTCATTTCCGGTAAAGAAGGTTCCTACATCTATATCTGCATCATGTCCAATGAATCCTCTTTCACGGATTGCACCAAGCAAGGTTCCCCAATCAAGCCAAAAATCACGTTTTATTTCTTGAAATGACTCCTTTGTTAACTGTAAGCTCTCAAGACCGTATTTATGAACAGATTCTCGTTTTGCGGTTTCTATTTTATTTCGATAATGTTGATTTACTTTTACTAGTATTGGATTCGTGCGTAAAACCTTATATATATTTTGGTTTCTAAAGAATGATTTTACTTTTTCAAATGTAGTACTCATTTCTTACCCCCTATTTGAAAAAGAACAGATATAAATATCTGTCCTTATCTTTTTGATTCCTCTAAATAAGCGGCTAAGCCTTCTTTCCAGTCTCTAAGCGGAGTTAGACCCTGCTCCACAATTTTTTTCTTACTTAAAACAGAATATTTTGGTCTTGCAGCAGGCCGTGGGAATTGATCGGTTGTTAATGGATTAACCACCACATTTAAGCTCGCTTGTTTAAAGATTTCTACGGCAAATTCATACCATGAACAAATGCCACTATTGGTCGCATGATAAATACCATATTTTTCTGTCTCCATTAATTCAATCATAAACTTAGCTAAGTCAACAGTATAGGTTGGTGAACCCACTTGGTCATGAACAACACCAACTTCTCCTCTCTCCTCACCTAGTCGGATCATGGTTTTAACAAAATTATTTCCATATACACCAAATACCCATGCAGTCCGCACAATAAAGAATTCTTCTAAATTCTGTTGCAGTAATTGTTCACCAGAAAGCTTTGTTCTTCCATAGGCGCCTAATGGTTTTGTAGGCTCATTCACTTCGTATGGTTCAGAAGCAGTTCCATCAAATACATAGTCTGTACTAATATATAACATTTTGGCTCCTACTTGCTTAGCCGCTCTTGCTAAGTTTTCAGTACCACCCGTATTGATTTGATAGGCAAGTTCTTCATTTTCTTCCGCTGCATCTACATTTGTGTAGGCAGCACAATGGAGAATGACATCGGGTTTCACTTCATGAATATACTCCTGAACATTTGCTTCATTTGTTATATCTAATTGATGACGATCGGTGCCAAATGCTTGATACTTTCTCCTAGATAGTTCTTTCATGACATCTTGACCTAATTGACCGGCCGCACCTGTTACAACTACCCTCATTCCACTACCCCTAATCTGTCACCATATTGGGATTTTACATATTCTTGATACTCACCGGAAATGATATTTTTCCACCACTCTTCGTTATTTAAATACCAATTGATTGTCTGTTCAATTCCTGTATCAAAATTATATTTTGGAGACCAGCCTAGCTCTGTACGCAATTTTGTTGCATCAATGGCATAGCGGCGATCATGTCCTGGACGGTCCTTGACAAACTTCATTAATGATTCAGGCTTTCCGAGCTGTTTTAAGATGGTTTTAACGATATCAATATTCGTCCGTTCATTATTTCCACCAACATTGTATACCTCACCATCACGTCCATTGTGAAGAACAAGATCAATTGCTTGGCAATGATCCTCCACATGGAGCCAGTCACGGATGTTTAAGCCATCACCGTAAATTGGGAGCTCTTTATCATGTAAAGCATTGATGATCATTAATGGAATTAGTTTCTCAGGGAAATGAAATGGTCCATAGTTATTAGAACAGCGTGTAATGTTAACTGGCAAACCAAATGTCTCGTGGTAGGCACGAACCAACAGGTCAGCACCAGCCTTACTTGCACTATAAGGACTGTTCGCTGCTAATGGTGTTTCTTCTGTAAAATAACCTGTTTCGCCTAACGTACCATATACTTCATCAGTTGATACTTGGAGGTATTTAGCGACGCCAAATGTTTTCGCTGCATCTAATAATGCAAGGGTTCCCTGGATATTGGTCTGAACAAAAATCCCTGGGTCTGTGATACTGCGGTCAACATGTGATTCGGCAGCAAAGTTTAATACATAATCAAACTTTTCAGTTTGAAAAAGTCCATTAATAAATTCGCGATCAGCAATATCACCACGGACAAACGTATAATTTGGTGCCTTTTCAATATCCTTTAAATTCTCAAGATTCCCTGCATAAGTCAATAAGTCAAGATTAACAATTTGATAATTGGGATATTTATTTACCATATAGCGGACAAAATTACTGCCGATAAAACCAGCTCCGCCTGTAACTAATAACTTCATATTTGCCTCCTATTTCTCGAACACAAAATTAAGATTTGTAGCTTCACATAATCGTGGATGCTTCGTATCTTTCTCTGACAGGACAGGATTTGCTGCCGGCCAATCTATTCCTAGATCAGGGTCATTCCAAAGAATCCCTCCATCATGCTCTGGTGAATAATATTCATCAACTTTATATGCAACAGTGGTGTCAGGCACTAATGTACAAAAGCCGTGAGCAAAGCCCTTTGGTATTAACAGTTGGCGTTTATTGTGTTCACTTAAAATAACACCGACCCATTGTCCATAAGTTTGTGAGCCTTTACGAATATCAACAGCAACATCATAAATCGCACCTGTTACACAGCGGACAAGCTTTGTCTGTGCCTTAGGATTTAGCTGGAAATGTAACCCTCGGAGTGTTCCAACGGGTGCTGATAATGATTGGTTGTCTTGAATAAAGTCATAATGAAGACCCAATTGCTCAAATAATTCTTTATTATAACTTTCCATAAAATAACCGCGGTGATCACCAAAAACCTTTGGTTCTAATATTTTTACACCTAATAATTTCGTCTCAATGATCTTCATTCTAATTTACCTCACTTTAGAATTACTTTCCTTGGTTTCCGATTCTTAATAAATATTGGCCGTATTGGTTTTTCTTTAACGGCTCGGCAAGCTCAATAAGTTTCTCTTTCGTAATATACCCCATTTTATACGCAATCTCTTCAATACAAGCGATTTTTAATGATTGCCTTTTTTCCACTGTTTCGATGAATTGGGACGCTTCTAATAAAGATGCATGTGTGCCTGTATCTAGCCAGGCATAGCCGCGGCCTAGCAGTTCTACATTTAGCTCGCCCATTTCAAGATATGATTTATTGATGTCCGTGATTTCTAGCTCACCCCGTGCGGATGGTTTAATATTCTTCGCAATATTAACGACACGATTATCATAAAAATAAAGACCTGTTACCGCATAATTTGATTTCGGAACCTCTGGTTTTTCTTCAATTGATACGGCTTTTCCATTTTCATCAAATTCGACCACACCAAACCGTTCTGGATCGTTGACATAGTACCCAAAAACAGTTGCTCCTGATTCTCGGGAAGCTGCTTTATTTAATAGTTCTGTTAAACCGTGACCATAGAAAATATTATCCCCTAAAACTAGCGCAACACTGTCGTCACCAATAAATTCTTCACCTAAAATAAATGCCTGTGCCAGCCCGTCTGGATGGTGTTGAATTTTATATGTAAAGTTCATTCCTAAATCTGATCCGTCGCCTAAGCTTTGTTCGAAGCGTTCTGTATCCTCAGGTGTAGAAATAATCAAAATGTCCTTAATTCCAGCTAACATTAATACTGAAAGTGGATAATAAATCATTGGTTTATCATATACCGGCAATAATTGTTTCGAAACGACCTTTGTTAACGGATATAGTCTCGTTCCACTACCGCCTGCAAGAATAATTCCTTTCATGATGCCAACTCCTCCTATTAAAAATTTATCTACAAATTCTTCCCCATTATAAAGAAGATTCGACTAAAAAGACAAACATTCGATAAAAAATGTAACACAAAATTAACGTATCTACCTAAAAAAGCTAAATTATTAACTTTTATTTCCTGCCTATGGCAAGAAAACACCACATCACATATAGAAGTTTTTTTAAGTATGACCAAAAACTCCTATATTTATGTTAAGATCATTCCGATTCTACCCTTGTTACATTCACTATTGTTCAAAAGACAAAGAATATCTCCATTTAAAAAGTTATCGCTTATTCCAACCTACTTTGATAATAGCCTTTTTAGCGTATGAAGTGCTATTTTCTTATTTTTCACAGTAAGAACTTGTTTTAAAAAGCGTTTAAACAATTGAGTTCGATATGATGGAAATAAGTCTTTTTTATAGTTTTGATAGAATTTCCCTTCTGAATCCAAGATACTTTGGTAGCGCTGGAGCGATATTCGAGAATAATCCATTACAGATAACTCATGCTCCAATTCCACATCAAGTAGCCAAACTTTACGGCCTTCTTCATATATTTTAAAGAATAGCCAATGGTCCAAATAGTCCAATGAGAATTCTTCATTAAAACCGTTTACTTTGTTAAGGAAAGCCATTGAAATTAACGACCCAGAGTTAATTGCCATAACCGGTACTTCTTGAATACCCGGAGTTGGAGGCTTTTCCTGCAATGGACGGAGAGTATGGCTATATATTGGTGAGATCATCGTATTCTCACAACTTATTTTAGGAACAACAGCTGCAATATCTTGAGAAAATTCTGGTAAATTCACTACCTCATTGATGTAGGCAAAGGTTACCTCTGTATCATGGTCAAACAACAATAACCACTGACTACCATTCTCTTTTGCACGGGCCCAGGCATGATTATAGGCAGACACAATTCCTAAGTTACGCGGATCATGAATGTAAGATATAGTCATTCCCTCATAATCAAGTGGATGAAACTCTTGGGATTTCGGGCTATTATCATAAAGAATCAGTTCAATTTCTTTTACATGTTCTTTTTGAAGAAACAAGGTTTGCTTTAAAGTTTGGAACGTTTTGCTTTCTTCTGGCTTTTGCTTGTAAAAGACAACCACCATTGTTATTTTCATTTGAATTCCCCATTTAACCTTAATTCTCTCTTCTGTTGCGATACTATAAGTAAGACTAAGAAGAAACTAATGCCAATCGGATTATTAATAAATGGATTTATATTTGTTAATAACAAGATTCCCATAAAAACCGCCATTAATGAAATATCTAAGGTCGTAATCTTTTTACCTTGTCTAAAGGATAAATAATAATTAACATACACCATTAGAAACAAGAAGCACCAAATCGCTAAACCAATTAATCCTTGTTCTAGTAAAATATCGAGAAAGCTCATTTCCAAGCCATCGGTTCTTCCAGCAACTTCCGACCCATAACCAAGTCCAAAGATTAGATTCATTGGATGAACTAAGATTTCCTTAGAAGCTACGAGAAACTCCATCCGGGCATTGACACTAACATCATTGACTTCTGGTTGTTTTTCTTTTGGAGACACATGGCCCTTGTCATGTTTGCTCACTTGATGTTCTTCCGTCGATGGAACTTCAAATCGTTCCAGTGTCATATTTTTATACAAAAATGGAACGGCTGCCAGGACAAGAATGGTGATTGCAAACTTTTTAATGAATTTTTGCGATTGCAGCAATTTTTTCATTTTGCTTTGCAGCCCTTTGATCGGATCAACAATAACCTTAATATCGATAATAATAATCATCAATAGACTCAGCATAAATGCAAGTAAAAATCCTCTCGTTTCCGACCATATAATAGAAACTGAAGCAAAGATAGTCAGCATCACATCGAATTTGCGGAAGTTTTTATTTAAAATATCATTTAATGAGAGGATAAGTCCAATTAAAACAAAGAAATGGCTTTTATAAAAAACACTATTGCTTGGGCGGAAATACAAATCATCATTCATAATAGTGTTCATAAATCTATAAAAAGGGTTAAAATTATCAACAAAAACAGTTTTTCCTAAAAGAGCAACAATAATAGTAAATAGTGCTACAACAAATGCACTATACTTCAATAGTGTAATAATTCGGTTCAAGGTAAAACGCTCATTCGAAATATAATACGCTAGAGGAAAATAAACAACAAAAAACGACACTCTAAAAAAGTCCATCACTATTATAGAAAGTGGATGACCATTGACAAATCCAATAGCAGCACTTACAACAAACCAAATTAACAGTGCGTAAATACCAATTGTCACTGGATTTACTCGGATAAAAGTATTGATATTTTTATCGAATACAGCCTTTTCTTTCACAATACGAACAATAAACGTTAAAAATAAAAGTAAGAAAAGAACCTGGCGAATGGATAGGACACCAAAATCAATTAGCCTTCCCCCACCACCAACGAATAACTCAACGAAGAAAATCGTCAGCAATATTTTTTCAAACCTATTCATAAAAAACCCCTCATATAAAGAAATAAAATTGGATCGCTTTGTTTAGTGTGCAAGTTAAGTGACTTTCTCTCAAAAATCTACTTACATATTTTTTGAAGTGCCACCCATTGAATGTTTCGAAAATAATGCCTTAAATGAAACATTTTTATATTTCAATGCTCTTTTCTCTACCAAGTGCCAAGAAACTATCGCAAAGAGTAACGTAACCGGAAAGGAATATAAGAAGTTTTTCAATGGTGATAACTGGTTATGAAAAATATAGACCATTATTTGCTGAAAAGGAAAAGCATAAATATAAATCCCATATGAAAAATCACCGTATTTCCCGAAGTTTTCTAGTTTTAACCTTGTATCAAAAGCGATATAAAAAATAAGATATGTTCCAAATATAGAAAGTGCATAATCAAAGAAACCAAATTTAGCGGTAAGAATTACGATAACCAAAGAAAGAATTGCAAACCAGCCATTCAGTTTAATCTGTTTTCTGTATAGATAAAAAACCATTCCCGCACTAAAATAGCGGAATAAATCCGAATAGAAGCCCCCTATACCCATAAAATAAACAATCGAACTAAGAATAAAACAAGCTAATACAAATCTCCTATCCAGGAGTCTCGTTACTCCAAGAATGGCAACAACGATATAAAAGAAAAATTCATACCATAACGTCCATAAAGAACCATTTACTGCTGTAGGCCAGACATTCGTTTGAAATACACCTGGAAGGTCATACTGAATCAAATACAATGTAATTGTACTCATATATTCATAGGTATCACGGTTCTTAAAGTAATCCATTAAACTTAACTCAGTGAAAATAGGTCCAAGTATAAAAACCGATAAGAGGACACAAAAGATAAGACCAGGGAAAATTCTTAGACTTCTGGCTTTAAAATATTTTACCGGGTCGTTAGACCTGACAAAACTTTGCGTAATCAAAAATCCGCTAATAACAAAAAATATGCTGACAGCAAGTTCCCCGAAGGTCATTTCTCCATTCGTAAAAATAGCAAATGGTTCAGAACCATTATTACCGTAAGTTAATGGATAGGCGTGTGAAAAAATAACCAAGGTTGCTGCAAAAAATCGGATAATATCCAAATTGTTTTTTCGAGCATTTATGCATTCATCTATATTTCTCCCTTTTAAGAACACTCAGTATCCCCCTTTATTGTTGACCCAGGGTTTATTGAACATGCACAATCTATCCCAAAATTTAATTGTAGATCATCTGCAAGTTTACATCCATAAACCAAGAAACGACATTATCATTCATTTTTCACAAATGCCATTATAACATTATCTCAGAAATAAGTATGTTTTTCTATTGAGAAAAACATACTTATTTACAAAATCCTACCTGTTTTTAATGTATGATTTTAAAAGTAAACTAGAGATTTGATAGCGCCACAGAATTTTTTCCTTCAAGGACGAAGTATTTTCTACACTGGTCACTGTGGAATCGTGTCTTCGGTAGTAAATCAATTTTTCTGGTATGAGTAACGCAGATTTATTTAAATCAGCAACCAATCCAATCCACATATCGTGCATGGGAACATTTCTTGGAATTGGCAGAATTTTCGTTTTTAATTCTTTTCTAAACGACATGGCACATCCAATATAACTATTTTTGATGATATTTTTGAGTACACCTAAACGGCTTCCCCTAAATTGATAAAAGGATTCGATAGTTGTATTTAGATTATTATCAACTACTGTAATATCTGACATAATCATTTGAATTTTGCTGTTTCTTTCAAAATAGGCTTTAATAATTTCAACTTTCTCAGGTTTCCAAACATCGTCTTGGTCACTTAAAAAGATGATCTCATTTTGAGTATGTTTAATAGCGTTCTCAAAATTTGACGTCACCCCTGATTCTTCATTCATAATCAGTTTTACCCGCGAGTCTTTTTTCCTATATTCTTCGATAATAGAAAGTGTTCCATCCGAAGAATGATCATCAGATATAATCAATTCATCATCACTGTTTAATTGGGAAAGAATACTATCTATCTGCTGTTTGATATATTTCTCCCCATTATAGGTGGCCATTGCTACAGAAACCTTCATAGTTTTCCTCCACTATTTTCGAACATAAAAAGAATGGTCCCTCTCTCCAGTTAACCCCAATATATCTAGAACAAAATAGTTAATGGAGTACCTCTTTTTTACGTTTTTATCAACTGCGGAAAAAGGAGCAGTCATAAATTCCGTTGGTACTACCACATTTTCTCGATCAACAATACAAATATTATTCGGGTGGTAAAAATCATAATATTGAATATCACGATTAGTGGTAATCATTTTTTTATTTGCACCTAACATTTCAATCGTTCTCATCGTTAATCCGGTTTGTTTAGGATGCTGAATATCAACCACAGCCTTAGACTGATTTAATTTTGAAGTTAGTTGATCACTTGGCATCCCAACAAAAGAAAATTCCTTTATTTGACTGCCATTAAATTCATTTGTAAATAATTTACGCTGATAATACATCAATTTACTTGGTATATACATAAAGTAAAAAACATGTAAATGATTCTTTTCAAACTGCTGTTTGACTTCCTTTAAAATTTGGTAGCGATCGCTATGAACTGTCCCTACAAAAAATAGATCGTACTTTAATATTGGCTCTTCATCAGAAATCCTTTCATACTCTTTATCAAAAAACAAAGGTCTAAATGTAAGCCCAAATTGATCACAATCTTTTTTATCAAATGAAAAGACTTCATCAAATAAATCCAATTTTTCTAAAGTATTTACTTTATTTGCAACAGAATCCCAGAGCATGAGCACCATTTTGGCATTAGGATTCATTTTTCTTACATCCTTTAAAAACCAATTTGGTGTTGCTTCAGCTTGGCAAATAAAGATGTAATCATACGTCTTATTTTTAATTTTGAGTGATATTTCTTCATAATATTTTTTTATTTGCAACGTAACAAAATTTCGATTGATTCTTAATAAGGCTTTAGAAAAAACTGAATTAGATGGTCGCTCATCAAAAAAATCAACTTCAGCACCCATCGATTCCATCGCCTTCATTATTTTTTTGTGGTAATTAAAAAATAATGGACATAGGAACAGAATCTTTTTTTTTGTTAATTTATCTTCCATTACTTATACAAACCTTTTTTCTTCATTTCATCAATTGATTTTTGATATTGGTCTTCTACCACATCTTGTTGATTTACCCATTGAACAAATTTACCGATTCCTTCTTCAAAGCTTACTTTAGGAGTAAATCCAAGTTTTTCGTGAATTTTAGTCAGGTCAGCATAGTTATGTCTAATATCACCTAATCGATAGTTTCCACTAATTTCAATTTCAGTACCAGATTGATATTTTTCTTTTAAAAGATCGGCTACTTCAATGACAGTCGTACAGACTCCAGTTCCAACATTAAAGCTTTCGAAGTTTGCTTCGTCTTTTTCAATACCCAAAATTGTCGCATCAACCACATCATCAATAAAGACAAAATCTCTTGATTCGTTGCCATCTTCAAAAATATTTATATTATTATTATTTTTTATTATTGTAGAGAAAATAGAAAGGATACCGGTATATGGATTCTTCAGTGATTGACCAGGACCGTAAACGTTTTGATAACGATATGCAACCACAGGAATATTTAATGATTTCCCAACAACCATACACATTTCCTCTTGCATTTGTTTCGTGATGCCATAAATGGATGTTGGATGAATCTTGGTTTCTTCTGTAGTAGCCATTAATTCAACATTGCGTCGGCAAATGGGACATTTCACTTCAAAATCGCCTTGGCTCATATCTTCATCTAATCGTTCAACAGGGAATACTGTCCCGTGTTCTGAACAATGATACATCCCTTCACCATAAATAGCTCTAGATGCTGCAATCACAATTTTCCCTACTTGATGCTCTTCATTTGTTAAGATATCTAATAAATTTGAAGTTCCTTTGACATTTACATCAATATATTTATTAATTTCATACATTGATTGGCCCGTTCCAGTTTCTGCGGCTAAATGGACAACGACATCCTGCCCTTTTAATGCTTTTCTCCAATCATCACTATTCACGACATCCCCTTTGATAAAGTTGACTTTATCCTTTATCTTTTGGAATAATTCTGAAGAGGCGCCGTCTTCTCCATGAATTTGGGGAGATAAATTATCTAGAACAGTGATACAGTACCCTTTATCCAATAATTTTAATGCTAAACTACTACCGATGAATCCAGCTCCGCCAGTAATAAGTACTTTTTTTGACATAATAGGTTCCTTCTTTCTTTTAGTTGAAAAACATGTAATAAATAAATCTTGTTAACAAAAACTTATTTTTATAAAAACAAACTTACCTACGCGAAAAGTATTATACGAAATATGATTAAGAAGTTCAAATTTCGTCCCTATAATTCCATAAGCTGTTTTGTTGCATCAGCTCAAAATTCTCACTTACAAATTTATTTATCATGATGTTGTCGAATTATGAAACATTTTCTTATATTCGTTCGTCTATTATTGCAGTCTCATTATTTTTTACAATTTTATATAAGTTAAAAGGCTGCTTTCCACAAGTATTGACGTGGCATCCATAAAGTAATAATGCAACAAAAATTTATCATATTCTACAATTCTCTTCTTTAACATCACCAAATGAATCAGTGAATTGTAAAAATTTGTTCTTTTTTTGGTTATTTTCCTGTTTCTTGTTGAACTTATGTTTGTTTAATATTATAATTTTTATTATGTTTGTCTTATTTAGGAAACCACTCAACGAAGGGAATTATATAAATGGATATTAATAGAACGAGTAGGAAAAAGAACAAAAAGAAAAAGTCTAAGTGGCTTCGTATTTCCCTATTTACCATCCTCATATTATTAGTTGGGGGAGGAGTTTATTTTTATAATGTATACTCTAATATGGCAAAAGCTGTTAACAAAATGAATCATCCTATTTCCAGAGAGGTTTCCAAAAAGCGGGATGTAAAGGTCCAATTTCATAAGAAGGATCCCATTTCAATCTTAATGGTTGGTGTTGATGAACGTGAAGGTGACGGCGGACGTACCGATTCGATGTTAGTCTTAACCGTTAACCCTGAAAAGAAAACTACGAAAATCCTTAGTATTCCACGTGATACTAGAACTAAATTAATCAGTTCAACCAAACCAAATAAAAATCGTACAGATAAAATTAATCATGCATACGCTTATGGTGGTATTGAGATGAGCATTGAAACCGTAGAACACTTTTTAAATATACCGATTGATTATTATGTACAAGTAAATATGGAAGGTTTTAAGGATATCGTAGATGCTGTTGGAGGTATTGACGTCGATAACCAGTTTGCTTTTGAATTAGACGGCGTCTATTTAAAAAAAGGTCCACAACACTTGAACGGTGAAGAAGCATTACAATATGCCAGAATGAGAAAGGACGATCCTCGTGGTGATTTAGGACGTCAAGAGCGTCAGCGTGAAGTTATTTCAAAAATAATTAATAAAGGAAAATCACTTTCAACGCTAACGAATTACGATAAGATTCTTGGTGCACTAGAAAATAATATTAAAACAAATCTTACTTTAGATGATATGATTGGGATCCAATCCACCTATAAACCTGCTGCTGAAACCATTGATAAAATTGAGATTGAAGGCGAAGGAAAAATGATTAATAACGGCTGGTATTTCCTTGTTAGTGATGAAACAAGACAACAGCTTTCAGACCAATTACGTGATCAGCTGGGCTTACAATCTGAAGCAGTTGAAAAATATTATATGCTAAATCAAAGTTCGAAAAATACTGATAATGATAATGAAGAAAATACAAAATAATTAATCTATTAAAAAACCTTTACTAGACTTGTTAACTAGTAAAGGTTTTTTTGTTTTATTCTAAATAAAAATTGACCTAATTCGACAAAAAAAGTCGAATTAGGTCAATTTTTGAAACATTTCTGTAATACTATTAAAAAATAACTGTAAATTAAATTTTGTAACGTTTATGAGATACTGTTATTAACATGAACTTAGGGAGAGAAAGAAATAAGGAGGGTATTATGAAAAGGTTATTCATAAGTGGTCTACTATCATGTTCTTTACTCTTGACCGGATTAATCGGTGAACATAAAGCAGAAGCAGCATCAACTGGAGAATCGGTTACTGAAATTGCTCTAGATTATATAGGTGTACCATATTTATGGGGTGGATCATCTCCTAGTGGCTTTGATTGCTCTGGTTTTACTAGCTATACATATAAGCAGGCAGGTGTTTCACTACCACGGACAACTGCAGATCAATATACTAAAGGACAACCAGTTTCAAAAAACAGTCTTAAAAAGGGAGATTTAGTCTTCTTTAGTACTTATAAAGCCGGCGCTTCACATGTTGGGATTTCATTGGGCGGCGATAAATTTGTACATGCATCTTCAAGCAAAGGTGTTACGGTTAGCTCTCTATCAGAATCCTACTATATTAATACATATATTGGCTCAAAACGGGTCGATATGTCTCAAACAAATGGCTGGTTCTTATCAGGAGGAAAATGGTACTTCTATAATCAAGGCAACATGCAGGTTGGCTGGCTTAAAACAGAAGGACAATGGTACTTCTTAGGAGCAAATGGAGCAATGTTAACTGGTTGGATCTACTGGTGTGGCGATTGGTATTATTTAAATAATAGCGGTGCAATGGTAACGGACTGGAACTTAACAGGTGGAAAATGGTATTATCACTATTCAAGTGGTGTAATGGCAAAAAATACAACCATATCGGGATATAAATTGGGTCCTGATGGAGCTTGGATTAACTAAAGTAAGAAAGATAAAAGGAGCTAGTTATTCAACTAGCTCCTTTTATCTTTCTTACTCAATCACAATATAGAACTAAATATTATTATTCATTAATTACATTTGATATAATATATTTTGATTGCTTAATGATTTTACTTAGTTAATCAACGGATTACTATGCTAAAGGTATTAATGGAGGACCTCATGAATAAACAACAATTTAATAATTTAATCACAGTCATTACGTTTAACGGTCTTGTTTCTTTACTTTTGTGCTTATTATATAAATATATAACTTTTTCCTTTAATATGGATTCCTTAATCGGTTGGATAGATGAATACACAAAGCAATGCACAAAAAATATTTTTGTTATTTTTATTTTATTAATGGTAACGGTAAAGCTACAGTTAAGGCTGATAGAAAAGCTAGAAACATCACGTCCATGGATCCTGACTCTTTCTAAATATGCTTATATACTTCTATTGTCAGGTATTATGTCTATTATCACCAGTTATTATATGGTCTATTTTCAATTGCTCAAAGAACCAACGGCAACCCTTGAATGGATTGAAGGTAGTACTAGAATCTTTTTCGCCGGCGCTATTTTTCTGTTTTTTATTTATCTTTTTGTCTTTTTTCTAATTGGTAATATTTATATAAGTTCAATTATAACAGCCATTGTTATTTTCGTCCTTGGTTTTGTGCATTATAATAAATTAAATTTACGGGTAGAACCATTGTACCCGGCTGATTTTAGTCAAATCACCCAGATGAGAGATGTAATTCCCATGGTGAAAGAATACCTTTCACTTCAAAAAGCAATCCTCATTGTTGTTGTAGTCGGCATTATGCTATTTTTTGTAAGATATCTACCGAAAGCTAAAATATCATTCCGGGTGAGGGTCATTTTGTTAGCTCTAACAGCAGGAATGATTTATGCTTATACATTTTTCCCAACTTCATTCATGAAGAATTTCGTTCAAAAAGTAGGAAATGTTTCGATTGTGAAGTGGGACCAGCTTGAGAATTACAAGAACAATGGCTTTGTATTCGGGTTTATTTCTAATATCCAAAATGATGCATTTGAAGAACCTGATGGCTATTCCAAAAAGAATGTACTTGATACGGCGAAAAAATATATCAAAATAAACACAAGTCAGACCTCAGCAAAAGGTGAAGTAAAAAAACCTAATATTGTTTATATTATGAGTGAGGCATTTTGGGATCCAACGAAACTAAAAAACGTTCAATTTAGTGAAGACCCGATGCCGAATCTTCGTAAGCTAATGGACCAGTATAGTTCTGGATACAATTTATCACCATCCTTTGGTGGAGCTACTGCCAATGTTGAGTTCGAAGCATTAACTGGATTTTCTAATTATTTTTTAAAAGTAGGCTCCATCCCATATCAAGATATAATTGATCGAAAAAATTTTATTCCAACGATTGTCAGTGACTTGGAAGGACAAGGATATCAGTCCCTTGCTATCCATCCATATAACAAAATTTTCTACAAACGAAATCGGGTTTATGATGTTTTTGGGTTTGATCAATTTTTGGATATGTCAACGATGAAACATCAGGATATGTCCGGCCCCTATATTTCGGATGAATCTTTATCTAAAGAGGTTATCGATGAATTGAAAAAAGAGGAAAAACCGATGTTTGTCCATGCAGTTACCGTTCAAAATCATTTTCCCTACACTCCAAATCGATATGAGCAAAACCAGATTGATGTTTCGGGGCTTTCCCCTGAATACAATGAGTTATTAGAGGTTTATTCAGAGGGAATCAGACAAGCGGACGAGGCGTTACAGTTACTGGTCGATCAGCTTGAGCAGCTTGATGAACCGACCATTGTTGTATTTTGGGGCGATCATTTACCTATTCTGGGTCAAGATTTAGCCATTTACAAGGAGACAAAATATGCTAGCAAGAAAGCAAATAAATTTCTTTATGAAAAGAAATATGCTGAGACGCCATTACTGATTTATTCAAACTACTCTATTGAGAAACAAGAATTAAACACCTTAAGTCCAGCTTTCTATGGACCGACTGTATACGAGATGGCGGGCTTGAAAAAGCCTCCATTCTATAACCTGTTGGACTTAGTAAAAGAAGAAATCCCAGGACTAAAGGTGTCGGTTCAAATTGATGGCAACCAAAAATTCATTACGAAGGATTTTACAAATAAGCAAAAGCAATTACTTAAAGACTATCAATTGCTGGAATATGATCTCCTAGTCGGTAAACAATATAGTAAGGATCTTTTATTTAAATGAGCGGGAAACCGCTCTTTTTTATGCTTCGTCCCACACAAATAGATTGGAGTTGTTGGGTAACCATCATCCATTAAATCAAAATCCCTTACTACGCTTAAAGGAATTTCTTCTTTTTTATGACACGTTAAACAAACAAAGCTGACGCTCTATTTCTTTGATTGGTTTAGATCAATATTTTGCTTCCTCTTTTTTGCGGGGGTTGAAGGGGTCGTATAATTATCAATGGTACTGATTTTTGCATCTATCGTTATCACAATGTGATAAAGGTAATTTTTTGATAGTCATTGGAGAAAATAAAGAGAAGTAATTAGTTAAAGTATAGAAAAATGGAGATAGAATAACAGCGTTTTTCATAATACACCAAAAATATCCAAATTTTCACATATGCGTTTTACCAAAATGTGCTACAATTAATCTATAAAAATTTTAAAATGGAGAAATGAAAATGAAGAAAGTTTTCTGTCTTTTAACTGCATTAGGGGCTATAACTGCCACTGCCCTTTTTAGCACAAATAGTAAGGTACAAGCTAGTGAAAGAGAAAATCCAAACATCCAATTACTTGTTATGAGTGATGTTCATGTCAGTAGTGATACACCTGATTACAAGTTCGCAAACGCATTACAGGATTCTTTGGATATTGCACCAAACTATGATGTCTTAAGTATTGTTGGGGATTTAACAAATTACGGTATAGAGAAGGAATACGATGACTTTAACAAAATTCTCAATGATCATGTCGAAGAAGAAAAGCCAAAAGTTTTTGCCATGGGCAATCATGAGTATTTCGAATCCTTTTATAATAAGGAATCTGTAACCACCGATAAAGAAATGCAACAACGGTTTGTTGACAAAACGAAAATGCCCGGCCTCTATTATGATAAATGGATTAAAGGCTATCATTTTATCGTCTTAGCTGGTGAAAAGGGCTATGACACGCTAATAGAGGAAAACCCGGACGTTCCTCACGCCTTCAATTATGCCTACATTTCAGATGAACAATATGAATGGTTCGAGAAAACTATTGCAGAAAATGTTGAAAAAAATAAACCGATATTTGTTTTTTTGCATCAACCGATTAAAAATACAGTTTATGGAAGTCGATGGAATGCTGGATATGACGAAGAGAAATTATTAAGTATCATGAAAAAATATCCACAAGTCATTTATTTTTCCGGACATTCCCATTATCCTATCGAGAATCAAAAAAGCATAATACAAAATGGAATCACAATGGTCAATACGGGTTCGGTAAAATATGGCTATGACGATATAAATGGAAATATGGATACCTCTGAGGGCTATGTGGTCAACGTATTTTCTGACAAAGTGGAGTTTAAAGCAAGAGATTATCTGAATAAAAAGTGGATAAAAACAGTAGAAATTCCTCTTGCCTATGATAAATGGGTGAATACGAAAGATGGATGGAAGTATTATGACCAAAACGGCCTCGTGAAAACAGGCTGGTTTAAGGATAACGGGAAGTATTACTATTTAAACACCAGCGGAATCATGCAAATTGGCTGGCAAAATATAGGTGGTAAATGGTATTTCTTTTCTCCATCAGGGGAAATGAAAACTGGATGGATAAAGGATCATTCAGCCTGGTATTATATGAAGCCATCTGGTGAAATGGCCACTGGCTGGGTATCCGACAATTCCACTTGGTATTATTTTAAATCTAACGGTGCCATGGCCACCGGCTGGATTCAGAATGGTCAAAATTGGTTTTATTTAAATTCCAGCGGCGCTATGGCCACCGGCTGGATTCGGGATGGCCAAATCTGGTATTACTTAAAATCCAGCGGCGCTATGGCCACTGGCTGGATTCGGGATAGCCAAGACTGGTTTTATTTAAATTCCAGTGGCGCTATGGCCACTGGCTGGATTCTGGATGGCCAAAACTGGTTTTATTTTAAACCAAGCGGCACCATGGCAACGGGTTGGATTTCCGAAAATGGAATAAGGTATTACCTTAATAGCAACGGCGCCTTGGCCACTGGGTAGAAAACGATAGGTTTAATCGCCTATTACTTTTCCCCAATCTGCGAATGAAGAGCTTAAAGAAAAGAGAAAGGGACATCCTTTTTTCTTTTTTGGGTGAGGTCGGAGGGAGCAGTTTCAAGAAGGTCATTAGTTTAGGTAGCTATATTAGTACTACGCCCTGTCAGCTATACATTTCCTCCACAACGGCATATTAGGGACTCACAACAATTAGAGCGATATACTGCCAAGCACACAAAAGGGCAAGGCACTTTCGCCTTGTCCCTCCCAATTCATTTACTTTAATTTTTTTCTTTCTTTAGGATGTGGTCCATGAAGTATAGCATGGTCATGGCTGCTATATACGGGTTGTGGCTCCTGTTGGGTCGTATTGCGTATTGCGGTGCGACGTCAACAAGGTCGAAGCAGATGATTTCTCCTATTTCGCGATTTCTTCAAGAATCTCATTCAAGAAATCGAAGGAGAACCCGTTCCTGTGACAAATGAGATATCAAAGCAAACAATATCAACCCTTACATAATATTTATCCGCCTCTGGAATTCTTACTAGGATTCCCTCTACGCCAAGGGCCAGTCATTCTTTCACTAAAATTAATCTGCTATTGTACGCCTTTGCCTTATCAAAATCTTTTTATCTACTGCTACCCTAGTCCGAGTAATACAATTTGAACCATATCTTTAATGTATTCTATTTCATATATCCGGTGCATCGGTAAGAAGTATTATCTAAAGAAGTAAAATAAGTTTGAAGAATTGAAAAAAGGCATTGAAGAGTCATGCAATTTAATAATGATAAATGATTATTAAAAAGACTAAATGGCCTTAACCCATTAGATACAGGGCTAAAGCCACCTATTTTCGTTTTCCGCTGTCTATTTGACAGGGGGCAGTTCAGCAGAATAAAGGGTGATTCCCATTTTTAAAGCATGGCACCGTCTTTGCCTAGACGATACCCGCCGATTGTAGTGTTGGCAGCCATATGACCATCGCTATATAAATAGTACCATTTTTTGTTGACTAACACCCAGCCGGTCTGCATGTTGCCGCTGTTGTTCAAGTAATACCACATGCCGCCTGTATACAGCCAGCCGGTCTGCATATCACCACTAGGGTTCAAGAAGTACCATTTGCCGCCAGAATACAACCAGCCGGTCCTCATATCCCCATTTGGATTCATAAAGTACCACTTGCCCCCGACAAGCTGCCAGCCGGTTTTCATTACACCAGCGTTGTCGAAGTAGTACCATTTACCTCCCGTTTGCAGCCAGCCTGTTTTTAGGGTCCAGTCTGGATTGTAAAAGTACCATTTACCACCCCATGATTTCCAGCCTGCATTCGTAGTGAAGGTGGTAAATTCCTTAGCAATTTGAGCAATTTTACTCGCCCATGCCTCGTCGGTTGAGTATTGATGATAGTTGGAATTAAAGCGCATATTATCAAGTGTCGGCTGTTGATAAGGATCAAGGGAATTCGGCATAAGCTTGTCCCTGCTTACATACGTTAGATTGATAAAGTCAGCTCCGTTTACGATACCATCCCTTTTTGAGGCATAATCATACGCATCATCGAGCGGCTTTATGTCATTTGCATTAAGACCATAGTAGTTTTTCTTGGTTTTAACAATCTGAGAATCGCCCCATTTTGTTTCTAGACCTGAATGGGCTAAAAGGTAAACAGCATTTAAGGTCGACTTGGTTTGTGCCTCAATATAGGCTGCCCCCATCCCCGTCATAAACGTATTAGCCCAATTTGTTTTATAGTTAATGAACTGATTAATCTGATTTGCCGTTACATTGCCCTTTGTGTTTAATGGGGTGAAGATAGAAATATTATTTGTGGTTGTTCCTTCTTTTCCAAATTCATACGGGATGACATTACTGCCGCCCTTAATAGTCATGTATGTTTCTTTTTCAAGGTACCAACTGTAAATCCAACCTGCTTTTTTAGGTTCGTCTACAGTTTCAATTTTGTAATATTTGGTGTCAGGGGTTACTTCCAGAACATATACCTTCGTATTTTTTGAAATTGAATCGAATGGAGGCTTCGATCCATCTGAAGTGTCCCGGAGATTTCTTCCCTTTTTCACTAGCCATGTTTGATTTCTTATATTACTGTTTAAGTACGCTCTGTGAACCCAGCCTTCTCGTCCGTCCGTCATGCGGATTTTGGCAGCATAATCTTTCTCTCCTATAATGGTTACTTCATCGTTATAAGATAATTCCGCATAGCGAGTGTAACCTGGAGCTAGATGAATGCGTTGGTCGGAAAGCTCTTCAAAGCTGCGATAGACTGGCAGCTTGATTGAAGTTACATGCATGCCTGGTTGTTCGGCTGCCTTTGCCTCGTTTAATGATCCACCATTAAATAGTCCCAGTAAGATAAAAAACATGATGAAACTTAGAATTTTTCGATTATTCAATGTATTTCCCCTCACTACTTTATTCAGATTTATTTCTATCAATCTATTATTTAGATTATCATATTTTCCAACCGTTTCCACGATTTATTTGGATTAATTCTTTGTAAAATATTTCTGGTACTTTTGGTAGAGGGAATTTTTACATCGCATTTCACCAATAAATGTCAATAATCGGACATAGATTCGTTCAGTCATGTTGGTATTTTTTTATAAAATAAAACTAGATGTTAATGTCTTAGTTCATATTTTGGAAGATAGAGAGGATGGTGCATCATGGCTTATAAGCCGCGGACAGAACGGGAAGAAATAACGATATTAAGAAGTTTACATGCCCGAATGGACTTATCTGAAGAAGACAAATGGAACTATTTGAAGCTTAAAAAGGGTTTTGAAGGAGAAGTGATGTTTGACTTATTAACTGAAAAGCTCCAAAGTGAATGTTTTATATTAAATGATCTGCTGCTAGAGTTAAACAATTCTAAGTTCCAAATTGACACATTGGTTGTACAAGACACAATATACCTTTTTGATATTAAAAATCATGAAGGCGATTATTATTATGAAAAAGGTGATATCTTTTTGAAGTCTAGAAAATTAATGAACAATCCTCTGGATCAACTAAAACGTTGTGAAACCTTACTCCGCCAATTGCTCCAAAAATATGGTTTCAAACTGCCCGTTGAAGCGTAGGTGGTGTTTATCAACCCCGAGTTTACCCTTTATCAAGCACCGAAACATGTGCCAATCATTTATCCTTCACAGCTTAATACCTTTATGAAAAAATTAAATTTGTGGACGGGGAAACTCAATGGAAAACATAAGAAGCTTACAGACCTTTTAGTTTCTATGCATCTGGTTGAATCCCCTTACCACAGGATTCCCCCTTATGAATATGAGTGGCTACGGAAAGGCATTATTTGTTCTTCTTGCCAATCGTTTTTGGTTTCTGTTACTGGGAGGAAGGTTGGTTGTGGGGACTGCGGCTGTGAAGAGAGTATTGATTCTGTTGTGCTGCGAAGTGTGAAGGAGCTAAAGCTTCTTTTTCCGGATCGGAAGATTACTACTAAAGGTGTTCAGGAATGGTGCGGGGGGATTGTATCGAAAAAGAAGTTTAAGAATATTCTAAGTAAAAACATGCAAGCAATAGGATATGGCCAATGGACATATTATGAGTAAATGATAGATAGAAAGGATCTATTTCAATTTATAGTTTTTAAATTAGTATCATTCCCTCATGAAATTTTTTCTAAACTGGTATCCAATAACCTCTATTAGATACCTTTCTTACGATTTTTCATGCTTGGAGGGCTCCAATAGCACCTATTGGATACCCTTTTCTCGATTTTTTTAACGGAACGGGGCTCCAATAATCTCCATTGGAACCCTTTCTCTCTATTTTTGCGCCGGATCGGGCTCCAATAACCTCTATTGGAACCCTCTCTCTCTATTTTTTCGCCGGATCGGGCTCCAATAACCTCCATTGGAATACTTTTTCTCCATTTTTTCACCGGAAAGGGCTCCAATCAACCCTATTGGAACCCTTTCTCTCGATTTTCCGCCTAATCAGGCTCCAATAACCATTTCCCCAACCAAGTTATCCATCCCTAAAAAGAAATAACGGACACCAAGGTGTCCGTTCAATTTCGCGCAGCCAACAACGTATTCAATTTTTCAAGGTCTTCTAATGAATCAATTTCATAGCTGTCGTCCGGATGGATTTCCTGAAGGTAGACATTTATATCAGGGATGTTATCCTTGACGATGTCATCCCAATACAATTCCGTAAAGCCCCCAGCGGAAACAGCTTCTTCCAGTTTTCCAATAATATATCTGCCATCATCTTCAGACCAATAGGAGACACCGCAAAGAATATAATCATGCTCACCGTCACCAATGACGATATCCGTTACCTTATAGTGATCGTCGTAGCGGATCATCCATTCCTCTTTAAACTCCGGTTTCCTGGCGCTAAAATACATCGATGTTTTTGGACTTTTCAATAGAAAGTTGCGATGTAAGTAGTTATCGCCGTCAATCACGTACGTATCATGCAAATATTCTCTTACTAAATACATCGTGTAAATATTATTATAGACATTGTACTTATCATTATGAACAAGGGTAACACCATATTTTTCCTTCAGATACTCAAATTTCTCTGCTAAGTATCCAGTCACAACAACAATTTCTTCGACACCAATTTCTTGTAAATATTCGATTTGTGTCTCAAGCATCGGCTTTCCATTTACTGGTGTGAGTGCTTTTGGCGTTGTGAATGTTAAAGGTCGTAACCTAGTTCCCATTCCTGCTGCAAGTATAATTGCTCTCATTTTAAGCTGTTCTCCTGACTTTTAAAAATTAAAATCCGATCTATTCCCGTACCACCAAGATTACGCAGTCTTCCTGTTTCTAAAAAGATTCATCCATTTCAGTTCGTCCTGATTAGCAACGGTAATGACCGATCCTACTAATATCATAATACTAAAAAAGAGGACCTTTGCGGTAATTGGCGTGTGTAAAATGAGAAAACTTAAGAAAATCGCCCATGCAGCGTAGGAAATATTTAATGCCATTGCACGGGTTGGTCCAAGCGTGTAAATCGCTTTATAATAGAACACATAGGAAGCCGTTCCTGAAAAGGCAACCCCGGCGATAAGGAACAATTCACTGCTCTTAAATACTTCACCCACAAGCGGGTACGCATTAAAAATAGGTAAAATTAAGATTCCATATGTGACAGCAGAAACTAGCTGACGAATTTGCAACGCCTGTTCAGGCGATATTTCATCATCCTTCATACCGTATGCTAGAATGACACACTCCATACCCCAACCGAAAATACATAAAAGGATGAATGAGAAGCCAAGAATGTAGCTTGGAGAAGGTGAGCCTCCAGTAAATCCTAAAAGGAAAATAAATAAAATACTTATAAAAAGTCCAATCCAGTTCTTAATCGTTAAGCGGTCCTTCAAGATGACAAAAGCAAAGAATGCTCCAATCGCCGGGTACACCGCTGAAATCGATGCCGACAATGATGGACCTAAATACTTAACTGCAAGCACGTAACCGGTCATCCCAATCGGACCGCCAAGCAATGCGCCTAACATAACAAACCGACCGCTTCGGGTTGTCAATTTTTTAAAGGGTACTGTAAATTCCCCTCGTATCGCCATATATAGCATCATCCATAGACTAGATAGCATATCATGGAAAAATGTACTAACTAACGGAGCAAGGAAAAGGACCGTGTCTGTTGAAGTAAATATAGTCTTTGATAACACTATTCCAATTAAAACCGTATCGACCGCCCAGGTAAAGCCGGAAAACATGCCGAAGAAAAATCCTTTATTTTTTATATTCATACGCCATCTCCCTAATTATGTCGTGATTTAAATGCTCTTTACATCTATTAAAGCGGTCGATTCCGTAAGTGCCGAAATCGTCTCCCTTTGCCTCTTTAATGACGGTCCAAGTACTCCAGAGAAAGTCTTGGAAAATTTTATTCATCATCACTCGCTGTTGAATCTCCAACGGTATCTCATCTTGCTCTATATAAAGCAGCAAGAATAGCTCTTCTTCTTCAGGTGAAAAGCCGCTTTCCAAGGAATGTGCAGCCAAATCCCACATCGGATCATTCATGCCGCTATATTCCCAATCAATAAAATAGAGCTTCCCTTCACTGCTCATAACCATATTTTCAGGAATCGGATCAATATGACAAGGGGTAGGTTGAATATTCATGCCTTGATAAATCTTCTTCAGAATCATAATTTGCTCTTTTGCTTCTTCATATGGCACATAAGGCTGGCCATTTGCTTCCTCCATCTGTCGTTCGTACTCCTCCATTTTTTCAAAAACATCAAAATGATTAGCCATTTGTAGTTTAGAAGAATGAAGTTTCCTGAAATTAGCCGTGGTCAGTTCCATGTAATCCTGGCGCTTACACATTTTGCTGTTCAGTGTTTCTGCCCCAGGAATCAATTCGGCAATTTTTACACCCGTTTCTTCATTAAAATAAACCAACTCCGTATCAATACCCAGATTACTCGCAAGCGCCGCATTGAACTTTTCCTCTTTTCGGTTAATCATCGATTCCGTTCCATTACCTGGAATCCGGAGCACGTATTCTTTACCCTTAATAACCACTTTAAAATTCTTATTCGTCATTCCACCGAACGGCTGAATCTCCCCGATATCTTCATACACGAGGTCAAGCGCCTCGATTAAATGACTTTTAATAAAAATTTCTCGGAATTCAGCTTCTTTCCGTTTTAGGATAGGATAGGTTTTTTCCTTGACCGTGTTATAGTGCTGCCAGCTATCAATTTCGCCCCAAAAGAGATTATGCATTTTTAAATATCCAATATTGTAATGCCGTGAAATGTCGAGTAGCATATATTCATAATTGATGAATGGATTTTTATTATTTTGTTGATACTCGCTGACCATTTTTGAATAGACATCATAGGATAGCTTGCTAATGCCGATCATTTCACCGTCAATTCTATTGAATTGATGGATGTCTTTGGAGATCTTATGAAGATAGCCATTTTTTATTTCAACAAAGGCCTCGTCCCCGGAGCCGCTCTCATTGCTGATAAGCACACAATCGCGATGCGGATGTAAGAGGATTTCCCTAATCGCCCGCTCTTCAATTAAAATATCATCCTCAACCAAAAGGAAATCATCCGTTATATATTCGAAAGCTGCTGCCAAGGATGCCATCGAACCGGTCCATTTGAATTTTGGGTTATTCACAAATTTCAAATGGTTGAATTCAGGGAAATCTTGAAATGCTTCTTTCTTATAACCAGTGACAATCACAATATTGTTAATGCCGTTTTCCTGCAAAATATCAACATTTCTTTTTAACAATGTTGTTCCATCGATTTCCATTAACCCTGCTGGTTTATCGAAATCCTTTCTTGACCCTGCTGCTAAAATAATAGCCTGCTTAATTTCTGTTAATGGCTCTTGATGAATATTAATCTTTTTTCCGTGGTAGGCTTCAATTCCGCTATGTAAAAAATCAAGCCCTTTTTGTGTTAGGTAATAGCTGATATTTCTGCCCTTTTTTTCACTGTAAATATAATTTCCGAATGTTAAATCGTGGATTAGATAATTAACTTTACCAATTGAAATTCCACATATTTCAGCCATTTTCTTTTGATTCAAATGGGCATTTTTATTAATCGCTTCTAATAATTGAAATAAGTGCTGTTCCATTAGGGTGTTCCTCCGATGTATTCAATATTTGAATGTATTTTTATTGTAACGCAGCCTAGAATATCTGTAAACAAAAATATATCGATATTGGGTAGTATTTACTATGTAAGGGAAAAGAATAAAAGGACTGTGCACTAGCAGGCACAGTCCTCGTTTTTTACCTTATTTATAAACAGAAACATCAAAATATAAGGTATATGAACTTAATGAATCGTAGATTTTTTTAATACTATTTGTTTGCTTTACCGCCCAGCCAATATCAGTTGCATATTGATGCCAAGGAGCATCAGGATTCCATCTCATTTTATAAAGGGTATTCTGTGGTGTCGAAGCGTTAATATAACCAGCCCCGATGAATTCTGCACCGCCGATGATGGCCGCCTCAGGTGTAAACCAACCTTTTTTATAAGCAGTTTCGGCCCCGCATGTATTTGGACAGCTGTCAATCGCACCGATCCCATACATATTATAAACCTTCACTGGTTGATCTAACTTTTTCCCGTCGACCGTATCAACGATAATCCCTTGTGCAAGAGCAGAATTGCCATTTCCGGTTTCAAGTAAGGCATGAGAAATTAAATAAATTTCATTGATATTATACTTTTTGCTTGCTTCCAGGAAGGCATCTGCCTTTCCTTCAAGAATCCCTTTTCCTGCCAGTGTTTTTGCATTTAAGTCCTGGGCAGTAGTTCCGGCACCTTTGTTTAAAAGAAGAAACTGGAAATATTCTGTACTAGTAGTACTAAAAGAATTCGGATTCAAAAAATAAGAAACATCTGATGCTTTTGCATTTCGCCACGTAACATATTTAATTTCATACCATGTTCCAACTTTAGAAACAATTTGCACCTGTGAACCAGGGCTCAATGTTCCAAAAATAAAGGAATTTGTATTCGTATCCTCGCGTACGTTAAGCGGCGTTGTGGAGGTCACGACTCCTTTGGTAGGATCTGTGGCATCTACAAGAACATAGTCACTGCTCACATAGGCTTTAGCATTCTTATACTTATCCGTTTGCGGTGATCGTTGCATCTGTATGTCGAGCATTTGCTGGAATGTAAGATTATAGTTGGTCGTTTTCGTAATAGGGCCGCTGTTCCAGACACCATTATCGAAAAAGTAATAGGTTTTCCCATCGATGACCTGTTCACCGGTAACCATTTTTCCATTCCCTGCAAGATAGTACCAATTGCCACCAAGGAACAACCAGCCAACCGCCATATCTCCATTCTTATTCAAGTAATAATAAGCACCGTTATCCAGTAACCAGCCGGTCTGCATTATGCCATTTTCATTCATAAAATACCATTTTCCATTGGCATACACCCAGCCTGTGGCCATTGTTCCGTCGGCATTCATATAAAACCATTTATTCGCATCAAGTACCCAGCCGGTCTTCATCTTGCCATCCTGGCCAAAGTAATACTTTTTACCATTTTCCGTTAACCAGCCGATTAGAGCGAAGCCATTGTCGGAAAAATAATATTTATTCGTCCCTTCAGTAAGCCAGCCTTTATGCTTCTCTCCATTGGAATCAAAATACATGATAATTTGACCATCGCGGAAGAAACCAGTCAATGGTGCCGTACTCAAAGCACCTGAAGTGGTGAATACATACGGTATTCCGTCAATGAATTTTTGTCCAGTAACCATTGCGCCGCTTGAGCTAAGATAATATTTTACGTTTCCATCTTCCAGCCAGCCGGTTTTCATTGCACCACTTGGCTCTAGGAAATACCAAGTATTATTTTCTTTAAACCAGCCGGTTTTCATCGCACCGCTTGGATCGAGGAAATACCAAGTATTATTTTCTTTAAACCAGCCGGTTTTCATCGCACCGCTCTGATCGAGGAAATACCATTTGCCTCCATTAGACAACCAACCGGTTTTCATTGCACCACTTGAATCAAGAAAATACCATTTGTTTCCACTTGGTACCCAGCCGGTTTTCATTGCTCCGCTTGAATCTAGGTAATACCATTTATTATTGTATAATAGCCAACCTGTCTTCATTACACCATTGCTGTCTAAAAAATACCATTTATTACCATATAGTACCCAACCTGTAACAGGCTTTCCAGCTGATGTTAAGTAGTACCATTGGTTGTTTTGATACTTCCATGTATAGGTTCCAGCTGCGGTAACGCCTGAGGCCGTCGAAGAGAACAACATGGATGCCAAGACGAAAGCAGTGACACGTTTTTTCTTCAATCTTTTTCCCCCCACAAAAATAATCTTTCTATTAAACTTTCAATTAAAATATGAAAGAATTGCTTAAAGCCAAGGATAAGCATTAAAAATACCGGTTTAAGACCGGATGATGTGGAATTAAACGATAAATGAGAAATGCACTAAACAAATATATCAATGATTATACTAAATTACCAAATTTCTAGTTATAGTAAATAAAGTAAATTTTACTCTAGCATTCTCGTTTCAATTTACTTATCATCCGCCCCCTTGACAAGCTTCTTCATTATGTTGAAAAAACAATTTCCAACTTTGATAATTAATATGTACCCTTTTATTGTCTCATTTTGACACAATTTTTCAATAAAAAATTGAAAATAATGTCGATTTTAGTAGTTTTGGCACATATAGCCAAATAATGGATACAAAAACAAGACGAACAGATTGCTCTGTTCGCCCTATCTTTTTATATAGTGGAAAAAACTTATTATTTGACCCATGTACCGTCTTTGTTCACTTTGTAGCCATTAATAGTTGTGTTGACTGCGAGTTGACCAGAGGTGTATAGATAGTACCACTTACCGCCAATCTGCTTCCAACCTGTTGCCATGTCGCCGCTTGCGTTTAGATAGTACCATTTGCCATTAAGGAGAACCCAACCCGTGGCCATTTCACCTTTTGCATTTAGGTAATACCATTTACCGCTTAAATGAATCCAGCCGGTCTGCATCACACCATCTTTACCAAGGTAATACCATTTATTATGATCTAGTACCCATTGATTTTCTGCCATTGCACCACTCTTAGTTAGGAAGTACCATTTGTTCTTGTCTTTGAACCAGCCTGTTTGCATTTTTCCATCTTTATCTAAGAAATACCAAGTATTTCCACCCTTTAACCAACCAGTTGCTTTTATGCTATTATTGTAGTAATACCATGAGCCATCTTCTTGCTTCCAACCCGTCACATTTGCACGATTAATTACTACTTCCTTCACCGTTTCGTTGCCTGCAAGATCTCGAAGCTTTAAGGAAATTTTGTTTTCACCACGGTTAATAGCTACCTTTACTTCTACATTGTCATTTGCCGGAGTGAGAACATCTACCGGGCCAACAATTGCTTTTTCATATTCGTGATTATCGTTAACAAATAATGAAAGGTAGTTAAAATTATCCTTTAGATTAAGCTTCAATGTCACTTCTTCTTTGTTTTCAGCAACAAGCTTTGGTGCGGTTACATTGATTTGCGGTACAGAGGAATCAACGAAAACCTTACGAGCAATCGAAGACGAATTGTCTGATTGATCGACTGCTTTGACAATAATATCGTAAAATCCATCCTTTGCAAATGTTACATTTGTAGAAAATGCATACATTCCCGGACCTGCATGTGTAAAGCTTACTGCTTTTCCATTAACGGTTAAGGATTTTAATCCTAAATCCTCGATTACCATTCCTGTAACTGGTACCGCTTTTGCATTGTAGGCTCCATACGGCATCGTTGAAAACGGATCAATGATAATCACAGGTTCACCGTCTTCTACCTCACCAACAGCAGCTGTATCCCCGCCAAAGTTATACGCATAGTCAGCAGCAAGAACATCAATGATTGAACCTTCAGGAACATCGGTTAATTCATAGCTATTTTCTTTACCTGTCGTTTCTCCCACAAACTCACCATTGACAAAAATACCATAGGATAGGACACCTGACCCTTCCTCTACCGTATCCCAGCTGACAAAAGATGTTTCAGGGTCAAAGCTTGCCGTTACTTGTGGTGCAACGGTATCAACTAAGATTGGAATGTCTTTTGTTTGATACCCAGCACCTTTGTAGTCAATCACCGTTTTGACTTGATAGTAATACAAGCCGTCTTTAACCGACTTTCCTTTCACCGTGCCATCCCATGTACGATCATAATTATAGGAGAATGGCATTCCGTTACCATCATCAAAATAGCTCTTAAATACGTTTTTCTCCAATTTTACCCGACGGAGTAATTGTTTATTTTCATCTAAAATATTAAATTGAGCCTCGGCGGCATTCCGTAAAAATGATGGGAATACATTAATATCATCCTTTGTCCAGTCTCCATTTGGTGAGATGGCATAGAACCCTTTTTCAGGAACCGGCTCTGTGAACCAGTCATCTGACAACATATCATGGACAGGAACTTCCACTTTATTTCCCTCTTCATCTTCCCCATCAAACATACCTTGAAGATCGTAAAAACGTGATTCTCCGAAATCTTTAAAGCCATCGAGAATGGATGGGCGATCCCACTTGCCGTAGAATCCGACATATGGAACGGTAAGGTCCGGACTAATCTCCTTTTTGCCCGCCACATTCTTATCAGCATCCACTAATTTTACAAAACCTTCCACAAACATATCTTCTTTAAGGGCAACCGATGTTTTATTCCCGTTCACATCAATAGCAGGCACCTTCGCCTTACTAATATCGACCTTTATGGTGATATCTTTTGTTTGCCCGGCCAGAACAGTGACGGTTGACGGTCCGTCGACAATGACACCTTCAAGATTACCGGCAATCAAGGCATTGTAGTTTTCACCCTTATCATTTTGCTTCAGTGTGTCTGCTAAAACATTTGTATTTACATTATAAGTAACATCCTTCGTTGAAACGTTTTTGGCAGTAAGGGTCATTTCAAATTTTTTCGAAGTGAAGTCTTTTAATTCCACTTTTGCTTGACCGTTGCTTTTATTAACAACATATACAGGTGTTTTAACCGCATTGTATGTCTGCATCATCCCTGCCCCTTGAAAGCGCGGTGAGTAAGGTTGTCCATTCGCATCATCGACGACTTTTGCGGTATTCATTAATAATGTTTTGGCCAATCGGGTCCGCTCACTGATAGAAAGACCTTTGAAACGATCGTCCTTTTGCAGGTATTGCTGGACAAGAGCAGAGCCGCCGGCCACATGTGGAGCTGCCATTGATGTGCCGCTATATGTTCCATATTGATCATTATTTAAGGTGGAAAGAATATTTCCTCCTGGTGCAGTGATTTCCGGTTTTAACTCAAGACCAGGTGTTGTTCCCCACGAAGAGAACTCCGTCATTTTGCCTGAGTCAGGGTCTTGTTGTTTTTCTATTTGGTTAATCGTTACTGAAGCAGAGCCGGTTGCTATCGCTGTTTCCAGTGACTCACCCTCTTTTTGTGAAATTAACATAAATGGAATGTCAAAGCCGCCTTGATTTTTATAGAATGTTGAGCTTCCATCATCATAAACAATAATACCTGCTGCACCTGCTTCTGCTGCAAATAATGCTTTTTCTGCCAAGGATAGATCGCCGCGTTTAACAAGGACCACTTTCTGAGCGACATCTACTTCTTCATAATCTTCAGGGGTACCTAATGCACCGTTTAGGCTGACAATCTGTAATTTCTCATTTTCTGATGTAAGCGGAGTCCAATCGTCCGTCCCATAGCCAATACCATTGAAGCTGCCCACGGTGACGGAATGTTGATATTGTGTGGAAAGATTATTTGCTGCCGCAACAGAGATGCCCGCAGGATTTAATCCTGGTGCTTCAACGACTCCAATATCCGGATTTTTATAAAAAGGGTTGCCCCAACCATAGCCAATAGTTCCTGAGTTGCCTGCAGACATCGAACAAACAATGCCATTATTCGTTGCTCTTGTGATCGCAACATCTTCTGCACTATCTTTCGAATAAAAAGAAGCAACCTCTCCAAGGCTCATATTCAATACATCTGCACCTAGCTTAATCGAATCATCGATGGCAGCAAGGTAAACATCAGACCACGTAGACGGGAAAAGCAAGTCATTACTAAATACCTTCATCGCCAGAACTTGTGCTTCCGGAGCTATCCCCTTAACACCGCCATCTTCTTCCTTCCCGTTTGCTGCAACTATTCCGGCCACATGCATCCCATGCATGCCAGTATCCAGCCCTTTATCGATGATTGTGTCATTCTGGTCAAAATAGTTATAGCCATATGGAACCTTTTCAGTATAATACTTACCTTTTAAACCATCTTTACTAACAATTTGCTCGACATCTTCTTCAGAGAGCCCTGCTTTGGAGTCATCTGATAAAACAAAATCCTTATGTGCTGGGTCAACACCTGTGTCAATGACAGCGACAATCATACCCTCGCCTTTTAAGCCTGCGTCAGCCCAAGTTTCAGGTGCTTGGACAAGAGATTTACTCGTTTTTAAATCAGGTTTTACCGGGCGCTTGTATTCATTGGCTAAATAAACATTTTTAACACCTTCGACTGCTTCAAGCTTAGCAATGTCACCAAATGCTATTTCACCACTGAAACCGTTAAAGGCCGTTGTAAATTGGTTCTTATATTTAAGATTGACACCTTTAGCTTTGATTTTCTCCTTCACTGTTGCATGCTGTTTCTCAAGTCTTGCCGCCATTGAGGTTTTCGTACTTTCCGCCAATTCCTTGTACAGTTTGCCTTGCTGTGTTGCTAACTCAACAGGAGTCTGCCCGTCCACTTCCACAATGATGCGGACATTGTCTGTCGCTTTGAAGTGGGCTTTAAGTGTCTCACTTAGTTTTTTGCGGTCGTTTACTTTTAAATGCTGTTTAAATTGGTTGATCATCGAAGCGTAATCTTTTTTTGCCGATGGTGTTTGTGCTGCTGCCGCATAACCAAGGTTTGATAGAACCAAGGCAGATGCCAGCACATATGTAGTCACTTTCTTTTTCTTTTTCCATGACTTTAGGCTCATTCTCTTGTTTTCCCCCTCTTAATAACTAGCACACTTAAATTATTTCAGTCTAGCAATTAATTTCCAGAATTGTAAAAAAATCTAAATGCTACAATAATTTTAGTGTTCTCCTAGCATCTGGTCAATAAATAGATTAGTTTTTTGGAATATTTATAGGAAAAATGTCATAAATGGTTCACAAAAAAAACGAACAGAATAGATTCTGTTCGCTTACATTTTATAGAGAAGGTTCTTACTTAATCCAAGCTCCGTCTTTGCCTAGCTTATAGCCGTCAATCGTTGTGTTAGCAGCCATCGCACCTGAGCTATAAAGGTAATACCATTTGCCATTTACATACTTCCATCCGGTTGCCATCGCACCGCTGTTTTCAAGGTAATACCATTTGCCGCCATCTAGTAACCAGCCCGTAGCCATTGCGCCGGATTTTTTTAGGTAGTACCAGGTATTTCCGTCTTTCAACCAGCCAGTTGCCATCGCACCTGATTTTGTTAGGTAATACCAAGTATTACCGTCTTTCACCCAGCCTGTTGCCATTTTGCCATCTTTATTCAGGAAGTACCACTTGCCATCGGTATCCTTCACCCAGCCAGTAGATTTAACGTCCTTCACATAGTAGTACCAGGAACCATTTTCTAAGCTCCAGCCATTTTTCACTACTTTGTCGGCATCTTTACGTTGAATGACAACTTCCTTTACTGTTTCATTACCGCTAAGGTCAGTTGCTTTCAAGGTTACTTTATTTTCTCCTTCCTTAAGTGGAACGGTTACTTGGTAATCCTTGCTTAATGGATTTAATACATCCACAGGGCTGACAAGTGGTACTTCAAATTCGTGATTTTCGCCTACGTAGAAGTTTAAATAGTTGAAGTTATCTTGAAGGTTTACATTCAAGGTTACTTTGTCAACATTCTTATTTACTCTATCTGGGGCATTCACATTGATCACTGGTTTTGTTGTATCAACATATACCTTGCGGGCAATGGAGAATACTTTGTTAGAGTGGTCAGTTGCTTCCACCTGAACATCGAATAATCCATCTTTTTCAAACGTAACGATAGTAGAGAAGTGGAAGTTTCCATCTTCACCCTTCTTGAATTCAACCTCTTTTCCATTTACTTTCAATGCTTTTAAGCCGATGTCATCGGAGATAAACCCTTTAACAGGAATTTCTTTTGTAGCATAAGCACCCCATGGCTCAGGTGAATTTGGTACATATTCACCATCTGAATCTTTTGTACCATCAGTGATTACAATCAATGGATTTTCCACATCACCGATGGCTGCCGTATCGTAACCGTAGTTACCTGCATAATCCCAAGCAACAACTTGTACAATTGCTTTTTCCGGTGCCTCTTTAAGTACGTAAGAAGTGGTCTTGTCATCAACTGCAGCAACTTTCTCGCCGTTGACAAAAATCCAGTATTCCTCCGTACCTGTTCCGTTTTCAGTTGTTTCCCAAGATACAGTTGATTTTGCAGAATCGAATGTTGATTTAACCTTTGGTGCTGTTGTATCCACATATACTGGAATTTTCTTAGATTGCCACTTAGCTCCAGCATAATCAATAACCGTTTTGATTTCGTAATAGTACAATCCGTCTTTCACTGCTTCGCCTTTAATTTTACCATCCCAAACGCGGTCTGCTTTATAGGAGTATGGTGAACCTGAACCTCCATCAAACGCATTCTTATAAACATCAGATTCAGCCTTCACACGCTTAAGCTGATTGCCGTCCTTATCCAAAATGTTGAACTGGGCTTCAGCTGCATTTCTTAGAAATGCTGGAAATGGATTAATACTATCAGCATAGTTATCCCCGTTTGGCGATAAAGCGATAAAGCCCTTTTCAGGAACAGCAGTAGTAAAATACTCATCCGTATCTCTAACAATATCTGTTGCACCTTTGCCGAAGTAATATTGTAAATCAAAATAGCGTTCTTCACCTAGAGCTGTAAATCCATCAATGACCTCCGGCTGATCCCAGTTTCCGTAGAAGCCTACATATGGAGCTGTTAGGTTCGGTGTATCTTTGTCTGTTCCTTCTAAGGTAACAGAGCCTTCAACAAAAATATTTTCTCTTAAATCTAGCAGCGTTTTGTTGCCATCAGCATCAAGACCTGGAACTTTTGCGTTTGATAGATCAACCTTAACAGTAAAGTCTTTAGACTCACCAGGTGCAACTTTTACTTCTGAAGGGGCTTCAACTTTCGCACCATCTAGATCTCCGGCAATAAGAGCGTTGTATTCAGGTACATCCTCACCAAAGTCTTGAATCGTATCTGTTAACACATCAGTGTTTACCTTGTAAGTTGCCGTTTTATCCTTAGAAATATTTTTAACAGTGAAAGTCATTTCGAATTGTTTGGATTGGAAGTCCTTCAATTCTACCTTTGCGTCACCCGTTGCTTTGTTCACAAAGTAAGCAGGCGTTGACACTGCTGCATATGTCTGCATCATACCAGCACCTTGACGGCGAGGCGAGAATGGCTGGCCATTTAAGTCGTCAATATTTTTCGCCGTGTTCATTAATAGTACTTTTGCAAAATGCGTACGTTCAGCAACAGAAAGATTTTTGAAGCGATCATCTGCTTGCAGGTATTGCTGCACTAGAGCCGATCCGCCAGCAACATGCGGCGCTGCCATGGAAGTACCACTCATAACAGTATAATTATCATTATTAACTGTGGAATAAATATTACCGCCAGGAGCTGTAATTTCAGGCTTCAAGTCAAGGGATGGTGTTGTTCCCCATGAAGTAAAGCTTGTCATACGGCCCATTTCAGGACTTTCTTGTTTGTTTGACCGTGTAACATTAATAAACGTTTGGCCTTTCGCAACTTGTTCTTCAAGTGTGTTTCCTTCAGCACCTGAAATCAGCAAGAATGGAACATCCCAGCCGCCTTGGTTATCAAACCAGAAGCCATTTGTACGATTGTAAACGATGATTCCAGCAGCTCCTGCATTCGCCGCATTAACAGTTTTATCATAGAAAGATAGGGTACCACGTGGAACAAGAACAACCTTACCTTTTACATCTACTCCATTATAGTCCTCCGGATAGCCTAGCTTGCCGCCAATGCTGGCAAGTTCCAATTTTCCGCCGTTATCTGCAACCAGCTTTGACCAGTCATCAATACCTTTACCAAGGCTTGTGAATCCTTCAAGACCATCAACCGTGATATTATGCTGATATAAGTATGCTTCGTTACCAGAAGCCGCAACAGAAATACCGTCAGGATTTAAGCTAGGAGCGCCAACAACACCAATATCAGGGTTTTTGGCATATGGGTTATCCCAGCCATCACCGATATGGTTAGAGTTACCTGCAGACATTGCACAAACGATACCGTTTGCAGTAGCGCGCTGGATGGCAAGGTCTTCTGCGCTATCTTCTTGATAGAATGCAGCGACATCCCCAAGGCTCATGTTTAGAACATCAGCACCTAGTTTAATAGAGTCATCAATCGCAGCAAGATATACGTCTGACCAAGTAGATGGGTAAATTGGGTCGTTACTGAATACCTTCATTGCAAGGACTTGTGCTTCAGGAGCAACCCCTTTAATACCACCGTTTGCCTCGTCACCGTTTGCAGCAACAGTACCTGCAACGTGCATACCATGCATACTCGCACCTGGTCCTAGATCAAGGATGATATCGTTTCCATCATAATAGTTATAGCCGAAAGGAACTTTATCTGTGTAGAATTTACCCTTTAGCCCATTGTCGGCCACAGTTTGAGCAACTTCCTCTTTTGTTAAACCTTCTTTAGACCTGTCCGTTAATTTGAAGTCGCGGTGGGATGGATCGACACCCGTATCGATAACTGCCACAACCATGCCTTCGCCTCTATAACCGGTTTTCTCCCAAGTTGTACGGGATTCAACGAACTGATGGCTCGTTTTCATATTCGGCTTTACTTTTGGACGATTATATTCATTTGCTAAGTAAACAGCTTTTACCCCTGCAACTGCTTCAATTTTATCCAGGTCGCCATAAGCAATCTCGCCACTGAAGCCATTGAAAGCGGTTGAAAATTTCTGTTTATACTTAATGTTTATACCTTTTGAATTGATTTTATCCTTTACTGACTTTTGCTGGATTTCTGTTTTAGAAGCAAATGAAGATTTCTTATCTTCAGATAATTCTTTGTATAGTTTCCCCTCTTTTGTTGCATATTCAACAGCGGTTTGTCCTTCAACCTCAACGATCACACGGACTTTGTCGGTAGCTTTAAGGTCTGCTCTAAGATTTTTAGCCTCAGCTTTTAATTTTAAGGATTCTCTGTTCTGCTGCTGCTTTAATTGTTTAATCTTTGCTTCCAGGTCTCCTGGCTTATAGGCAGCAGATGCTTGAGACACAAAACTAAAGTTTGACATAACAAGAGCAGAGGCTAATGCGTATGTAGCAATCTTACGTTTTTTATTGTGGTTCTTTTTGCTCATTCTGAATTTCCCCCTTTTTTATATTAGTAAAAAATAATAGAAAGATGTTCTAGTATACTCAAATTTATGTATTAGTGTGAAAAATCGGAATATACAAATATAATGTTAATCGTTTCTTATAGTAACGGTCAATAGAATATTCGGAAATCGAAGAAAAAATTTTCGCAATATTCGACAAAGTCATATCAAACTATTGTCATAGGCTGAATTCCAGTATTACCAGTTTAAAAAAATTTGTCATTTCAAATAAAATTTATATGTAAAAAGAAACCTTTATATCCATTCTTGTCATAATAATGTCGGTAAATGGATCCTCCCTTTAGTAAAAAGTTACCCAAATAACCACAGTTTAGCTTTTTTCTGCATACCTTTTGTTGGCTGCTAGTGCTTTTCTTGTAATAATAGTGCTAACAAGACAAATTTTTCACCTTAAAAACTCCTGAAAAAGAAATTTTTAAAGAATATATATCTTATTTTGAAATAATAAAAAAGAACCAACCCTAATATAGTAGAGTTGGTTCTTTTTTAATTCATTAGCGGATCCAAGCACCATTCACACCTAGCTTGTAGCCTTGAATTTTGGTGTTAGCCGCCATTTTACCGTTTGTATATAAGTAGTACCATTTACCCCCTACATTCAACCAGCCTGTTTGCATTGCACCGCTGGCATTCATGAAATACCAATGGCCATTTACTTTTGCCCAGCCAGTTTTCATAGCACCAGTAGAATCAAGGAAATACCACTTGTTCTGGTCTAAAACCCAGCCAGTCTTCATGGAACCGTCAGAGGCTAAGAAGTACCATTTACCGGCATCTTTCACCCAGCCGGTTTGCATTTCACCATTTGAGCCTAAGAAGTACCATTTACCAGCGTCTTTCACCCAGCCGGTTTGCATTTCACCATTTGAGCCTAAGAAGTACCATTTACCAGCATCTTTCACCCAGCCGGTTTGCATTTCACCATTTGAGCCTAAGAAGTACCATTTACCAGCATCTTTCACCCAGCCGGTTTGCATTTCACCATTTGAGCCTAAGAAGTACCATTTACCAGCATCTTTCACCCAGCCGGTTTGCATTTCACCATTTGAGCCTAAGAAGTACCATTTACCAGCGTCTTTCACCCAGCCAGTTTGGATTACTCCATTTTCATAGTAATACCATTTACCGTCTACTTGAACCCAGCCATTTTGAACCTGCGGCTCTGTACCTGTTAAAATTCTGCCTTCCACCGTTGGTGAAACCGGGCTATTTTTTGTAAAATAGTCTACTAAAATCTCATAATCTACTATTAGCAATTCATGAATACGGCCAGCATCTTTTGCCTTTTTAAACATCGAGAATCCATCGCCGCCGTCAGCTACGAATGCATTGGTTGCAACTGAATATGTTTTAGTCAAATCAATTGATTCAAAACCATTAGCTGTTTTGACTTTTACATCCCAAACTCTATCGTATGCTGGTTTAGCCGGATCGTATTTAAACTGGATACCGGAAACCTGCATAAATTGACCTGCACCGCTTTCTGCTTTACTTACACTATGCTCAAGGGCATCCCAAATTTCTTTACCCGTTAAATCAAGCGTAACAAGAAGATTGGCAAATGGCATTACCGTGTAAATGTCACCTAGTGTTACATCACCCTGCTTAATAGATGCACGAATTCCACCGCCATTTTGCATCGCAATAAAGGTGCCAGGCACCATTTGATTGGCTCTTTGCGCCATCGCATCAGCAATTAAGTTACCAAGGTTGGTTTCTTTGTAGCGGACATTTGTACGTTCGCCGTCAAGAAGAACACTTGTAGAGCCAACTTTAGTCTTTTTCAATTCTTCTAACGGGGCTTTTAATTCATTAACTTTCGCTAATGCTTCTGCATCAGGGGCAAAGGTATTAACATCAAGAAGTTTGCCGCTCTCCGCTGTTACTACACCGTTTTCATCAAACGTTACGTCAAGTGTACCAAGATACTTGAGGTATTCGTTTGCTTGAACAATAACGGTTGGTTCTGTTTTTTCAACTACAACAGGCTTATCAAGCTTCGTATGGGAATGTCCCCCAACGATTACGTCAATTCCATCGACTGCTTTCGCAAGATTCTGGTCTGGGCCATAGCCTAAGTGTGAAAGAACAACAATTTTGTTAATTCCCTGCTCTTTCAATGCACCAACTGTTGATTTTGCTTTTTCTACAGCATTTTCAAACACAATATTTTTAGAAGGGTTCGCAAGGAACGTTGTATCTTCAGTCGTTAAACCGAAAATACCTACTTTTTCCCCATTAACTGTTTTTACGATTGCCGGGTAGATTTTTCCGCCTTCTGGCGCAGCGCTAATTTCGTTTTTGAACAATGGACTTAAAACAGGATCCTTTGTCACATTCACGTTTGCACTTACCATCGGGAAGGTCATTTCACTCATAAAGCTTGCAAGTTCAGTAGAAGTTTTATCAAACTCATGGTTTCCGAATGTCATAGCGTCGTACTTGAGTTTGTTCATGAACCATAAATCAGCTTTACCAAGATATTGGTTAAAGTAAAGTGTTCCAGAGAAAACGTCTCCTGCGTCAACAAGCAAGGAATTTGGTTTCTCGCTTCTTACTTGGTTAACAGCAGTAGTTAACTTCGGATATTGCTCGACATTCGCATGAGTATCATTTACATGCATTAAAGAAAGATTAAATGGTGCAGCTTTCGCTGTGATTCTGCCTTCAACCGTTGGAGCCACAGGACTATTTTTTGTAAAATACTCGGTTAAAATTTCATAGTCTACTAGAAGCAGCTCGTGAATACGGCCAGCATCTTTAGCCTTTTTAAACATCGTGAATCCGTCGCCGCCATCAGCTACGAATGCATTTGTTGCAACTGAATATGTTTTCGTTAAATCAAGCGGCTCAAAACCGTCAGCTGTTTTCACTTTTACTTCCCAGACTCTCTTATATGGATCCTTCTTTGGATCATACTTGAATTGAAGTCCGGAAACCTGCATGAATTGGCCTGCGCCACTTTCTGCTTTACTTACACTATGCTCAAGAGCATCCCAAATTTCTTGACCAGTCAAGTCAAGTGTAACTAGGAGGTTTGCAAATGGCATAACTGTATGAATATCGCCAAGCGTTACATCGCCCTGCTTAATGGAGGCACGGATTCCGCCGCCATTTTGCATCGCAATCGTTGTGTTATTTTTCAAAATTTCATTGGCTTTTTGTGCCATACCATCGGCAATCAAATTACCAAGGTTGGTTTCTTTGTAGCGGACATTTGTACGTTCGCCGTCAAGGAAAACATTTGATGAGCCGATGACTGTCTTTTTCAGTTCATCAAGCGGTTTCTTCAATTCATCTACTTTTTCCTGTGCTCCTGCATCAGCCTTATACGTATTCACATCAAGCAATTTGCCGTCCTGCGCTTTTACCACACCGTTTTCATCAAAGCTTACATTAAGAACACCGAGGAATTTAAGGTATTCATTTGCTTGGACAATAACAGTTGGTTCAGCTTTTTCAACTAACACTGGCTTATCAAGCTTTGTATGGGTATGTCCACCAACAATGACATCGATGCCATCCACAGCTGTTGCCAGATTTTGGTCTGGACCGTAGCCTAAGTGTGAAAGGACAACGATTTTGTTAACACCTTGCTCTTTAAGCGAAGCAACAGTTGCTTTTGCTTTATCTACCGCATTTTCAAATACAATTTCTTTAGATGGGTTCGCAAGGAATGTTGTATCTTCTGTTGTTAAGCCAAAAATACCAACCTTTTCGCCGTCAACCATTTTGATGATGGCTGGATAGATATTACCGCCTTTTGCATCAGCACTGATTTCATTTTTAAACAGCGGTCCTAAGACAGGATCCTTAGTCACATTGACATTGGCACTTAGGATCGGGAATTTCATTTCATTAATAAAGTCTGCTAATACTTTGGAATCTTTATCAAACTCGTGGTTTCCGAATGTCATTGCGTCATAGCGGAGATCATTCATGAAGCCTAAATCTGCTTTTCCAAGGTATTGGTTAAAGTAAAGTGTTCCAGAGAAAACGTCTCCAGCGTCAACAAGCAAGGCGTTTGGCTTTTCGCTTCTTACTTGGTTAACTGCAGTCGTAAGCTTCGGATACTGCTCCACATTCGCATGAGAGTCATTCACATGCATGATCGATAAATCAATTGCTTTATGCTCAGGAGGTGTTGGTTCATCTTTTAAGTTAATTTGTGCCAACACAGCATCATGGTCACTGACACGCCCGTGTGCATGCGTAAACGGAGAGTTCAAGTGAACAATATCAATTTCAGAGCGATCTGTTAGATTGTTAGAAACGAGCATGTGATCAAGCACCTGTGAGTTTCCTTGATAGCTATAGGTAAATCTTTCAGGTGCAGGAACTTTCTCAATTAGGTTCGCTAATTCATTTCCTTTTAAGGTTGTTAATGGATTCGAGAATTCGAAATCGTTTAAGTCACCTAGGGCAACAATGTTCGCATCCGCGTTTTTACTTTTTACATCTTTAATAAAATTATTAACAATGCCGGCGATTTGCACGCGTTTTGCTTCACTGCCTAGAACAGGTGGTTGACTTTTCCCGAAAATCGGCTGGTCTCCGCCCTTAGAATTAAAGTGATTAGCAATAACAATGACATCTTCGCCTTTAAACGTAAATTCTGCAGCTAATGGCTTACGGCTGGAGGAGAATGCTGCATTCGCCGGGTCAATTCTACCAGGGTTGAAGGTTAAGGACCCATTGTCATAGCCAACTGCATCTGTTGACCCACCTTTTTCTGCTCCTGCTTTCAATGAAACACGGTCTGGATTGTAGATGAAACCAACACGGATGTTTCCGTTTGGCGCCCCGCCGTCTTGGTTATTGACTGGTTCAATATCGGTCCACTTGTAAGTTGGACCGCCCTTATCTTTAATAGCATCGATAAGAGCTTGATAGTTTTGGTCTGCAGCTGTTCCGCCAGCTGTTTCCCCGTTATTGTCCTGAACTTCTACTAAGCCGATAATATCAGGATTATCCATGTTATTCACAAAGGAATCAGCGATTTTTGCAGTTTTAGCAGCATCGGCCTTTGTATAGTTTTCCATGTTATATGAAGCAACTGTTAACTTATCATCATCCTTAACGATATCGGTTACTTCTTGCGTATAGCCGCTTTCTACTAATGGAGGAAGATCTGCCTTATTAGTTAGAAGCTTATAGTTTTGGAACGTATAGGTGATGACACCCGTTACCGTACCGTTAAATTTATCCCCTGTTTTAACCTTGTATGTTTCATCCTTTACGGTGAAAAGGAGCGGCAGTCTTTCAGGGTTCATGTTATCCTTCGTAATCGGAATACCGCCTGGTGTTGTGTAAACTTTACCTTCTACTTTTTCCGCAATAACTGGTACTTCTCCATATCTTTGCGGAGCAATAGCCATTGGATTTTCGATAACAACACGCATGCCTTCGATGCTTTCGTAAAAATCAATTCCATCCTCTTCTGGGTCAAAGGCAGAAAATTTGTCATTATCCACTACTTGAGTTGGTGGGTGAATGTCTTTGCCAATGACAAGTGCCTTAGGTAATTCTTGTCCGCTTGCTAGCTTAGTAATCAGAGACGCATTGATTTCTGTTGACGGAAGATCTGTTTCCAGTTTATCGTTATAGCCGGCAACAACCCATTCTTTTACTAGTCCGTCAACCGCTAGTTTATCACCAGCAACAACTCCGTGGCCCTTTTTGTAGACGAGGATCCCTTCGGACGTTTTCGGATTGTTATCAGGATTTGGATCCTGCATATAGAAATTATCCGCATCCCATACTTGAGTGACAATCCCTACAACACCATTGACCGTTTGATCTTTATATGGTGAAGTATGGCTTTCCCCTTGAATAGAACTGATCTTGATGCCATCAGCAGGTGGATCGACTGGCGGATCTACGGGACCGCCTCCTGGAGGTTCAAATCCAATATATGTTGGACTCTTTAATCCCGGGACAGTGAAGTATGCTTCTAATGACCCTGTAATGTAAACTTCTTTACCTAAATTTTCAGGATGTGTTTTTAAATTAAAATTAGTCCTTAACTCTCCTGATGGAAGTTGAACTGGCATTATTTTTGCCGGATCCTTTTCAGTTGGACTATCTGCAATGGCAATATTGGTGTCACTATTAAAAGGACCTGTAAATTGATATTTATTCGTTCCAGTAGTGTATCCAACTATATATCCCTTCACAGTTGCGCTGCCAGTATTATTCGCAATTGCTTGGGCTACGGTTATGTAATTCTCGGCTGCACTGGCATAATTAATGTAAGGCAGCACGTAGCTAGCGAGTAATGTAAAAATAGTTGATAAAATAAAAATCTGCTTTTTAAAAAACTTCAAACCGTTCGCCTCCTTGAGTTTTGAATGTTTATACCTTTGACTTTAGGGTAGTAAACAAACTAAATAGGCATGCCCCCTCTTGTTTTTTTGATCCAGGATTTTGAATACGTTTTCATACAGGTACCAAAATAAAGAAGCTAACTTAAAACTATATATCTATGAGCCCCCCTGGTACGACTTTTGTCGTATACCTCCTATTCTAGTATAAATTGCGCTATTACTCTACAATATTTACAATTTTTGCACAAATTTTACCGTTATGTAAAAATAACTCATAACTGTGTGTTTACAAACAAATAAACGGCATCTTCTTTTTGCGAAAAAGATTTTGGAGCAAAAATGCTGAGTTGGTCTTTCTAGAAAATTCGGATAATAAATGGTTTTTTTGTCGTTTTTTATAGCATTATGGCAATAGTTCTATAGAACTAAATGTGAAACAAAAACTTGCATTAGAGAGCTTAATAAAAACTTTTGATTTATAAAAGATTAATTACTTAATGAATGAGGAGGGTACGATTCTATATAGGGTGAAGGATAAAGTCAACGAGTACTAAAAGAGGTCCCGTGCTTACGGAACCTCTTTTTAATGATTTCTATTCGGCTGCCTGCACCAGATCATCTGCTTCCAGCTGGTGCTCCAAGCGTCTTTGGTTTAATTTTTCCAACGTATGAAGAATCAAGTGGACAAGCAAAACAGCTAGCGCAAATAGTTCCACAGCATAATCGATATAGTACCAGGATAATGTGGCGGTGATATCGTAAAGTGCGTGAACGAGTACGGTCACCCAAAGGTTTCGGGTCCATAATAGGATCAAACCAAATAATAATCCCATGTTAGCAAAGGTGACGATGGCCCCGATGCGAATCGACAATGGCTGCTCCGAATCTAGCGTGTGGTCGATACCAAAAAGGATTGAAGTGAGAAACAGTGCGCTCATCAAAAAAATATCTCTCCGTCCGCTCTCCCAGCGGCGCGGGAAAATTTTTTTAAAGATAACAAGCAAGAGGATCATGTAAGCGAGCCGCCAAACCTCCTCCAAACCAGCAAGCGTGTCTGCATATAAATCAGAGCCAATCATGTCTACTTTTTCAAAAAAGGCCCAAACTGGTTCTGTCGACGCTCCTTCATCCCCTGGATCATATGCCTGTGTCTCGGCATAGTCCTGAACATATTGATCATAATCAACACTAAAATCCTGGAAAGTATAGGTTGAATACATATTGATGACCGTGCTGCCAAGAAAGAAAATCAGAAACGCACCCGTGAATTGGAGGGTAAGCTGCCGTTTTGTTTTAGGATGGTCCGTGGGACTCTTGAGCCGCTGGTGCAGCTTCCAGCCGATAAAAAAGGATGACACCATCATAGCATCATATAGAGTACCTGCCATGTAGCTGTATCGGGTTAAATAGAGGAGAACTTCAGCCCCAATGGTCACAATGAGCATGGCAAAAAGCAACTTTTTCGAAATCGGTTTTGTTAAGTTCGTTGTCATTCTCGTCTTCCCTGCCTCTCCTACTTACCTAAAAAAGTAACCGTTAGGATTCCGAACCCATTTAAAAAAAGCAGGAATATGAAACAGCAAAATACCCACTTCCATTTTCTCTTCACAGATTTGTCTCCTTTAAATTTATTTATGAAAATACAATTAAATTACCATGAAGCCATGTTTAGCGAAACTAGTAAAAGATAATAATAGTAATAATTTAACATAGCAAAAGGCAAATATCACCAAAATATTTTTTCCATTTTTTTATTTACATGCTCTCAAAACGGAATCGATTTTGGTGATTTTTTAGGTTTCATTTACATATGAATGTACAAGCAGTTACTGTATTTTTATTAAGATAGGAGTCCAAAAAAATGAAACGTCTTGCATCCATCTTTCTCTCACTATTTATTATCTTTATATTATCTGCTACTAATCCTGAACGTGCTGAGTACATCGATTGGATTAATCACAAAGCCATGGAACAATCGTCAAACCTGTTAAAAAAGGGGTTTCTATCGGTTGCGGGAAAATCCATCTTTGATGCGGGAACAACCAAATCCGATTATGTTATTTTCTCGATCTATAAAACTGATTTTACAGATGCAGGAATGGGTAAGGTTACGACCATTGGGATCTTCAATCAATTTATCCCGCTGTCAAGTTTTGAAAAAGGCGAGTAGAGTTAACTCGCCTTTTTCTATTTATCCACTTTTTCCACCTGGAATACCGAGACACGAATCTGCTCCCCGTTTTCATCAGTCATATTTTCATATCCAATGAAGCTTCCGATGACGGTATAGTTCTGGTAAATCGTAAATTCCGACTGGCCCCTTAACAGCAAATATGTTTTTTCCCATCGGCTGGTGGTGTAGTTATAGGTTTCCGATAGTGTGACTAATGCCCCTCCGTTTGCTTTCGCGGCGGCGTAAGCTGTGAAACGCACCTTTTTCCCATAATAGCTGGTAATATCGCTCACCTGAATATCAACATAATCTGCCTTTATTTTAGTAAAACGATAGATCCCCTGAGAATCCTGTTCGTAATAGGCACGTTCGCTCGTCCCTTTGCCTGCTGGATTATCCACTAGTAAAACATTCTTCGATTCCACGGTTATATTGTCTGCTTCAACATCAAGAATTTTCACCATCGAACTAGAGCGGACTTCGTAGGCCAAATAATGATGCTTCCGTTCCGTAGATTTTACATCGATCGAGACGACCGGATTGTTTGATGAAGTATAGCTGCTTTCAAAATCTAGTTTAGTGACGTTCGGCGAGCCATCCAGGGTTCCCTCGGTAACTGCCATTGCCTCTTCTCCCTTTAGCTTGCCAAAATAGATTCCACCGTCCTTTGAGATGGCTGCAATGACTATGTCTCCCCCCCATTTGTTCTTCGCGGTCACAAAGCTTGGGAATTCCTTTGAAGGATAAAGACGCTTTAGGACGCGAATCGGTTCAAATTTATCCCAGGCGAGATTTGCATTTGCGATTAGTTGTTCCGTGTTTTCTAATGGTTTCAGTGCTTCATAGAGGCTGATGGCATCCTCGTATTTGTTGCCGGTTGTGAAAGATTTTGCTTTAGACAGTAAATCATTTTTTGCTTTTTCGATAAATGAGAACACCTTGGCATCCTTCATATTCGCTGATAGGTTTCTTACGGTGTTTGCCTGCTCGGCAAATACAGCATAATCCTTCTTATCAATTGCGGCATTAAGAACTTTTAACAAATGGGTATCGAGGGTGTTTTTAAGCCAGCCAAAATCAATAGAGAAATTGGTCAGCATGGCAAATTGCCGATTTCCTTCAGCTACAATCTTAGCAACGGAAGCATTCTCTGCTTTTAATGCCTTTATTTTATTAACATAATATTGGTGGAATGCGGTTTGGATCTCTTTTGTTTTTTCAGGATCACCGCCATAGTATTCAGCGGGGAGCTTTTTTAGAATAGTAAGAACCTTTTCCTCCTCGGCGTCCCCATTTATGGTATTATTCTGTAATTTAGCAAGCTGGCTTATTTTTATCGCGGAAAAATAGTCCTTAAAATCCTGATCAAGCTTCGTGAGTACGAGCATTTCCCCATACATTTCCTTTTGAATACGTGAGCCTGATACCCATATTTTCATGTTCTCATGCCAGCGATCATAAGTTACAACGAGTTGATCGATGTTCTTTTCCTCCTGATTATCAGCTGCCATTTCATCTAGGTCTTCCATGACTTCACGAATGGGCGAGAGAATCGAGAGCTTCCGGTTAATGTCTTGATTATGGTCTGTAACCGATAGATTTCGCTTTGCGGCCCGGAACTTCTTTTCCGCGGCAACTAAATCTCCTGACTGAAACAAGCTCATTGCTTCCTCATAAGCAACAAGTTTTGCATGTGCCATAATGAATTTACCGCCGACAATTACAAGCAGAATTACAAGCAGCAGCAAGAAAAAATTTTGCGACATGTTCACTTTTTTATAAACAGTTGACTTAAACATGACTAATGACCCTTTCTCTTTCAATTGTAAAACGCTTGAAATCGGGATCATAATGATACCTTTTCGCAACTACACGCATTGTTTTTTCCTTAAGGCTTCCCCACTCCACCTCAGGGTTAGCATGGATGATACTGCACAGTCTAAGCACACGTTCCTTAGGAAAATAGTCAAGGAATTCTTCGATAAACGTGGAAAACTCGAGAATGTACAGCTTCATTCGTAATACCGTACCAGCGACAGCAACAAGCGAGTCCATCCCGAAATCAATGACAATCGCATCTCGATAGTGGATAAAATAGGCGATACACTTTTTCGTAATCAGAGTTCGGTTGATTTTTAACACCTCAAGCGCATATTTCACAAAATCCTTATCATATGATGAAGGAATAAGCCCTTCAACCTCAAGTTCCATGTCGCTCCGTAGGGCAATATCGTTTAACACCGTCACGCGTCGGACTTTCATGCGATCTGTGGAAATAAAATCGCCAATTTCACGAAGCTTTTCATAGGCCGCGGCAAGTCTCTCCTCTTTGACATCAGCTTTGGCGAGGTCACTGTCAAACTGGATGCCCGCCTGGATTTTGCGGAAATCCTTCCTAAGCAGCTTCTTCATTTGATGGAAATACTCACTTTTCATAAACAGAGAGGTCAAAGCAACGTAGCTGATACAAAAGATGATTCCAGCGAATAAGGAATAGTACATGGTTTTGATGGTTGGGGCAAAGACAATGCCGATGCAGACAACTATTAATATTCGAATTGCTTCCGTTGTTATTCGTTTTTTTAAAATAGTTTTGACGAGACTCTCAATTCCTACTAGATTAGTACCGCATGTCGGACACGTTTCATCTTTTAAAACAGAATAACGATTGCATTTTTTGCACATTTTTAGCTTTTGAAAGCAATATTTTGTTCGTTTTTTCTTCGATAACTGGACAGCCTGTTTAGCCAATGGAATCACCCTCGTTTAACATGATGATTAATTCATCATCGATATCCTCGAAACGGCCGCTGCTGCGCTTATTTTTTATAAGTTGATAGGTTTTCCAAAGAAGGATCAATACTAGAATACTAGTAAATACGATGAGGTACATGGTACTCCTCCTGTTCAAATGATTTTACCTTACATAAAATTACATAATTTTCCCATAATATTCGGTTAATTTATATTATAATAGGAAAATTTTTATAATTCTAGGGATTATTCCTTGGGAATATAATTACAGCGGTGGTAAAATAAGTTTACATCAAGAATTTTTTGTAATATTTGCGCGAAATAGGAAACTGCTCGTGGAGGTTGCACACAGATGTTAAAAAAATGGATCAGTAGTTTTATAGTCATTACTTTCTTACTCTGCAACAGTAGTTATTTAAGTGTACGCGCTGCAAGTCCACTGCATTCCACTTCCCGGATTGAAGGAATGCTGGTCGTGGATGTAAGTAATTCCATGAAGAGCAGCGATCCGAATAATATTAGCAGTGAAGCAATGAAAATGTTTATTGATATGGCATCCCTTAACGGGGATAAAATTGGGGCCATTGCTTACGCCGATGAGGTAATGAGAGAAAAGGCACTAGTCAAATTACGCTCGGAACAGGATAAACAGGATTTGAAGGATTTCATTGACTCGGTTGGTAAATACACATACACCGATTTATCTACCGGAGTGAAAGAAGCTGTTAAGGTGTTGGACTCAAGCCATGAGCAGGATTACTTTCCATTGATTATCCTTTTAGCTGATGGCAATAACGAATTGGATCCGAAAAAGCCTAAGACCGCTGCCATGGCGGAGGACGACTTAAAGAAAGCTGTTTCTGATGCGAAGGCGAAGGGATATCCCATCTACACTATCGGCTTAAACGCTAATGGCAAGCTGAATAAAGATTTGCTCACGAATGTTGCCGAGAGCACAAACGGAAAATTCTTTGAAGCTACCTCAGCAGATAAGCTTCCAGGAATCCTAAGTGAAATCTTTGCCAACCATTTAAAGTTGAAAATTGTCCCGGTGGACCAATTAGTAGGGAATGGAGACTTTCAGGATATCAATATACCGGTACCAAATGAAAATGTGTTAGAAGCGAATATTTCTCTTATTTCAAGCCAGCCGGTTGAGGTTAAGTTCATCGATCCTTCAGGTAAAGAGCTGGCGGTCCCTTCCGATCAGGTTCTGCTGTCACGGTCAAAGACCTACTCGATGGTTAAGCTGATGAAGCCGGTACAGGGTGATTGGACGTTAAAGGTCAAAGGGGTGCCACAGGATAAAATCGATATCAATCTTGTTTTTAATTATGACTTACAGCTTAAGCTGTCCCCGCTTGCCAAGCAAGGCTACAAGGCGGGTGAAACCGTTCAAGTCAGAGCTATTTTTGAAGATAACGGCACAGCCATTACAGATAAAGAAATCTATAAATCTATGAAAGCGACCGCTTATGTAAAAGACCTCGAAAGGGGAAACACGGAGGAAATTGTATTAAATGCCGATGATCAAGGGTTTACCGGTCAGTTCAAGCTCGGAAAAGCCACGGGCTATGAAGTTGTCGTGAAAGCGGAGGATAATAGCTTTTTCCGTGAAACTCAGCCGGAAAGGATTATTGTGAAAAATTCGGCGGCTGCACCTGTAGCGGCAAAGCCAAGTTCAGCGGAGGACGAGAAACCATTTCCATGGCTTTATGTAGCTGCTGGTGTTGTCGGTGCCCTTCTGCTCGCAGCCCTTGCTTACATCGTGCTTTCAAAATTGAAACAAGCGAGCCGTGGCTTTAGCGGCCAAATGATCGTGGAAATAAAGGATGAAAATACAGGTGAACGTATCAGCCCGCAATTCAAGAAATTAAAAGGCTTTAAAGGAAAGTTTCGGCTGCACCAGCTCTTGTCGCTGTCACCGGAATTTACAGAGACGGAGCAAATCATATTTAAACCCGCTTCGGGTGATGCTCTGCTAATCGTCAATCACTCTGACTGTACCATCGAAAAAGGCGGCCGAGCCATTGACACCAAAAAAGGGCTTGTAGTAAAACGAAACGACCGCCTGAGAATCATTCCTAAAAAGGTAAACAAATCTATTTACATTGAGTATATAAGTTAACTTGATAAGCGTAGTAAGGGTGTCAGGCACCCTTCGCAGTGCCTGATGCCTTAACTTGAATCCTAACGACGATATTTTTCGTCTTTATTTGTAAGAGAATTTAAACAGCAAGGGAGGAATTTTGCATGAAAGCTAGTGTGAGAGAGCATATTCAGCAGTTGGATGTTTCGTTAGGCGGGGGTATCATTTCGGAGAAAATTCGTGTTGATACGATTGATAACCCGATGCTTGTCATCGGCCTTGGGGGCACTGGAATTGATGCCCTGCTCAGGCTCAAGTACCAAGTCAACCGCCGCTTCAAGCTGCCACAGGACCCGTTATCGAAAAAGAAAAAGGAAAAGCCAAATAACATTGAATTTTTAGCATTCGAAACGAATGAATATGACCGCAATAAAAAATATAAGGGCATTGGCCTTGACCCGAACAAAGAGTTTGTCCTGCTTTCCAACCCGGAAATCGGCGGCCTGCTGCAAAATCGCAGCACGATTGAACCGTACATAAAGGAATGGCTGTCACCAGAACTATTGATTACCGACGGCATCAGCGGTGCTTCCGGAGTCCGTCAAGCCGGAAGACTGCTGCTGTTTACAAAAATCAATCAAGTTGTTCAAACGATTGAACGGAAATTAGAAGCCGTTCTTGAAGGGACAAATAAACGGCTCTATGTCTTCATCTTAACTGGGCTGTCCGGCGGAACAGGCAGTGGCTGCTACCTTGATATTGCCTATATCACCCGCGGAATCATGGAGCGGAAATTCGGCTCAACCGGTGTCGATAAAGTCAGCATACTTGGTTACCTGTTCACACCTGATGTGAATTTGTCCAAACGAGGCTTAAGCTCGCACACCGTCGAATATATTGAGAAAAATGGATATGCAGCCCTAAAAGAACTTGACTACTGGATGAACTGTGATGAACGAAATGAACGATTCAAAATGAAATACGGCAGCCTCTTAGATGTCAACTCCCCTATGCCGCCGTTTAATCTCTGTCATTTGATCTCCGGGACAAACCTTGAAGGCAAATGGCTCGAGAATGCCTACGATTACTGCATGAATGTCACCGCTGAAAATATCACCCACTTTATGGCTAATGAAGAAAAGAAATCTGGCGAAGAGTTTGCCATCCACGACTATATCAGCAACATCCGCACCAATATCGCCCAAATGCCAAAGCCATATGCCGCCAACTACCAATACAACATTATTGGCGCATCGATGGCAGAGATTCCACTCGAAGAAATGACAACCTATATTGGCTATAAGCTGTTTGAAAAAATGAACACGATGTTTGATGCCGGTCCCGATCAAACGGAAGTCGAGCAGTTTTTAGAAAAATTGCGTATCGACCCGGATTCTGTCCATCAGCGCTTTAATGAACGCGTGCCGGAACCATTATCCGGTTTTGAAAACAGCGACCGCTTCTCTTACAACAATGTGATTAAAACTTCCGTGATCAATCTTGATGAAGAATTAGACCGTGAATTTTTACTAAAAGCTAAGGACCAATACCGTAAATGCAAGAAACAGCTGCCAGGAGAAATCATGGAGGAGTTCCGCCGCCACATTGAGCGCTTATTCCTCCATCCGAAAAAAGGGCCAATCTTTGCATCACGCTTGATTTACTCCAACGATGGTTTCTGCTTGTTAAAGACATTGCAGGCATATGTTGAAGGACTTCGCGACCGCTTAGAGCGTCTGCCAAAAGCAATTACTACAGAGCAGGAATATGCCTACAGCAAGCTAGAAGATGCCCGCAGCGCATTTATTTCAAAGGATCGCAAAAAGAATGCCTATATTGATGCCAAACTGAATGAATTTTTTGCTCGGGCGGAAAAGTCCAGAATTGAAGAAATGATCGAATTCTATGAGGACCTATACCAGCTTTTAAACAACCAGAATAACAAGATTTATGAGGTGTATAAAGAAATCTTAGAGACGCTGAAGACAATTTTTGAAAAGAACGCTGATATCCTCGTCGATGGTGAGGAGGTAAAACGCGACCACGATGCCACCTATTATTGGCACCTTGTCAGTGTTCCCGATGTCGCTCGTGAAATTCAGCGAATGTTTGATTCAAAGGATGGAGAAATATTGGTGCAGCAATGGTCGGAAATGCTCCTTGAAAAATCCACCTATTGGGTAAAGGAAACCGATATCGACGTTGTTGGCACTGTTTCCGAATTCCTAACCGACCAGTTCGGGGAGTTAATTACGAAGTCGATGGAAGACTTTTTACGGCTGAAATACGGCGATGACCTGCCCATCGACAAGATTATTGAGGATAAGATTGCGGCACGCCTTGACCGTGATGCCCTGCCAGTATTCCACCTTGCCAACAGCAACGGTCAGCTTCACTTCCCGCAATGGGGCTTTGTGTCTGTTCCGGTGAAGGCACCGAATATTTTCAATGGAATTAAAAATTTTGAGCGCCATTCGCTAAGTCATTCACGCTTCACGATTAAAGAAAGTGAGCTAAAAAACCGGATCTTCTGGTTGAACACGAAGAATGGGATTCCTTTGTTTGCGTACTCGCCGCTGTCCCTTTATGAGACAGCCTATGAAAAAACAATTTTAGAAAAAGAAGGTGTTGGCCGTCACCTCGTGCAAACTGCGAAGGAAAACTGGGCCTACCTCCCTTCACCGATTCCGGAGAAATCTTGGGGAGATACGTATGAGAACGAACGTGTCAAACAATACAATGCCGGTGTCCGTGCCCTATTTGATCAAGCGCTAGGTTTTGGCTATATCATAGAAAAGAATGACGACCAAAATACAAGTGCGAGATTCCAATGCCATTTTACAAAAGACGTGAATATTGGGGCGTTATTTGCTGCACATGACGTAGATCCGAAGAAGATAGAAAAAGCAAGTCTCGGAAGCTTGAAGCAAGTGCTCCGTCTGCTGAAAGACATGTTTGCCGGCAACATGGAGATTGTTGGGTCGAGTGATATTTTTGGCAGTACGAATGTAGACCTTGCGAAGGAAAACTTCATCCGTTCCCCTAAACTAATTGAAAAAGTGAAATTAGAGGTACGGAAATATCGTTTTATTCAAGAAAGGATCACCGAGATTGAGCAAGTTCTCGCTTCGCAAAAAGATAAAGAGATGATGATGAATCAGTTCATTCAGGCCATTTATACTAGAACTATTAAGAAGCGCGGTGCCCTCTACGTTTACGATAAAGAGATTGAGGAAGATGCATGGGAGCCGTTCGTGAACCTGATGAAAACGTCGAAGTTTGTTGAATTTGAAATCTATCAAGCTTTTAAATCATTAAATCCAAAACAAATGGCGCAGCTCGAAAAGAAATCGGAACGACGCAGCATCGAGTTAATTAATCAAGAAAGTGCTGCGCAGCTAATTTTTGCTTTAGAGGAAATGGCCGCGGCCTATCAAAAGGAAAAGGAAGCCCTTGATTATGACTACAAGGAATTTGCCAACGGCGAGGATTTATACGGTTTTTACAAAGAGCTGATGATCAAGGTACAGGAGATGCTGCGGCAGTTAAAATCATAAGGAAACGACATTAGTGTGTCGCCAATAAGCGGATAACCTCTTCCAATTGGTGGATAGAGCAGCCAATGAGCTGATAATCCTTTAAATTTGTGGATAGACGTATCCAATTGGCAGACAGCGATCTACAATTGGCGGATAACCGAATTATTAAGTAAATACTAACGAGATAGATCAAATCATCACACACAGTCCAAATCTAAACGCTTAAAGAAAACTCGCCGACTGGCGAGCCTTTTAGGCGAAGACAGAGGCGTAGTTGCACTTATACTTATTTCTTAGAATTGGCAACTACGTCGAGTACTCTTCCTCGCTGCCAATTCATACTTTCTTAACGTGTAAAAATATGGCCACACGCAAACTAATGCATGTGGCCCGCCTCTTATCCTGACCGGCTATGGAGAATCAATAGGGGGAATCAGCTTTGAGAGAACTTTTACAAAAGTATGCCAACACATTTTCAATCCAATTGGAAAAAATCAGCCTTTCCGAAAATGAACAGCGCAGTGTCAATCATCCGATTGTCTTTTTATTTCTAGGTGACCTTATGAAGGATGCACTAAAAGCGATTATGGCCATAAATGAGGAAAAATGGCTGAACAGTTCCGGCGTCATATACTTTCACGCGTATCAAACTGACACGATTACGTGCGAAAACGTACTGTCCTTCCAGCTTCCGGGAAATGAACTTGACCGCAAGTATAAGCGAAAGGGCATGTACGAAGCCTTTTATAGCGAGAAAAAAAAGCTAATTGAACTAAATAAGGCATTTCGTATACTTTCGTCAAAAATTGCTGAATACGGGAAGGAATATTCTTCGCTAAAAAAAGTAAACCTTTGTCTAGTGACGGCAATTGATGATCCAGCAAATATCCTCATTCAAGAATTCACATTGCTGTTAAAAAGTATCCTTCAAGAGTCGTTTCGCTTGGTCGAAGTAGATTTATACGGGTTGCTGAAGGAAAAACAGGACGGCGAGAATTTTGCCCTCTCCACCTCACTCGGGATTAGTTTTTTAAAAGAACTAGATCACTATCAAAACGATGAATACACCTTTGAAAAGGATCTCCAGCTGACAGAGGATCACCTGCGGCTTAATGTGAGTCACCCTCCTTCCCCACTGTTTGATTTGGTGTATTTTTTAAGCGATAAAAATGAAGATGGCTTGATTTCCAGTAATGCCATGCAGCAAAATTACGAAATCATAAGCAATCTAAATCTGTTAAAAAATCGAAAGATGATCACCGACTATCATGAAAAAATGGACAGCTACAATCATCAGGACTTTAAAAGGGGCATCAAAGGAAATTCACAGGAACCCGTTTATGCTTCGGCAGGCTTTTCAAAGGTAACCCGACCCAATAAAGCGATTGCCCTTCATGCTGCCAGCCATTTTTTTCATGAGCTGTTGTTATCGTTAAAAGCTGCGGGAACGGAAAAGCGAGAAAAAGTGCTCAGCTTATTCGAGCTGTCAGAAGCATCCTTTCAAAAATATTTTCATGAATGCCTTCCACCGGTCGAAAAAATCATGGATATGACTGGATTAATCGGGGCCTCGAATTCGTATCAAATGGTAAAAAGAATGTCTTTAAGAGAAGCCGAAGAGTATTTATATGAAGGCGGAACGGAGTGTTTCTTTTATACCAATTTGGAAGAGCCTGTCCGCGAGCATTTGCAAAGGTTGGACCTGAGAGCCCAAATAGAACGCTGCTTCTTTGAAAATGTATTAAATAACGAACAATACGGATTATATTGCGCTTATTTATGGACCTCCGACACACCTGGGGCTGAAATTAGTGTGATAAATGAAATTGATAGACTAGAGCGCGATACGAAAAATGAACGATTAGAAAAAGAAGCGCTTCTGCAGCAGTACTATCAGCAAATGGTTGACCAGTGTGATTTTAAAAAGAGCTACCTTCCTTTTTCAGATAAGAAAAACCTAAACAGCTTTGTACACTACTTTTTCGAGACAGTTTATGGTACCAGGTACGAAATCATGAAGCTTGAGGTAAAGCAGGCCATTTTGAAGCAATATCGTGCGGTGCTAGAGGAACATCACCAATATTTACAATCGAAAATGGAGCTGATCGACCAGGTAGAATCCTGCCTGAAACAAGTGGCAGCTGAAAGTCTCTATGATTCCGATGATGTATTGGATAAAAATATTGCAGAATATTATGCCGACATGATCGGCATGATCACAGCAAAGCTAAAGGAAAAATGGGGTCCCTACTTCTTTTCAGACGAGCGATTTTTTGGAAACTTGCTTTCTTTGCTGGAAAACGGGAAGCCCAAGCCCCTTCTTGAAAGAATACTGCTTGTTTGCAATCGCGAGGTGCTGACCCAGGAGGAGTTCCACCGCAGTTTTGAGGATGAGCTGCTAGAACGAGCAAATGTCATGACACGCTATGAAAACCGGGAGATTCTCTCAAAAGAAGATTTGTTCAAGCAACTTTATCTTCGCCTAAATGAAACCTCCTCCGTTCATATTGAGGTGTTTAATTATACGCAGGAGCATCGCTTTGAAGAAAAATACTTCTTTGGTGATTTCTACAGTCAGTTCATGCAGTTTGCCTTAGAAAAAGAACATGAAACAAGACAATGTAAAGTTGGCTGTGCACATGAAAAGAAATCAAGCGGCATTGAGAAGCTCGCCCTTATGGGAGGATTCCGGCTAAAGGACCTAATGTACTATCGAAATGGCGAAAAGTATTACAAAGCTTACGTCGAAAATGGCTTTGAATTACACGCCAATAAAGCAGAAGCTTCCGTTTAGCAATAAATGGACTGCGCCGCTAACTTTAAACTTGTAAGGAGCATTGAACATGCCTGTCCGTAAATTTAGCTTTCTCTTTTTTGTTTTTAGTATTATTGCAGGGTTCATCGGCGCTGTTATTGGCGAATGGTTGATCGAGTCCTATTATGGTGTTTGGCCCAATATCCTGTTAATTGGTGCCTATTTTGCGCAATTGGCCTTTATTGCCGGTCTCTTCTGTTTAATTTCCGAGCTTATTAGGCCGATTATTAATGGTCGCAGCTGGCGCTTGGAATATTCTGGTCTATCATGGAAGGTGCTACTTCCTTCCACTCTCGTCATGCTGTTTGCTGCCGGTCTAATTTTTCAATACATTTATTCTCTTAATTTTTCAACTGTCAAACCGCCGGATGATATTGTCATGGTCATGGATATTTCCGACAGCATGAATAAAACGGACCCGAAACGTGAAAGCCTGAAGGCAGCCGAAAAACTTATTAACAATATGAAGCCCAGCCACCGGGCCTCTGTCATTACTTTTAACGACAATGCATCGGTCACGAAATCGATGTTTAACATCAGCGATAAAAATGAGACTTTGGATGCCCACGAGCAAATCAAAGGCTTGGAATATGGAGGAAAAACTGATATTGCCGGTGCCTTAGACACTGCTTTAAAGGAGATCGAAGACAACCACAATCCTGGCCGTAAACCAATGGTCATTCTGTTCTCAGATGGCTATAGTGAGATTGACCTTACTAAGGTTGTCCGTCCCTATCAAGACAAGGGAATTATCGTTAATACCATTGGGATGAGCAAAATTGACAGAAGCGGCGCACAGCTCCTCAAATCGATTGCATCCCGGACGGGAGGGTCCTTCCATGATGTCAAAAAAGCAAATGATTTAACGAATGTGTTTGAAAAAATTTACTTAGAAAATCAGGACCGGCTGCTGATGACGGAAAGGCATGGATTGTTCAAAAACAGCCTGTATCTTGCCATTCTGCGTGTTGTCTTGTTTACCATTATCGGCGGATTATTTGGTTTAGGTCTTGGGATTCTCTTCGACAACCGTTACTTGGCTAAAAGCTACACACTTACCGGGCTGATTTCAGGTTTATTAGCAGGAATTGTGCTTGAAGCCGGTTTACAAAACTTCTCAATCATGTCGGGTTTTTCTTACCGCGTTATTGCTGATATCTTGTTAACGGCACTTACCGGTCTTGGAACGATGATCATTCCGATTCGCGAAAAGTTTTCAGGCATGACTAGACGGCCCGCCTCTGGAGCTGATTTTTCCGTAACAGGTACGCCTTCTAAACGGGATCGATTTAGTAAAGGATTTTAAAGAAAACTCGCAGATTGGCGGGCCCCTAAGGGCGAAGACAGAGGCGTAGCTGCACTTATGCGTTAGGAAAGTATAAATTTGAAAAATTTATACTTTTCCTATTAGCTAATAAAGATTGAGGGTGATTATTGGTGAACTGGGAACCCATTTCTTCCCCTAATCATGAAATAAAGGATGTAAAAAAGACTCTGCAAGACTCAGTGGTTCATTTAAGCTGGTTCTGGCCAAAAGAAATTGACTTTGTGTACATTTATAAGACCTCTGCTGATAGCGTAAAGCCCATCAGCGAAATCGATGAGTGTGAACTAAAACTCTACACTCGCGAGGAATATAAAGTCAACCAAGGGTATGTCGGCAGATTAGATACCATCGGCCGCACTGCCTATCGTATCCTACCCTGCCAAAAACGGGAAGGAAAGCTTATTGTTTTTATGCAGGAAAATGAAAAAAATCTCATTTATATCACAGGCTCGAGGGCGAAGATTTATTTTTCTATTGCTTATAAAAATAAACTCTTTCAATCTCGCAAAAAAGTAAAGATGGCGATCATGACCGAGTTTCCAATCGAAAAAGAACTACTCGTCTATGTAAAAAAAAGCGACGGTGTCCCGATTTCTCTTGAGGATGGAACCGTCTATCCGTTTATCCGGGACTTCCCTGCTGGGAAAACCGTGCCGCCGGAAATTGAAATCGATAAAAATGAGTTTATTCGCATCTTTTTTAACAATGGAAAGAAATCAGCACAGCATTACGAGCTGATACCTGATTAGGGGGCCATTACATGTTCGCATTATTAAAACGAATGTTTGAAAAAAAACAACCTGCCAAAGAACGATTACCATTTTACGATATTGTCTGCCCGTACTGTTTTTCAAAATTTCATCATGAAGATGTCGTCTTCCGTGCCGCCCACCACCGCGATGATGATGAGGCTTTAGCGCTCCAGGAAGACGAATTATTGAACAGCTACCGGGGAAAATTCGGGCTAGCTCCAATTGATGAGCTCGAGGCCATCATTGATCCTTCGATGATTCCCGATGAAAACAAGATTTACTCTGACCGCATTCTGATGGGTGTATCCGATAAATACGCGGTCGTGACGCGAATTCGTCTGTGCCCTGTTTGTCATAACGATCTTCCGGTAACAGCCGGCAGGCACCCAAGTAACATCGTTTCTATTGTTGGCGCCACCTCGGTTGGAAAATCGGTTTATATGACGTCTCTGATTCATACGCTTCAGCATGTGACCGCTAACAATTTTGATGCCGCCTGTATCCCGCTGGATAATGAGATTAGTAAAAGATTTCGGATAAACTATGAAATTCCCCTTTTTGAAAATGGGACTCTTTTACAATCAACCGAAAAAACGAATCGGCAGGAGCCGTTTATTTTTCAGTTTATCTTTAAAGACGAAGACCAGGCGCCGCTCACACTTGTTTTTTTCGATGTTGCCGGTGAAGGAATGACCGATAAAGAATACCTTAAGCTTCATGCCGCCCATATCAAAAATTCCGCAGGCATTCTGTTCTTGGTCGACCCAATGCAAATCCGCGCGATACGTGAAAAACTGATCCACCAAATGGGTGAAAACCCTGGTAAAATTGTTGGCCAGGGTGATGAGCCGCGTGAGGTAGTGATTTCACTGTTCGGTGATTTTATTGCCCATCTTGAAAATAGTAAAACCGATATCCCGACTGCGGTAGTGTTGACGAAAAGTGATCTCCTACATTCCTTAAAGCATGATGATGGGGAATACATCGGCACCAACAGCAATGTCTTCCATAATGTCATACATCGCGGCTGCCTCAATTTAGCTGAATATGAAAATATTAACGGGGAAATGAAGAGATTTCTAGCAAAAGTAGATACTCCATTTGTCAATGCCCTTGATGTTTACTTTAAAGATACCTCCTATTTCGCAGTGTCCGCCCTTGGAAGTAATCCGGTCGATCAACAGGTCAGCGGCATTATTAGTCCCGTCCGAGTGGATGAACCGTTTATTTGGCTTCTTTATAAGCTGGGGTATATAGAAGGGAGAAATGGTCAGTGAGCGGAAAAATTCAACAGCAGATGTATACTCGAGAACGTGGCGGAATTTTTCACGCCACCGACGGGTATGACACGATTGCAATATCTGAAGGCCTCGATCAAGCCTTTGTAAAAAAATACTTGCATCCGTTCTGTATTTATCATTCTCCTAAAACCTTAGCAGAACGCAGCGAAAAGGATACCGCACTCTACCCTGAGGCCGTAACAATGTTTCAGCCGGAAACTGGTGATCTCGTTATCGGTCAGGCCGTGTTTGTGCCCGCTGATTTTACTGGTACTCGGAGTACGTATTTTATGCACAACTACATTATTCCAAAAGCGCTAAAGGAAAAATGGATTAAGCAGCCGGAGAAGCTGTTTCAAATAAATGACTTTCAAACTTCCTATGATATGGCGCATGGGAAAGTTCTGACAGAGCGAGAGATTGTTGGGTATGAAGCTAGGGAAGTTCTTTCTGTAAAAAGTAACTTGCTAGGGGCGTTAGGCATTACGGAGATAAATTTTAAACAGCTTTTATTTGCGGTCATGTCCTCGATAGCCGGTAAAAAAAAGATCTTCATCTCGCTAAATGCACCGCTTCAAGATTATTCGAAATATGCCATGCAGCTGCTGGAGTTGATTTTTCTTTATCTACCATATTCCCACCGCAGGAAACTAGGGGCAATGACCTTTACAAGTGAACCAGAAACAAAAAATTATATCCATGTCATGTTTTTTGAGCCGGGAACATTAAATACTAGAGATCGTGCCATCGAAAAACAATTTATTTTTGATTTTGCGAATAACAGAATATCTGGGGTGGATCTATCTGACCAGCAGCATGAGTATTTGGAGTTGGCCTTACACCATTTCACTCATTCAAAGCGGATGGATGATTTTTTTGAGTTTGCTGAAATGGCCCTGGCTGGTTTACCTGAATCAACAAAACTGGAATTAGCGAGCTATTACCAGTTGACCGACATATATCTGACTGTACGTTATAACGATTTCTCTTTATATGCAAAAAATAAAGCTGGCTTTTTACATAGTCTGATGAAGTTTTTACAGATTAATAGTAACGAAAAGCCGGATTTGAAGGGGCTGTTCTTGACACTATTGAAAGAGGAAAAAATCGCCCCAGACAAGGCTCCAGCCCTCGATTATCTTAATGCTGTGGTTTCCATTAATGCCATTGTGAGGTCTGATGAGGCACTTTTCTTTATTCTTGAAACACTTACGTATTATCAACATGACTCGCATTTCCATCAGTTATGGAAAGTAATTGAACAGGACATGCCTACCCATGAGGCACTCGTCATGTTTATGAACGAGCATCAAGATTATGGAAGCCTTCTTGAGCTGTATCTTAATGAACGATTTAAACACCTCTTTCCTCTGGAGGACATCCTAAATGAATTAAAAACAATGGTGGGAACACCTTATCTATTTGGCATTGAAAAGTTTAAATCGAATGTCAGAAATAGGATTGCTACTGCTATCAGCACCGATAGTGACCCTTTCAAAGCCGTACAGGCAGTGGAGAGTTATATCGTTGACCTGCAAAACGCCGACTTTGGCGAGTTTAAACAGGATATACTGTCACATACAAAGCTTGCCTTATTACGTTCAATTCGTTTGCAGGATCTCACGTTACCGGATATCAAAGCATTCGGAAAGATTTTTACAAAGGAACTTAACGTAAGAGATTTAAAAGATGTGAAGGTAAAGGAAAATTATCTGATCACCAATACCCTATACCAGCTAATCAATATCCCTTCACAAGATGAAAACTTCAGCTTAAAGCCATTAACTGTTGCAGCCCGCGAACAGCTTAGAGGGATTCTGCAACGAATATTAAGAGACCATCCGTCTCCGGAACAATTTCAATTACTGTTCATCGCCTTTGAAACAGAGTTTGATGGTGTTGATTATCAGGGTGTATTGGATTACTTAATCAAGCACAGTGATGACAAAACGCTGCTGTCCTTTGTTAGAGGAAACGCTCGCCTCGTAGACATTGACTTTGGCTACAGGAGGGCATTACGAAAATACTTCATTAGTCATCCAAAATCGCTTTGGAAAAATAAAACGCTTCGGAAGGAACTACAATTAATCAAAAACTACAGTCTTAAACAGTTACTGAAGGAAGTGGAAACAGAAGCTGCCAGCCCTGTGGTCAAATTCCTTAAAAAGAATGGACTGAAGCTGTTAATGGCCTTAGTCATTGTTGGCGGTGGGGCATGGTGGATGTTGGACAGTTTTTTTGGTACTGACAGCTCTGTACCGAAAGCATCCAAAACGGCTGTGTCTAGTAAAAATAATTCTGAGAAAGAACAAAAAGATAAACTTACCGGCACCCCCATTTCGCTTGATTTGTTTCATAAAGCAACTATGGATGTTGACGGTAAATCCTTTTCTTTACATCTTGACGGCAAGCAAGTAAAAAATATTATTGGAAAAGCCCAACCTGATGGTAGCAACAGCACCCTTTTGACTGATAACGAGGGCGGACAATGGCCTTTGAATTTAACAACTGATTCAGATACCCAACGCCTCTTTGATCAAAATGAGCTGCTAAATGATGGGGTCTCACTCTATGGAATCGAACATGATTTTACCGGGGATGACATACCTGAAGTCGTAATCGTCGCAAGCAACAGTATATCGGATTCTTATGTTTGGGTTTATTCGTTGAAACTTAAATCGAATCCCCTACATCCTATTTTAGAAAAGAAAGGACGTTCAACCGTACAGTTAGACGGGAATAAACTCATTTTTCCAGACTACGAGGTTTACCAATATTCAACCGAGAGTCAAAATTTTGTTAAGCAAAATAATTAATTTGTCATCGAGAGCCTTCCTTACGGGATGCTCTATTTTTTTGCCTTCTACACTCTCTGCAAAAAGACGGCAAAAAATGTCGATAAATAATTCTATATATTTTGGTCATTAATAGTTAAGTTATCTATGGTTTAGATGGTAAAATGATATTATATAACGAACAAAATGTTATTTTAAAGCGAAATTATCATTTAGAAGCTTAATGGCAGTGGGGGTGTATATAAATGTTAAAAAAATGGATTAGTAGTTTTGTAGCAGCAGCTTTTATTTTTGGTATAATAGGAACCTTTAATGTACGCGCGGAGGGTCCTGATTATGCTGCTTCTAGAATAGAGGGTGTTATGGTCGTTGATGTCAGCCGGTCGATGCTTTCCAGTGACCCGAACAAAATCAGTAATGAAGCGATGAAGATGTTTGTCGATATGTCATCTCTAAAGGGGGATAAGATCGGTGTAGTTGCCTATGGGAATGATGTAACTGCAAAAAAAGACATCGTCAAAATCCAATCAGAGAAGGATAAACAGGCGATAAAGGATTTTATTGATTCATTAGGATATAATCCGAATACTGACATGTCTGTTGGACTAACAGAAGCGGTAAAATTCTTAGATGCCAGCCATGAAAAAGAATATTTTCCGTTAATCGTCCTACTTGCAGATGGTAATAATGATCCAGACAAGACAAAGGGCAAAACCGCCAAGCAAGCCGATGAGCAAACTGCCCAAGCAGTGGCTGATGCTAAAACAAAGGGTTACCCTATTTATGTCATTGGTTTAAACGCCGATGGCAAGCTGAACAAGGATTTACTCCAATCGATTGCCACAAGCACGAACGGAAAATTTTTCGAAACAAGTAATGCAAATGATCTTCCAGGAATCTTAAGTGAGATTTTTGCCGATCATTTGAAATTAAAGGTCGTCCCAATCAAAGATGTTGTTGCAAAAAATGAATTCCAAGATATAAAAATCACGATCCCGAATGAAAATGTATTAGAAGCAAACATTTCTCTTGTTTCAAGCAAGCCAGTAGAATTGAAATTAGTTGACCCGTCCGGCAAGGATCAGGCCATTCCATCAGATAAAATTAAGCTGACAAAATCGAAAAATTACTCCATGCTAAAAATAATTTCTCCCCCACAAGGAGATTGGACACTTAAGGTCAAGGGATTTCCAGAAGATAAAGTGGATATCAATCTTGTCTTTAATAATGATTTACAATTAAAACTTGCCCCGCTTACAAAGGAATTTAAAGCAGGCGATCAGGTCAAGATTTCCTCCTTCTTTGAAGACAACGGGAAGAAAATTACCAACAAAGACATTTACCAAACACTGAAAGCGACTCTTTTTGTCAAGAATTTGGATACAGGAAAGTCTGAGGAAATCCCATTAAATGCAAGCGATAAAGGATTTGCCGGTCAGTTCACTCTAGGAGATTATGAAAACGTTGAAATAATGGTGAAAGCGGAAAGTGACAGCTTTTTCAGGGAAACCCAGCCGCAGAAGCTCACTATCCTAAATGCCACAGCTGAACCTGTTGCAGCTGAGGTGAGCCCGAATGGGACAAAGAAATGGCAGCATCTCCCGTGGCTTTATATTATGATTGCTGCAGCTGGAGCTTTTCTTATCGCAGCGCCGATCTTTTCCATTAAAGCAAAGAGAAAGAGAGAAAGCATTGGGTTTAGTGGTCAGATTGTCGTTGAAATTAAGGATGATGTGACAGGTGAATGGACGGATCCAAAGATTAAGAAATTAAAAGCATATAAGGGAGAATTCTGTCTGAACGAGCTATTCTTGCTTGACCCGGAATTCAAAGAGACCGATCAAGTCACCTTCGTTCCAATTACAGATAATACATTACTGTTTATTAATAAATCAGACGTCCAAATCGAAATGGGAGGTGTCACGATTGATGCAGAAACCGGACACCGACTGAGACGAAATGACAAACTGTGTATGAGATTAGAAGAATTAAATAAATCAATTTACATTGCAAATGTTAGTTAGCGGAAAATCACCATTCCTAAACAAAACAAAAGCGATGAATTTCTATCCTTTTAAAAATAGAAATTCATCGCTTTTTATTACACTTCATTCTCGGCCGAGGCAGTGTCCGCCCCAGGAAGACACTGTCCACGAACGGTGCCTGACACCTATTTTACCGTTATCACAATGCAAATAGTAACTTTCAAACAGTGGCTTGCAAACGGTGACTGACACCCTATTTGTCTTCTTCAACCTTTCTTCTTCTGATGATGACGGCTCCGCCTGCTGTTAGGAGGAGTAGTCCGGCTGCGATGGTACCTGCGAAGAGTGGTTTGTTTTCATAGATTTTAACGAGTGCACTCTTTTCCGCGATTTCGAATGGCATCGTTGAGGTAATCTCATTCCCGGCCTTATCGGCTGCGACTACTTCGATTTTATATTGTTTGATTTCTTTCAACGTTGTTTTAATGAGCTGGACACCGTCTTTTGTCATGGAATCACCAGTAAATGGCTCTCCATTAACGGTGATCGATTTAATCGTATCCTCCGGATGCTCAAGACGGATTCCGACTGTCACCGCTTCGTAGTACTTCTTGTTTTTCTTAACACCCTCGTACACGACCGTCGGCTCGGTCTTATCAATAATAAATTCGACACTCATCTGTCTAATATTCCCAGCCTTATCCTTGACCTCTAAGAAAAGGACATGCTTCCCTTCTGTTTCAATTGGTGTACCCATTGTATAGGGCTCACCATCTAAAGTCAGGGAAATAATATCATATTCACTCATGTCTTTAATAAGAAGATCCGGGAGGATGTTCTTATTAAAATACTTGTTGTTAATAGGCTCCTTAAAACTAATAAAGCTAATGTCCGGCGCTGTTTTATCAATCGTAAAGACAACGGTTTGCGCACTCACATTTTTCGCCTTATCGATAATGTTTGCTTTTAACACATAATCCCTTTCGTCCTCAAGCTTCTGACCACTCTCAAATGACTTGCCATTAAGGGTAACCGTTGAATTGTCCTTATCTAAATGAAGATCATCATACTTTACTATTGGCGTGACATTCTTATTAAAAAAGCTATCCCCGACCCCTGAAATAGTTAATTTCGGTCTTGTCGTATCTAAAATGAAGCTAATATCTAACGTTGCTTCGTTTCCGGCTTTATCTTTAGCAGCCACATGATAGCGGTATTCCATTTCGGTGGCCGCGATCGGAATATGACTCTTAATGTCCGCCCCTCCATTTAGGGAAACTGATGTGATCATATCCTCTGGCTGATCCAACACAAATTGCGGCGTGAAAATTTTATTAATAAACTCCCCACTTTGGATCACACGATTTTCACCCTTGAATTTAGGTGTAATCACAGGCTTTGTTTTATCAATCGTAAAGGTCACCCTGCGGCTAAAGCTATTGCCTGCTTGGTCAACCGCTTCGACAACAATTTCATACGTACCTTCCTTGCTAAAGGTATGGCTGAACGCGGCTGTTTCACCGCTAACGTGAAAACTGCCGACATTATAGCTGCTGCCATCACTTGTCACCTTAATTGTGTTCAACTTTAGGTTCTTATCCTTGATAGTCACATCCACTTGCTTATCGGTATTATAAAACGCATTATTTTCAACACCCTGAATATCAATGAAAGGCTTTGTTTGGTCAATCGTAAAGCCAAACTGCGGAATCGCTGAACGGTTCCCGGCTTTATCCGTCAACCCTAGAGAAATCGTATATTTTCCATCCTCTGCCAAGGCTTTCGTAACATGTGATTTTACTAAAAGTGATGGATCAACCTTTGTTTCCTCATAAACCTTCTTCCACTCACCAAACGAAATGTCTTTACCATCCTTTGTTACCTCAAGCTCAATATCCCTTGCCGCAAAATTCCGATCCTCAACAACAACGGACACTTGTTTCGCCTCAGGGTAATAGTGGTAATTGCCTGCGCTTGTATCAACGCCAGTTATCGTTAAATGCGGTGGAGTTTGGTCAATGATGAACTCCCGTTTTTCTCGTACACCTTCATTACCAGCTTTATCGATGGATGCTAGCGTAACCGAATAATCCCCATCCTCAGTAAATGCATAAGCACCTACACCAGTGTCGTTGGTCCCAGCCAGCAATTTCAGCTGACTGACTTTTGAAAAAATAGCTCCATCCTTCAATACGGATAATTCATTGCCCGTTAACTGAAGGTTTGTATCAGAGATTTTAAACTGAAAGTCCGTATTCTTATTAAAATAACGCTTATCAGTGAAAACCGGGTCAATGCTTACGGCAGGAATAGTATGGTCAATCGTAAACATAATGGATTTTTGCTCCGCCACATTTCCCGCCTTATCCTTGGCATCAATGATAATTTGATAATCACCTTCACTTTGTTCATCTTCCTGGGCAAAAACGACGGTATAGACGGAGCTTACCGGACTCTGTGTCCATGTTCCCGTCACAAAATCGACCGGTACATAGACTTCACCGTTTTTCCTTCTGACATCGATAGCGACATCGTTTGTATCAAAATTTGTCTGCCTTTCATTTTTGATAACAATGGACACTGTCCCCTTTTTACCAAAATGGCTTCCATTAAAGTCGGCACTTAAGTCGGTATCTACTACCGGTGCAGTGGCATCAATCGTAAATTCTATAGTTTTCACCGTTTCATGCCCGGCCGCATCCTTGGCCGTTACCGTGACCCGGTATTCCCCGTCATAGCTGCTATCAACTTGTTCACTATTTCCAAATGGCAGCGCTAATGTCGAGGTTTCCCCGGTATTTTCCCATGGTGCAAAACGATCATCGGGGTAAGCGGTAAACTGGCCATCCCCATCCCGTTTTTCTACCTTATAACTGACAAGATTGGATTGATAATTTTTTTCCTTAACCTCGATGGTTACCGTGCCATTTTTTACAAAAGCAGCGGGATCAATCCCAGTTAGCGACACTTCCGGAGCCTTTGTGTCAACGACAAAGGTGAGAGGCCCGATGAATTGGCTTTGTTCCAACCCGTCAATGGTGCTGAAAGAAAGTTCATAATTCCCGTCAACTAAGGTTGTATCCTGCTTCAAAGTGGCAATGGTCCGTGATTCATCCAATGTCAATGCCGTATTTTTTTGATTTAATGTGAGCACAGTTTTAGTTAAATCCAATGTCAAATCCGCAGCCTTTACAGAAAAACTTCCATTATCATAATACTGCTGATCCTTTGCAGCTTTTCCGCCTACTGAGACTTCGAGCTCCGGCTTTTGGCTATCGATAATGAATTGAACCTTTTGATTGGCCTTATTGCCGGCAATGTCGCTTGTCGCAATCGTCAATTCATAAATGCCATCCTCGAACTCTTGCTTTAATGATGCCACTTTGTTGTCGGCTGAAAAGTTTGGCGTCAATGAGATGGTTTCCGTTTTTCCGCCGATTGATTTTTTGGTCATCGTCATTTCAGTTGCATTTGCGTTTAATTGCTGGTCTTCTGTAATGCTGATGTCAACTGTTTTCTTTTCTTTATATTTCTGATTATTTTCGACACCTACAACAGCAATGATCGGTGCACTTTTATCAATTGTAAAGGACAAAGGATAGGTGAATTCGCTCCCTTGGTTATCGGTAATGGTTGCCGTTCCTTCGTAATGCCCTTCCTCGGTCAGCGAAAGGTAGGCAATTCGTTTAAAAATACCAAATCGGTTTGGGGTAAAATCAACTATATGATTAAACCTTTCCCCATTATGTGTTCTTACCAGGTTTGCTGTGGCCTTGGTAATCTGTCCGTCATCTTCAAACTTAATAGTCACATCATCGTGATAGAAAGCGTCTGGATCGATGCCGGACATTTTCGGTTCGCCTTTATTGATGGTGAAAGAAACCTTTTCCTTGTCGCTTTCATTCCCCGCTCGATCACGAAGGAATGCCGTTACATCGTATTTACCGGACTGAGGAAACTCTACACTGCCCAATCGATTGTTTTCAACATCCCATTTTATCTCAGCTGGTTTCCCTTGCTCCTCTTCGTCGAGAACAACGAGGACAGATACATCATCATGGTTAAAATTCTTTTCCTCCACTGTGAGATTTAAAACAACCTGGTCATCCTTTTCTGTATAGATTGATTTTTTTGTCCCTGAAAGGGTCAGCTTCGGCTTGATAGTATCTCTTTCGATACTGAATGTTGCCGGATTGGCTGTGAACCCCCATGTATTTTCAGCAAAATCAACGGTAACGTTTAACTGACTATCACTTTTGGAGGGCAAAGAAACCTCAACTTTATATTCACCATTAAAAACAGACGCTTCATCGAGAATTTTGCTGACCTTAATGGTATTTGCCTCTTTTCCATCGTATGATGCCTTAAGGGTAAATGGCTGCTTTACATCAACAGGCGCAGGAGCTGGGTTAGTCGTTCCCTCTTCATCGGGCTTTTTGAGGGAGCTAAGATAGTTTTGATAATCTTCTTTCAAGTCGACTGTAAAAGTAATAACGTCCATTTGGTTTGTAAACCATTCCGGCTTAGCGTCTTTATCGATATCCCAAGTTATGCCGTTAAATTTGATATTTCTGCTCGTCTCGTTTTGTGATAATACATGGTTCGTAAAAATAAGGACAAAGATTAGCATGATGATGGTAAAGCTAGTCCATACCAAGAATTTATTATGCTTATAGCTTTTATTGATCAGTTCTCCCATCCTATAAATCTCCTTTTATCCCGCATTAACGGGCAGTACGCCCCACTTCAAGACTTAGAATGAACTAAAAGGATAAGTGGGGAATTTCAACTGCCCGTAAAAGCCCGATTGGTTCAACTAACACTCAGTGGTAGATGTAAAAAAAACCTACTAAGTGAAGTTTCACTTTATATGGTTGCATTCGTATGAACGATAACCACGTCTCGCTCTTTTATAAATTTGCTGTCGGACACCGGTGCCGTTAACACAGTTGTTTCCTCCATTCCTTCATTTAACAGCTCGGTCTCGTCAATCCCTGTCGATAATAACTCCGTTTCCACAGCGTCTCCTGATAATAGCTCTGTTTCGTCCGAATCAGCTTTTGCCAAAAGTTCAGTTGCATCTGCTGTTATTTTCTCTTCCAGTAGTTCAGTGGCAACAATATTGACTGAAGAAGGGACCACCGCTTCCAATTGTTCAATAGAATCATCATTGATGGAAGAAGGGATTTCCGTCCCCAGTAATTCAGTAGAATCTATACTAACGGAAGAAGGGACTTCAGCATCCAGAAGTTCTGTTGAATCCACACTACTAGAGGCGGCTACTTCCATTTCAACATCACGGCGGGGCTGAATCTCTCTTGTAATTGGCTTATTGTTCTGTTCTTGTTTAGAGCGGGATCGACCCCGCTGCTTTTTGACCCATTTGTGGAAACTAAATCCCGTTAAATCCTCGATAACCTCTGAAATATTTAATTTGATAAAAACAACAATAGAGATAATGAGTGAGAGGATGGATCCGGCAAGGCCGCCATAAAATATTGTTTGATAATCCACATTTATTCCCCCTGCCCCACCAGATTCAAATTCGTATACCTTCTTTTCAGCTTCAAAAATCCCTCATCATTAACAGCACCCTTTAATTGCGATGCCTGCTCGTATACCTTTACTGCCGCCTCATAATTCCTCATTGGTTCTTCTTTCCCATGTTCGATATCGAGCAACAAGTTTCCTAGTTTTATATATGCATTTAGACTAGCAGGAAACTCCTTCAGCGCTTCTTCGAATTGTTCTTTTGCTTGCTCGTGTTTGCCCATTTCCTGATAGATGATCCCAATTTTAATCAGGTACTCCTCTTGATTGATTCCCTTATCCTCATCGAGGAGGTTGTTGTAATAACGGATGGCTTTCTCAAAGTCGTCGACGGCTGCCGTTTTATCCTGCGAATTAATTCCTTTACTGTAATAGGCCTGTGCTAATTTCAGTTCAAAATCCTGTGCATATTTGTCAGATAAGAAATCATCATCCAATTTCGATAAAACATCGTTTGCCTTATCGATTAGTTGAATCGCCCTCGTATTTGCGTTAGGGATCTGGGCCTTATAAGATAGATAAATATTCGCCAACGAATTGTAATTATCAATTTTTTTTACGTTATTTCGGGCTTTATCGGTGAACTTTTCAAAATCGTCCAAGTCACTGGCGAACTTATTATAGTCAATGTTTAAGCTCCCCATCGTTGCGGCTAATGACTTGTAATACTCGACTTCAGGTTTGTCTTCTGCCTTAACCCTGCTAAAAAATTCTTGAGCACGAAAATAATCCTTTTCCACATCAAAATAAGTCATCCCTACTTTGAAGAGAACCTCACTATTTTCATCGATATTGCCATACCCATCATCCAAATATCTTTCTATATTCGAAAGGCCCTTATCCGCTTCACCGCTTTGAATATATATATCTAGTAAATTGTTATAGGCCATCGCTCTGCCTTTATCGAGCTTAATCGCTTGTTCAAGGATTTTAATGGCCTTCGTATTACGATCATTTTGTACATAGCCGTTTGCCTCGTTGATTAAACTCATATAATCCTGGAGCTGATCATTTTTCATCCCCTTATAACCCATTACAGAAGTCGTCGAAAACCCTAGGAATAGAACGGCTGGAATCATGAATAAAGATAATTTTTTATATAGCTTGCGTTTATAGCCCTGCGTTAATTTGTTGATGTTCTGCAAATCATAGGACAGCTCTTCACAGCTTTGATAACGATTACCGGGCTCAGCCTGGGTACATTTTGCAATAATGTGTTCAAGCCCCTCTGGCAAAGATGGATTCCAGGTTCGAATCGGCCTTAATTCATATGGCGGGTCACTTAAGGTTTTTCCCGTCACCAAATAGTAAAGTGTCACACCTAAACTATAAATATCTGTTCTTGCATCGGTCTGCTTACCGGATAACTGCTCGGGGGCTGCGTATCCTTTTGTCCCAAGATTCGTCGTATCAGTCGTATTCTCATTTTTAAACTCCCGGGCGATTCCAAAGTCTATCAGCTTAATTTTCCCCTCAGGGGTCAGCATAATATTATCGGGCTTCATATCACGATAAATGATGGGGTTAGGCTTTCTCGAATGCAAGTAGCCCAGCACATCACTTAACTGTTTTGCCCAATCAATAACCTCATTAGGTGCAGCGGTCCGTTCACGATTTAACTTCTCCTTCAGCGATTCACCTTCAATATAATCCATCACCACATAGATTTCGCCTTGGCGGTCAATAACATCATAGATACGCGGCAAGGCTCCGTGATCTAATCTTTTTAGCATATTGGCTTCAACGACAAGGCTGTTGACCAGCATTTCATTGTCGCTCTCCGCTCGTTTACGGATATCCTTTACCACCAGCGATTTCTTGAGCCTGTTATCCATGGCGAGATAGACAATACTCATACCGCCGCGGCCAATTTCTTTCAAGATTTCATACCGTTCATCAATAATCGTGCCGATTTTAATCAAGATGCTTCACCCGCTGTTACTTTCGTCATTAATACTGTGATATTATCGGCTTCCATCCGTTTCTTTACCAGTTCAACCAGCTCGACAACCGTTTCCTTCATTTGCTGCTCGTTGGAAAAACGGTCCGGTCTAAGGCTGGTAAACAGCTCCTCATTGCTAATTTCATGGTAAAAGCCATCGGTGCACAGCATGAACAAATCTCCTTCTTTTACCTTACCGTGTGATACGACAGGATCCAACTCTGGGGATGCGCCAACACATTGCAACAGGACATTTCGGCGCGGATCGATTTTCGCCTGCTTCTCTGTTATATTGCCCCGTTCAAGTTCCCTGGCTACTAGAGTTTGATCCTTCGTTAACAGTGAAAGGTCATCATGAATTTGGTAAGCTCTGCTGTCGCCGACGTGCAAAAGATAATATTTGGAATAAACAATCAATAAAGCGGTGATGGTTGTACCCAGCTTTATGTTGCCCGCTTCTCCATAATCTGAAATTTTGCGATTAAGTCCCTTCACACAGTTCGTTAATTGCTGCTGGATATCTATCACCATCTGCTCTTGGCCGGAATGAGTGATCTTGGGAAGTTCTGTTTCAAACCAGTCCAACATTCCTCTGATTACAGTGGCACTCGCCAATTCTCCTTGCGTGAGCCCGCCCATTCCATCACAAACGATAAATAGCCCGATACGGCCCATTGGTGTCCTGGCAGTTTTAAGCAGCAAGGCATCCTGATTGGTTTTCTTTTTGATTCCGGCGTCAGTATGGTAGGCAAGTTGAAAATACATCCACTCACCGCCTTTCTTATGAAGTATCACACGTTAAAGGACACTGCATTATTTTTTAAAAAAGCTTAAATAGAAACTCTTCATTCGAAAGTGTAATCCGATCGTCATGCATGATTTTTACTTTTTCATTCTTGGCAAGCCTAATATCATTCACAAAGCTTCCGTTAGTCGAGCGGTTATCCTTTAAAAAGTACTCGCCATTTTCCGTCAGGATATGGGCATGTACACGACCAACTGTTTTATTGGAGGAGGTGTAATCAACATTCTTTGGATCGCGACCAAGTTTAAAGACATCCTTAACAATCATAATTTTCTCTTGCCCGGCAAGTGTGAGTAAAAAGGCACTAGGTGCTTCAACCCCTAATGCGGTAGTCCCTACATCCGCTACTCCAAGGACCGTTGTTCCTTCATCCTGATGATAATTAATGTCAACCGCTATTCCCTTTCCATTACTTGGCATGATGTTTATTTGTGTCCCGGCAATCGTGGCCGCCGCTTTGAAGTTAGCTTCTTTTTCTCCGAGTTCTGTTCTTGTCACCCGTTTGTACTGAATTTCGTCCTCAATTTCAAGCTTTTGGCCGGTTTGTTTATTCCGTTTTACACTTTTTTGGTTGGATGCCATGACCTTATTTTGATCTTCAAGAAGAATTTCAGCATTGCCCGGGCTGTAAAGACCAACACTTTTTCTTGCTGGTTCTGTAGAAAAACTTTTTCTTTTGACTACTTCCGTGATATTTTGCAATGAGATTGGCTCCACCAAATCTTTTCCCAATTCTTCGATCATTCCCTTTAAATCTAGCAGATCAACCTCTTCTGCCCGAACAAGATAATTATGAATTTTAATAAAGAAACTCAAATCATCCTCCTCATCATAAGGCGCCATCCACAATAAGCTCAATAAAAACTCCTTAACCGTGCCGGTTTCATAGCGGTTATTTTTAATCGGCAAATAGAAAAATAACGGTCTGCCTGATAACGGGTCAATATAAATATACCTTTTATCGGCAATAATATTGCCCAGCTGCAGGCCGATTTTTTTTGAATGAAGAAGGGTTTCTACTATATGTAAAAGAAACTTGTGTAACCGTTCCTTCGAGAATCCTTTAAAGAATAATGGTTTAATATTTTCCCATGAAGACAAATCATACCGAAAAAAAACATCTTTCTCTTTTTCGATGACAACCATAGACAACAAACCGAAGACTTGACTATTTTCCAACAAGCCAATTTCGCTCCTTGCCACTTCCATATCGCTGGTCACCTGATAAAATAAATATTCACGGCAATTATCCAAATTAAAATCAATTTGTTTGATCAAGGCTGTCCGACCCCTTTTTTAAATTACATTGTCTTAGAAGCGCTTACGAATTAAGCAATTCACGCTTTCAGATAATCCTTCTTCCTTAAACTGGCTTGCATTAATCTGACCTTGTATAAATTATTGTTTATCTCCCTTTTATCTGGGAGTTTTGCAGCTTGAGCTTACTGTATGTGTTGAATCATATTGATTTCCACAATTACGGCAAAATACTACTCCAGGAACAGCGGAGGACTCGTATTTATTAATGTAGTCTTGCAGTGCGAGATAATCAATAAATCGGTTAGCAACTTTTTGCTGGTCTGTAAGTTTGCATTCAATTAAAGCAGATCTGCATTAATCCAATCCTGCTAAATTTTTTAAAACTCTGCCGGATCCTCACTTCCACAAAAGGAGACAATCAACCCATTATTAGTATCAATGACAACACCATAAAATCCTGATTAACCAAGTCCATTTTTAACAAACGTATGAACAATTTTCCAGTTAGATGCATTGAAGTGATTGATTTTATCATCATCTTTTAGAATTTCCGAAACATATAGTTGCTCTTCCTCTTTCCAAAAGGCCCTATTTTGCTTATTATTGTTCCTATTTTTATAAGCGATGTCGGTAGCAAATTTTAAGTCCTGGTCAGTTAAAGCATTATTTTGAACCGCCGTCAAAATTACTCACCATCCCCGTCTGCCTTTTGATAATTAAAACCATTGGAATCAACAACTGCTTCAATTTCATCTACGACGTTATAATCCCTGAAAAAAGAACTAGAAAGCTCTGGCAGGCTTTTGAACTCTTTCACAGATTCCTCGAACTCATCAGCAGCGATGACACAGATGCCCACTTGGTAAACCGTTTTTAACCCGGCCTCATAAACCTCTCTTAACGCGGATTCAAATTGCTCCGGTGTTAAAATCAGGTGATTCCTTTACAATCATGTGGCAGAAAAATATTCAGGTTTGTAAGCTGCCACATAATCTTCCAATGAAATTTCCAGGTTTGTCTCTGAAGAACTGGAAGTTTCATTATTCATGATAAAGGTGAACGTTTCACTTTCAATACCCTTTGCGGCGGGGTCTTCTTTTATAATTTGATTTAATTGGTCGCTGATGAGACGCAGGATAAAACTGTCAGCCAATAATCCTCCGTCTTTATCCATCACAGCACTAAATATTGCATTCTTATTTACAGCAGGGTGTAAATAGGATGTCACCGTATCATTACCTGCTGTTCCATAGCGGCCTCCAATATGGGTCGCTGTAAATTCTTGATTATATTTTTCTTTTAATAATTTTTCGACATCTGCTGCTGATCTATCGCACTACAGCCAATCAGGCTGAAAATTGATAGCGTCATTACGATCACACTTACTTTTTTCGAAAATTTCTTAAGCATAATCTTATCCCATCTTTCATACCGCCAAACAGGATTATCTATTTTACTCATAGAGTTGTTTCAAGAATGAGACTAAAGACGACGGATGACCATCGTCTTTAGATTTCATATTTATTTAAACGCGTCAGATAAATTAGTATTGGCAGTTTCTGTTTCGAAATAGCACTGTTCAACATTGGTTCTTAGAAAGTTTACATAGTTATCTAGAATATCGTGATAGGTTTGGAAGTACTTTGCTGCAAATCTATCATAGGCAGAAATGGTTGCCATAGACGATTCACCTTCCCACGTATTTGAAAGATTTTTTATTGTATTTAGGCTTGTTTACTAACTCTTGAGAAAGTCTTGTATTTAAACCCTCAATCGTTATTTCCATAAAAAGTACAACAATTAATTACCATTTTATATTAAATTTACGGTAGGTTCATGATATAAAATACCTAGCTATCCTTTTTTTTACAGTCACAAAGCACATACAAAAATAGTACAATTAGGCTGGATATTTTTACATTTTTTAACAACCGCTTAGCTATTATGTGCAATATTCTGAAGATTTTACATAATGGATCCACACCGAAAACTGAATAATCCCCGTCCTTGACAGAAAATGATTCACTTCGGGGCAGGAAAATAAAGATATTGCTTTGAAGGTTTTTATGAGTTTATTGTTGAATTATTAGATCGTATGTAACAAAATGAATAGAAACTGACTGCGGAAAAAAGGAGACAAATAGAAATTCAGGGGCATACCATTTCTGATTTTAAAATTTTAATTTCTAATCTATTAAAAGCTCGTTTTCCATATTTGTATATTTCTACATGGGAAGAAGAGAGGGCGGTAATGGTGATTCAATCCGTTGTCACAAATGAAGCCTAATCAAAACAACCCGTAAATTTTTTACATAGAGTATAACCAATGGAATGTCGGAAAATGGACAAAAAGGGAAGGAAGAAACGAAGTTTCCCTTCAAGGCACTCGAGTTTATTGAACACTACAATGAACCAGCCACCTTTATTCTTAAAGACTTTCATGTATACTTTGGTGCAAATGGACGGCACGCGGATCACCAGCTAATAAGGAAAGTCCGGGACCTTTTGCCTTTATGAAGAAAAGCCTGCACTCGAAAAATGTTATCTTTGTAAGCCCTTGCCTCGTAATGCCAAATGACCTGCAAAAAGATATGACGATTGTCGATTTTTCCCTTCCTTCTTTTTCCGAATTCAAGTACGTTTTAGATGAAATGATCTATGCTAACCAAAGAAGCGGTCATTAATCTTCAACAGGAAGAAAAAGAACGACTGGCGAAAGCCGCTTTAGGAAAGAAAATATACGGAAAGCCATCCAAACCGCAGAAGCCATCTCCCCGTCAATCCTTTGCTAAAAGCATTAGAAAATCATAAAAATTGGTGTATGGAAATAAACAATAGATAAGGCCTTCTCCATAAGCAGAAGGCCTATTTTTTTACCTTTTTCAGAAAAAAAAGTATACAAAAAAGAACAGCTGGCTCAGCTGTCCTTTTTCGTGCCTGGCAACGTCCTACTCTCACAGGGACAAAGTCCCAACTACCATCGGCGCTGAGAAGCTTAACTTCCGTGTTCGGTATGGGAACGGGTGTGACCTTCTCGCCATTATTGCCAGACTATTTTTGCTTGAGGTTTCATTCCCTCAAAACTAGATAATGCAGAAGAAGTGTTGTAAAAACGAGTTCGCTTTAAAACTTGGTTAAGTCCTCGATCGATTAGTATCAGTCAGCTCCACATGTCGCCATGCTTCCACCTCTGACCTATCAACCTGATCATCTTTCAGGGATCTTACTAGCTTGACGCTATGGGAAATCTCATCTTGAGGGGGGCTTCATGCTTAGATGCTTTCAGCACTTATCCCGTCCGCACATAGCTACCCAGCGATGCCTTTGGCAAGACAACTGGTACACCAGCGGTGCGTCCATCCCGGTCCTCTCGTACTAAGGACAGCTCCTCTCAAATTTCCTGCGCCCACGACGGATAGGGACCGAACTGTCTCACGACGTTCTGAACCCAGCTCGCGTACCGCTTTAATGGGCGAACAGCCCAACCCTTGGGACCGACTACAGCCCCAGGATGCGATGAGCCGACATCGAGGTGCCAAACCTCCCCGTCGATGTGGACTCTTGGGGGAGATAAGCCTGTTATCCCCGGGGTAGCTTTTATCCGTTGAGCGATGGCCCTTCCATGCGGAACCACCGGATCACTAAGCCCGACTTTCGTCCCTGCTCGACTTGTAGGTCTCGCAGTCAAGCTCCCTTGTGCCTTTACACTCTACGAATGATTTCCAACCATTCTGAGGGAACCTTTGGGCGCCTCCGTTACTCTTTAGGAGGCGACCGCCCCAGTCAAACTGCCCACCTGACACTGTCTCCCACCCCGATTAGGGGTGCGGGTTAGAATTTCAATACAGCCAGGGTAGTATCCCACCGACGCCTCCACCGAAGCTAGCGCTCCGGTTTCTACGGCTCCTACCTATCCTGTACAAGCTGTACCAAAATTCAATATCAGGCTACAGTAAAGCTCCACGGGGTCTTTCCGTCCTGTCGCGGGTAACCTGCATCTTCACAGGTACTATAATTTCACCGAGTCTCTCGTTGAGACAGTGCCCAGATCGTTACGCCTTTCGTGCGGGTCGGAACTTACCCGACAAGGAATTTCGCTACCTTAGGACCGTTATAGTTACGGCCGCCGTTTACTGGGGCTTCGATTCAGAGCTTCGCTTGCGCTAACCCCTCCTCTTAACCTTCCAGCACCGGGCAGGCGTCAGCCCCTATACTTCGCCTTGCGGCTTCGCAGAGACCTGTGTTTTTGCTAAACAGTCGCCTGGGCCTATTCACTGCGGCTCTTCGAGGCTATGAACCCCAAAGAGCACCCCTTCTCCCGAAGTTACGGGGTCATTTTGCCGAGTTCCTTAACGAGAGTTCTCTCGCTCACCTTAGGATTCTCTCCTCGCCTACCTGTGTCGGTTTGCGGTACGGGCACCTTTTATCTCGCTAGAGGCTTTTCTTGGCAGTGTGGAATCAGGAACTTCGGTACTATATTTCCCTCGCTGTCACAGCTCAGCCTTTATGGTAAGCGGATTTTCCTACTTACCAGCCTAACTGCTTAGACGCGCATATCCAACAGCGCGCTTACCCTATCCTCCTGCGTCCCCCCATCACTCAAACGATAAAGAGGTGGTACAGGAATATCAACCTGTTGTCCATCGCCTACGCCTTTCGGCCTCGGCTTAGGTCCCGACTAACCCTGAGCGGACGAGCCTTCCTCAGGAAACCTTAGGCATACGGTGGATGAGATTCTCACTCATCTTTCGCTACTCATACCGGCATTCTCACTTCTAAGCGCTCCACCAGTCCTTACGGTCTAGCTTCAACGCCCTTAGAACGCTCTCCTACCACTGACACCTACGGTGTCAATCCACAGCTTCGGTGATACGTTTAGCCCCGGTACATTTTCGGCGCAGAGTCACTCGACCAGTGAGCTATTACGCACTCTTTAAATGGTGGCTGCTTCTAAGCCAACATCCTGGTTGTCTAAGCAACTCCACATCCTTTTCCACTTAACGTATACTTTGGGACCTTAGCTGGTGGTCTGGGCTGTTTCCCTTTTGACTACGGATCTTATCACTCGCAGTCTGACTCCCACGGATAAGTCTTTGGCATTCGGAGTTTGTCTGAATTCGGTAACCCGATGAGGGCCCCTAGTCCAAACAGTGCTCTACCTCCAAGACTCTAACTACGTGAGGCTAGCCCTAAAGCTATTTCGGAGAGAACCAGCTATCTCCAAGTTCGATTGGAATTTCTCCGCTACCCACACCTCATCCCCGCACTTTTCAACGTGCGTGGGTTCGGGCCTCCATCCAGTGTTACCTGGACTTCACCCTGGACATGGGTAGATCACCTGGTTTCGGGTCTACGACCACATACTCATTCGCCCTATTCAGACTCGCTTTCGCTGCGGCTCCGTCTCTTCAACTTAACCTTGCATGTAATCGTAACTCGCCGGTTCATTCTACAAAAGGCACGCTATCACCCATAAACGGGCTCTAACTACTTGTAGGCACACGGTTTCAGGAACTATTTCACTCCCCTTCCGGGGTGCTTTTCACCTTTCCCTCACGGTACTGGTTCACTATCGGTCACTAGGGAGTATTTAGCCTTGGGAGATGGTCCTCCCTGCTTCCGACCGGATTTCACGTGTCCGGCCGTACTCAGGATCCACTCAGGAGGGAACGAAGTTTCAACTACAGGGCTTTTACCTTCTATGACGGACCTTTCCAGGTCGCTTCATTTACCCCGTTCCTTTGTAACTCCATGTAGAGTGTCCTACAACCCCAAGAGGCAAGCCTCTTGGTTTGGGCTATGTCCCGTTTCGCTCGCCGCTACTCAGGGAATCGCGTTTGCTTTCTCTTCCTCCGGGTACTTAGATGTTTCAGTTCCCCGGGTATGCCTTCAATACCCTATGTATTCAGGTAAAGATACTGTTCCATTACGAACAGTGGGTTCCCCCATTCGGAAATCTCCGGATCAAAGCTTACTTACAGCTCCCCGAAGCATATCGGTGTTAGTCCCGTCCTTCATCGGCTCCTAGTGCCAAGGCATTCACCGTGCGCCCTTTCTAACTTAACCTAAAAGGTTTATTTCTCTATTAAAAATAGAGAGAAAACTAAAATGGCGATTACTCGATGTTTACTTTGCTTCTTCTTACGATTATCTAGTTTTCAAAGAACGATTAAAAAAAGCTTTGAGAGAAATTGCTCCCTCAAAACTAAACAAACAGAAAACAATCAAACAAACTTATTTTGTCTGGCTCATATGTCCAGCTTATATCCTTAGAAAGGAGGTGATCCAGCCGCACCTTCCGATACGGCTACCTTGTTACGACTTCACCCCAATCATCTGTCCCACCTTAGGCGGCTGGCTCCTTACGGTTACCCCACCGACTTCGGGTGTTACAAACTCTCGTGGTGTGACGGGCGGTGTGTACAAGGCCCGGGAACGTATTCACCGCGGCATGCTGATCCGCGATTACTAGCGATTCCGGCTTCATGTAGGCGAGTTGCAGCCTACAATCCGAACTGAGAATGGTTTTATGGGATTGGCTTAACCTTGCGGTTTCGCAGCCCTTTGTACCATCCATTGTAGCACGTGTGTAGCCCAGGTCATAAGGGGCATGATGATTTGACGTCATCCCCACCTTCCTCCGGTTTGTCACCGGCAGTCACCTTAGAGTGCCCAACTGAATGCTGGCAACTAAGATCAAGGGTTGCGCTCGTTGCGGGACTTAACCCAACATCTCACGACACGAGCTGACGACAACCATGCACCACCTGTCACTCTGTCCCCCGAAGGGGAACGTCCTATCTCTAGGATTGTCAGAGGATGTCAAGACCTGGTAAGGTTCTTCGCGTTGCTTCGAATTAAACCACATGCTCCACCGCTTGTGCGGGCCCCCGTCAATTCCTTTGAGTTTCAGCCTTGCGGCCGTACTCCCCAGGCGGAGTGCTTAATGCGTTAGCTGCAGCACTAAAGGGCGGAAACCCTCTAACACTTAGCACTCATCGTTTACGGCGTGGACTACCAGGGTATCTAATCCTGTTTGCTCCCCACGCTTTCGCGCCTCAGCGTCAGTTACAGACCAGAAAGCCGCCTTCGCCACTGGTGTTCCTCCACATCTCTACGCATTTCACCGCTACACGTGGAATTCCGCTTTCCTCTTCTGCACTCAAGTCCCCCAGTTTCCAATGACCCTCCACGGTTGAGCCGTGGGCTTTCACATCAGACTTAAAGGACCGCCTGCGCGCGCTTTACGCCCAATAATTCCGGACAACGCTTGCCACCTACGTATTACCGCGGCTGCTGGCACGTAGTTAGCCGTGGCTTTCTGGTTAGGTACCGTCAAGGTACCGGCAGTTACTCCGGTACTTGTTCTTCCCTAACAACAGAGCTTTACGACCCGAAGGCCTTCATCGCTCACGCGGCGTTGCTCCATCAGACTTTCGTCCATTGTGGAAGATTCCCTACTGCTGCCTCCCGTAGGAGTCTGGGCCGTGTCTCAGTCCCAGTGTGGCCGATCACCCTCTCAGGTCGGCTACGCATCGTCGCCTTGGTGAGCCGTTACCTCACCAACTAGCTAATGCGCCGCGGGCCCATCTGTAAGTGTCAGCCGAAACCGACTTTCAGCTTTTCCTCATGTGAGGAAAAGGATTATCCGGTATTAGCTCCGGTTTCCCGAAGTTATCCCAGTCTTACAGGCAGGTTGCCCACGTGTTACTCACCCGTCCGCCGCTAACCAACAGGAGCAAGCTCCTATTGATTCGCTCGACTTGCATGTATTAGGCACGCCGCCAGCGTTCGTCCTGAGCCAGGATCAAACTCTCCAAGAAAGTTGATTAGCTCATAAAATAAAACGTTGGCTTAGTTTCGATAAGAAACTAATATTATTGTTTGTTGACGTTTTTGTTTGTTTAGTTTTCAAAGAACAATTAATGATATAACTTTTACATCTTATCATTTTTCATTTTCGCTGTCAACAACTTTTTTAAGATTAACAGTTGTTTTTTAATGACAACTTTTATATTTTACCAACATCTATTTGCATTGTCAACAACTTTTTTAAGATTAACAGTTGTTTTTTAATGACAACTTTCATAGTTTACCAACATCTATTTGCATTGTCAACAAAAAAATTACCTTTAAACAAAAAGAATAATAGTTTCTGTAGCAACTTTCATATCTTATCACCGTTATGTTGAAAAGTCTACTCTAAAATTAGAAAATCGGGCTGAATTTTAAACGAATATTTCATTCTTAAACAATATACCGGTTTGTTTAAATGCTTTAAAGCAGTATAATCTAAGGAAGACTATTTGAAAAATTTAAATAAATGGAGGGCAGAATATATTGGTATCATTTATATTAGTTGTTTTGGTATTATTTCTGATCCCTGGTCCAGCCGTTCTGTTAACCATCTCGCAAACAGCACAAGGAGGAAGAAAAGCTGGTGTCATCACTGGTGTTGGGATTGCTGTTGGTGATTTAATCCATACGGTTGCAGCCGTTCTCGGGCTCTCTGCAGTTTTAATGACTTCGGCTCTAGCTTTTGAGATGGTAAAATATTTAGGCGCTGCCTATCTAATTTTTCTAGGGATTAAATCACTTTTGGAAAAATCGAAAGAAAATAAAAAGCAAGCCGCAAAAAAGAACACTGCGGCCGTGTCGTTTCGCCAGGCATTATTAATCGAATTACTGAACCCAAAAACAGCTCTTTTTTTCTTAGCCTTCCTTCCGCAATTTATCCGTAGTAACGGAACCCCTGTCGTTTACCAGTTATTAATTCTTGGACTAACGTTTGTATTTATGAGTATTTTGTACACAACTCTTATTGCATTTTTGACTAGTTCTATAGGTGAAAAATTATTTTCTAAAAAGAATAGAAGATTTACACGATGGCAAGGCAAGGTTGTTGGCTCGATCTATATTGGCTTGGGGCTGCAACTAGTGCTTCAAAATCAAAGGTAAAAAAAAGAGCATGAAAGCTCTTTTTTTCATTTCCTAATGATTAGCGACCCCTACATAATGAAATCCTAAACTCTCCAATATCCCCTTATCAAGTATATTTCTTCCATCAAAAATATAGGGTTGATTCATAAGTAGTTTCAGTCTTTCCCAATCAAGATTTTTATATTCATCCCAATCTGTGCAAATGACGAGTGCATCTGCATCGGCAACCGTTTCTTCAATCACAGGAAATTGGTCAGAGTGCCCGGCCATTTTTACGATCGGATCGTGTACTTTAACCTTCGCTTGTTCCACTTTTAATCTATCGATCAAATTAAGGCTCGGTGATTCCCTTGTGTCATCAGTATTCGCTTTAAATGCTAATCCGAGTACAGCTATTATTTTATTTTTTAAATCACCACCAAAGGCCTGCTTCATTTTATCAATAAAATATCGCGGTTGTCCTTCATTCACCTGAACAACACTCTCTAAAATGGAAAGGGGTTTGCCATTTTCCTTTGCTATTTGGATTAGCGCGTTCACATCCTTTGGAAAACAGGAACCGCCATAGCCCATTCCAGCTTTTAAAAAATGCGGTCCAATCCGGTGGTCGAGACCAACTCCTTTGGAAACATCCTTCACATTAATCTTAAGGTCATCACAAACCCGTGCTAATTCGTTAATGTAGGAAATTTTCATCGCAAGAAAGGAATTAGCGGCATACTTGATCATTTCGGAGGCTTTCGGGTTGGTTTCAATGATAGGGCATGGAAAATTCTGATACAATTCCTTCATTAATTTACTTGCTGTTTCGCTCGTTGTGCCGATGACAATTCGATCGGGATTAAGGGCATCATGAAGTGCGGACCCCTCCCTTAGGAACTCAGGATTAGAGACGACATCAAAGGGGATCTGCTCATCTTGACTTTCCTTGATCCATTTTGTCACTAAATTAGCTGTCCCCACCGGTACCGTACTTTTGGTGACAATTACTTTATATCGGTTCATATATATGCTTATTGACTCAGCTACACTTTTTACATAGGTAAGGTCAGCACTTCCATCGTCACACTGTGGTGTACCGACACAAATGAAAATAAGATCATTCTCTTCGATGGCCCTTTTAGAATTTTTTGTAAACATTATATTTTGGGCTGTAACATGCTTACTTAACAAATCCTCTAGTCCAGGCTCATAGAAATGAAGTTTACCTGCTTGTAAAGCTTTGATTTTATGATCATCAAGATCTAACCCCGTAACCTGATGACCCATTTCACAAAATATAAGGCCTGTCGTCGTCCCGACGTAACCTGTTCCGACGATTAATATTTTCACGTTGTTTTTCCCCCTTTATTACCTATAGAGAAGTATCAGCGTTGTAAAGCTGATGTTTTGGCTTATTACCTTTATCTCAACGTCATGGCTTGTTTTAATTTATTCCTAAACGTATGCAGTGGAATGTTGTCCAACAGAAAAGGGCGCTTAACGGGGATGTGTCCAAAGGGGCGGGAACGGTTTAGATCGCATTCTTACCAATAAGATTTTTTGTAACCATAATAGCCGAAATATGGGCACTTCGGGCACAATAAAATTTTTTGCGACCAAAATAGAAGAAATATGAGCGTATCGGGCACAATAAAAAAGGCACCTATTAAAGGTACCTCTCCACGTTAGATCCAGCCTTTTTTTTCGGCGATGCTGGCGGCTTCGGTTCGATTTTTGGCATCGAGCTTGTGGATGATTTCGGAGATGTAGTTGCGGACGGTGCCGGATGATAGATAGAGCTCGGATGTAATTTCTTTTGTTGTTTTTCCTAAGGCTGCTAATCTTAAAATCTCTTGTTCTTTTGGGGTCAATGGATTTTCTTCACGAATCACGTCGAAGGTCAGCTCCGGACTGAATACCCTTTTTCCCGCCATCACCTTGCGAATGGCATCGGCAAGCTCATCAATCTCCCCATCCTTCAACAAGTAGCCGTGAACGCCGATTTTTACCGCACGTTCAAAATATCCAGGGCGCGCAAAGGTAGTTAAGATAATGACCTTACTGGGTGACAAGCGCCTTGTGAGTTCGTCAGCCACTTCGAGTCCATTTAAAACAGGCATTTCAATATCCATCAAGCAGACATCCGGCTCGAGTTCTAAGATTGCCGCGAGCGCTTCTTCCCCGTTCAGCGCCTGGCCAATCACCTTCATGTCCGCCTCCAAATCTAACAGTGAACCGAGCGCTCCCAATAACATTCGTTGATCTTCGGAAATAAACAAGCGAATCATACAGAAGCCCCCCTTTTATAAATAAATTAGTTTGCATGAACTTTAATAACTGGATAACTTCAGCGACTAGGCGATTCCGCTTTTCTACTTTCCTTTATCTCTGTCGTAAGCGGTCCAGTCCCATACATCGCTATGCGGGTGCTTCCGCTTTTATTATAATCGGCACGTTGATTTCCAAAACCGCTCCGTTATGGTTTGAAAGGGCGAGTACACCGTCAACGAGTGCCAACCTCTCTTCCATCCCTCGCAAACCGTTCCCAAAAGGATGATTATTCCTTACTCCCATCCCATCATCCCGGATCACTATGTTCATTTTTTCAGAAAAAAGCTTAATTGAGATGGAACAATGGGTGGCACGGCTATGCTTTACGACATTAGTCGCTGCTTCACGCACACACATGCCGACAATATTCTGCGTAAAAGGAGAAATCCTGGAAAAATCAGCAGCACCATCGTACTGATAGGTAATCCCAGCTGTGTTTAATATTTGTTGTACTTGCAGGAGCTCTTCTTCAATTGTGGCTGCGCGCATATCCGTAACCAGCTCGCGTACTTGCTTGAGCGCTGCCCTTGAAGTGACCTCCATTTCCTTAGCCTCGATCCGTGCCCGTTCTGGGTCAACCGCAGTCAACCGCTGTACAAGCTGGCTTTTTAACGTCAAAAGGGACAGTGTATGACCAAGCGTATCATGGAGGTCACGGGCAATCCGGACCCGCTCCTCACGCTTCACTAATTCTTCAATTGTCTGATTTGCTTGGTCAAGCTCCTTTTCCAGCTCCATGCGGCGATTCATAGAACGGACTCCAAACGGTGAAATCAGCATGATGATAAGGAATGGAACGAAGTAAAAAAGCTCTGACGGGGTTAAAAAAGTCTTCGTTCGGATTACATGGATTATGAACGGGAGAATTTCAACTATCGTTAAACTGATCAATCCACGCTTAAATCCCCTTTTATCTCGGTACCAGCCGATAAAATTCGCCGGAAAAAACCCTAAAAATATGTGGTTTAAGTCATAAAACACACTGAAAATAAACACAATCGCCAACTGTACCGCAAGCCAGTAGGTGAACTTTCTTTTTCCCATTGAAAAATAAAGCTGGCGATAGGACACTAAGAAAAGCAGCACCATCCCATAGCCGATGAGCTGCTTCACTCCTGATTCCCTCGTAAGATAAAGGGCAGGAAAACTGATATAAACGAGAAAGATATAGGGAAAGAAACCAAATTTTCTTGGAAAAACTGACCATTTCATACCACATCACGCCGCTTCTTGTTTTCGTCTAATATACTTCGATAGTAGCATGAAGAGGGCTAAATAAGCGATCAAAATCGCAATATTTTTCCAATCGGGCAAATTACCACGGACAATCTCCCAGGCTCCATTGCCAAAATTGTAGGAAGGCAGCCATTTTCCAATCGTTTGCATCATTTTTGGCATAATTTCAAGCGGCATCCATAGTCCACCTGCAACCGCCAACACCATATAAATCACGTTGCTAACACCAGCTGCCGTTTCAACCTTTTTCATCATCCCGATTAAAGTACCAATGGCGAGGAATGGCAGCGATCCGAGTAAAATCCATAAACTGCTCGCGATCCATTCAAACGCGGTAAGTGAAACACCATTGATGATCGCCCCTGCGATAAAAATAATTGTAATCGAGAGAAGATGGATCACACTTTGTCCTATCATTTGCGCCGCAAAATAGACGGTGTCTGAAAGCGGGGTGATGCGAATAAATGTCTGCCAGCCTTGCGAACGCTCCTGTACCATCCGGATTCCGAGTGTCATCATTGACGAGCCCATCACGCTGAACACTGTCATTGACATGAGGTAATGCGCCTGCCACTCCGCCTTATCCGGGGCATTCGTATTCACCACATTTGTAAAAATATAATAGAAGAGAATCGGCATCACAAGTGACCAAAATACAAAATAGCGATTTCTTAACACCCTGATAATCTCGACTTTACATTGCATTTGTAATGCTTTCATTTATATGGCCTCCTTCGTGTCGCTTGTCAGCTGTTCGAACGCTTCCTCAAGTTTTCCATGTTCAATTTGAATATCATGGGCACCAATTTTTTCTTGAAAAATAAGTTCCAATACACGGTCGGTATTATTCGACTGAAGGTAGACACGATTATTTTTTCGGTAAATATCATCAATTTCACTGTGAAGATATAGGTTTTCAAGCGAAATTTCCGGGTCGACGATAAAGGAGACGGATTGCTTCGAAATTCTTGCTTTGATTTGCGCCGGCGTTCCATCAGCGACAATGGCACCGTCTTTAAACAATAGGATCCTGTCTGCGGCATCATCTGCTTCCTGCAGATAATGCGTTGAAAAAATAATTGTTTTGCCGTGGTCAGCCAGATGGTGAATGGTTTGCCAAAAACGATTTCTTGATGCAATATCCATTCCGACGGTCGGTTCATCAAAAATGATGAGCTCCGGATTTCCCGCTAGAGCAAGAGCAAAACTTAATCGGCGCTTTTGTCCTCCTGATAATTTTTCAGCCCGAGTTTTCAGATCCTGATCAGTTAGGCCTGTTAAGTTGATGAGTTCAGGCATCGCCAGTGGCTGTAGATAATAGCTTCTGATTAATTCGAGGATTTCCCGTACCTTTAGTCCTGGCATCACACTGACTTCTTGGAGCATGGTACCGATTTTTTCACGAACCTGCTTTTCTTGCGGCTGGAGGTTAAATAATTTGACCTCTCCTGCAGTTGGTTTAAGCAGTCCTAAGATCATCGAGATCGTAGTTGTTTTTCCGGCGCCATTCGGTCCAAGAATCGCCACCACCTCGCCTTTTCCAATGGTGAAAGATACATCGTTGACTGCTGTTTTATGTTGAAATGACTTTGTCACGTTCCTTAAGGTTAAAATTTCGTTCATTTTTCGAACACCTCCTGATTACTTGATTTCATTGTACAGTGTAGGGGGAGGTAAATTTTAGTAAGCAATGTCACAAAAAAAGATGACAAATGTCATTTTCTCATAAATAAAGAGACCTCCAATTAATGAAGGTCTCAAAAACTTCAGCCACTTTCCACCTCAAACGAATGTTTATGGTGTCAGGCACCATTTCTACTGTATGGGTATTGTTTATGGTGACTAACACAACTAGTAAAGTAAGTATTGTTCGCGGACATCCATGAATTTGTCTAGATCTGGCTGCCATTCTGCTTTCATTTCTTCGATTGTTTTTCCTGCTTCAATTCCAGCTCGGATGGAACCGTTGCCGACTAGGTTATCGAAGAAAGAGATTCCATTGCTGCCAGGTGCCCGGAATTGGAAATCATTCGGATACATGTCATGGATGGTTTTAACAATGTAAAGTCCTGTTTCAAATGGTTTGTAGGCATTCCGGTTTGTTACATGGATTTGCACACCATGGCTTAACTTGTTCACAAATTTCGATGTAGAAGGAATAAACGATGCAGCTCTGAATTTTACGCCAGGTAAATGATAAGAATTCAGTTTTGCTGCAAGATCATCACTGTTAATAAATGGAGCTCCAATCAATTCAAACGGTCTTGTTGTACCACGTCCTTCAGAAACATTGGTTCCTTCGATTAAACAGGCACCAGGATAAACTAATGCCGTATCTAAAGTAGGCATATTCGGTGACGGCATGACGAATTGTAGATCAGTGTCATCGTAATACATACTGCGCTTCCAGCCTTCCATTTTCACAACCGTTAAATCGGCGCCGATGTTAAACTCCTTGTTAAATAGCTGCGCCAATTCTCCAACCGTCATCCCGTGACGAACAGGGATCGGAAATTCACCTACAAAGGATGAATACTTATCTTCGAGGATCGGTCCCTCTACTTTTGCACCACTGATTGGGTTCGGGCGGTCAAGAACGATAAATGGAATATTATTTTCTTTCGCCGCTTCCATCGCTAACGCCATCGTGTAAATATACGTGTAAAAACGTGCCCCTACGTCCTGAATATCAAATAATAATACATCGACATTACTTAACATTTCAGGTGTCGGCTTTTTGGTTCTTCCATAAAGACTGTACACCGGAATTCCAGTTTTTTCATCGATATAGGACTCAATATATGAACCGGCAGGAGCACTGCCACGGACACCATGTTCTGGTCCATATAACGCAGTAAGTTCCACATTGGAATTATTGTACAGCAAATCTACGATACTATTAAGCTCTTGATCGACCCCTGTGGGATTGGTAATTAAGCCAACACGCTTCCCTTTAATTAAATCAAGACGATCCTTTAGTAACACTTCAACACCTAAACGGAACTTCCCATTGTTCTTTTCTTTCTCTATATCGTTCTTGGCAAATACCGCCGATACTGTGGAAAGGACTAGCAGCAGCGCCAGAATACCCGAAAGCCATTTCTTTTTCATCGTATCGTACCCCTCCTTATTTTTGAAAAATTAATACCCTAATCCATGGTCAAATCCATATAAGACGCTGCCATCCTGGTTGTAAATCGTAACCGGGAGCTTGGCAGTTGGCTTATTTACACCAAAAATTGTGTTAACTGCGACCTCAAAGCTTACATTCTTCGTTCCATACTGTGTCAGATAAGCATCTACATTAGGGTAAGCCATAATATCATACGGATTTCTAATCCCTACACCAATAACCGATGCATCCGTTTCGTCAATCATTTGATTGGCTAACTTCATTAAATTAGCAGAAGGCAATCTTCCGCTCACTGTAGAAGTATTCGTTCCAACAATGATATATTTTGCTGTTTTTGCGATAGCCAGATCGGCAGCTGAAAGTGGAGATGTAGTATTAATGACTGTTACATTTGCATGATGCTTCTGAACTTCAGCAGCGATTACAGGAGCACTCGAACCCACGACAACGATTTTTTCGTCAGCTCCAGCCTTTAATGGGAGAACTCCGCTATTTTTTACAAGTGTAATCGACTTAGACGCAGCTTCTTTTTCTATCTGCAAATGTTCAGCTGATCTTGCAACTTTCTCTGCATTGGCAATCTTTTCATCAAGGCTTTTTTCTACTTCAGCTTTGACGATACCCCTATTTAATTTCAACGTTAAAATCCGCTCAACAGACTGTTCGATTCTTTCCTCTGAAATATCACCGGATTTAACTGCATCGTAAAGGCCATTTGCTACTGATTCAAGTCCTACAGGCATTAAGACAATATCTGTTCCAGCTTTTACAGCACGAATAGCTGCATCTACTGGACCAAAATGGTCTGCGATGGCTTGCATGTTCATGGCATCCGTTACAATAACACCCTTAAAGCCCATCTCTTCACGCATAAGACCTGTTAGCACCTTGTGAGATAACGTGCCTGGAATTGCAATTTCCGTACCATCCTTTTTCGAAATGGCCTTTGTGCTGTCGATTTTCGGGAAGGTTACGTGAGCCGACATAACCGCATCAATACCGTTATCCATCGCCTGCTGGAAGGGATACAATTCCACCTTTTTCAGACGGTCGATATCATGCGGTACCTCAGGCAGCCCTAAATGCGAATCCGTTGCAGTGTCACCATGCCCAGGAAAATGCTTTGCCGTTGCTGCCGTTCCAGTTTCATGAAGTCCTTTAATATAAGCGTTGCCCATTTTCCCAACAAGCTCTGGATTTTCACCAAATGAACGAACCCCTATGACCGGATTATCAGGATTATTATTGACATCGAGAGAAGGTCCAAAGTTCATATTAATGCCAACAGCGTTAAGCTCTTCGCCAATCGCCTTTCCAACCTTTTCAGCCAGCTCTTCAGACCTTGAGGCTCCAAGCGCCATGTTCCCAGGAAAATCGGTTCCGAATTGGAGACGTGTAACAATTCCGCCTTCTTGGTCAACAGATACCAGCATTCCATACTTTTCTGCAGCATCTTGATATGCAGACACGAGCTTCGTTGTTTGCGCAGCTGTTACTGTGTTTTCTCGGAACAAAATCACCCCGCCAAGATGGTATTTTTTGACGAGCTGAGCAATCTCATCGTTCATTTCCGTGACATTTTTACCCTTCCAATTACGGAAGTCCGGCATCAGCATTTGCCCGACCTTTTCTTCCATTGTCATATGCTTGATAGCGTCGCCAATTAGGTCATATCGTGATCCCGTTTCTTTTTCAACGAGAATTCCCTCTTGATTTCCTTTGAATTGAATTGCGATTTGATCAGTGAAACTGCCATCGCTGACAGAAATAAACGTTTTGCCATTGTGTCCTGAAAGTGTTACTGTGCCATCCTTGACAACAGCAACATTTTTATTAGAAGATTTCCAGGTTAGATTCTCCGATGCCAGCATAAAGTGGCCATCATCGTACACATGCAGTGCATTTAACTGGATTTTGTTGTCTTTCACTTCTCTCGTCACCTGAGGGACGTTAAGGTCAATTACTAGATCCTTAATCCCTGATGCCGCAGTAGCCCCTGCGAGTGGAATCCCTGTTAACAATAGAGCAAATGCCAAAAATGAGGTGATAAATGTCTTGAAAAATTTTTGCATAGTTTCTCCTCCTCTATTTTAATAATCTCTAAACTGCCAATCGGTGTGGGTAATGGACAGTGGCGCTGAATCAAGTTTCGGATTCAAGATATACCAGCCGCGGCCATTTGTTGCCGTATCTGTTTTATAAACAAACCGCAGTTTTTCTGCCTCTTTCGGAACCGTTATTTCTTTTTGCTCCCAACCATTGCTTGTGCCTGTGAATTCTGTTAGTTTTTTCCATGAACCGTCTTGTAAAATTTCAACGGTACCATAGTCCCTACGGTACTCGGTCATATGCCAGGTACTAAATGTCAACTTGGCATCTTGATTTAATTGAAGATCTGACTCCATAACACGGTTCAGCTTATCGCCATATCCCGCAAACCAAGCATGTTCCTTTTCAGGAAAGGAAACTGGAATCGCATCAGCTACCTGCCTTGCAAACAATCTTCTAGTTTGATTCGTCGACACGGTACTTCTGCTTGGATGTACACGGTTGGTTAGCAGAATCGCAACGGTTTTATTGTTTGGACTAACGACAATCGATGTTCCCGTATAACCAGTATGTCCAAAGGAATAAGTTCCTTCCGACAGGGCATCCATATACCACCCTTGCCCAAGCTCCCAGCCAAGCCCGTGGTCATTACCTGGGTACGCTTCATTTTGATTTTCAAGTAATAGTTTGATCGTTTCTGGCTTCAGGATCCTTTTTCCAGCATACTTGCCAGCATTTATGAAAATGTGCGAGAGCTTAGCAAGATCTTCAGCTGTTGAAAATACACCGGCATGGCCAGCCACACCATCAAGCGACCAAGCATTCTCATCGTGAACTTCGCCCCAAACAAGTCCGCGGTTAGGTATGGACTGATATTCAGTCGCGGCAATGCGATTTTTCAATGAGGCCGGTGGATTATACATCGTGTCCTTCATCCCTAATGGCCCCGTAATATACTCTTTCACAAATTCATCTTGGCGCTGACCGGATAACCTCTCCACTAATACACCTAATGTAATCATGTTTAAATCGCTGTATTCATAAGTGGTACCCGGAGAATTTTTTAATGGCTGTTGAAAAACTAACTGTAATCTCTCGTCGCGTGAATTTCCTTTCGAATAAAGTGGAATCCAGGAAACGAATCCGGATGTGTGTGTTAATAACTGACGAATGGTGACGTTCTGTTTGCCGTTTGAGGCAAATTCCGGAATATACTTGGCAACCGGATCATCCAGTTCAAATAAACCTTTTTCAAAAAGAACCATAACGGCTGTGCTGGTGAAAATTTTACTAATAGATGCCAAGTCAAAAATTGTATCCTCTTGCATCGGAATCGGGTTTTCCATTTCGGTAAACTTGCCGTCAGTGTATTGGGCAGAATTCCCGTAAGCACTGTGTTTAACAATTTTTCCGCCCCTTGCCACAAAGGCAACAGCACCTGGCATAACTTTTTCCGATATGGCCTGGTTTATTATCTGATCGATTTGCTGTAGCGGCCCCGCTGCCATGCCAGCCCCTTTTGCCGAGCTGGGGTGAAGAACACTAGATACTGGGATCACTGTTGAATTCCAGGTGAAAACTGGGTGAGGTTTCTCTGATGCGATAGAACTGTCTTTTTCCTGTTTTTCAATCGTTGGAACAATGGTGTTGTTACTGTTTGCAAAAACAGTGGTAGTACCCAAAAAAACGGTGCAAAAAGAAGAAATGAGCAAAGTTTTTCCCTTCATAAGTCCCCCTTTAAGTATGATAGATTCATTGTAGGCGGCCGATTATGTATCGAAGAATGGCAGCGTTTACAACTCAATTTAATCATATATGGAGGAATGTATAGTCGTCTATACCACCTATGTCCTAAACAAGCCTAATCGGCTTGTTGCATTAGGTATTAAGATGCGCATCCTTTGACTCATTTTTTAAATATTTCCTAAAATTCAGTTCAAATATCCTGTGTCCCTTCTAGGAATCTTTTCATGGAAGATTAGAAGGGTGCTCTTCTAATAGCTCTAATTTGCTATATCCACAGATTTCAAGGGTTTATCCACATAAACCTAGATGTTATCAACTGTTTTTTTTTGATATCCACAAATTTATCAACATATTTTTATTGTTTATCCCCGTTAAAAACTTTTTATGTCACATATCCACATTTCGTATGTATTTACCCACATTTTTTAAAATATTGTCCACAATCCCCATAAAATTACCCACAACTTTTTACCTCCCTTGTGGATAACACCCGTGTTCAACACATAAGGACCTAGAAATGTATCCTAAGTCCCTATTTATAATCTTCTATTCTGGAATGTCAGCCTGTTTATTATTGGAATTAAGTCTTGGCCTTTCAACAATCTCTTTAAGTTCATCCACATCCCCTTTTGCGTTAATAATCTCAAAAATTTGATTCAGGCCTTCACTTGTTTCATCCCTTTTATTCATAAGTATAGCCTCCTTTTCCTTATAGAATAACCATTATTACAGCTATTATTTAACTTTAATAAAGTGTTAACACCCATTTGATCACTTTTTCACAAAATATTCATTACAGAGTGACCTGCACTTTTTTATCGGCTCATAAAAAGCCTAGATCAAATGGATCCAGGCTTCTTCTTTTTGTAAAACAAGAATGGTTTACATCCTCATACCGATTTCAACCGCTTTACTATTATGATACGAGGCTTTAACCTTTAGCTTCATCCTTAGCCCTTCATCAAGACAATCTTTCTGCAAAAGTTCATGGTGACGGTGCTGGAATAAATGGTAATAGTATTTACCCCTTATAAACATTTTCAACACATGAAACCCCCCCTCAATAGTTGAGTTACATAAATCGCAGGAGTAGTCGTGTTCGGTAACTGGCTAGCATCGTCCTTAAACCTTAGCCCCTCTAGTTTTGCGTCACCATCTTTCAATGGTTTTGCCGTTTCGTACGATTTATGTGTTTATTAAAAATATATGCAATATTACAATAAATATAAAGAGTCTATAGGCCTAACAGGTGTAAAAAATTGGTGCCTAAAAAAGTAAAGAAAATGTAATCATTTTATCGTTAACAAACGTCTAGTGAATATGGGATAATTTTAATCAAGATGTTTAAAAATTTTTTTACTGTCCATGCTTTTTATTGAAGTGAAATTTTATTAATATAGGTATGTGATATAACTGAAAGAGAAAACTTGCTGATTAGTATGTCTCTAATTGGGGTTCATTAGATGGTTGATCTTAGGCTTGATTGGTACCTATCAGATGAAAAAGAGTTAAATATGAGCACAAAACCAACAAAATAAAGGCGGTGCGAGCAGAGCCTTGCCAATTATATTTCTTTGGCAAACTTAGTTTTTTTATATTTAGATTTAAAAAACTGACTTTTTCAAATTAGAAGTATCGATACTTCGAAACAAGTCCAAGTATAAAACGGAAGCTTTCGATACTAGAAATCTTAAAAAGTTAGCGCAGCTCCACACTGTTTTCATAGAAAAGGAAGTTTAACATGACAAAATATCGATACATTATTCTAAGTCTTATCGTTCTTTCGCTTGCTTTAGCAGGCTTCTCGGGAAAAAAGCATTTTGAACAAACCAATGAAAAAAAGGGCATTCAGTCGCAAGTCTCTGCTAACAAGTCATCAGCTGACACGAAAAGTGCCAAACACCAACAAAATAGTACAAGCATTCAAGTCGTTTCTAACCCTGATGAAGTTCCAGTTCTTGTAAACAAGTATAATAAACTGCCCGATGATTACACGCCAAGTGATTTGATTTATCCAAACATACCTTTTACATTTAAAAAGAAAATTGAAAAACGGGAAATGCGCGAAATAGCAGCAGCCGCAATCGAAGATTTATTTGCTGGCGCCAAACAAGATGGTGTGAATTTACTTGGTGTTTCAGCCTACAGATCTCATGCAGTCCAAACTTCTTTGTTTAATAACTATGTAAAAAAAGATGGATATGAAGCAGCAATAACTTATAGTGCTGTTCCTGGCACGAGTGAACATGAGACAGGTCTTGCCATTGATGTGACCGGCGGAAACGGAAAATGCGCAGCAGAGGACTGCTTCAAAGGAACGCCTGAGGCGGAGTGGCTCCAGAATCATGCAGCTGAATACGGCTTTATCATCCGCTATCCAAAGGGAAAAGAGGACATCACCGGCTACCAATATGAACCCTGGCATCTTCGCTACGTCGGAAAAACTATTGCCAAAGATATCATGAGCCGAGGCATCACCCTCGAAGAATACTACAATGCAACACCAGTCAATAAATAATAGCGCCTTGAAAGGTACCTTCTATATATGGTGCCTGACACCATTCGTGAACAAATGTCCTCCAACGATGGACGTTTTCTGAAACGTAAGAGCTTAACAACGAGAAAGGGCCCAGATTGCTTCTTATGTGCAGCAATCTGGGCCCCATTTTTGTTACTTCCCTTTTATTTCTAACAGTTTTAATCGTAGGTCATTTTCCATGTTGGCGAGTTCTTGTTCAGCTAGGCGGCGCTTGTGGCGGCCCTCTTCTTGGATCCTCATAGTTTCTTCGAGTGTGGTGATTAAGCTTTCCTGGGTTTTCTTTAATGTTTCAATATCAACAAGACCGCGCTCGTTTTCTTTTGCCGTTTCAATCGTATTTGTTTTCAGCATTTCTGCATTTTTCAATAACAGCTCATTGGTTGTTTTTGAAACCTGCTTCTGTGCTTCAACTGCATGACGCTGGCGAATGAGTGTCAACGCAATCGCCACTTGATTTTTCCATAATGGAATTGCCGTCATAATCGACGATTGGATTTTTTCTACAAGCGCCTGGTTCGTGTTTTGAATCAACCGAATTTGCGGTGCACTTTGAATTGTGATTTCACGGCTTAATTTCAAATCATGCAGACGCTTGTCTAAACGGTCAGCAAACTGAATCATATCATTGACCTCTTGAAACTTCATTTGGTCATTTGCTGCCTTAGCTGCTTTTTTCAACTGCGGGATGGTCTTTGTCTGTATTTCATCTAACTTAATTTCACCGGCAGCAATATAAATATTAAGTGCATGGAAATATTCTTTATTCGTTTCATAAAGCTGTTCGAGCAATTTTATATCGGACAAAAGGACATTTTTACTACGATCAAGTTTCACACTGATTCGGTCAATTTGCGCCCCTGTTTTTTGGTATTTGGAAAGCACTTCTTGGAGCGAGCCTGAAATTTTTCCAAACATACGTGCAAACAAGGATGGCTTCCCATCCTTTAGTTCATCCGGATTTACCTCATCAAGCCTTTTCATTAAATCGCTGATGATTTCCCCTATTTCGCCAACGTCCTTTTTCTGTACATGCTCGAGCATCGCATGCGAGAAGGATAACAGTTTTCCTTGGGCTTGGGTACCGTATAAAATCATAGCTTGGTGGTTGGTCGGGTCAATTTGTTCAGCAAGCTGATAGGCCTTTGCCCGGTTTTCTTCCGGGATTACATCAATTAATTTGACCGGCTTCGCTTCATTTGTTTGCGGATCCGGATTTTTGGCAAGTTCAACCTGATCGCCAAACGGATTGGCAAGGATATCATCTAATAAATCTCCAGATTTCTGGATTGGGTTGTTTTCATTCATTTTAGCCACCTATTTTCTTCTGGGAATTTGGAATCTTTTTTTTGTTTGATGGAGTGCTTTGCAACATCTATTTCAAAATTTAACGTATCGATGTCATTGGAAATAACATGATATAGATCCTCTTCCAATACCTTTGTTAGCTCGTTTAACGTCCTCCGCGTTTCAATCAGGGATTGACCCATTTCGATGTTTTGTTTTGGCTGGGCAGAGAGGAAATTATATTTCTCTGTGAGCTCGACAACTGAATCTAAATGGGAAAAATAAAATTCCTCAGCCTTGTAAAAACGCTTCGGTTCTTTTATTGTCATCTTATATATTTTCTTTGTAATCCTGTGTAAGTCAATTCTATATTTGACAGAAGAAATGTCGCGTATCTTGAAAATACTTTTATTCAAGCGCCTAATTTTCTGCTTTGCCTCCGCTAAATTTTTCTTAATGTAGCGGTATTCTTTCCGTGACAACTGGTGCTTTTTTAAATAGCGGGTATTCATGATTAAAGAGAGGATTAGATGGGTAAGGACCCCTCCAAAAATCGCTATTGCAATTGAAGACCAGAATGTTTGACCGAAAGGAAAATAGCATAATAGCCATGTAATCAACGTTATAGGAATTGCTACAAATGAGCGAATCAGAAATGACAAAATCGGGTTCATAATATATCGACTCCTGACTTAATAATCCTTTATATTCATACGAATGAATGAAATGAATGTTTCACTTCCTTAAAAAAATCCTCATCATCAGAAAGTTATTTCCATTTACTACTTCCACAATACACGAAAAAACTCCTTCCTGCCATAGACCATAAACGGAAAGAAATCTAAGACTTGAGACGTATTTTTGTATATTTATTGTATTGATGTTGTTTGTAGTGTTATTGGTGTCAGGCACCCTTCGTGGACATTTTGCCATTTTGTACACCTGGGGTGGACAGTGAGGATACTATTAAGATTCAGATGTTATTTTTCAGTACGAAATTTATTACGATAGGATGAATCAATACTTTTGCATTAGAATAGAAATTTTTTATTAGTTCTAAGTTCTTATTCTATTAAAAAAGCAGTCTATCCTATAATGGATAGCCCGCATTTTGTTTTTATTTACCTATCTCTCGTATAGCTCAATTGGGAGCCCATCTGGATCGGTAAAGAAAGTGAATTTCTTGCTTGTTATCGAATCAACACGGATGGCTTCAACCGTTATGTGGTGATTCTCTAACTCTTTCACTGCTTCTTCAATACCATCCACCTCAAAGGCAATATGTCTTAATCCAGCTGCTTCCGGATAGCTTAGCCGTGCTGGCGGATTCGGGAACGAAAACAACTCAATTTGATAATGTCCTCCAACTTCCAAATCAAGCTTATAGGAATCCCTTTCCTCGCGATAAACTTCACGCGCTGGCGTCAGTCCAAGAACCCGAACATAGAAATCCTTTGATTTTTGATAATCCGAACAAATAACAGCAATATGATGAATTTTCTTTAACTTCATATCACCTTATCCCCCTTTTAAATGATAAAAAAACCAAAGCCCCCTTGTCTAGAAAATAAACATGGGGGCAATATTAGCATATGAAACAGGCGTCCAATCCTTAACAAAAATTGTCCTCTTGCCATGTGTCCACGACTGGTGAAGCACCCGGTTGGCGATTATCGCCATGAACCAACAAGATATCAGGTTTTACTTCGGCAAGAACTTGATTAAGCCCTTCTAAACTACAAGTCGTAACATCAATTATTGATTATCTTACCTTCATGATTTTCAAGTCGTAATCTGGTGTAATATCAAAAATATTCAAGACCTAGTCGAGCATTTCGCGATGCTGTGCAGTAACCGTGACGATTGATTTGATATGATCAGGATATTTTTCTAATTCTTTGACAAGTGGAGCCATTTTAATCTCTTCTGGCCTAGTTCCGAACACTGTCATTACCTTCAATTGATTCACCATAGAAACCTCTAAATTCTACATCTATATTCATAATTCAATTCCATTGTTACTTGAAAAATTTATTACTTGTAAAGAAGAGTTTATTTTTCAGGCTGCTGGCAATTTAAACCCACTAACATGATAACAAATTACAGATGAAGAGAAAAGAAATAACTGGAATCACAAATTCAAGTTGGTCAATAAGTTAACTGGAATAGAAGTAAAGAGAAAACAACTTGAACTCTATCATGTATCACTTTTTTATAGACAGGCAGCAGCTTTCGGCACCAAGGAATGGACATTTTTAAAATAATCGAAAAAAATAAGGAATTTAGCCTAAGCCCTGACCATTTTACTCTCTTTTGCATAAATAATAAATAAAGGAGAGGATAAGCCTTGAATATTATTCAACGACTCATTCCTGCTTCAAACACTCGTACCCGCCCTGGGCTAAAATTGGTGCCTAAATACATTACAATCCATGAAACCGATAATACCAGCAGGGGGGCGGATGCAGAGGCACACGCACGATTACAGGAACGCGGGAATGACCGCACTGCATCCTGGCATATAACGGTCGATGAAAACAAAATCATTCAATCGATACCATTTGAGGAAGTGGCATGGGCTGCAGGAGATGGGCGAAATGGTCCAGGTAATCGAACGTCGATTCATATCGAAATGTGTGTGAATGCAGACGGTAATTATGAGCAAACCGCTTCCAATACAGTCGAAGTTGTCCAATATTTAATGAGCCGATTTAAGATATCAAGTGACCGTATCGTTCCTCATAAGTATTGGTCGGGTAAGAACTGCCCAAGAAATTTATTACCTCGATGGGAAAATTTTATTAAACGGTGTCAAGACATCAATGATGGCTGGGTAAAAAATGACAGCCAATGGTCATTTTACAAAAATACCAGCAAACAAACAGGCTGGATAAAGACTCAAGGAAAGTATTACTATCTCGATGCAAATGGTATCATGCAAACCGGATGGGTGAAAGTTAAGGGTATCTGGTACTATCTGAGTAGTGATGGAGCTATGCAATCCGGATGGGTAACTGTCGATAATAAGTGGTACTACCTGAATGATGATGGGGCCATGCGAACCGGATGGGTAACTATCGATACTAAGCGGTATTACCTAAATGATGATGGGGCCATGCGAACCGGATGGGTGAAGATTGATAGGAAATGGTATTTCCTTGCTCAAGATGGTGTGATGAAAACTGGCTGGTTTAAGAATCAATCTAAGTGGTATTATCTAAATCCAAATGGTGAAATGGCAATTGGCTGGATTCAGGTTGATGGTAAGTCCTATTATCTCGATTCCGAGGGAGTCATGGTAACAGGCATACAAACAATTGATGGTAAAGAATATTTCATAGGCAATGATGGTGCACTAATTGTTGAAAAACCACAGAATAAAGAAGACAAAGGTAATGTAGAAGTCCGGAAGACTACAGCCATAGAAAGGACTTGGAAAGACGAGGACAGAAACACTACAGCCGCAGAAGATGCTGGGAAAGATCTAGGTGGGAAAAACATGTGATAAAAAAGGAAATTACCCATCCATTCCAATCTAAAACGAGCCTGCTCCCTCGGAGTTAGGCTTTTTATGTGTTACCAAACTTACGAAGAGGGATTTCGTTAGGGCGTTGAGCACTTCCTCCGTTTATTGATTAAAAAAATCCATTCTTCTTACAATATTCTCCTGCCTTTTTGACAACCTTCCTACAACATAACAAACAAAAACCAAGGACCTTTCTTACCAGTCATAAAAAGTTCAGAATTCCCTGTATCACCCTGATTTTATTAAAAAATTCAATATGGACAAATTGCCTTTCACCTACCTCGGAATATATTGCAAAGTGAATTGTAAATATCCCATCCAAGAGGTGAATTTGATTTTGAAGAAAAGGGCTTTTTTTACCATCCCCATCAGTTTGCTGCTTATTGCAGTAATCGTTACCTCCTTCTTCCTTATTAATATCAAACCGGCAGAAGGGAAAATAGCTCGAGCTCAGAAACTAGCCGAATATACGAAGCCGGCAGTTGTTCGAATCGTTGATTATGCTGTTGTCGGATGGCAGTTTGACAACCCAGACGATACTGAAGTTATAGCTATATTAGACCAGCTAAACTTCCAATCGGTTGTCGGCGGCTCTGGGTCTGGTGCGATTATTAGCTCTGATGGCTATATCGTTACAAATGCCCATGTCGTTGAAGCCACGGAAATGAAAGACGAAGACATTGCCAATGCGGCATTTGAACAACTTGTTAGCATTGTGGCAGATTATTTTAAAGCGGACTATGAAACAGCGTACCAGTACATGCTCACTTATACAAAATATACTGAAATTAAGAAGGTATTGAAGGTTATTTTACCAAGTGGGGATATCCTTGATGGCGAGGTTAAAAGCTATGGTGCCCCAGTCAACGAAGGTAAAGATGTCTCTGTGCTAAAAATTGAAGGGAAAAACCTGCCTACCTTACCGCTTGGAAATTCGGATGATATCCAGAACCAGGATAATATTTGGGTAAGCGGATACCCGGCTGCAGCTGATTCTGATCTCTTGTCACCGGATTCATCCTTAGTTTCCTCGATAAATGCCGGTCAAATTTCGGCTACCTCGAAAAAGACGGAACAGGGAAGTCCGGTCATTCAAATTAACGCAGCTGCTACTCACGGTAACAGCGGCGGCCCTGTCATTAATGAAACCGGCCAGATTATCGGCTTGCTCACCTTTAGAGGTGATACGGTGAATGGGCAAGAGGTTCAGGGCTTTAATTTTGCCGTGCCAGTAAATACGGTACAAGAATTTGTCAACCAAGCCGGTGTCAAAAATACGAAAAGCGAGACGGATAAACTTTACAAAGATGGCCTGGAATTGTATTGGGGCGGCTACTATAAACATGCCTTAGAAAAATTTGAAGCAGTTCAGCGCATCTATCCAAATCACTCTGAAATCAAACAATATATTGCCAATTCCGAGAAAAAGATGAGCAGCAGTAAAACACTATGGTCTGATTATACTACCATCTTCTATATTATCGACGGTGTTTCTGGATTACTGATCCTTGTGCTGCTCGTTTTCACCTTTGCTTTTAGGCCGAAAAAAACGGCAGTTGCAGCAACAGTTCCTGCCGCTGGATTTGCTAACCCCGTACCGGAACCGCCACCTCCGCTGGCAGATACTGAAAATACCCTGGCTGACCTAAACAATGATGGAAAAATTGATGTCCAAGACATTCTGCTCGCCCTCCAAGAACACCAGAAAAAACAGAAAAAAGACGATGAAGATAGTGGAAATGGTGCCTGACACCCTTTCCACTATTGTCAACTGGGATGCAGTTTTTACACTGTATCCCCGTTTTGCTTAAAATTCATTTTTATGGATTATCGAACAATCTTTGCCGATTCTATAAGGTGTTGTTTTTCTGCCAATCTTTAAAATAGGAATAAAATCCTCAATAGACTGGCTGATACCGCCCAATTCCCCTCTATCAATTTCAATCCCCACTAAAATGGAAAACATTCTCTTCGTGACTGAGTTAACCTTATGCAGTTTTTCTTTCATCTTTATTATTTATTATTTTTATTGTATTGAAGAATCAGGGAGTTCCTCTGGTAAATTAGACAGGAGATAACCTTATCTTTTTTAATTCCTTTCTCGAATTCCGGTAAAGTTTCCATTGAAATCATATTCATTTCACCTCAAAATGAAATTAAGTATGCAAAGTAAATTTATGACTATGTGGTAAAATCTTAACAAACATTCTAAAAGGAACCAATAATAATTTCTACTTCTTCATAGGCGGTGAATCAAGTGTTATGGTTGTATGTTGTTCTTTCCTATTTAATCGGCAATATTATGTTTGGGTATCTGATTACAAAAGTTCTGTATCACAAGGATATTCGCCTTCATGGAAGCGGGAATGTTGGGGCTCGCAATGCCGGTCGTCTTCATGGAAAGAAAGCGTTCGTTATCATTTTTCTTGGCGATGCATTAAAAGGTGTATGCGTTATTCTCATCGCCCGCTATCTTCATTTTCCTGAGTATATACAATTGCTTGGACTAGGGATGGCGATTCTTGGCCATATAAAACCAGTTGCATTGAAGTTCAAGGGTGGGAAAGGAATTTCCACTTTTATTGGCGGAATGATTTGCTTCGATCCACTGCTTATTCCCATAATCCTGGTGGGTTTTTTCGCCCTTTATCCATTTACCAAAAGCTTTACCTTCGCAGGGTTAGGAGCGTTCCTCGCCATTCCAATATTTCTATTTTTCAAGCCATATAATTGGATAACCTGTGTAATTGCACTCGCCATAATCATAGTTATTTTTTTAACACATTCTGAAAATATCAAGGAAAGGCTGAAGGATCGTGGACAATAATCATGGGTATTTTTTCAAAATTGCAACAAACTGTAACGAATTTGAGCGAATTCATCAATTAAACTATCAAACTTTTTCAGAAGAAATTCCTCAGCATGAAAAAAATGAGCAAAAAAAATTGGTGGATTCTTTCCACCATGAAAATACATACATTATTTGCATCAAAGATGACGAGCTTATCGGCATGGTCGCTGTTCGTGACAACCGGCCGTTTTCGCTTGACCGTAAAATTGGCGCTATCGAAGATTCACTCCCTATTTCAATAAATCGCCCTTGCGAGGTCCGGCTTCTGGCAGTCAAAAAAGAATTTCGAAATGGCCGGGTCTTTGTTGGGCTTGCGCAATTTTTAGCTCAATATTGCTTGGAAAAGGGGTATGATGTCGCTGTTATCTCTGGAACAGTCCGTCAATTAAAGCTATATAACCAAATGGGCTTCCAGCCATTTGCCAAGATGACCGGTACAGAGGAAGCCCTTTTTCAACCCATGTATTTAACGAAAGAAACATTTGAAGCATCGCTTGCAGGTAGAATTCTTCATCCGGCTATACCTTTTTTACCAGGGCCCGTTCAAATCTCTGACGGAGTTCGCGCTGCACTAATGGGCCGCCCCTACTCCCATCGAACTAAAGGTTTCCTTGAAAAACTAAACAGGATCAAGGATCTGCTATGCGACTTAACGAACTCCAAGCATGTCCAGGTTTTACTAGGCTCAGGTACACTTGCAAATGAAGTCGTGGCTGCTCAGCTTTCATTAATAAAAGGCAGAGGACTCATTTTGGCTAATGGTGAGTTTGGCAGCCGCTTAGTAGAACAAGCGCAGCGGCAGGGACTTAACTTCGATGTATTGGAAAAAGAATGGGGGCAAGCTTTCTCAAAGGAAGAAATTGTTGAAAAATTATCAAACAAATCGACATGGATTTGGGCTGTGCATAGTGAGACATCCACCGGCATGCTAAATGACTTGACGCTCATCAAGAGGATTGCAGAAGAGTACAGCCTTAAGCTTTGTCTTGATTGTATTAGCTCCATTGGGGCGATGGAGTTGGATTTATCAGGGGTATTTTTAGCAACCGGCGTTAGCGGGAAAGCGTTGCGTGCGTTCACTGGATTGTCCTTCGTCTTTCATCATCACGAGGTTGCCCCTTCGTCTGCTATCCCAAAATACATTGATTTGGGTGTCTATATGGTCAAGGACAGTATCCCGTTTTCTCATTCGTCCAACTTTATTGAAGCGCTGCTAGTGGCAGTAGAAAGCATTACGCCCGAAACATATAGAAAGATTAGTGAAACGCATCAATGGTTAAGAAATAACCTTAAACATTTTGGCTATCATTTGATAACAAGTAATAAAAATAATTCTCCCATGATTCTAACCATTGAACTTCCCAAAGCTGTCTCGTCTTATGAAATTGGGAAAGTTCTTCATTACAATGGTTACCTGTTACACTTTGAGAGCGAGTACCTTCGGCAACGAAACTGGATGCAAATTGCTTGCATCGGCGATTATTCCACCGCGACTTTAGAAACAATGACTAACCTTCTATATCAGGTTGTCACATACGAACTAAAGCAGCTTCAAGCTTCAACTTCAAAGCTCCTGAATGAAGGGGCCTAATTAGGGCGGAAAGCCACATTAATAAAGTGACAACTCAATCAGTGAGGGTGGCAAATCTTTTCCACCCCCACTGATTGTTACTTCCCCCAAAAAAACATGCAACACCTGATTGTCCACCCAACACGGACACTGTCCACGAAGGGTGCCTGACACCCTTTATACTGTATTCAGCTTGATTACCTCGCAAATGCTTTGGTCGGTGATGTCGGGGTTTGCTTGGAGGTCTGAGATGGTACGGGCAAGGCGGAGGATTTTGATTTGGGTACGGTTGCTCCAATTTTTGTTTATGGCTTGCTGCTGTATGGCTGATTGTTGTGTTCCTGACAAAGGGCTCGCTCTCAAAAGTACGTCATAAGAGATTCTACTATTACAAACTTCTTTACCATAGCGGTCATATTGCCTTTCCCTCGCCAGCTTCACTCTTTCCTGCACAATTTTTGATGACTCTCCTGCACTTGCCATCGTAGTGTCATTGATATCGATGCATCGTAATGAAAGATTAATATCAAACCGATCTCTAAGCGGACCTGAGAGTCTATTTTGATAAGAGCGAATTTGCTTAGGTGAGCACGTACAATAATGACTATTCGAGCCTGCATAACCGCAAGGGCATGGATTCATCGCAGCAATCAATACAAAGGAAGCCGGATAGGTAATCGAGGCGTGGGTGCGGCTAATCGTGATCAAACTATTTTCTAAAGGCTGGCGCAGCATATCTAATGTTTTTTTCGAAAACTCCCCGATTTCATCAAGAAATAATACACCCCTGTGGGCCAAAGAGATTTCACCTGGCTTTGGAAATTGACCGCCGCCTATAATAGCGACTCCTGAGGCGGAATGGTGAGGATTCCGATAGGGAGGCAGATGACACTGTGTGTAAACGGTCCTGCTTAATTGATACAAGCTAAGTACCTCGAGTTGTGCTTCTTTTGTCAATGGCGGTAAAATGGACGGAAAGCTCTCTGCCAACAAGCTTTTTCCACAACCTGGAGGTCCCGTTATCAGAACATGATGCTCACCGGCTGCCACTACCTCTAGAGCACATTTAGCTCTAGCATGACCGATAATTTGCTGAAAATCTAAATAACGATTATCTCCATAGCAGCTCTCTTCTTCAATCTTTTTATAAAAAGAAGGAACCCATTGACCTGAAAGGTGCCCGATTACATCTTTTAATGAAGAAATGTAGATGATTTCTAACCCTTCGAAATCAAGAACCGGGAGATGGTCATCAAATGGTATATAAAGTCTCCTAATCCCCTGCCTTTTTGCTGCAAGTACCGCAGGCAACAGCCCTTCAACAGGTTGCACTGATCCGTCTAAGGATAGGGCTCCTAAAAAACCCGTATCTTCTGGAATAGCTGCCTCCAACTCATGCAAGCTCAGCAGCAAACCAATTGCCATAGGAAAATCAAACATCGGCCCCATTTTCTTTTGGTCCGCAGGCGAAAGATTTATGATAATTTTGTTACCTGATAGGACATAACCTAATGAACTAAGTGCTGCTATAATTCTCTCCTTCGACTCTTTAACAGCAGCATCAGGCAGACCGACAATTTTAAACGAGTCATTACCTACATATGTCCCAACCTCCACATTCACTCGGTAGCCTTCCATCCCCTTTAAGCCAATACTCGTTACTCGAGCCCACATGGAAACCACTCCCCTTCACGCTTAATGATTTTTCCATCTTCCCAAAAAAACTTGTCCGTGACTAAGGCATTCATATATTGCTGATAAAAATGTGGTTGCGGGTTAGGAAAATAAGAAAGGATTGGTTTGGGGTCAATATGAGGGTTTGCTTCACCGTAGAGGTAAGCACGATAGCTGCTCCAAGTATACTTCTCAGGCGTTGTCACCATCCCAGCTTCCACAGGGTTTAAATGAATATATTTGCTGACATCAATTTCATATTCACGAGAGTTGATGAGCTCGGCACCATAGCGCTTATCAAACACATGGCCCGAAAAATCGTACTTTTGGTTAATATATTTTGCATATTTTGTATTGAGATTTTTCATGATGATACTAAGCGGGGTTTGGAAGGTTTCGAACTGGAGATGGGTATGATTGGTCATTAAGCAGTAAGCGTGGAGATTAAAGGGGTAGCGGTCCCTCGTTTCTTCTATGTAAGCCAGATACTTCTTATAATCTTCATCCTCAAAAACAGTGAACTCCTCCTTATTCCTCTACTGGTCACATGATACTTCGCACCTTCAAACCATAGACGTGCCTTACGAGCCAAATCGATCACTCCTATTAAATATAATTACGACGGAAATGGTATTAATGGTGTCAGGCACCATTCCCATCTTTTTCATTATACTAATAATTTTCACGTGGGTTAGCGATATTCATATATGTAACAAAATGTTCAAAGGCTTGGTTTGGGGTGCTTTGCGATTTGTCCGTCCCTTTGGTTAGAAACCTTTTTGTCCAGAAAAACATCCAAGCTTGAAATTTCCCATCAACGTATAAAAAGTTTTGGATCCTAATATTTATTAATAAGGTGAAACTTCAATCAGTATTTTTTTTCCACACCCCAGTGATTGATAGTTGGAACAATCGTTTTTTTTACGAGCTATTGATTCCCGCTTATCCTTTTTGTTCTATCTTCTCTTGTAGTGAGGGTCTTACTGCTCGTTTATGCGACATATAGTCTCATCATCTCTTACTTTCTATTGAGGAGGAATATCTCTGAAAAGTATAAGATTGATTCAAAGATTAGTTGGTGTCCTCCTTCTTGTGTATGGAATTTATCTCATTTTCGTCACACAGGAGTTTTTTGGTACCTTATTAATCATTATTGCCTTCTTAATCTTTCCAAGCATAAACAAAGAAAAAAAGGAATCCTACAGCGATGATATTGATTCTCATGACCGCTGAAGTGATTCTGCATATGTGCACGACAGTTCCTCAGGGGCAGAGCTTCAGATGGAGGCGGCGTGAACTAATCCTCCAAAACCAATTCCCCTTAACACCACCTTTCAAACAGAAATGCCCCCGGTGACAGGTCATTCCGGGTGCATTTTTTGTATCCCTGATAGAATCACTTCGTTTTTGAAAAATAATACAGAAACCACACAGCATGATTTTGCTCGTCTGCCGCTGCTCTTCTGAATACCTCTTTAATGAACGGATCTGTCACAGTATCAGCTATTTTCATGTAAAAATCCACTGTTTCTTGCTCATCCTCTAGAGCAAACTCCAATCCCCTTAAATAAACACCCGGACATTCCTCCGTTATTTTTGGCTGTGGATGCATACCTGTTAAACCGCGATAAATCTGGACAAACTGTTGATAATGTTTAATTTCATCCTGGCGAATCTCAAGGATTTGTTCCCGTTCCTTCTTATGTGGAGCTAAATTAGCCAACCTGGCATAACAATCGATGGCACTATATTCCCCATTTATTGCTTTCTCAACATTATTAACTAATGTATTCGACTGCCTGTTTAAGGCATCATAGTAATTTGTAAAAGGATACATAGAGGCGTACCTCCCCACTTATTTTCTTGGTATATCCTATGGCAAATCGAAGAATTGGGTGTGCGGTGGACATATTTTTCAAATACCTAACCCGCCATAAAAAATTGTTGGCGATACATTACGTTTGTGTGATTGAAACAGCTTCTCACACAAATTTTTTCGTCATTTTATAATGGTTCCTACAAGAATAGCCTTATTCCCCGGGAAACTTATGATTTTCGACATTTCGCTTAAACCTCCTGCTAAATTTAACGTCTAACTCCCCAATTAGATTGCGTTTTTTCCTAATCTAGGAAGAAATTTGTCGTTTTTTACTTCACATAACTAAAAATAGAGTTTAATATAAAAATATCCATTTAGGGTGTAGCTGTATAGTTTTGTTACGCTTTAAAAATACATATTAAGGGGCGTGAAGAACCAGTAGAGGACGATTTGACAGCCATATTTTTTAGAGGCTGTACCGACTCTTTAAACTTACAAGAAAAAGACGGGAAAGGGTATAAAGCATTGAAAAGGAAGCTCATAATTTTATCAATTGTTTCATTATTATTGGGGATAGGACTCGGAAATACTCATTCCTATGCTGTCAATTGGGGCTGGTCTATGGAAAATGGGAAATGGTATTTCTACCAGAACAACACAGCAGTAACCGGGTGGGTCTTCAGTGATAGTAAATGGTACTACATGGACTCAAGAGGAGTCATGCAGACAGGCTGGGTAAAAGACCAGGGAAAGTGGTATTACCTTGAGGCCAATGGGGCGATGAAAACCGGATGGCTATACACTGGTGGATATTGGTATTATCTTCAACCAAGTGGGGCAATGCAAACCGGATGGCTGAATCTCGGTGACAAATGGTATTATCTCCAGGCCGATGGCGTCATGAAAACCGGGTGGCTAAAGCTGGATAACAGCTGGTATTATTTTAAACCAAGCGGGGAAAGAAGTACCGGACTCTTTAGTGTGAATTCGAATATTTTCTATTTTAATAGTTTAGGAGTCATGCAGGAGAACCAATGGCTGGAAGTAGATGGAAAGAAGTACTACTTAAGAACCGGTGGCTATGCAGCAATTGGCCCTACAGATATTTCTGAAAAAAAATATCTTTTTAACTCCAGTGGCGCACTAATTTCCGGATGGGGATTAATTGGGGGAAAGTGGTACTTCTCTAATCAGGAAGGCATCGTTCAAACCGGCTGGCTGACTTACAACGGGAAAAAGTATTTTTTGAACCAAAATGGGGTTATGCAAACAGGTTGGTTTGAAGACCAAGGAAAAAAATACTTTTTTAATAATAGCGGTGCATTAACAACTGGAATTGCTGTACTGGACGGTAAAGGTTACTATTTTGATCAAAATGGCGTCCTTTTTACCGGTGGCTGGCTTACGGTAAATTCGAAAAAGTATTACGCAAATGTGACAGGTCAGCTTCAACCACAAGGCTGGTTCTACCTCAATAACATTTGGTACTATGTCACGTCTGATTTTTCGCTAAAAACCAACTGGCTGCTTTACGGTGGAAAATGGTATTTTTTAAACGCCCAAGGAGAAATGCAAACAGGCTGGGTGCAAGTCAACAGCTCTCAATATTATTTAAATTCTAGCGGAGCGATGCAAACCGGATGGCTTAAGTTGAACGAAAAATGGTACTACCTCAATCAATCCGGGGCAATGCAAACCGGTTGGTATATGGTGAATAACAATTGGTACTATTCCGGTTCTGATGGAGTCATGCTGACTGGCTGGATCACGGTAAATGGCGTGGATTACTTTTTAGATTCGAATGGCGCTTGGAATCCATACGTCACATCTAAGGATCCAAAAACTAAAACGATTGTACTGGATGCCGGACATGGCGGTTATGATAGTGGTTCAGGTGCAGGCGGTGTTTATGAAAAAAACATAAACCTGCAAGTCACATTGAAATTAGCTGAGCTTCTAAAAAATAACGGCTACACCGTATATTTAACTAGAAACACAGATGTTTTTGTTTCTTTGGATAGCCGGGTAGAGTATTCAAATTCCATCAAACCGAGTGCGTTTATTAGTATTCACGTGAATTCATCTACCAGCACCAGCGCACAGGGAATTGAAACATATCATAATTCCGTAGACGGGGTCATGCCAGCGGAAAGCAGGCAGCTCGCCTCCTCCATTCAGGATGAAATTATCAAATCCACAGGTGCGGTTTCAAGGGGCATTAAGGATGAGAGTTTCAGAGTCATCCGAGGAAATCAAGCACCGGCCGTTTTGGTTGAAATCGGGTTCATCTCGAATGATAAAGAACGGGCAAACCTTGTCAGCAGCAGCTATCAATATAAGCTCTGCAACGGACTGCTAAACGGGGTACTAAAATTTTTAAATAAGTAATCCGCCCTTAGCTTGTTCAAAGTTCTAGTAAGGGACTTTGAACGCCCGAAATCCATCACGCATAAAGAACAGCCGCATTTGACCAGGTCTATGCCTAGTAAAATGCGGCTTTTCCTTATTTTACGGATTCAGATATTATGAAAGAATACCACTTTTGGCATAAAACAATAGATCCACACTGTCCACCCCACAAGGAACTATGTCCACGAAGGGTGCCTGACACTATTTACACTTACTTGGTGTTATTTTCCTTTTCGTTTTCGTCAATAAGTTCTTTTAAGAATTGTAGAAGTTCTTCACGGATGCCTTCCTGTTGTAGGGCAAACTCGATTGTAGTTTTGACAAAGCCAATTTTTTCACCAACATCAAAACGCTTTCCCTCGAAATTGTAAGCGAAGACACGTTGAATTTGGTTGAGTTTTTGAATAGCATCTGTTAACTGAATTTCACCGCCTGCTCCAGCCTCCTGCTGGTCTAAGAACATAAAGATCTCAGGGGTTAAAATATATCTTCCCATAATCGCTAGATTAGATGGGGCTGTACCTGGCTTCGGCTTTTCGACAAAATGCTTCACTTGATAACGTCTGCCTTCCTGCTCAAGTGGATCGACAATCCCGTAACGGTGTGTTTCATTCTCAGGAACATGCTGAACCCCGATAATTGATGAGAATGTCGCTTCATATTGGTCAATCAGCTGCCGTAAGCAAGGAGTATCGCTTTGAACGATATCATCGCCCAAAAGTACGGCAAATGGTTCATCGCCAATAAAATTCCGCGCACACCAAACGGCATGCCCTAATCCTTTTGGTTCTTTCTGACGAATATAATGAATGTCAGCAAGGTTGGATGTGTAGTTTACTTTATTTAATAGATCCCATTTCTCTTTTTCAAATAAATTTTTCTCAAGCTCAGGGGCAAAATCAAAATGATCCTCAATCGCCCGTTTTCCTTTACCTGTTACAATAATAATATCCTCTATTCCAGAGGCAATCGCTTCCTCAACAATATATTGAATCGTTGGCTTATCCACAATGGGAAGCATCTCTTTGGGCATTGCTTTAGTTGCTGGTAAAAATCGTGTACCAAGTCCAGCAGCAGGGATAATTGCTTTACGAACCTTTTTCACAGTATGTCTCTCCTTTAGTTATTCATTATATGTATAATATGACAAAATTTTAAGTTTAACCCAAATAATTATACCATAAGGACATTTTAAAAAATGTGATTCGGCATATTTTCCGTGGTGCCTGACACCCATTTTAATGTTATGATAATGGCAATATTTAAAAATACCAATCTTTCACAATTAGTGCCGGACACCAAAAAAGACACTTTCCACAAGTGATGGACAGTCAACATGACACTAATCTGATATCTTTGGCTTGAAAGGAGATTTACTATGACATCTTTCATTCATGAGCTGAATGGTGTTTTTCATGCTGTTTGCCCGCTTGATTGCCCGGATCAATGTGGTTTGCTTCTGCATAAAGAAGACGGAAAAATTGTAAAAGTTGAGGGTGATCCACAACATCCGGTAACCAAAGGACATATTTGTAACAAGGTTCGCAATATGTCTGAGCGTATTTATGATGGGAATCGTTTGAAATATCCGCTTAAACGGATTGGTTCCAAGGGTGAAGGAAAGTTCACTCGTATTAGTTGGGAAGAGGCCCTCAGCACAATTACTTCTTGCTGGAAGGAGCTTATCGAAATAGATGGGCCGGAAAGCATTTTACCCTACAGCTTTTATGGCAACATGGGGAGGCTCAGTGCCGAGGGAATGGACCGCCGTTTTTGGAATCTCTTGGGCGCTTCACGGCTGGATCGTACGATTTGTTCATCGGCTGGATCGGTTGGCTATCAATATACGATGGGCGGCAGCCTCGGGATTGACCCTGAGGATACAATTCATTCTAAACTGTTCATCTTCTGGGGCATTAATGCTGCCAGCACCAATATGCACCAGATAGCCCTTGCGCAAAAGGCCCGTAAGCAGAACGGAGCCAAATGGATCGTCATCGATGTTCATAAAAATCAAACTGGTAGAATGGCAGATTGGTTTATTCCGATTTTACCTGGGACGGACAGTGCCCTCGTACTAGGACTGATGCACATATTGTTCGCCGAAAATATGGTTGATCAAGAATTTTTGCAAAAATATACTGTTGGCTACGAAGAACTGCGCAAGCATGTCATTCAATACACACCTGCCAAAGTTTCCGAATTTACCGGAGTCCCAGTCAGTGACATTTACAAGCTTGCGCGAATGTATGGCCAAACATCACCTTCCTTTATTCGCATCGGCAACGGACCGCAACATCACGACAATGGCGGTATGTTCGTCCGCACGGTCGCATGCCTGCCTGCCCTAACCGGACAATGGCTTGTAAAAGGCGGCGGGGCCATCAAAGGAAATTCTGCCTATCTAGCACCAAATACTGAGAGTTTGCAAAGGTCTAGTCTTTTAAAAAATAGACATACGCGAGTTATTAATATGAACTTGCTGGGAGAAGCTTTATTAACGTTAGATCCGCCCGTAAAATCGTTGTATGTGTATGGATCGAATCCTGCGTTAGTAACACCCTCTAGCAATAAAGTCAGAAAAGGCTTGGAACGCGAAGATTTATTCGTAGTGGTCCATGATTTATTTTTAACAGAAACGGCTAAGTACGCAGATATTGTCCTGCCTGCAACATCATCCTTTGAAAACACGGATTTATACACTTCGTACTGGCATCATTACATACAAATTCAGCAGCCGGTTATCGCACCATACGGGGAGTCTAAGTCGAATGTTGACGTCTTCCGTTTGTTTGCAAAAGAAATGGGATTTGGTGATGAAGCAGCCTTCGCAGAAACTGAAGCAGAAATGATTGCCGGCGCGCTGAATAACCCGCGAAATCCTTATTTGGAGGACATCAATTACTCCTTTTTAGTAGAGCAGCGATACGTGAAAGCTAAGGTGAAGCAATTGTTTCCCGGGACACTTCCGACCCCGAGTGGAAAAATTGAGTTATATTCTGAGAAAATGAAGCAGGATGGGTACCCGCCGCTGCCAACCTATATTCCGCTTGTGAACCATGGAGACCACTACTTTCAATTTGTCCCAGGGCCAAATCACAATTTTTTAAACTCTACTTTTTCCAATATTCAGAAGCATGTTGAGTTGGAAAAAGAACTACGATTGCATATGAATCGGGTGGATGCCCTAGCGGCTGGAATTGAAGATGGAGATATGGTACGGGTGTGGAACAGTCACGGGGAATGTGAGATAAAAGTTGCAGTTGGAGATAATGTCCTTCCGGGTGTTGTTGTGACACAAGGGATCTGGGCGGACGAAGCAGCCTGGTCTCATGAAGGTTTAAATTCCAAAAATTTTCTAATAAACTCCCTAACTCCCGATCGTATTGCTGATATGGGAGGCGGGGCCACCTTTTTTTCAGGACGGGTAAATGTGGAAAAAATATTGACTAGCTAGCCCCTGTTTTTTGGGGGCTATGACTTTTATTGGCGACCGGTCTATTTGTTTTTTGCCTTTTCGGTCGCCTATAACCTCTATTGGTGAGTGTGGTCTTTAAATTCTTCAATCATAATAACTATTTAAGCAACACTTTGTTTCTAAATATAAAAAAAATGCTGCAAGAATCCACATATCCCCACAGCATTTAATGGCAGAGCACCATTTTCAAGTAATTGGAAATTGGTGCCTGACACCCTTTACAAGCTTTCAACGCACTTTATATGATTATTGGTGTCAGGCACCATTGAATTGCACCAATGCATTACACCGATGGATTGGACCGATATATCTATGCGACTTCTTCTCCGCTTTTGAACGCTTGACGGAGCCAGTTTTTTCCTTCGACGAGTCGTGTGACGAGCATGGCACAGACTGTATTTCCGGTTGAGTTAAGGAGTGTGGCCGGTGCATCAATGATGGTGCTGATCACGGCGATAATAGGCAAGGTTTCTGGCGGGAAGCCATAAACACTGATGATCAGCATTTCCCCAATCATCCCTCCGCCTGGGATCGCACCCATCACCGCACCAACTAAAAAGGCAACCGCGAGAATACTTAAAATATTGGAGAAACTTGTTAAATCCTTACCAAATAAAGCAAATAAAAAGACGATTTTCAGTACGCCGCCAAAGACGGAACCATCTTTATGGGTGTTCGCACCAAGCGGGACAATCGTTTCCGCAATATCCTTAGGCACCCCCATTTTTCGAACAGCGGCCAGGTTCACGGGAATACACGCTGCACTCGAACAAGTCGCAAGCGCCGTAACCGATGGTGTGATAGCATTTTTCCAAAACACCTTGACCCCATCCTTACCCCCAGCGATAAAAGCATAGAGAGTGAAGAACACAAAGTAATAAATGACTGTCAAAATCAAATACAGAATAAACGAACGGGCATAACCTTCTAAAATTTGCGGACCGAGCTCGCCGATGACCGCAGCAAAATAGCAGCCAAGTCCGATTGGAGCATAATACATCACGATGCTAACCATCTTCATCATGACCCCTGTAGCAGCAGATAAAAAGTCAGCAACCGGTTTTGCTTTTTCGCCAATCATCGCAGTTGAAATGCCAAAAAGAAGTGAAAAGACAATTAGCTGGAGCATATTACTGCGCGATAGCAATAAATTAAAATCTGAAACAGTGAAAGTGGCAACCAAATGATCAAGAAACGTTAATTTCTCCGTGTCCGTTTCCACCGAAGAATGACTCATGACCTCTTTAATTGCAGCAATATCGGCATTTTCAATCGGATGAATGATGGACGTACCCATTAAGCCGAGAATTGCTGCAACAGAAGCGGTCACAAAAAAAACGACTAAGATACTACCCATAATTTTTCCAAGCCGTTTCATGCCATTCATGTTCGCAATTGCTGAAGCAATGCTGAAAAATACTAATGGCACGATAATCATGAACATTAAGTTGAGAAAAAGATCCCCTAACGGCTTTACGACCGCTGTCTTTGTCCCAAAAACCAATCCAGATGCCCCGCCGATAACGATGGCAGCCAGTAGAATCAAGGTAAATCGATAATTTTTAAAAAATGATTTCAACAAAATCCACAGCCTTTCGACAACAATTTACACATGAAAATCATACCCAAATTCGCTCCATAGGTAAATGGCTTTATTTTTAATAGATAATTCTAATAACTACGTCCCCTTTATAGAAAAATAGCCCCTAACAGTGGAAGAGAGCTATTTCAGCCGAAAATGATAAAATATTTGAACCATATACGAACACTTGAAAATCCCTCCTAGGGTTCATTGCAACTTTTTGTTTTGCCCGTTTGGCCAGTTCACTTGACAGATCGTTATCAGGCACCACGAAGGCATCTTTAAGAACGAAAAACTTTTTGAGCTGCTGCTCTAATTCAACTGTCCGAATACTTTCATCTTTTATATAAATATTACCACTCCCTTCATCCTTAGCCTTTTGAAGCACTTTAGAAATTTCCCTTCTGTTAGAAAGAAGTATTTCATGTATAATAGGATAGATTATGTAAACTAAGTAAGGATAATAATTTATGCACCATCCGCTTTGAAAGGAATGAACAGCAATGAAGAAAAAACAGATGATTTTTTTTGATATAGACGGAACCCTTTTGAATGAGGAGAAAAAATTGCCTGAGTCTACCAAAAAGGCGATAAATAGATTAAAAGAGCTAGGTCATGAGGTGGCCATTGCGACCGGCCGCGCACCATTTATGTTTAAAGAGCTGCTGGCTGAGCTTGGCATTCATTCTTTTGTTAGTTTTAATGGCTCATATGTAGTCTACAAAGGAAAACCGATTTATCAAAATCCGCTTGATCAAGAGGAACTCTACCTCCTAACACAATTTTCCAACAGCATAAAAAACCCCATCATTTATGAAAACCATGAAAAGATGTATGCGAATAAGGAGTCCCATCCACACATTGAGGAAGGGATTGGTTCCTTAAAAATAAAAGATAAGCCGATTTTTGATCCCCACTATTATCAAGGAAAGGAAATCTATCAATCATTGCTTTTTTGTAATGCTGTAGAGCAAGCTTCGTATCAGGAGAAATTTAAGAAATTTGATTTTGTCAGATGGCATGAACATGCAGTGGATGTATTGCCTGCTGGCGGTTCAAAAGCAAAAGGAATAGAAGCTTTAATCAACTATTTAAACATCCCAATAGATCAGGTCTATGCCTTTGGTGACGGACTGAACGATATCGAAATGCTATCGTTTGTCAATAACAGCATTGCCATGGGTAACGCTGTCGATCAAGTGAAGGATGTTGCCAAATTCGTAACGAACCATGTTGATGAGGACGGGATTTTAAGAGGATTAGAATTAGTGGGTTTATTGGACGAGGAAGCCGTTTAAACATATATAAGCGGAAACTTCCATTGCGTGGTGTATGGACTGTAGCCCTTCGACTGAGATAATAGAAAGCAGAAAAGCGGAAGTGCCTTGCCAAGTGGCTTATGATCCTGAATACCAAGGCGCTGGAGCTAGAGCTTGATGTTCTCAAACTCGAAAATTCTATATCTACTTATCTTTGAATAATAGCAATGCCCCCCAGCTGAGGGCGCATTGCTTTTTTAATTAATATTTTTGATTCTGGTGCCACTTCCAGGCATCGGCAATAATTTTCTCTAAATTTCGCTCAGCTTTCCAGCCTAATTCGGAGAAAATCTTATTAGAGGATGCTACAAGTCTTGCCGGATCCCCTTGGCGGCGGTCGGCCATTTCTATGTTCGCCTTCACTCCTGTGACTCTTTCACATGTTTCAATAACTTCCTTAACAGAATAGCCAAGTCCGTTACCGAGATTATAAATCTCAGCCGACTTCTTTCCTGTTAACAGGGCCTTAAGTGCAAGGATATGGGCGCTCGCTAAGTCCGTCACATGAATATAATCACGGATACAAGTACCGTCCGGAGTATCATAATCAGATCCAAAAACAGAGACTTTTTCCCGCAGACCTAGTAATTGCTGAAGGACTATTGGGATTAAATGAGTTTCCGGGTCATGGCTTTCACCAATTTCAGCGGATTCATGGGCTCCTGCTGCATTAAAATAACGCAATATCACATATTTCAGCCCATCAGATGTAGAAAGGTCAGAGAGAATCTGCTCAACCATTAGTTTTGATTGACCATAAGGATTAATCGGGGTAGTGGCACTTGATTCATCAATCAGCGCAACATCAGGAATTCCATATGTAGCTGCAGTAGATGAGAAAATAAAGTTTTTTACCTTAAATTTCAACATCACTTTTAATAGTGTTAAAGTGGAAGCTACATTGTTTTGATAATATTTCAAAGGATCAATAACAGACTCCCCTACTAAACTACAGGCAGCAAAGTGCATAACGGCTTTAATTGGATAACTTCTAAAAACCATTTGAAGATCTTCTTCATTGCCGAGGTCCCCTTTTACAAAGATAGCCCGGTTATCAACGGCCGAGCGGTGTCCCGTCGACAAGTTATCAAGTACGACAACATCTTCTTTTTCAACTAATTCCTTTACAAGATGGCTACCAATGTAACCAGCTCCGCCAACGACGAGAATCATATTCATTTCCCCTTAGCTAGAATTTAATTTACTTTTTCCATTATAGCATTATGGACTAATAGCCGCTTGTTTTTGCTATTTACTAATTATTTCCGATCACTATTAATCTTCTAAATGGTAATCTAAAAAGACCTACTCCCCCAAGAATTAATCAGCACAACTTCTAAAGGCCGAATTCTCAAAAAATCGGCCTTTTTTTCATATAATTGGACAAGTCAAGACAGACACCCGTACAGAATACTAGTAATCCCATATCATATAAATGTACAAGCATTCTATTGAAAAGGAGGATTTTTATGAAGCTTTATTTAGACCCCGGACACGGTGGCTCAGACCCCGGTGCCCAGGGCAATGGATTAAATGAAAAGGATCTTACGCTAGATATTGCGCTTAAAATACGCTTCATCTTAACCAATAGTTATGAAAATATTGAAGTTATGATGAGCCGTACCACTGATGTCAGTAAAAGCCTAAGCCAGCGAACAAACGAAGCAAATAACTGGGGCGCTGATTATTATTTGGCTATTCATATCAATGCCGCTGACGGTTCTGCCCAAGGATATGAAGACTATATATATAGTAAACTTTCGGACTCATCCACGACAGCAATATACCAGGGGATTATCCATGGAGAAGTAATAAAGATGAATCAGTTGAAAGACCGCGGCCGGAAAAAGGCTAATTTTCACGTTTTACGCGAATCAGCCATGCCAGCATTTCTATCAGAAAATGGCTTTATCGACAACACCCATGATGCCGCCTTATTAAAACAAGCATCTTGGCGTCAAAACGTGGCCCAAGGTCATGCAAACGGTATTGCCATCGCCTTTAATCTAAAAAGCAAACCGCCGGTACCAACAGATCCAGGTACAGGAACACTTTACAAAGTAATTGCAGGATCATTCCAATCAAGAGAAAATGCTGATGAGCGTGTTGCTTATTTGCAGTCAAAAAGAATCGATGCATTTGTAAATCCTACAACAATTTCAGGTAAAACCTGGTACCGCGTACAAGCTGGAGCATATTCAAACCGTGCTAATGCCGAAAAACGTTTAGAAGAGGTAAAAAAGGCTGGCATTGCAGATCCTTTTCTTGTTGCCGAACATTGATGCTCTGCTAGCAATTCTGTAGTAGGTTCACCCCATTTATCTCCCCTTTAGAAGGACAAACTTGCTGCCTTCCTGTTAAATTTGTCCTTCATCCCCTCTATTAACCATGATGTATCTCCTTTGCTTTCATTTTCCTTTTTATCAAAAAATAAGTCACTCCATGTCCAAATAGAAATACAAGTTTCCAAAATGGCCAATCACAAGTCTAGCCCCCTATGGGTAGACATCCAAAATATTGGACAAAATAAAAATTACCTATTGATAATTCAGCTAAAAACGAATAATATAATTAAGTCATAAGAAAATGTTCGTATTTACGGAGGAATCACCATGTTTAAACTGAAAGAGAATCAAACGAATATAAAAACGGAATTATTGGCAGGAATAACGACCTTTTTTACCATGGTTTATATCGTCGTGGTAAACCCAGTCATTCTCGCTGATGCCGGTGTTCCATTCGAACAAGTCTTTTCAGCAACCATCATCGCCGCTTTGGTCGGTACACTTTGGATGGCGCTTTGCGCAAATTACCCGATAGCCATCGCGCCGGGTATGGGACTGAACGCCTACTTTGCCTATTCTGTCGTTGGCGGCCACCAAGGTATTAGCTACCAAACTGCATTTGCTGCCGTCTTCATCGCAGGTATTATTTTTGTCATCTTATCTTTAACCCCTTTTAGGGAAAAATTAATTGAAGCCATCCCAGAAAACCTTAAGCACGGAATTACCGCAGGAATCGGATTATTTATCGCTTTTATCGGACTGCGTCAAACAAAAATTATCACTGCACATCCGACCAATCTTGTCGGTTTGGGTGACCTTCATTCCCCATCAGCGATTTTAGCGATTGTCGGGCTTGCTGTCACACTGATTTTAATGGTACTTAGGGTCAACGGTGCATTATTTTTCGGAATGATCATTACAGGGATAATCGCTTATTTTACCGGCCAGTTGTCTTTTGACAAAGGGATTATGTCACTTCCTTCTCTTCCTGAGGGGCTGATTGTTGCGAATCCAATTACAGCACTGACTGACGTGGTTCAGCACAGCCTTTATGCCGTTGTGTTTTCCTTTATTCTTGTAACCATTTTTGACACGACTGGTACCATGATTGGGGTAGCAAACCAGGCAGGATTAATGAAAGGAGACAAATTGCCCCGTGCCCGTAAGGCATTACTCTCTGATTCACTTGCAACAGCGGTCGGCGCCATGTTTGGGACAAGCCCAACAACGGCCTTTATTGAATCAACTTCAGGCGTCGCTGCCGGCGGCCGGACTGGCTTAACCTCCTTAACGGTGGCAGTTTTGTTTATCGTATCAGCTTTCTTCGGGCCGCTCGTTAGCGCTGTTTCCGGAATTGCCGCGATTACAGCACCTGCTTTGATCATTGTCGGCAGCCTGATGATGGGTAGTATCGCCAAAATCCATTGGGACGAGCTTGATGAAGCCTTCCCAGCATTCTTAACCGTACTAAGTATGCCGCTTACCTCGAGTATTTCAACGGGAATCGCACTGGGATTTATCAGCTTCCCGCTATTAAAAATCACAAAAGGCAAATGGCGTGAGGTTCATCCACTCCTATATGTGTTCGCGGTATTATTCTTTATTCAACTAGCATTTTTTCAGCATTAATAAAAGATCCGTCTCTCGGTTTTTAAGTGAAATGTCCTTTACAAAAGGGTACACTTTTAAAGAGAGATGGATTTTTTTCTTTGTAAACAAATAACTCAACAGGTTGTCGAAATTGGGCATCTTCACTTGGTTAGAGCTTTTCTTGGAATCAGTTCAAATAACCTAGTACACATGAAGCATGGTTCTACAGGATCGGATCCTTCCATTACAACAAAAAAACCGCCCCATCTACTAGATAAGGCAGTTTTGTTTTAGACCCATATTAATTTTACTATTTGACCTGGCTGGAGCAAGGTAAGAAGCGGTAAATCGTCTTCCACAACTTTTCCGATCACATTGACTCGCTCATCAGCAGGCAGGTCTTGCAACGTGATCTGGACCTCCCCGCGATACCGTCCATAACGGTCATTATCCCTCGTAATCGTGCCCACTGGACGCTGTCCCGTGTTCTCGGGAACTACTGCATCAGCACTTCTCGTATCCATTAATCGGAAAACGTCACGGGAAAAATCGGGACGGAGACGGAACTCTCCTTCTTGAAACCCTTCGATTCGAATCGAAACCCGAAGATGACGGTCAAATTCAATTAGTTTTTCTAAGAGGCTAACACTTACTTCCGGATCGCCGATATACACATCCTCGACACCCGCTCGAAACAATTCAAGCGCCGCCATAAATGGATCAATCGTCCGATGGCTCTCCAGCGTTGGCAGCCCTTCAAACAACGGTCCGCGTTTCTCACCGTCTCCTGGAATATAAGCACTAACCGGAATTCCATATCGTTTAAAAAGTTCATTTTGTGAGCGAAAAAACGATTCAGCTAATCCAGTTTCACTCCGAGGATAGAAATTATGCCAGGCCAGCAGCTGGCCAGCTGTTAATCCTCCCTCAATCAGGGCACGTAAATCATCCTCAAATAAAATGCTGGCATTCAGTGCAAGCTTGAAATCCTTAGCCAAGTTCAAAATCGTCTCATGCGAAAAAAAGTCATCCAACCGCAAACCGATAACCCCTAAAGACTTTAATGCTTGTAAGTTATCCAATCCCAGATGTGCAGGTGTTCGTGCCGAAACATCCGCATAAACCTCTACTCCAACTTCCTTTGCCATTTGGAGCAGTTTTTTCGCGCGGCTGGCTAAATCCCCGGACTCCTCAGGAATGTGAAGCGAGGTAAACGCCCGCTTCACACCCATTTTCCCTGCAAGAGCAATCCGAGACTCTGCTAGCTGATCATTTAAGTAGAAGGAAATACCAATCAATCAAACTCACCGGCCATCTCATCTTTGAAACCAAATAGATAAGTAAATGCGAACCCAGCCGCGTAGGCAATTAATACGCCTGCTAAATAAAGAAGAACCTGACCATTTACCACAAGGAAGGAGAGTGGCAAACCAGATACACCTATAGCATTGGTTGCGACATGGAAAGCTGCCTGAAAGGCTCCGCCTACACCAGCTCCTAAACAAGCCGTTAAGAATGGACGTCCTAATGGTAACGTTACACCGAAAATAAGCGGTTCACCAATTCCAAGAATTCCTGCAGGCAGTCCTCCGCCAATCGCTCTTTTTAAGCGAGTTTTCTTTGTTTTAAAATAAATGGCAAACGCAGCACCAACCTGGCCTGCACCGCCCATTGCTAAGATGGGAAGAAGCGGGTCGATACCAGTTGAATTAATTAACTCAAGGTGTATTGGTGTTAAACCCTGATGTAAACCCGTAACAACGAGCGGCAGGAAGGTTGCCCCAAGGACGAATCCTGCTACAACACCGCCAACATCAAGTAAAGAGGTTAATCCTTTAGTGATAATATCTGAAACAAAACCACCAAGCGGCATAAATACAAGATAAGTAACAATACCAGTAACCAATAAAGCAACCGTTGGTGTTATAAATAGATCAAGAGATTGTGGCACATAACGACGAACTCGTTTTTCAACAAGGGCAATAAAGATGGCCGCAAATAGAACGCCAATTAAACCCCCACGTCCAGGAAGCAATTCCGACCCGAACAACTTAATTCCAGCAACAGCAGGGTTAATAATTAAAATACCGGCAAGTGCTCCAAGTGCTGGTGACCCGCCAAATTCTTTCGCTGCATTAATACCAACTAAAATCCCAAGGTAACCAAATAGTCCACTGCCGATAACAGATAAAATCGTAGCAAGTTGTGAATCCCCAGCCAGCCAGCCTGCCTGGATGATCGCCTTTGTTACCCCAGTAATCAACCCTGATGCTACAAGTGCTGGAATTAATGGGATAAAAATACTAGAGATTTTTCGTAAAAACAGCTTAAATGGAGTGGCATTCTTTTGGTTAATTTCTGCCTTTTTAGTTGCAGCCCTATCTTTTAAGTTAATCCCGCCAGCAGCATCTATTAATTTACCAAACTCTTCTGTCACTCTATTTACTTTTCCAGGTCCCAAAATAATTTGTAATGTCTCTTCTTCAACAACCCCAAGTACCCCGTCAATTTTCTTAATAGCGGCCTTATTGACTTTCGACTCATCGTTTGGTGTTACACGAAGTCTTGTCATACAATGTGTGTAATTGCCAACATTTGCTGGCCCGCCTAATTGTTCAAGAATCTTTTCCGCTAAAATTTTATTCTCTCCAGACATGTTATTTCCCCTTCTCTCTGTTGTTAATTTTTTTTGAAAAAATAAGAAACGGAATGGTGTCCGCATCACCCCCTGTAATGTTTATTTCCCCTCTTTGATAAACCGAATGGCTTCCCTTGTTTGATCAATCGAGTTAATCGTTTTCTCATACTGAACGGTTGCCATCGACAAAAACAAAATATCAATTATATATAGCTGCGCAAGGCGTGATGACGTTGCTGCGCTTCGAAACGGTGCCTCCCCAGAATACGAGGTAAACAGTTTAATATCAGCGAGCGATGAGACGGATGATTGTCCGTATTTTGTTAAACTAATCGTTTTCACGCCGCGCTCTTTTGCTAGAGACATAACCTTACTAACCTCTGCTGTTTCTCCGGAGTGAGAGATTCCGAACACCACATCATCCTTATTAGCATTAGCAATCAAGGTAGCTACAAGGTGGGTATCTGTAAAAGCGGTTGCATTTTTATGAATCCGAAGGAATTTTTGCTGTGCATCCTTCGCGATAATATTAGAAGCGCCAATTCCAAAAAAATGAACATTTTGAGCAGGCAACAAGGTTTGAACAGCATGTTCCAATTCATCATAATTGATGATCTCTTCCGAATCACGAATGCTTTGGATACTATTACTCGTTGTCTTCTGAACGATGGAGAAAAAGGATTCACCTGGTTCAATGTCACGGTACCCTTGCTCGACAGGCTTTACTAAATCCCCGGCAATTCTTACTTTTAAATCTTGAAACCCGTTTAATCCTAAGGACTTACAGAGCCGAATAACGGCTGCCCCACTAGTATTCGCTTGAATTCCGATGTCATTGACAGTATTGTTTAAAATACTATGAGGATTTTCAAGAATAAATTCTGCAATTTTTCGTTCAGAAGCTGGAAGCTGTTCAAGCATATTCTGAATCATTTTTAAACCACCTGCTGCCACACCTAAAACCACCTTTTCATCTACTTCATTTTTTAACTATTTGAATGGCTCTTTTTACATAACCATTTGCCTTTGCTAATAATTGTTCTGCTTCCTGTTTTGTTGTATTCGTCTTAATCATGACAATGGCTGTTTTCACTTGTAAATCCGCCTGCTCTAATGTCTCTAATGCCATGTCATAAGAAACACCGGTAATTTTGCGAATGATGCCAATCGCCCGTTCCTTTAATTTCTGATTGCTCACATGAACATCAACCATCAAATTTTCATAGGCTTTCCCTAACAGAATCATCGAAGAGGTGGAAATCATATTCAAAATCATTTTATGCGCAGTTCCTGATTTCAACCGAGTTGAACCTGTAAGGACCTCTGGACCGACAATTACCTCGATGCTCTGATCGGCTTCCTGGCTAATCGCCGCATTTTTATTGCAGGAAAGGGCAACGGTTTTCGCGCCGATGCTTCGTGCATATCGAAGGGCTCCAATCACATATGGTGTCCGGCCGCTGGCAGCAATACCAATAACGGTATCATTTTTCGTCAGCCCCAATGCTTTCAAGTTGCTGACACCAAGCTCCGGATCGTCCTCCGCTCCTTCCACTGCTTTTAAGAAGGCTCCTTCTCCTCCTGCGATAATTCCTTGTACCATTTCAGGATCAGTGCTGAATGTCGGCGGACATTCAACTGCATCAAGCACCCCTAATCGGCCGCTTGTGCCTGCACCTAAATAGATTAAGCGCCCACCGTTTTGAAAGGATTCAAATACAAATTGAACTGCTGCCTCGACATCAGGTAAAACTTCCTTTACCGCTAATGCCACCAATTGATCCTGCTCATTCATGATGCGTAATATATCCATTGGGTTTGCTGTATCTATCTGCATAGAATGTTCGTTTCTCGATTCTGTCGTTAATAATTCGAGTTTTTCTTCCATCGTATCACTGCCCTCCTGTTGATCTTTACTGCGTTGTAAGCGGTTACTGTATTTTTATTATATGTCCAATGAAATAATAATTCAATATTTTTTTAAAAATAATGAAATGTTATTTCAATAAATTATTTTACTCAATTGAAATAAGCGAGAGGCACTAATCTAGCAAATAACGGCGGATGGCCATTGCAACGCCTGCTTCATTATTATTTCCCGTCACCTGATCTGCTACTAGTTTCACCTTTTCCGGTGCATTCCCCATAGCAATCCCAAGTCCGGCAACGGAGAGCATTAGTGAGTCATTATAATTATCGCCAATGGCAGCCGTTTGCGTGATCGAGATACCCTGCTGCTCCGTTAGCTTTAACAGGCCAGCTGCCTTTGTGACACCGCTTGGGGAAATCTCTAAATTAATGAAATTGAAGCTGCTGCTAATTTCCATATCCTCAACCTGTTCAATAATCTGCTTTGAAAAATCAGTAAGCCGATCCCCGTCATCAAATACCGCTATTTTAGTAATCTTAGGCTGATTTTCTTTCATATATTGATAAAAATGATCTATGACCTTAACCTTGCAGTTTTTTCGAAAACTTTCACAGTCTTTAAGCCTGCCGCCTGATTTTTCAAGGCTAGGAATATTATTCTCTATCCAGTTCTCGTTCCATTTATTTACTGTCGGAACCAGCAGCGTATCTCCTTCATAAAAATGGGCATAAATGCCTTCCGCCTCACATATTTCCCAGAATTGTAAAAGTGATTCGTGCTGAAATACAGCTTGCTCTTTCACCTCTCCTTTCTCATCAAGCATGATCGCACCATTGTAAGCAATGATCGGCTCTCCCTTTAGGCCGATGGTATTGGCAATCCATTTTGTTGAAAGCGGTGAACGCCCGCTGCAAATCACTACCTTCCCTCCTCGTCTGCGGTACTCTTGAATGGCTTCGATCGTTTCAACGTCAATCTCTTTTTGATCGTTTAATAATGTACCATCCAGATCAGTGGCTAATAGTGAATATTTCAATAGTATTGCTCCTTTTGAATTAATATTTTATAATTATTATATATTTATTAAAATAAAATTTCAAAGCAATTCGTTTTCATAGAGCAGGATTAATCCGTAAGCAAATAACACGGGTAGGAATGGGGGAAACTACATGCTTTCGAATGAAGTAAAAGAAAAACTGATATCTATTGTAACCAAGGAAAATTTCGCTGATTCCAAAACAGAACGTTTAGTCTACTCATATGATGCAACACCAAACTTCCAGTCTATGCCGGATGCCGTAGTCAGCCCGCGCAATACAGCAGAAGTTTCGGAAATCCTGAAGATTTGTAATAAATATAAAGTTCCGATTGTACCGCGCGGCTCGGGTACCAACCTGTGTGCTGGAACATGTCCTACCGAGGGAGGGGTTGTTCTTCTTTTTAAACATATGAACAACATCATAGAAATTGACGAAGAAAACCTAACGATTACCGTACAGCCTGGTGCCGTCACACTTGATATGATTCAGGCCATTGAAGAAAAGGGTCTATTTTATCCTCCTGACCCAAGTTCAATGAAAATCTCGACCATTGGCGGCAACATCAATGAGAACTCCGGCGGATTACGCGGCCTCAAATATGGTGTAACGAGAGATTATGTCATTGGTTTAGAGGCGGTATTACCGAATGGCGATATCATCCAAACTGGCGGCAAGCTGGCAAAGGATGTCGCAGGTTATGACTTAACGCGACTTTTTGTCGGCTCAGAAGGAACGCTTGGTGTCATTACGGAAGCAACATTAAAACTCATTCCGATGCCGGAAACACGGAAGACCATGCTTGCTCTTTATCAAGATCTTAATGCTGCTGCCAAATCTGTTTCAAAGATTATTGCCAATAAAATCATTCCGACCACACTGGAGTTCCTTGATCAGCCAACATTAAAGGTGGTCGAAGACTTTGCGCAAATCGGCCTGCCTACCAATGTGCAAGCTGTGCTCCTAATTGAGCAGGACGGTCCTCTTGAAGTTGTTGACCGTGATATGAAAAAAATCGCAGAAGTGTGTAAGCAGGAGAATGCCGTTTCAATTCAGACGGCCGCTACGGAAGAGGAAGCCGATGCCCTAAGAACCGCACGGCGGTCGGCACTTTCAGCCATCGCCCGTTTGAAGCCGACTACCATTCTCGAGGACGCAACAGTTCCAAGGTCCGAAATTTCCAATATGGTTAAGGCCATTAATGACATTAGTGAAAAATATCAGCTGACGATTTGTACCTTTGGCCATGCAGGTGATGGGAATCTCCACCCAACGTGTGCGACCGATGCAAGAAACCATGAAGAAATGGAACGCGTTGAAAACGCATTTGCCGAAATTTTTGAAAAGGCAATTGAACTAGGCGGAACTATTACCGGAGAACACGGGGTCGGAGCCATGAAGGCTCCATATCTTGAATGGAAGCTGAAGGCAGAAGGAATCGCCGCGATGAAGGCAATCAAGCAAGCGTTTGATCCTAATAACATTATGAATCCAGGGAAGGTTTTTGCCAAAGACAGTAAGAAACGTGTGGTGATCACAAGATGACAACGGTTCAAGAACAAGAAAAGATTCAAGAACAATTTAAAGCACGGATGAACGAGGATGAATTGCTAAACTGTATGCGATGCGGCTTTTGCCTGCCAACTTGCCCAACCTATATCGAATCAGGCTATAAAGAATCGCATTCACCTCGGGGAAGAATCGCCTTAATGAAAGCGGTTGTAGACGGGATGATTGAACCGGATGAGGATTTCGAACGATCACTTGAACTTTGCCTAGGGTGCCGGGCCTGTGAACCCGTTTGTCCCTCAGGAGTCAATTATGGCCATTTATTAGAAGATGCAAGGGATATTATTAATCAAAATAAGAAGCATTCTTTACCTGTAAGGGCCGTCAGAAAAACGGTTTTTCAAGGGTTATTCCCGTACCCTGAGCGCATGCGGTGGACGGTCGGCATGCTTGGCTTCTATCAGCGCTCCGGAATCCAAACGATTGCCCGAAAAATCGGCTTTTTAGGCCTTTTGCCGGAAAGCTTAGCGACAATGGAAAAAGTATTACCCAATGTGCCAACAATGAAAGAGATGAAAAATCGACCCAAATACCTGCCGGCAATTGCCGAAAAGGTTCACAGGGTTGCTTTTTTCAGCGGCTGTTTAATGGATACGATGTTCATGAAAACAAACGACTCAACGATGAAGCTGCTTCAGTTAGCCGGCTGTGATGTCGTGATTCCAAAGAATCAAAACTGCTGTGGGGCCTTGCATGGTCACAGCGGTGAAAAGCAAACCGCTAAGGACCTTGCCAAACGAAATATTATGGCCTTTGAAGATTTAGACGTGGATTTTATCATTACGAATGCCGGCGGCTGCGGTGCGTTTCTCATTGATTATGATCATTTATTGAAGGATGACCCTGATTGGCGGGACAGGGCAAAAGCTTTCAAAGAAAGAATAAAGGATATTTCCGAAGTATTAGCGGAGGTTAATTTTCATAAAAAAGTAGAATTAGAGCTTCCTAGACAGGTTATTACCTATCAGGATTCCTGCCACCTAAGGAATGTCATGAAAACAGCTTCAGCGCCAAGGGTTTTGCTTCAAGCAATCCAAGAGGCGGAATACAAAGAAATGAAAGAAGCTGATCGCTGCTGCGGTTCTGCCGGAATCTATAATATTGTCGAGTCCGAGATGTCGATGGTGATGCTCGACTATAAAATGAATCAGGCAAAAGCAACATGTGCAACCACCATTGTGACAGCCAATCCCGGCTGCCTCTTACAAATGCAGCTTGGCATTGAACGCGAGGGCTTATCCTCCAAAATGCGCGCTGTTCATATTGTGGATCTATTGATGGAAGCGGTAAGAAAAGGTAAGCGGGGTTAACAACGATTATTGCCGCTAGTTAGTACTCTTTTTCTGATTACTTGCCTAAGGACGGGGACAATGAAACACCCACAGTTCCCGTTTGGGGCTTTTTTTGTTCTCGGCGGGCACTCTGATCTCTTCACAGTGACCGAGCGGGGCTTTTTGGGGCCTCGAAGGGCACTCTGGGCTCTTCACAGTTACCGAGCGGGCTTTTTGGGGTCTCGACGGGCACTCTGAGCTCTTCACAGTTACCGAGCGGGCTTTTTGGGGTCTCGACGGGCACTCTGAGCTCTTCACAGTGATCAAGTAAGGCTTTTTTCGACCGACAGTGGCACTTGGGATTCTTCTGTTTTTTTCCCGCGACAGGCACTGTCGTACCTCCCCTGTTTTCGTACGAGGCTTTTTTAACCAACTTCACTAACAATTATTTACAAAAAAAAAAAATGTAACATTCCATTCTCGATGTTTAAAGGATTCAAAAATTTCTCTTGATTACGTGACAGATACCTCAAATAGGATTAAAATCATCAATAAAGAAAACTCGCTGACGGACCAACCCCTTAGGGAAGTTCAGGAGGCGCAGATACCAATTTTGCTTGACAGGAAAGTTAAGGAGGCCGCCTAGATGCAGCTTAGCAGTGTGGAAATAGAAATTTTAAAAATCATTGAAGAGAATCATAAACTATCAGTAGAGTCGATCGCATTAATGGCCATGTGCAGCGAAGAAACGGTCAGAAAGACGATTGAAAAATTAGAGTACGAGAAAATAATTATGAGTTACCCTACTTTAATTAATTGGAGCAAAGTGGAAGGGCAGGAAGGCGTCATCGCCATGATTGATGTGAAGGTTACCCCTAAGCGTGGCGTTGGATTCGATGAAGTGGCCGAGAGAATCTCTCGTTTTCCTGAAGTGTCATCCTTATATCTCATGTCAGGTGCTTACGATTTGTCAATCACTGTAGAAGGAAAAACAATGAATCAAATCGCAGCCTTTGTCTCAGACAAACTATCAACCATAGAAAACGTCGTTTCTACCACTACCCATTTCATGCTAAAAAAATACAAACATGATGGTGTAAGTTTTAACAGTGGGAATGATGATAAAGACCGGAGGATGGTGGTTTCACCATGAAACATGACTATGAGCACTATCTTTCACAAACAGCCAAGGAGCTCCAGCCCTCTGGGATTAGAAAATTTTTTGATTTAGCCGCTAGCATGGAGGACGTGATTTCATTAGGAGTCGGTGAACCGGACTTCATCACACCATGGAGCATTCGCGAAGCGACCATTTTATCGTTGGAGCAAGGCTTTACTTCCTACACAGCCAACGCCGGACTACTCGAATTAAGGGAAGAAATCACTACCTACTTAGCAACAAGATTTGGAGTTCATTACAACCCAAATAATCAAATTATTGTGACAATTGGAGCGAGCCAGGCAATTGATCTTGCCTTTCGCGCTATTTTGAATCAAGGCGATGAGGTTCTGATTGTCGAGCCTGCCTTCGTCTCATATGCTCCATTGGTGGCTATTGCCGGGGGGAAACCAGTTGCCGTTTCCACATCACCTGTAAATGGCTTTAAGGTTACAGCTGAACAAATCGAGGCTGCGATTACCGAAAAAACAAAAGCTATTTTGTTGTGCTCCCCAAACAATCCGACCGGTAGTATGTTAACAAAGGATGAACTGACTGAAATTGCCGAGATCATCCAAAAGTACGACTTAATCGTTGTATCCGATGAAATTTATGCGGAACTATCTTATGACGAAGACTTTTGTAGTGTTGCCGCGATTGAAGGTATGTATGAGCGGACGATTTTAATTAACGGTTTTTCCAAAGGTTTTGCAATGACGGGCTGGAGATTAGGCTTCCTGGCAGCACCGAAGGAATTTTTCGAGGTCATGCTAAAAATCCACCAATACACGACGATGTGTGCACCGAATATGCTTCAGCGCGGTGCCGTCGAGGCACTGCGTAATACCTATCCCGAAGTAGAGTCGATGCGAAACAGCTATCGCCGCAGACGGAACTATGTGGTACAAACTCTAAATCAAATGGGCCTAGAATGTCACACTCCCGGAGGCGCATTTTACGTCTTTCCTTCAATCCGTTCTACCGGCCTAAGCTCAGAACAATTTGCCGAGGAACTGTTGATGCAGGAAAAAGTAGCCGTCGTTCCCGGCCATGTTTTTGGTGAAAGTGGCGAAGGCTATATCCGCTGCTCCTACGCCACATCTATGGAACAGCTACAAGAAGCGTTAAAACGAATCCAGCGTTTTATTGAAAAGAAGGGCGTCTATGCCGACAGCCAGTCTGAAAAAGTTAATGCACGCTGAAAAAACATCCCAGGTGAAGGACACTCACCTGGGTTTTTTTCGGATGAAATGTGACAATTTTTTCCAACAACTAAAGGGTTTTAACTTTGCATAAAAGAAATAATATTAAGAGAGAATATCCAAATTTAAGAATGGTGGTGTGGCATGCTTAAACAAGGGAAGCTTTTACTAGTCGCCTGCTTTCTGACAGTAATAGCTGGCGCAGGGGTTAATTTTATCCAATCCACCCAGGAAAAAGAAGAACTAAATAAGGGAGAAGAGGCAATGACCACTAATGTTCACATTGATCCGGAAATTGATTTGAATAGTAACAAAGAGATTACCATTATTATTCATTTTAAAACAAAACCGGCAAGAGCAGCTGTTGAGCTGGCAAAAATGAAAGGTGTGCCCCTTACATTGGAACAAGCCGAGCAGGAAGTAAAAGAAAGCCATCAAAGGTTTCAAGCCGATGTGAAAAAATATTTAGATGGGGAGCATATTACATATTCGATAACCCACTCCTATACTGCCGCTATTAACGGCGTGGCAATGCGGCTGCCTGCCAGTGCGATACAAGCATTGCTACAATCAGCAGAAATTGAAGCTATATATGCTAATAAGGAAATCAAGTTGATTCCTCCAGTGAAGCCTTCTTAATGTTAATGACATACTTTTTTTGATTCCATCACGGCTTTCATTTTCCATCAAAATTCACTTTCGCCTTTTCTAGACATGTAAATCACCGCTTCTCCTTTAGTAGAATTACAAACAAAATTAGCTAATTAAAAGCAGTATCCAAAGAAGTTACTTGTAAAAGAATTTTTCCAGCCGCCACTGCAAATACTGAAAAAAACTAAACTAGGTGATAAAAATTGAAGAAAATCGTTTTTATTCGACATGGACAAAGCCTTTTTAATCAAGAAAATCGATTCACAGGCTGGGTGGATATCGATCTTACCGATGAGGGCTATAACGGGGCGCGTGAAGCGGGGGCAATTTTAAAGAAGAATGGATTTACCTTTGATGCAGCCCATACCTCCGTTCTAAAGCGTGCTATCCGAACGCTCTGGATTCTTCTGCATGAAATGGATTTAGTGTGGATTCCTATCCAGAAATCGTGGAGATTGAATGAGAGACATTATGGCGGTTTACAAGGTATGGACAAGGATGAGGTAATGGCCAAATTCGGAGAAGAACAGGTCAATGAATGGCGGCGGTCAGCCAGCGTCAAACCACCTGTCATTTCCGTAAAGAATCATCTAGCCGATCAAGCCGACCCCAAATATGCCGGAATTGGGGCAGAAAATGTTCCCTTAACTGAAAGCCTACTTGATACCGAAAAACGGGCATTAGTTTATTGGCACGAACAGATTGTTCCCAATCTAAAACAAAATAAACGAATTATCATCTCGGCACATGGAAATACCTTACGAGCACTTGTGAAATATCTCGATCATATTCCCGATGATGACGTGGCAAGCCTAAATATCCCAAACAGCACGCCGCTCGTCTATGAATTAGACGATGACCTAGAACCAATCAGACACTACTATCTTACCCACGACGGAAAAGCTTGTGAAGATACAATACCGCGGCATATCGATTTGAGCGATCCTAAAAATTGCGATTGGCTCGGGTAAAAACCCCATGCCTGGGTTGCAAGCAGGCATGGGGTTCGACTTCTATTACATTCATTTCAATCACACCAAAAATCACAGCTTAACCCTTTTACCACTTTTCCACCACATCACATTCTCCCGATACCATTCAATTGTTTCATTTATTCCCATCTCAAATGAATACTCCTGCTGCCAGCCCAATTCCGTCATAATTTTGATTGGATCACTGGCATAACGGTAATCGTGCCCCATGCGATCAGGGACGTATTCAATTAACTTTTTGGACACACCCAGCTTCTCGATAATCAGATGGACGATTTCATTATTGGTCCATTCATTATCGCCGCCAATATTATAAATTTCACCAGCACGGCCGTAGTGGATGACAAGATCAACACCCTTGCAATGATCATGGACATGCAGCCAGTCCCTTCCATTACCCCCATTTCCATAAATCGGCAGCCGATTACCTTCCAACGCATTCGTGATCATTAATGGAATCAACTTCTCCGGATATTGGTAGGGTCCGTAATTATTGGAGCATCTAGAAATATTGACATGCAATCCATACGTTTTAAAATAGGAAAGCACAAGCAAATCCGCACCGGCTTTACTAGAAGCATATGGACTATTCGGCGAAATAGGCGATTCCTCTGAAAAATATCCTGTCTCCCCCAGAGAACCATACACTTCATCCGTCGAGATCTGAATAAATTTACGAATACCTAATTCCTTCGCAACATCCAATAACGTTTGCGTCCCTACAACATTAGTTTGCACAAACAACTCCGGATGCAAAATACTCCGATCCACATGCGATTCAGCAGCAAAATTCACTATCACTTCAATATGATGCGTCAATACCACATGACGTACCAACTCACGATTCGTAATATTCCCTTTAACGAACGCGTAATTTTTCCGATCCTGGATATCCTCTAGATTCTCTAGATTTCCTGCATACGTTAATAAATCATAGTTTACAATGTGATAATGAGGATATTTATTCAGCATATATCGAATAAAGTTACTACCAACAAACCCAGCTCCGCCAGCAACCAAAATATTCATAGTAAACCCCTTTCACAAAGGTAAATATACTATTATAATATCATGAAAATTCAAACAACTCTTCTCTTTTTAAAAGAAACTTCGAAAGGTGACTAAACAATGCTAGTCCTGCTAACCTAGAATAATCGCTTTTTGCTAAACTCTTTTAACATAAATAAAGAACCAAGGCTATAGCCAAGGTTCCCATTTCTATCCTAATTGTTTCTGCTTACTAGCTGTGTGCGGATTAATCACCATAGCCATTCGGATTGTTTTTCTGCCATTTCCATGAATCCCTGCCCATATCTTCAATTCCCCTTGAAGCAGCCCAGCCAAGCTCCGCTTTCGCTTTTACAGGATCCGCATAGCAGATTGCCACATCACCTGGTCTTCTATCGACAATCTTATAAGGGATCTTCACTCCTGATGCCTTTTCAAAAGCCGAAACAATTTCTAATACACTATAACCAGTTCCTGTTCCTAGATTATAGGCGTCTACACCATTAGCTGACATGACTTTCTCAAGTGCTTTTAAATGGCCTAGAGCAAGATCAACGACATGAATATAATCCCTAACACCTGAACCATCAACCGTTGGATAATCACTGCCAAACACTTGTAATTCTTTCAATTTACCCACAGCAACCTGTGTAATAAATGGCATTAAGTTATTGGGAATTCCATTTGGATCCTCGCCAATCCGACCGCTCTCATGGGCACCGATTGGGTTAAAATAACGCAGTAAGGCGATGCACCAGCTATTATCCGCAACATATAAATCCTGCAAAATTTCCTCTATCATCAGCTTCGTCCGGCCATACGGATTGGTTGCACTAAGAGGGAAATCCTCTGAAATCGGCACTCGTTCAGGCATGCCATACACGGTTGCAGATGAACTAAAGACAAGATTTTTTACACCGTATTTTTTCATCACTTCACAAAGAATGAGCGTGCCAGTAATATTATTATGATAATACCGAAGTGGAATCGATACCGATTCTCCCACTGCTTTTAATCCGGCAAAATGAATCACAGCCTCAATTTGATTTTCAGAAAACACATTTTCAAGGTCATTCCGGTCGAGCAAATCTACCTCGTAAAACATAAAATCTTTTCCTGTAATCTCCTTTACCCTTTTCAGTGATTCAGGTTTACTGTTAGAAAAATTATCTAGAATGATTATTTCATAGCCTGCATTTAACAATTCAATACTTGTATGACTTCCGATATACCCGGCCCCGCCTGTGACTAATATAGACATTATTTTTTCCCCCTTAATTTTAATAATTTTCCTTTATACTTTTGAATAAACACTTACCTTTTATCATTTATTATACACCACTACCAATTTTTGTTAAAATAACGAAAATTCAAAAATCATTTCCTCTATACGAACAATCTAATACGTCTATATCGATGAATCTCATCAGCATTAATATAATTCTCTCTTTCCCCATTATTAAAAAAATTCTTGTTATTTTTCAATATTTAAACATTTTAGACATACAAAGTAGAAATCAAATCATAGCCCGTTTTTAGTTTATGCTGGATACGGGACTACCCCTTGTTGAGACACTAAAAATATACTAGTATACTAAATAGATAATCAATATAACTTTGATGGCGAAAGTCTAATTTTTTTAAGGACCTGTTACCAAGCATCATGATAGGGGGAAAAAATGAAACAGGAAGGTTCAAAATCCATCGTACTGCCGCTAACCATTTCGATTATTGCCATTTCATTTTCAGCTATTTTTGTAAAATGGTCAGATGCACCGGCGTCCATTTTGAGTATGTATCGGATGTGGTTTGCGAGCATTTTAATGGTACCTATAGTATGGAAAAATCGTCATGAATTCAAAAAAATAATCAAAAAAGATTGGTTCTTTTTATTTTTTTCCGGCTTCTTTTTAGCGTTACACTTTGTCCTTTGGTTCGGGTCATTAAAGTTAACCACGGTTGCAAGTTCAACCATCATTCTTGCCTTGCAGCCGATTGTCTCATTGATTGGCGGCTTTTTATTTTTTAAGGAACGAACGACTGTATCCACATTGATGACAATGGGAATTGCAATTGTGGGGGCGATGATGATTGGCTGGGGAGATTTCGGTTTAAGCCAGGATGCCATAATGGGCGATATTCTTTCGTTTTTTAGCGTCATCTCCGTGGTTGGCTACTTATTAATCGGTCAAACCATCGTGAAAAAAGTATCACACTGGCTTTATAGCTTTTGTGTCTTTTTCTTCGCATCTATTGTTCTGACAATCTATAACGTATCAACAGGGGTTGCACTTGGCGGATATCCTGCCAAAGAATGGGGCATCTTCCTTTTACTTGCCACCATTCCGACTGTCAGCCACGTGATCAATAATTGGCTATTAAACTATGTCAATGCAACTACGATCTCGATGAGTATTCTAGGCGAACCCGTTGGATCGACGATATTAGCATATCTTTTACTACATGAGCATCTCGTCAGTTGGCAAATTGCCGGCGGCCTGCTCGTCCTTCTCGGCGTCTTTTTCTTTTTGAGCCAGCAGCGAAAACCGATTCCGGAAATGATACAGGAAGGAACCTATGCTAGAAATAGGAAGACCCTTGGATGATAAATCTAAGGGTCTTCTTCATCATTTGGCGAATGGAGTTCTGCTTGCCTAACATTCATACTTTATTGCTTAATTTCCTTCATTAATCTTGTACGGGCACCTATAGACCTTATTAAATTCCTTTTTCTCTCTTTTTACCCTATTAAATAAACAGCTCGGTGCCTGACACCATATACGATATTTTTCCTTTGCTTATAGGAAAATCTACTTATTTTTTGAAATTTTCCAAAAAATTCTATAAATAAATAATACAATAGAAAAAGGTAATGAAAATAATGGAATTTAATTTAAGCAGGTCTCTCATTCAGGGTAGACGGATAAATGATCTTGCCTCAGACATGTATTGGGGCCAGCGCCCTCATCAATATTAAATTTGGCGGCGCCTGCTGAAAGGTCTTTAATAGGCCTTCTTGAAGACAAATCTTACTACTATATCTCCAAGTCTGTCTTTAATAGGCCTTCTTAAGACTAACCTCAAACCTCTCTGGCAAATCTCCAAAATTGTCTTTAATATGCCTTCATATGAATAAAAACTCTCTATAATCCACCTACTTTCTAACCATCATCCCCCTTATGAAGGCCTAATCTCTCCAGAAACCTTTCTTTTTTGGTCTTCATCCCCCTTATGAAGGACTAATCTCTCCGGCATCCTTTCTTTTTTGGCCTTCATCAACCTTATGAAGGACTAATCTCTCCAGCATCCTTTCTCTTTTGGTCTTCATCCCCCTTTTGAAGGACTAATCTCTCCGGCATCCTTTCTTTTTTGGCCTTCATCACCTTTATGAAGGACTAATCTCTCCGGCATCCTTTCTTTTTTGGCCTTCATCACCTTTATGAAGGACTAATCTCTCCGGCATCCTTTCTTTTTTGGCCTTCATCAACCTTATGAAGGACTAATCTCTCCAGCATCCTTTCTCTTTTGGCCTTCATCAACCTTATGAAGGACTAATCTCTCCGGCATCCTTTCTTTTTTGGCCTTCATCAACCTTATGAAGGACTAATCTCTCCGGCATCCTTTCTTTTTTGGCCTTCATCAACCTTATGAAGGACTAATCTCTCCGGCATCCTTTCTTTTTGGCCTTCATCAACCTTATGAAGGACTAATCTCTCCGGCATCCTTTCTCTTTTGGCCTTCATCACCTTTTGAAGGACAAATTTCTCCGGGAATCCAACTATTCGCTCGAAAAGAAGTTCGTCGGGAATCAGCTCTCCACCCTTCTGATTCGATTTTTGTCAATTTTTCAACTCTTGTTGGAAATTAACTTATTTCCCAGCTGTTTATAGTAAAATTCTTTTGAAGTTTCATCGAATGATAAAGAAAATATCATAACCGTAATCCCCCATTTGCCTCTGTATATTAAGAGGAGCTAGAAACAGTGACCTTTATTAAGAGTGGCAATATGGCCATAAAATTCCGTTAAGTGAAAATATTTTTAAATACTAAAAAGGGTTGAGAAAAAATGAAATATAAAGGCAGGATAGTGACATTCTTTTTGGTATTAGGGATTAATTCTATTCATATGGCTTATTACTATTTTCGAGATGGTTTCATAAGTGGGATGGAGTATATAGGATTACCTTTTTTGATCATACTTTCTTTGTGGTTAGGGCGGCAATATGATCTTGCAAAGTTTCTTTCTGAAAAAGATGCTCTAACCGGGATATATAATAGAAGATACGTTGAGGGCATTTTTTTTAAAATTAAAGCTGCGGCTGATCGAAAAGGACATGGGATTGCCGTTCTCTTCATTGACGTCAATAACTTTAAAACAATCAACGATCATTTTGGACACAAAGTGGGAGATACTCTTTTAAAATCTATTTCCAGCCAATTGAAAAAAAGTAGCCGGAATACGGATATCGTTGCCCGTTGGGGCGGGGATGAATTCATCATACTCTCCCCTAGTACCTTGAAAAAAGACAACACACATGAATTGGGGGAGCGAATACACCAGAATCTAAAAATGATCTCAACAACCAATTTAGAAATTAGTGTATCAATCGGCACTGCCATATACCCTAGTGAAGGAAACAGACTCGATGATATATTAAAAATAGCGGATGAAAAAATGTATAATATGAAAATCCGGCTTAATGCTTAATGCTGAAACACAGCAAATTTCCGGAAATTAAAACAAAAAGTTTGAAGACCTCTACTTAAATGCGGAGAATTTTATGAGCTTTTGCTTAAAAATGACGTGTGAAATCCGCACGTCATTTTTTAACGAACGAATACTTCGACATCTCCCCTTTTTTATCAAAAACAAATGTTAAACATTCAATATTCATATGAAATCGAGGCAAAACGACTAAAATCCGCTTCTAAAAATGCATTTTGGACAATAAGACGGATACGTTTAGGTTTAAAATCTCCCCAAAAGTGAAATTGTGCAGTTCGCTCAAGCGATGTAAACCCGATATGGTAGAAGTAACCCGGGAATACAAGGTAAAGCGCGCTTTCTAAAAAGGAATTTTCTAATGGAAAGCTTTGAGCAGTTAGTCGAACAGTACATACCAATGATCCACAAAATCATCCACTCACTAAACATCTACAAAAACAAAGAAGAATTTTACCAATTGGGGCTTATCGCCCTTTGGGAAGCAAGCAAACGCTATGACCCAAAAAAAGGAAAACTTGCAAGCTATGTTTACATGTATATCAAAGGATATTTGCTCATGGAATTGAAGAAAATCAACAAGAATTCAGAAAGAAGTTTTTACCCAAAAGAGGAATTCTGGGGAGCTATCGAAGACCACTCCTCCTGCTGCCCTTTTGAAAAAGAAACTTTACTCTCCTATTGTACAAACTTAACACCTAACCAAACAAAATGGGCAATCTATACCGCCCTATATGGCTTATCAGCAAGGGAGATTGCTGATATGGAAAAGGTATCTATCTCTGCAGTTAAAAGCTGGCGAACAGGGGCACGGGAAAAAATAAAGGGATTGGTAATGGAGTGAAATTTGGAATCAAGGAAAATTTTACTCCAATAAATATTTTTACACTTGGAGCAGTTCCCCTAAAAAATAGGTACTAATGCCCTATAAACCGCTTTCATTTTGAATTATAATATTCTGTAAATAGCAGTGAAAATGGTTACAATTCAACAGATCCGCATGTTACTGATTCGATCAGGCAGGGCGACACTAATAAAAGGGAGCATCCCTTTTGTTAGTGTTCCCCTGCCTTTTTTGATGTTGGCATTTCTACAAGTTACACAGTTTGAATAAGCTTTATGCTTTTTCAATATTTTTAAAAGATTTAATTGAAGCGGAAGGGGGATTTTAGACAATAAAAAATCTTAGTACGATTTTTTGAGAGAAAACAAAATTTGAAAGAAGAGGTGGCAAAGTTGGCAAAAAGAAAATTGTTTTCTAAGGCTATCATTTCAGTTTGTTTAGTAACCGGACTAGTCCTTCCCCTAGACATTCAAAAGACGAGTGCGCAGGAAGGAAATGAAAAATACGTGTTTACCGTTTCTCCTACCCCGAAATCGATTGAAGAAACAGGGAATGGCTTCCCACTTAATCCAACAGTTGGATTGGTTACTGAAAATGGAACAGATCAATCGGCAATTGAAGAAGTAAAAGCCGCTCTAAAAAAAGCAGGCGTTAAAACAATTGTCGAGAGTAACATAAAGGCTCCCCTTCTTAATGCTCCCGTGATTATCTGGCTAGGGGAATTTTCAGATGAAGCAGAGTTAAAAGTTATTAAGGATAGTAGTGGACTTGATGATTTGACTTTAACAAAGAAAGAAGAGTATGTAGTCACTTCAACACATGGAAAAGAAAGTAAAAAGCATATTGTGATTTCAGGGAAAGATGGAACCGGTACATATTATGGTACCAAGACATTCAAACAAATGATTATCGAACGAGAAGGAACCGATTGGATTCCTGAAGTCGAAATCCACGACTGGCCAACAATGCCGATACGAGGAGCGATTGAAGGTTTTTATGGCGAACCGTGGTCACATGAAGATCGCTTAAGTCAATTGAATTTTTACGGCGAGCATAAAATGAATAGCTATATTTATGCGCCAAAAGATGATCCATACCATCGTGATAAGTGGAAGGAACCCTATCCTCAAGAAAAAATAAAAGAAATTGAGCAGCTTGTAAAGACTGCACATAAAAACCATGTCACCTTCACCTTTGCAATTTCACCAGGGAATACAATCACTTATTCAAGCGATGCTGACCTGCAGGCTTTAATCAACAAGGCCCAAGCAATGTGGGACGTCGGAGTTAGATCATTTGCCTTGTTCCTTGATGATATTGACCCAAATCTTCGCTCACCAGAGGACCGGGCCATGTTTGGCAAGGATGCAAACCCGCCTGCAGCTGCACAAGCCTATTTATTAAATCGTTTTAATGATCAGTTTATCAAAAAACATGAAGGGGCAGAGCGTTTAATTACCGTGCCAACAGATTATTATCAAGCGGGTACTACCCCTTATCGAAAAAGATTTGCCGAACTGGTTCAACCTGATATTGTCGTTCAATGGACGGGAATTGGCGTCGTCGCTCCTACAATTACCACTGCTGATGCAGATAAGATCCATGGGATTTTCAAGCATGACTTATTAATCTGGGATAATTATCCGGTAAATGATTATGACCGTAATCGTTTGTTCCTTGGGCCATTAGTTGGAAGAGATGCAGGCCTTTCTCCTGAACATGGTGTGATTGGTCTAACAGCCAATCCAATGAACGAAGCGGAGGCATCGAAAATTCCGCTGTTTACCGTTGCAGATTATACATGGAACCCGGAAGCCTATAATCCAAATGACTCTTTGGAAAAGAGTTTAAAGGAATTTGCCGGAGCTGCTTATGAACCATTAAAACTGTTTGTAGAATCATCCTATTCTATCAGTCTTAATAACTATAAAGAACCGATTTCGGAAAAATTAAAGCCGCTAATAGATCAGTTTTGGTCAGCATATGAGGCCAAAAATGGTAAAGCGGCCGCAGGCGTTCTTTTACAAGAATTCACGAAGCTGAAAAATGCACCGTCTCAACTGCGAAATACCATGGAAAATCAGAACTTCCTAGAAGAAATCGATCCATATCTAAATAAGATGGAACTATATGGAGTCGCAGGCGAAGCAGCCATTAAAATGGCCCTAGCGGAGCAGGAAAATGATACCCAAACTGCAGAAGAGCAAAGAACATTACTTCAAAACACGATGAATGAGATGGAGAAATTCCCGCAAAAGCTAAGCTTGGGTGTCATCCCAACCTTCCTTGACCGAATTATTAATGGAGAGAATTTAGCTGAAGGAAAAACCGCCACAGCTTCTTCATCAGAAGTCAGCTGGCTAACGCCTGATTTAGCAGTTGATGGAAACAACAATACAAGATGGGCCTCTTTATATACGGATAATCAATGGATTAGTGTCGATCTTGGTCAGCTTTATTCTATTAATAAAGTCGTGTTACACTGGGAATCTGCCTATGGAAAACAATACAAAATCCAAGTGTCACAGGATGGCAGCCAATGGACGGATGTCTATACAGAGTTAAACAGTAATGGTGGAACAGATGAAATCAATTTTCCTTCAACAGACGCAAGATATGTCAGAATGCTTGGCGTGAAACGGGCATCAAGCTGGGGCTATTCTTTATACGAATTCAAAGTATTTAACTCTCACAACTAAAATTAGTGCTGATTATAAATAGGAGAAAAACCGGGGAGAAATCAACTTCCCGGTTTTTTTATGATGGTTTTAAAACGCATAACAAGTTTCCATATTTTTTACATACCAATCAATCTATAATTTTGATAAAATAGAAAGCAATTGTTTAACATTTTGTAAGTTTTTAGGAGGTTTTTTCTGCATGAGATCTCAAAAAAAGAAAAGTAGAAAATGGGTAAAGGTGACCGCTTCGATCCTTCTGATCATGTTAATTGGCTTAGGGGCGTACGGGTACACTGTATATAAATCATTGAATAAAGCGGTTGACGCGATGCATCAGCCAATTGAGCGAAAACAATCAGAAAAACGTAAGGATGCTGTTTCACTCAAGGCAAAAGATCCGTTTTCCGTCTTACTGCTTGGTGTGGACGAGCGCGAAGGTGACAAAGGCCGATCTGATACGATGATTGTCTTATCGGTCAATCCAAACACCGAATCAGTGAAGATGCTTAGCATCCCAAGGGACACACGAACCGAAATTATCGGCAAAGGGAAAGAGGACAAAATAAACCACGCCTATGCGTTTGGTGGAATTCCAATGGCGATGGATACAGTGGAGAACTTTCTTGATATTCCCATTGATTATTATGTCGAGATGAACATGGAAGGATTTACGGAAATGGTCGATGCCGTTGGCGGAGTCACCGTCCAGAATGATTTAGATTTCACCCAAGATGGATTCCATTTTGCAAAGGGTGAGATAACTTTAAATGGTGCTCAAGCCTTAAGCTATACAAGAATGAGAAAAGAAGATCCTCAAGGTGACTTTGGCAGACAAACAAGACAACGCCAAGTAATCGAAGGAATAGTCAAAGAAGGGGCCAGTCTCTCAAGCTTAACGAAGTTTTCCGATATTTTCACTGCCCTTGGAAATAACGTAAAAACGAACCTTACATTTGATCAAATGGTATCCATTCAAAAGGGGTATATAGATGCCGGAGCATCCATTCAGCAAATGGAGATTAAAGAACAAGGAAAAATGATTAATAACATCTACTACGGACTAGTGTCAGCTGAAGAAAAGCAACGAGTGCAAAACGAATTAAAGACGCATCTGGAGTTGTAGTCAAATGTGAAAAAAGTCCTTTCTCGAATCGAGAAGGGACTTTTTTCTATTTGCGATGGTTGAACCCGTTTTCTAGAGCCGCAATTTGATGTCCCACAAATGGAAAATGTTTCCTATGAGACCAAAAAGGCTGACTCAAGCAGGTCGCAAACAAATGACCTGTTTAAGTCAGCCTTATGTTTGTTGAGTTTTAAACAAAATTCTGTGTTGTCGTATTCCTGCTGAATTTATATACGGCAATTAAGAAAAAGGCAGCAGCAAAGGCAAAGAGAATCAGGAGGTGTAAAGATAACTCACTAATCGAATGCCCTTCCTGAATTTTAGTTAATGTATCAAGCGTCCAGCGCTGCGGCAGGAAGTTAGCTATTTTCTGCAATGTTGTTGGCATAACTTCCACAGGCCAGAAGCACCCAGAAAGCATTACGGTCGGTAAGATAATTAAATTTTGCAAGGCGCTCGCTGCGCTGCGGCTATTTGAAAAAGAAATCAGTACTAGCGATAGTCCAACAGCAATCAGGGAAAACAGTAACATGACGACCGCGGCTTCCCAATAGGACATGTTCAGGCCAATATTAAAAAGGCTTTTCATGATGGTTAGCGTGATGACAACCTGGATGGTCATCACAATCATGTTTACCAAGACATTCGCCAATAAATATTTTTTAGCGTTAATCGGTGTCGATAACAGACGAAAGTAGGTACGTTTTTCTTTTTCTAACAGAATGATCTCTGACATATTGATTGCTGACATCAGCATAACCATAATCAAGAAACCCATCGTTTGATTCGTCATATTCTTATTTTTCGATGAATCTTTTAAAGAAGAAGTGGAGAGCTTAAAGTTTGAATGTTGGTAATTCTGATACATCTTCCTAAAGATCTGCTGATTTCCATCTGCTGCTCGGCTGATGGTCGAGATATTATCAACATATTGATATAAATAGGACTTCACGAAGCCTGTAATTTGAGCACCTTTGATAGAGGTTAGCTGGATATGATCAGGTCTCCCCGCCAATACACTGTCCGAATACCCCTTTTCAAAAGTAATGACACTGTCCAGCTTGCCGGACGTAAGCTGATCCTGAACCTTACCCGCTTCAGTCTCCGTAATCTTCACATTCTTTAATCCCGCTAAAAACTGAATTGTATCCCCAGTAATCTCACTTTCGTCTTGATTGACAACGCCGACATGAAGAATCATTTTTTGATCATCGCCATAGGCGAGCAGCGAAATAAAAATTCCGATTAACGGCATAAAAAGATACATAATAATGTTTTTCTTTTTTCGAAATGTCACACTTAACGTGTTTTTAATGAGCCAGAGAACATCCTTCATTATAGCCCCTCCCTTCTTTGCAGCGAGATGAACGCTACTAGTAAAAATATGAACGAACCGATCAGATTAAAGCTTATCGCTGGAATAGCGGCAGCAAAGTCATTTGCATAAATAATTTTTGTTATCGCTGAATTCATCCAGGTTAGCGGTGAAAGGTCAGTAATAAACTTAAAGATTCCTTCAGGATTCTCAATTTTAAAATAGGCCCCGCCAAAAAAGGACGCTAGCTGAATAAATAACATGATGATGACTTGAGGTGCCGTATTTGTTTTCGTCAGGAAACTGACCCCAATTCCCAAACTGACCGCAAACACCACTTCAGTAAGCAGCACTAGAAATACCAGCCCCAGATGGTTACCCCAGTTTGCATTGAATAATAGTTTGCTAAACAGAATTACTAATATGATACACAAACCATTACTAACTAGACTCCCTAACACTTTTCCGATAAAAATTTCACTTTTCCTTACTGGTGCAGCGATCAGGCGATCTGCAGTCCTTCTAACACGTTCACTGACAATTAACGAACTTGCCGGCATCGCCCCGTACAGAACAATCATCGTGGTAATCACGATCGCATAATAATCCATCGACCCTGGCTGTTTATTCGGATTTAGCGAGGTTTCCTTAATAAAATCTCTCTGATCCCCAGTTGTAAAGGCAGCTTCCAATTTTTCAGGAGCTGTTGTCATGATTTCAGAAGCAATATTGTACTTGTCGACATACGCGGAGATCATGCCTTGGAGGATATTCCCTTTAATACTATTACTATTGTTGACATACAGCTGTACCCCTTTTTCGGTCACTTCTACATACCCATCATAGGTACTTTGCTTCACTTCACTTTTTCCATCCATTTTATCGGTGACTTTCTTAAAATGAATCCCCGACTTTTCAGCCACAGTTATAAACTGCTGAAAACTTCCGCCTTGCGTCGTATCTTTATATAAAACATGTAGATCTTCCACAGGAAGACTCGTCGTAAACGTGTTCGACAAGGCTGTTCCAAGGACGAGTATTAAGAGTATCGGAAAGGCTAACATAAAAAACAAGGTTTTTGTGTCCCGGAAGTCTGTTTTAATTTCTTTCCAGGCAATATTGAGTATGTTCAAAGTTAATCCCCCCTATTGGTCTCGCAGATTTCTTCCGGTTAAGGTTAAAAACACGGTCTCTAAATTTGGTGCCTTTTCCTGTACGGCACGGATTTCAATCTGGCTGTTGATAAAGTGTTCAATGATTTTGTTTAAATTATTGACTCCCGTATCCGAGTTGATTTTAATAAAGTTTTCATCCACTGAAACAGCTTCGACGCCAGGAATGTCTTTTATTGACTGGAAATTCACTTTTTCAGAGGATTTGACCTCAATCCATAAGTCCTTCGTATTGGTAATGATCGATTTCAACTGCTCCTTCGTACCCTCGGCAATGATTTTTCCGTGATCAATGATGGCAATCCGCGAACAAATCTCTTCGACTTCCTCCATATAGTGACTCGTGTAAATGATAGTGCAGCCCATCTCGTTTAACTTCTTAACAGATGTCAGGATATAGTTCCGGGACTGCGGATCGATGCCCACTGTTGGCTCATCCATAATGATTAGCTTCGGCCGATGAGCAATGGCACAGGCGATGTTTAAGCGTCGCTTCATCCCGCCTGAAAAGCTATTGGGATAGGTTTTATGTTTATCTTGAAGGCCGACAAATTCTAAGGCTTCCACTACTCGATCATGTAGTTCGGTACCTCGCAGACCGTATAGGCCGGCAAAAAATTTCACGTTTTCATAGGCCGTCATGTCCTCATAGATAGCCAAATCCTGGGGAACCATGCCAAGGTTCATTTTTGTAAAACGGCTTTGTTTGGCTATGTTTTTACCAAGAATACTGATTGCGCCATCATTACTGCGCAGCAGCCCTGCAATCATATTAATCGTGGTACTTTTTCCGGCACCATTGGCCCCAAGAAAGCCAAAGATTTCTCCCTCAGCAACAGATAGACTCATATTATCAACCGCAATAAAGTCACCGAATTTTTTCGTTACATTCTTTATCTCCAACACGTTCATCTCTTCACCCCTAGGTTGTTTGATAGTTCAAGTATAAAAAAAAGAATGACCGTGCATAAGTGCAATCGTTCATTCTTTTCACATGAAGATATTCATATTGTGGATAGGAAATTTTCATAAAGGGATCGGCAGGAGCGTGGTGACAGAAAAACCGTGGGTACTGTCGACAATCATCTTTCCGTCCACAGCTGCGGTACGCTCCTCCATCCCAATAATGCCAAGCCCTTTTTTAATCGTGTCTGTCCCCGCGCCATTATCCTTCACTTCTACTCTGACCAGTTTGTTTAACACCTTCAAATCGACCGAAACAATTGTTGCCCGGGAATATTTCATCGCATTCGTGAGCGCCTCCGTGACATTTTCATGGATAATTTTCCACTGGATGGGCGAAATAATGTCTAAATTCCCTTCATAGGTGAGTACGGTTTTGATTTGTTGTTTGGCATTGAAATCATCAATCATCAGCTTCAGGCGATGAATCCCAACTTGTTCCGTTGGGGGCTTCATATTTTTCAATGTCATACGGATGTTTTCGATGCCGTCCTTTGAAATATTGATCGCATTTTGCAGCAGTTCGGCAGACCTCTCCGGATCGGTTTCCATCAATCGTTTGGCCGCTTCCATTTGAAAAAGTGCCCCTGTCATCGAGTGACCAATCTTATCATGAATCTCCTGTGAAATCCGATTTCGTTCCTCTAGTTTAAAGGTATATTCCGACTGCCGGATGTACTCCGTATTTTCATTTAAATGCTTCGTTAATTTTTGTATCGATTTTCGCATCGAATCGATCTGCGCTTCATCCTTCACTAACATGTTACTGAAGCTTGACGTGACGGAATAAAGCATAAAACAAAAGATCGCCACTAGCCCATACAACGGTTGGAACAGTTCATGTATATAAAAGATTGGGATGATGGAAAGGAGCAGAATCGTGATTTTTTTTTCAAAAAAGCCTGCGGTCAGTTCCACAATCGATAGTGGTAAAAGGATACTAAACATCGGATTGACCATTATACAAGCTATAATAGAAATACAAATAGATACTATGTGCAGAATTCTTTTGATGGTTTTCTGTTTAAAAATATAGACTGTGATATTGACGCAAAAATAAACTAGAAATGTGAGAACAGCCAAGGAGATATAGCTGATTTCCTCCCGTACAAAAAAGAAGGCAATATAAAGTAATAGTACTAACTTCGTGCCAATCATCCAAAACTCCATCTTATTCCACTTTCCCCTTGAGGTAGAAAATCGCAATCTGGGTCCGGTGCTCAAGCCCAGTCTTATTTAAGATAGAAGTAATATAATTGGCCACCGTTCCTTCAGAAATAAACACTTGCTTTGATATGGCTTTATTAGAGCACCCCTTTGCAATCAGGGACATGATTTCTCTTTCTCTATCGGTGAATTGGCTGAGATCCGTTGGCGTCTCCGGTGCTTTATGTTCCGTGAGATTGGACTTTATTTTTTCTAAAATTACGTCCTGAATAATGCTGTTTCCATTATAAACACTCTTTATGGCATCCCGAATTTGTTCAGGGTCATTATTTTTCAATAAATAGCCTTTGGCGCCGTTTTTGATGGCATCAAGAATGTATTCATCATCATCAAAAGTGGTTAAGATAATGGGTTTTACGCTGGTTTGCTCAGTAATCAGCTTCGCTGCCTCCACCCCATTCATATTAGGCATGCGTACATCCAGCAGGGCAATATCGACCGGATGCTTTAGGCAAAAGTCTATTGCCTCTTTTCCATCATTCACCGTATCGAGCACCTCAAACTCTGCATATGTATTAAGGATAATTTTCAAGCCTTCGCGAATAAAGGAGTTGTCATCCGCAATGATGACCTTGATTTTCATAAGATCCTGGCCCCCTTCCTAATTTTCAATATATCTACCAGAATTATAGCAAGAAATTGCGAGGAAATGGATTGTATATTCAGATTATAATCATTTTTCAGTCACGTTGTTTCAATTGTACGAAAAAGTTCAAGTTCTGCTCCCTTCTATGTTCATTATTCATTTTATAATCGTAATAGAAATAGCCATTCATTTTCCAAATGAATAGCGGAACCTTTGTGTAAAAAATTTTTTTTGCAGATCAATGATGATGGAGGAACAAAAAATGAAACAACTCTGGATTGTGACTGCGCTGGCCATATTAGTAGTAACTGGCTGTTCATCCAATAGTGCAAATAACAAAGCTGCCATGGATGGAGAATCCATCTACGCTAATAAGTGTTCAGCCTGCCATGGTGAAAATTTAAAAGGGGCTGTTGGACCGGCAGTTGTAAACATGGCTGGTAAATACTCCGAGAAAGAACTATTGAAACTCATAACCGAAGGTACTGCTCAAATGCCAGGTAATCTACTGACAGATGAACAATCAAAAATTGTTACAGAGTGGTTAATGGAACATTGACTTCTCCCCATGGATAAATCCAGGGGATTCTTTTTTAAACCTTCATCAAAGCCGCCTATCAGCCGGGGCTGCCAGGTCTTACTGCTTCTCCAGTTCATTACGACATGTAGTGAAAAACACATACCGCAGCCCAATCATAGGCACTACGCCACTGCCCTTTTAGCTCCATTGTACGGGACAATGGGGGTTAAGAGGACTCGGCGATACTTTGTATCTTTTATTTTAGGTAGTTCTCGATTTTTCTTGAATTGTTTATGGATAGACTTGTCCAAAATATTCACGGCACCCACTAGATCCCGATGTCCTTTCGCACCACACGGACAGTGGAAGTTTCGATTCCATTGTTTACTGAATTCTCCGCATGAAGGGCACGTACCGGAAGTATAGGACTCTTCCACAAGTTGGACTTTGACGCCTCGAAGGTTCAATTTGTATGTTATTTTTTCAATTAATTGCCCAAAACTCCAATTGGACAATTGTTGACGAATTTCTTTTCTTGTTTTCTTTTTCTTCTTCGTATTCTTTTGAACGCCATCCGGTGTTCCGATATAGAGTGCTTTAATGTGGTTTTCCACACACCAATCGGTGACCATTTTCGAAATCGTATGCAATAGGTACTCGATTCTCCGTTCCAGTTTTTCTAAAAAACGGCGTTTACGCAAAATGAGTTTTTGCCTTTTGTTCGAACCTGGCTTTTTCCGACCAATGAGCTTCTGAAGCTCTTTTAACTTTTTGTTTCTGTAGCGCTGTAACGAGCGAAGTTCTCTTCCTGTGACAATGAAGTGATTTTTTCCGTCACTTAAAACAGCCGCATGTATGAGCCCTAAATCACAGCCAGCTTCCTTATTACCTTGTACTTGCTTTTGTTTTGGTACTTCCACTGCTATATGCATCCAGTATTGATCTTTGTGCCAAACGATCTCGGCACTTTTTATTGTATGGAAATCAATGTGCTTTGGTTGAGGGATCACTAAGGGGGATTGTTGTTTTCCATTGCTAAACAGCAGCTTTTTATCCTTGCATTTAATAGCTGCTTTTTTATATTTGACGGAAAAGAATTTTTTGTATTTCCAAGGGTATCGCCACTGTTTTTCACCTTTAGCCCGCAGCTCCCTCGTTCTTTTGCATGTTTCTTCATGTAACTCGATGATGGCTTGAATCGTTTGCGAGTGTAATTGATGGGTGGTGGCATTGTACCATTTCTTTTTTTCTGATGCACTTGTCCAAATCTTATATACATCATATAGCCACCAATGGAGATCTAAGCAGTCATTCCATAGATTAGCTGCTTTCTGACGTAGTGTATCGACTAATCTTCTCTCCTCGCTGGTTAAACGGAGCGGAAATTTCCGAATAACAATATCGCCTTTCGACTCTTTTTTCTTCTTTTCTTTCATGTTCTTTTTGTGTGGTCCCATTTTCTTTCACCTCCAAACGGAACATTTGTTCTATAATTTTATTATACTAGTTTCTATTGGTAATTGGAAGTAAAAAACATGGCGTAAAACCCCTTTTCTGAAGAAAGGGGTTTTACACCACTTTTTTGATAAATCGTGCTGGCATCCTCACCAGTGACATGTACGAGAACTTAACAGAGGTTATGCTGCTACCAGCATAGCCTTTATTATAAATTCCCCTCTGTTTGACCAAGTTTTCAAGAACAGCAATTTGGTACCTTAAGAATGGAATAGACCTCCATTTTTTCCAAGGATACATATATAGGGTTCATTCCCCTGCTACTTTAACACAATAGCGGACTGGTTCATAAAGAAGCAAAAGAACCTTCCCCTTGCTTCTTGGCTAGTTTCAATTTGAAAAGGCTGGCAACAACAAAAGTGAAAATAGATACGATTAAAACGTAAGTCCAGATTTGTACCACAAATGGTGTATTCCAGAGACCTAAAAAGTAAAGGATCGATGGGATTGTTAGTGTTACCCACGACTGAACGAAAGCCACAATTCCAATGTAAGCATCAATTTTCTTTTTAAGCGTATTGGATAAAAAGAAGAGAAACCATAAAAATGCCCACATTCCCCATGTTAATGCATTTACTACATCATGAAAATGGACAATAGATGTAATGGTATAAACGACCGCAATAATAGCCACCCATAGGCAAAACCACCCCAGACCATTGCCCTCTAGCCCCTTTAATAAGGTTATACCTAAATATAAATAGGTTAAGCCAAATAAAAATATTGACGCATCATTATAAAGTTCCCAATTATTCTGATCCGAAACAATAAGTAAATAAAAGGGAATAATAATTTGAATGATTCCTACAAAAAGATTAAAAACCCCAACACTCTTTCCATCTGCCTTCCCTAACAACATAAGACTGTTTAGAAATAAGACAGCACCAGAAAGAAATAAACCTACAAAACCCACAACATTCCTCTCCTTTAAAATGGAAAAAGCAGTTCCTCCTCTCGATGAAGAAAAGAAATTGCTCTTTCAATCAAAATTTATAAAAACATTTATCATCGTACTTGTTAATCTAATATTCGTATTTCATATTTCAAAGTAACTATAGCATACGTTTTGAACAAATGTTAAGCACCATTTGAAAAAATGTAAAATTTAATTTTTTCCACTTTCTCCATAATCGCCCTTTGGAGAAATCAAAGATGGGCTAAAAAAGAACCAGCTCGGGTTCACTTCCAATTACAAGTTAACCCAGGTTTTCATGTGCTGCACGCTACTATTTTCCACATTCTATATGCTGACAATTTTCGAAAAAAAAAATCGGGGTGTGACATGCACTTTAATCTCGGAATCTATATTTCTTTCGATGAAACAGGTAAGAACAGTTTTATTCCCCGTTTATTAAATGGCAGGATTTTAAGATCTGCGATCAAATGACTGATGTATCCTGCAAGGCAGGCATAGAACACACCGTCAATTCCGAGGGATTCTTCTAATTTAGAAGCGATGATCCCGAAGAAAATAGCTCCTAATATAGAATGAGTATAGCTGCGGTGAGAGACAAATGACGCAATTAGAATATAAATCCCAAGCAGTATCAGCCATAGTTCTTGTAAGGAGAATCCGCCCACAAGTACACCAACTCCTGTGATCGTTAACATGTGCTTTTGCTTGATCATCGACGCTACGACCATCATAGCCAATCCAATACCGATACCAAGCCATTTCTCTTTAGAGCTGCCACCATAAAAACTATAAAAGATCATCAAAGCCCCAATTAGTTGGGCAACTGTTCGAATTACCTTATGGGATAAGGTAATTTTTCCTCGAAGACTCCCATCAATGTCAAGATCAGGGATTAAACCAGATACTCCTCCTAATCCAACTAATAAGAGTGTCGTAGAGGGAGAAGTATGAAAAGTGTTTGCAACGATAAATCCTGTCGCTGCTCCAAATGTTGCATGTGCTGTTCCATTCAATAGTAATTCCACCTCTAATTAAATTGTTGCGGGTTTTTCACAAAACACTACACTTTAATTATTTTACAACAAAACATTTGTTCTGTTTAGAAATATATTTTGAACGTGGATAGATTACTATTTTAATAATCAGTTAAAAAAACAAACTAAAATGCTGATACCCTGACAGACTCCATGACATCAAAAAAGCAGAGAGATTTCTCTCTCTGCTCTATTTACGTACTTTATCGCTATAAGCTTTAGCTGAATAAGGGTTCTAACCCGGACTTAAGCTGTCACTGCAGAAAAACTTTTTGCTACCTCTGCAACTTTTGCCAAGCCTTCCGCAATAATGGTTTGAGCTTGATCTGGAGCTGCATTATGACCTTCGATAATAACTTCATCAACAATTTCCATTCCGAATACGCCGCCAACAACGTTTTTCATGTAAGTAGCTGCCATTTCCATTGGTGCTGTCTCTGGTGTTGAGTATATGCCGCCGCGTGCACTTAGAATTACGGCTTTTTTATCAGTCATTAAGCTGACTAATTGGCCATTTTCGTTATATTTGAAAGTAAAACCAGCTGCATATACATAGTCGATAAACGTTTGTAATTTAGCTGGGATAGTTAAGTTCCATAGAGGGAAAGCAAATACCACTACGTCGGCTGCCTTTAAAGCATCCATTGCTTTTTGTTTTGCAGCTAAAATACGTTGTTCTACGTCTATTAACTCTTCGCCTGATTGCATTTTACCAAAAGCGTTGAATAAATCCTGACCGAAGTAAGGCATATCCTCAGCGAAAACATCGTAAGTTGTTACATTTACACCTTCTAAGTTCTCCATGAAAGTTTCATACATTTTACTAGAAACTGCTTCTGAAGCTGGACGGTTATTTGCTTTAACTACTAGTATATTCATTGTAGTATTAATCTCCTTTATTTATCTTGATTATTGATATCTCGAATTCATAATAAAGGAAAACTAAACAATCGTCAACCGAAATAACTTAGGATCATTTCAAAAAGTATAGGAAATAATAGAAAAAAAATGCAGATAAGAAAGTTTTTGAGACTCTTAATAAACTCTTGCACCCCATTTAAAAACGTTCTATATTAGGACGTCAATTTCAACCCAATGACTGCTGTTAAAATCATACCTATAAATAAAATCCGTTTCCAATCTTTCGATTCTCCATAAAACACCATACCTACGATTGTTCCACCTATTGTGCCAATCCCGGTCCAAACAGCATATGAAAGTCCGAGAGAGAGAGTTTTCATAGCAAGACCCAGAAAACTAAAACTTAATATAAATCCAATAAACAAGATCATGTAGGACTGAACGTTTTTATATTTAATGACTCTGTTCATACCTGCAACCCCAACCACTTCAAAACCGCCAGCCAATATTAGGTAGATCCAATCCATTATGCTGCACCTTCTTTCTCTTTCTCGCTTGGTTCTGTTGTAACAAGTTTTAATCCTACTACACCAACTAAAAGTAAAAGAATGAAAAAGACTTTCGTCCAACTAAAAGGTTCTCCAAAAGCAATCATCTCAATCAGAACCGTACCGGCTGTTCCAATTCCTGTAAAGACTGCATAGGCTGTAGCAACTGGGACCTTTTCGATAGCTTTAAGCAATACAACAAAAGATAAATAGATAAGGAAAAAAACTCCAACCCAAGAAATCCAGTTACTTGAATACTTCAATCCCATCGCCCACAAAATTTCAATAAGGCCTGCCAATATGACAAGTCCCCAACTTCGACTCATTCCATTTCCCTCCAATAAAATAGCTAATTTTTCGATAATCCCCGCCAATATACATACCAAGAAGCATCTAATCGTTTTAGCGATCGCTCTGGACCGCCGTATAACATTTCAACTAGTATTCCATCTAATACTCCTAAGAATGCAGCGACAGCTCGCTTTGCATCGGTGGTGGAGCTGATTTTTCCATCTTTCATTGCTTTTTCCATAATAGGAAATAAAAGTTCTTCTAACTGATCCAAATATTCATAAACAGATTTCATGACCTGTTCATAGAGATGTGTTGGCGGAAAAAATGAGATACGAAGCCAAAATTTAGTATTGTCGTTTTTCTCATATCGATCTTTATAATCCGAAAGGAAACCAAATAAGAAATCCTCAATAGGTCGAGTTGTGTTATTTTCTATAAAATCGATCACGAATCGTAATTCATCATCAAACACATCACTACATACCTGAAGAAAAAGTTCATCTTTTCCTTTGAAATGCGTATAGATCGATTGTTTTTTAATTCCCACCTCATCCGCAATCTGTGCCATCGATGTTCCTTCATAGCCATTTTTTGTGAAATGATTAAGAGCAACTTCCTTAATTCGATTTGAAGTCATTTTTTCACCCTTCCGAACGTTCGTCAGTTAAATTTATCAAGAAAATTATTTCTTGTCAATACTTTTTATTAGTTGAGAACAGGCTTCGGCTCACCGTTTTTTAATACCCTCCCGAAGTACGCTATTTTGCTTAGTTATTGTATATTCCCCTAAGCGTTCTGACTTCATTAAAAAAATCCTGCAAGAAAAGGACCTGCAAAAATTAAGCAGGTCCTAAAGCTCTATTCTTTTGTAACAGGATCAACAGTTGTATCTACTGTATTTGTTGCATCAGTAGTTTCCTCACCAGATGCAACTACCTCAGTTCCTGCTGTAACTGCTTGCACAGCAGAGTTTGCTGCAGCATGCGCTTTTGCTTGAATGCTTGCTTTTACGCTAGCTTGAGCTTTTGCTTTGTTTGCTACAGATGGGCTTACTTTTTCAACCTCAACTGCTGCTTCTTCTGTTTCTGTTACAGCTTCGCTTGCTTCTGTAGCTTCATCAGAAACAACTTCAGCTCCTACCTCAGTTGTTTCTTCGGCAATGACTTTAGCAGCTTCTTCTTTAGCTTTTCAGTTAATACAGCCGCAGACTCTTCTGTTACATCTTCAGCGACAACTTCAGTAGCTTCTTCAGCTTGTTCATCTGTAACAACTGTATCGTCTTCTGCTGTAATTTCAGTTGTTTCTTCGGTTGTATTTTCTTCAGAAACTACTTCTTCAGAAACTTCTCCACCAGCTAGAACAGCTGAGTGTTTTGCAGCATGAGCTTTAGCAGTGTCACTTGCATGTTCGTACGCTTGAGATTTTACTTTATTGGCTGCAGAAGGATTTACCTTTGCGTCATTGTCTGAGTCTGTATCTTCTTCTGTTAGTACAGCCGCAGACTCTTCTGTTACATCTTCAGTGACAACTTCAGTAGCTTCTTTTTCATCTTCTTCAGTTAAAACAGCTTCAGACTCATCTGCTACTTCTTCAGCGACAACTTCAGTAGCTTCTTTAGCTTGTTCGTCTGTAACAACTGCTGCATCGTCTTCTGCTACAACTTCAGTTGTTTCTTCGGTTGTTTTTTCTTCAGATACTACATCTTCAGAAACTTCTCCACTAGCTAAAACAGCTGAGTGTTTTGCAGCATGAGCTTTAGCAGTGTCACTTGCATGTTCATACGCTTGAGATTTTACTTTATTGGCTGCAGAAGGATTTACCTTTGCGTCATTGTCTGAGTCTGTATCTTCTTCTGTTGACTCTGATTCTTCATCATCTTTAGGATTCACTACAGCATTATGATCAGTAACGAAATTCTTAGAATCAGAATCACGGTCATCATCTTCTTTATCTTCAGTTTTTACTGCTGAATCAGAATCAACCTCTGTCGTTTTTTCATCTTCTTTAACTGCCTCTTCATCTTCAGCTTTGACAGCTTCATCGGAATTAACTTCCGTTGACGTAGTTGTTTCCTCTTTTGTAACTTCAACCGCTTCCACTGCAGATTCTTGAACAGGAGTTGTCTCAGTTACTGCCTCTTCCACTGCAGGTTCTTGAACTGGAGCTTCCTCCGTTACCGCCTCTTCAGCTTTTTCACCCTTGCCGTGAACGGCTGAGTTTGGAGCAGCATGCATTTTTGCCGTTTCACTGGCATGCACACTCGCTTGAGACTTATCCACTTTTTCAGCTTTCGGCTGTTCCTTAACTGCAGGTGCCGCTGGTTTTACAGGAACTACAGGTTTTGAAGACGGTACATTCTGCTCTTTCACATTAGCCTTTACCGTATTTTCTGCTTTTACCTGAACGGAGTGCTCTGCTTTTACCTTATCAGGACCAGCAGCTTCAGTAAAATGTGCTCCTGCAAAAACTCCAAAAGTCAACGCTCCAGTTAATACAAAAGATTTAACAACTTTATTAGGGTTTAGATAATGTTTCATTTTAATATTCGCTCCTTTTATTTTCGTGTTCCGTGGCAATTAGCTGCGGTTAACGGTTTTAAAAAAAGGAGCTTCCTGCGGTGGTGGTGAAGGTGGAGCATTCACCCATTGAGTATTCATTAATGCATAACGAGAAAGGTATGGTTGGACAAGCTTAATTTCATAATACTTATTCCATTCAAACCACTTATCTAACAAACTATTGGTGCTTAACCCCGTGGTGACCCGTTCATTTGATTGACCGCCTGCACTGTTTGACCGTTGAGTTGGGTTAATAGCCTGATCAACGTTTGGAACCTCTGCCTTATTGGCAGGGACATTGTCCTTTTCTAAAGGCACTTGGAACTGGGATTCAATATGCTCAACCTTTGTTGGACTTGATGGGTTTGAACCCTCCTCTTGAGGTTTGAATCTTGGAACCAATCTCATCGAATCGCGTTTTTCTTTTACAGTAATATCAGCGTTATGTTCTGCCGTATCGTGAGTAGTTGGATGATTCTTTTCTATCCCTCTTTTGTTTTCCTGTGCAGCATTATTTTTCTCCTGGCCAGGAGCCTTACCGGTTTTCTCTGCCTTGTCTAAAGCAGATAGACCGTATCCGTTCCCTTTTGCCTGGCCTGGCAAAGCTTTCGGCGTTGCAGCAGGAGGCTTTTGGGAAGCTGCTGGTTTAGGAGCACCATTGGAAGCCGGCTGATTTACTCCACTCTGATTTTTTCTAGCAGGTTCAGCTACAGTCACAGGTTTTCCACTTGGATTTGTGTTCTCGATTTTTGCATGACCATTAGACTCAACAGCTGTGTTCTCAGCCTTTACCGGAACGTTAGCCTGTGGAGCTGTATTATCAGTTTTTTCTGAAGGATTATTTGCTTGTACCATTTCCTTTTGGGAATTTGGTTGTCCATTAAGCTCATTCTTATCGGCGAAGGCATTGCCTGGTATAAACATGGATGCTCCAACCATAAGAGCTGGTATAAGAAAATGGCGGAAGTGCAACATCTCACCCCCTTTCATCTCATCGTCACTTTCATGGACAGCATTCGATCCAATTAAACAATTTTTGACCGTGTTTTCCACCACTCGCAAGAAACGATTCTTTTCACCTATTATCCCATGATTCTAATTGCCCGTTTTCTTGGCACTTCTTAGATAAATTTCGAATCGTGATAAGCAACGGTATTCGGAATAAAAAGCTAGTTAATGAATATACATAGTATCACTCATTTTAATAGTTGATAGGGTGGTATGAAATTGGAAATGGAATTAGAAGAAGTGCTATACGATGGAAAGCTTTATACAGTCATTTATAAGTATACTTCCGGCTATTGGGAAATTAGGGAGAAAGAAAACAAATTTCATATAGAATTAGTTCATGAATCTGAGGTACAAAAGGTAGGTTAAAGACCGTTATCTATTTAGGTAATGGTCTTTTTTTGCTTTGAAATATGTTCTCCATGATACTTCCTCGAGACAATTTGTCTAAATAGACTTAACATTTTAAATCCCCTATAATATCAGGTATACTATCCAAAATACGAACATTAGGGTGACATTCATGAAAAAATATACGCGAATTTTCCAAGGGACTGCTTTTTCGAGTAAGTCACCAAAAGAAATCCAAATTTTAAAAGAGCATCTATTCTGTATTAATGCGAACGGAATGATTGAAAGAATCGTTGCCCCAGAAGATGCCGACTATCAACCATTATTGGATACTTATCAGGGTGGAGAAAACTTTCATCGTTTAGCTGACGGTCAGTATTTCTTACCTGGTTTTGTCGATTTGCATGTTCATGCTCCGCAGTGGGCTCAAGCTGGAACGGCATTAGATATCCCGCTCTATGATTGGTTAAACACGTATACCTTCCCAATTGAGTCTAAATTTTCAGATCTAAATTTTGCGAAAAATGTCTACCAAGATGTCGTAAGCACCCTGCTCGCGAACGGAACAACTACAGCGCTTTATTTTGCAACGGTCCATAAAGAAGCAAGTTTATTGCTTGCCGAAATATGTGCCGAAAAAGGGCAGCGGGGATTAGTGGGCAAAGTGGTGATGGATCATCTCGAACAAACTCCCGACTATTATCGTGATGCTGATACCCAAACAGCATTAGCAGATACGGAGGAATTTATTTTAGCAGTCAAAGAATTAGCTATGAGGACGAAACAGGGAGTTTACCCAGTTGTGACGCCACGCTTCATTCCAAGCTGTACCGACGATGCGTTAAAAGGTTTAGGAGAATTAGCAGCTAAGCATGATACTTATGTCCAATCGCACTGCAGCGAGAGTGATTGGGAGCATAGGTATGTGCAGAATCGTTTCAATAAAAATGATGCGTTTGCATTACATGATTTTGGTCTATTACGTGATAAGTCTGTCATGGCGCATTGTAATTTCTTAGATGATTATGACGCAGAGTTATTTGCTGAAACGGGTACTGCTGTTTGCCATTGTCCGATCTCAAATGCTTATTTTGCCAATAGCGTCATTCCCATCGCTCATTTGCATGCAAAAGGCGTTGAAATTGGTTTAGGCTCCGACATTTCTGGTGGTTTTTCACCCAGCCTTTTCGATAATGCCAGGCAAGCTGTGATATCATCGAGAATGTTAGAGGATGGTGTGAATACAGCCCTTCCTGCAGAAGAGCGCGGTGTGCCAAATTCCCGCATCACCATTAATGAAGCGTTCTATTTCGCAACTGCTGGCGGTGGTGAAAGTGTAAGCTTACCAATCGGCCGCATAGCTGAAAATTATGCGTGGGATGTCCAAATTATCGATACGACAATTGAGACGGCTAAACTGCCCCTATATAATGCAAATGAAGATTTACAGGATATTTTCCAAAAAATCATGTACCTTGTTCGACCGGAAAACATACGGGAAGTCTGGGTACAAGGCGAAAAAGTTCACTCTCGGATGTAATTTCACAAAATGAAAACAAGACCTTTCTCAAAGAGGTCTTGTTTTTTATTTTTCATACCCTGAAGTTTACTATAGGTTTTTTCGCCAGCTGAAAAAATTGTTTTCTTTATGTAACCTATATTTATTGAGTAAACCTTGGTATTTAATCATTGCCCCATTAGTGAAAAAATTAGTTTAAACGCGTTCTAGTTTTTTAAAGGGCATAGGCGGTAATTGGATCCGAATGGAATCACCAGGCCTTACCTCCCCACTTTCTAATACAATTCCCATGATTCCCGCTTTTCGGATTAGGTTCCCTTTCTCATCTCTATCTAGAACAGCTTTCATAAGACCAGGCTTAAAATTATCTATTTGGGCACAGGGATTCCGTAATCCCGTTACTTTAATTCTTGCTTTTTCACCAATATACAAGATGGCGTCAGTAGGCAGTTCTAATAGATTTACCCCGAAAGTTGTAATATTTTCACCCATTTGTCCTGGTTTTAGATCATAGCGGTCTCTTAACTCATCGAATAATTCAGAATGAATGAGATGGACTTGTCGTAAATTAGGTTGATTCGGGTTCTGTGCCACTCTTGAGCGATGCTTAACAGCCGTACCGAAATGGGCATCACCTTCAACCCCAAATCCTTCCACTAGCTTTATACATTTGTAATTTTCTTTACTAAATGTATGCTGATCACTTAAACTTACAGCTAAAACTTTTCCACAAACCTCATCATCCTTACATTTACCCATCCTGTTTCACCTCAATGTTTGATTATGCCATTCCTTTATTCTAGGAAACTATGACACTCTCCTGCCCTTAGTTCCATATTTCTACAAAAACTCATTTTTTGAAAAATTGTCGGGCTAAACGCATGCAGCTCTTTTTTTAGAGAATATGTCTGCATCTATTGGGTGAGCGGGAATTGACACTCTAATTTTTCCATGATACACCTTTCTTTTTCCCTATGACATTCTTCCTATTTAATTCTGAAAATTCTTTACATAAAATCAATGAAAGATTAATAATCTTTCATTAATATGAATTTGACGTCGTTAATTGGAATATTGGCTCACAATTTGTCGATGTTACTAAATTTTTAGGGAGGTACATATGAGGAGAAATTGGAAAAAAAGGATCTTACCGATCACCCTGTCATTTGCTTTAGCAAGCAGTATTATGTCTCCAAGTCTTACATCAGCTTTAGGTAATTTCGATCTAAACTCACCTTTAATTCAAACACCCATCAATGAATTTCAAGCTAGTCTTGCCCTGGGTGTATTGGAAAAGCACTACAGCTTTGAAGGAAAAGACGGAAAAAAGATTGAGAGTTTCGTAGTGGACGTTGATGTACATAATCCTAGTGTATCTATTGAAGCAGGTACACCTAATGACGGGACAGCATTTGGCCTGCAGCCCGTTAGGCAGCAAGCCAATGCAGCAAATGGCGACAAGCATCAAGTAGTGGCGGCAGTGAATGCCGATTTTTACAATATGGCCACAGGTGAACCTCTCGGCGTTGTTTACAAAGATGGGCAGGCAGTGAAAGCTCAGTATTCATCATCACAAAAATTCTTCGGAATCAAGAAATCCGGCGAAGCCGTCATTGGTGACGCAGCTGTATATGAGGGTATGAAAGATCAATTGCAAGAAGCGCTAGGAGGTAATGCTATCCTCGTAAAAAATGGACAAATCTATCAAACTCCACAAACTGGAGCAGATAAAGAGCCCCGAACAGCAGTTGGGATTAAAGCAGACGGCGATGTATTTTTTGTCGTTGTGGATGGAAGACAAGAGCCTTATTCAAGCGGGATCTCCATGCCTGATTTAGCTCAATTAATGATAGATTTAGGGGCAGTCGATGCACTTAACCTTGACGGCGGCGGATCATCTACCTTTACAACCCGCGAACTAGGTGGCGATAACCTTGAGGTAGACAATCAGCCTTCTGACCGTTCAGAAAGAAGTGTAGCCAACTCTTGGCTGATTGTCTCAAAAGAGCCATCCGATCATCTTTTTGATTCAGCACATATCGAACCATATGACCAATCCTTTACCCCAGGTTCAACGATTGTCTTCACTGCCAAGGGAAGAGACAAATCCATGGCTTCAGCTGCATTGCCAGCTTCCGGTCTAACTTGGGCATTATCAGATTCATCCTTCGGCACTATCGATGAGAATGGAAAGTTTTTATCAAATGGGAAAACAGGTCAGTTGGAAATCATCTTGAACTATCAGGGAAATGAGGTCGGAAAAAGTATCATCAAAATTGCTCAGCCTGATGAGATGTTTTTTACTGGATCGGAGTTAACCGCAGCGAAAAACAGTGAAATCAATTTAAACTTAATCACAAAATTTCAAAAGAGAAATGTACACTGGAACGCTCAAGATGTCGAGTTTGACCTCCCTGAAGGAATGGGAACCATTGATGAATCTGGTGTGCTCCACACAGGAGACAAATCGGTTTCAGGGAATATTACAGCTCGCTTGAAGGGCACAAGTCTTACAGCACAAACCAAAGTTTCTGTTGGCAGGCTGCCTGAAGTTTTATTTGATTTTGAAGCAGGGCTTGAAGGATGGAAACCATCCGTTGTCGGCCGCGGTGAAAAAGCGTCACTAAGTTTGGCGGAATATCCGGCGCCAGTAAGATTTGGCAATCAATCCTTAAAACTGGATTTTGATTTTACTAATGCCCAAACCGGCACCACTCTAGGAGCCTATGCAGGGCCTGGATCGAACATCGCCATTCCGGAAAATCCCTCAAGCATTGGAATGTGGATCTACGCAACTCCGGAAGCACAAGGTTATTGGCTGAGAATGAATATTGTCGACGTTAACGGCAAAACTCAAACCATTAATCTTAATCAGGAAAAACCAGGGATTGATTGGACAGGCTGGAAATACATCGAGGCAGAAATACCAGCTTCCTTTACAGGTCCGTTCAAAATTTCGGGAACACAAGCAATAAGATTAATGTCCACGAAATCAGGAATCACCGGACCCATGACAAAAGGCACCATCTATATTGATAATATTAGAGCCGTATATGGCGAAAAAGTGGATGACTTATATCCACCGGTGATTCAATCGATAAACGTGGAAGGGAAAGATTTCAAGACAAATGCGGTCAATCTGAAAGCGAACGTGAGTGAACATGAAGACGATCCTTTTAAAACGGGAATTGATTGGGAAAAAATTAGAATTTTAGTAGATGGCAAAGACTACTCCAAATCCGAAGGTCATTTTTCATACGACATGGATGGGTCCGTCTCATTAAGTGGATTTAAATGGGCGGATGGAACACATCAGGTAACCCTTATGGTCCCTGATAAATTCGGAAACCAAGCTATTAAATCGGTCTATTTTACAGTGAACACTGGTTCAGCAAAGATTGAAATAGTTAAAAAACAGGAGCAAGCCCTACTGGGAGATGTAGTTGACCTAGTAGTGAAAGCTGCTAATCCATCTGAGATCTCAGGCTCTTCTATTAAACTGCAAATGGATAAAATCTTCCCAGTCGAAAATGTTACTTTTTCTAATGGGTTTAACACCAGTACCTCAAGCTATGATGCAAGTACTGGAGTTCTAACATTGAATCTAGTGAATAACGGCGAAGCTCAGGCCGCCGCTGATGCTGCAACGATTCAGGTTCGAATCCCTGCATCGACAAAAGAAGGCAGCAAAGTGACTTATGAAATGTTAGAAGCTAGCTTAAGATACACGATGCCAAAAGAAGAAAACTTCGTTTCAACGTATTCAATAAAGCCAGCCAGCTTAGAAGTAAAAGGTGCTTTTGAGCTAACGGTAGACCCTATCTTAATTGGAAAACGTGCTGTTATGACAGTAAAGAATACCAATAATGAATTAATGGGTGACGTGGAAATTTTCGCCGTCATAGATGACAGTAAAGAACCCGTTCTCCTAGGAAAAACAGATGAAAAAGGTACTCTTCGTGTGGATACTATCACAAATGAAGTGAAGAAAATCGATTTATATGCTGTCAAAGATGGGAAGTATTCATTTAAAGTGAACACGCAGTCTTATCCACCTCTAGCAGCTAAGACTGAAATAAAAAACATTATTTCTACTCCAACAGGAGACCCTTATAAAGAAAAAGGGTTCACATGGATGTCGAGCCCTTTAGCTAAAGAAAAAACCGCGATTCAATTTGCACGAAAAAAGGATTTTGACAAAAAGGGTGAGCAGTCACTTGAAACCATCACCGGATCATCCAGTAACCAAGTATTCTCCGGTGAGCAAGATCCTGTGAAAAATGGAATCGTCCGCGTAAATGAAGTAACATTAAAGAAATTGCAACAAGGTACAACCTATGTTTACCGTGTAGGAGATGGAGAGAACTGGTCAGAGCTGCAAGAGTTTACCACATTGAGCAGAGAGCAAAGCTTTGAATTTGCCGTTTTGGGTGATACGCAATCGCCGTCTGATTTAAGTGACTTTACGAAAATACTTGGGGATCTCGATAAAAAAGACTTATCGTTCATGATCCATGTAGGCGATCTTATCGATGAATCGTCAAAATTTAAACAATGGGATGACGTCTTAAAAGTCTTGAGCTCATACAGCAACATTCGTTCAACCGATCTTGTTTCAACGCTGGGAAATCATGAATACATGGGAGATGCAAATGGTCAACTGGCAAAAGCCATCTTTAACTCCCCCGAAAATGGACCTGAAGAAGACAAAGGCGGGACATATTCGGTTGATTACAATAACATGCACATTAGCGTATTAGGCTACACAGATAATACCGAGATACTGAACAAACAGTTGGAGTGGCTGAAACAGGATGTTAAAAATTCCGACAAACCTTGGAAAATCCTTGTGACACACAAACCTCCTTATTACACAAATCCGTTTGGCGGGAATGAAATCATGAAACAAAAACTGCCGCCGGTCGTCGATGAATTAGGGATAGATATCGTGTTCTCCGGGCATGATCATTCCTACGGCAGAACGAAAAAGCTAAAAGACGGGAAAGAAGATCCGAACGGAACGGTATATGTGGTCACCGGTACAACAGGTAAAAAACACTATGACGCTGTGGCAGATGAAAAATTTGATTTCGTCAACATGGAAAGCATCGCCGTTTCCTTACAAACCAAAGTGGACAAGGATCAAATCACCATCACCACGATCACATCTGATGGTAAAACCATAGATCAATTTACTGTTAAAAATGAAGATTATTATGAAGATCAAAAGTAGAAAATAAAAAAGTGCCAGGTCCATCCGATGGGTGAGAACTGGCATTTTTTTATTGAATAGCCAAGTTAAATAAGTTTATTTGGGAAGTGACACATACCGAAGTTTTATTCGACAACTTCGGTGTGTGTCACGAACGGAAATCTAATGGTAAAAGTGGTTCCCTTTCCTATATGGCTTTCTACCGAAATTGACCCTTTCATTGCTTGAATTAGTTGAAACGAGATCGTAAGGCCAACACCTGTTCCTTTTTCTTTTGTCGTATAAAATGGCGTCCCTAATTTGTCAAGCTGGCTCCTAGTCATTCCTTTACCGTTGTCAGTGATTTTGATAATGATTTCGCCGTCCTTCTCAAATGTATCAACATGTAGATCACCGCCTGCCCCCATCGCTTCAATGCCATTTTTAATAATATTGACTAAAACCTGTTTAATTTCACTTTTATTTCCTTTTATATAAAGGGAATCTTGAATATTCATTCGGATGGAAATGTTTTGGATATTAGAATAAGAGGTCATGAGTGCCACTGTCTTCCTAACCTCGTCCGAAATATTGACGGTTGTCAAACCCTCTGTATTCGGTTTAGCTAAGGATAAGTAATCATTAATAATCGATTGGGCATGATCTAGCTCCGCTAAAGCAATATCAATATAATGCTTCTGTGCACTTTTTAAATTTTCGTCATCATGAATTAACTGTAAAAAACCGCGGACAGATGTTAAGGGGTTTCTTACTTCATGAGCAACAGAAGCGGCAAGCTGACTAATAACATTTAATCGTTCATCTTTTTGCAATTTCTCACGCATTTCTATTTGCTGATTAACATTTTCCATTATAAATACAACCATCATTAAGCAAATCCAGGTGATGAAATAAAAAGCAAACATGAAGGGAATTTGCTCTATTTGATTTTTTGTAAATAGAGTAAGGATCACGATAATCGTATTAACCCAAAACACCAAGCTAACAAACATCAGCTTATTTTTCTTTTTAAATGATTCATATTGATTGCGCATTAAAATGAAAACCGCACAAGTGAGGGAATAATTAACTAAAACGACATAAAAGCCATCCCCACCAATGAGATATCGGTACCCTAACACAACCACTGCTGCTAATAACCCTGGCACGGTCCCCCCATACACGAAAGCAATAATAAAGGGCACAATTCTAAAATCATACACATACCCCTCGGAAAACTTCACTGGTAGTGACATGGTAAGAACTAGGATGAAAATCAAAATGATGGAAAGTTTAGAATAAGGCTTTCTACGCTGGCTGTCTTTTTCATAAAAAAATAAATGGTAGACGGAGATAGGCAAGAGAACAGCGACTACCTGATATAAAACGACTTCAACATCTATACTCATAGAAAAACTCCTTGACTTTATTAATCAAGACATAAACTAAACTGCAATATTTTCCTCCATATTGCCTATTAACATAGCAAGTGCGCTGTAAGAGGATGAAAAAATTACAGGAAATATATACTAATATCTTTTTATTATATAAATTTATATGAATTGTGTAAATTTTTACAAAAGGAAATATTAGCTACTGATTTAATGTTCTGTTATTCAAGATACAGAAAACAACATTAAACAGGGGCCGTCATTGACATAGAACTTTCGGTGGTCAAACTTGAACAAAAAAAAGAAGTAACTACCCTATTGCTGTAGAGGCTGTTACTTCGTTCAAACTTATATATCTTGTTTTCCTTTAGTACCATTTATGGAGTAACTTACGGTTATTTCTGAATTTAAGGAATGGGCGACTGAACAATATTTATCTTTGGACAATTGTATAGCTCGTATGACCTTGTCTTCTGGCAATTCACCTTCAAATACATAATGAATGGAAATAGTAGTGAATCTCTTGGGATGGTCTTCGGCACGTTCGCCTTTTATATCCATTTGGAAGACAGAAGGCTCTAGACGCATTTTATGCAATATCGAGATAATATCCATTCCTGTACAACCTGCAACAGCCTGAAGAAGCAGTTCAGTAGGTCTGGCGCCTGAGTTCCCTCCCCCGTCTTCTGGAGCTGCGTCCATTATAAGTTCATGCCCTGAGGGAGTAACACCTGAAAATGCCATTTTCTCTTTCCAGTTAATTGTAAACTCCATATTCAAACCCCTTTCACACTTTATTCTAACCAATCAAGTCCTTTCTTATTTTTATTTCCAATTACTTAGATGGTGCCTGGCACCTGGTACTAATCTTCTTCTCCTTGCGATTATTAATACCGTAATAGATAATTGGATTCAACAAGCTTAAAGCTATAACTGCTAAACACATTATTGTACGAACTCCATCTCCGCCAAGGCCAATTTCATCAACTATAATGGAATCATCATGAGTTAAGTCCGCCCCCATTAAAAATACTTGAAATAGTAAACTATTTATACTATGATTGATTTTAGTTTCTTATCTACATATTGTTTTATTTTTCAAAAGTACAACTATATATTGTATTTACCTTAGGTAAAGATGCCGTGATCGGCTTAATAGGGAATCTGGTGTGAATCCGGAACTGCCCCCGCAACTGTAAATGCTGACGAAATGAGCAAACCACTGTATGAGAACGTTTATGAAAATAGGCGCTTATATGGGAAGGGCTCAAAGTAGAATGACGCATAAGTCAGGAGACCTGTCTTTCTTAAGTAGTTTCACTTCTTCGGGGATTGAGGAGATGAACGGTGGCAGCAAAGGGCTTGAAGTCTTATTTTTCCTTTTGTTAAGTGATCCGTTTCATCCGCTCGGTTATCCCGTGCGGATTTTTTGTTGTTTAGGGGGTTTATAGTGACCTTAATCCAGAAGAAATCGAGTCGGGCACAATAAGGGCTAGATTGTGACCGTTTACTTGAAAAAAACCGACCTCTCGGGCACAAAAAGAGCCTCAGAGTGACATTAATCAAGGAACGAAAACAATATTTTTTTGCAGGAGGAATGAGAACATGACCACAAAAGTTAAAGATGAATTTCATTTAGTAGTAGATTCTATCAGACAAGCTTCGATGAAATATCAGTTAGATACTACGATGATAGAAAAACAAATAAGAGATTTGGATGAGGCAGAGGCCAACCAACAAGCGCTATTTTATGCCGTCAATCAGATTGCGATGGACCAGCCCGATTGGACCTTTGTCGCTGCCAGCCTATATCTGAATGAATTATATCGAAAGGCGGCCAAAAACCGAGGATATAACCGTTCGTTCAAGTACGGAGATTTTTTCCACCTAATCAAGCAATTAACCGAAATCGGCATTTATTCTAGCAATCTAGTAAACATCTATACGAAAGACGAGATCGATGAATTAGCAAAAGAGATCGACCCGGAGCGTGATTCCTTATTTACTTACATCGGTCTATTTTTACTAGCGGATCGCTATCTTGCCCAAGATCATGAGCGAAATGTGTATGAACTGCCGCAAGAGCGCTTTATGATCATTGCGATGACAATCATGCAGAATGAATGTCCCTCAAACCGGTTACACCTTGTGAAAGAAGCTTATTGGGCATTAAGTCATCTCTACATGACGGTTGCCACTCCGACATTAGCGAATGCGGGTAAAAGCTTTGGCCAGCTTTCTTCGTGTTTTATTGATACTGTTGACGATTCTCTTGACGGCATTTATTTAAATAATTGGGATATCGCAAGGTTAAGTAAAGATGGAGGCGGAATTGGCATCTATTTTGGAAAAGTCCGCGCCCTGGGCTCCGATATTAAAAAATTTAAAGGGAATTCTTCGGGGGTTGTTCCGTGGATTAAACTAGTCAATGATACAGCCGTTAGTGTCGATCAGTTAGGGCAGCGACAAGGAGCAATCGCAGTGTATTTAGATGTGTTCCATAAAGATATCATGAACGGCTTTCTTGATTTGAAAACTAATAATGGCGATGAGCGCCGCAAAGCACATGATATTTTTACCGGTGTGACCATCCCCGATCTTTTTATGAAAAAACTGCAAGAAACAGATGAACTCGGAAGAAGTATCGGTGAGTGGCATACCTTTTGCCCTCATCAAGTGAAGCATTATATGGGCTGGAAGGATGAACACGGAAACCCGCTCGGACTCGAGGATTTTTATGATGAAACCGATCATCATTATTTTTCAAAAAAATACGAAGAAGCCGTAAACCATCCGCTTCTACCAAGGAAAACATACCGAGCAATGGATATAATGGCGCGAATTATGGTGTCCCAGCTAGAAACGGGTACCCCATATATGTTTTACCGTGACGAAGTGAACAGGCAAAATCCTAATAAGCATCTAGCAGGAGCGGGCCGCACCTCGATTTATTGCAGCAACTTATGCACGGAAATCGCGCAAAATATGTCGGCGACGACGATTGTAAATGAATATCTGGATGAAGACGGGAATATCGTCATCGTCCGCAAACCCGGTGATTTCGTGGTTTGTAACCTGTCTTCTATTAATCTGGCAAATGCGGTCCCTGCCAATGTTCTAGAGCGATTGATTCGCATCCAAGTAAGGATGTTGGATAACGTAATCGATTTAAATACTATCTCGGTAGGTCAAGCCCAAGTAACTAATCAAAAGTTCAGAGCCATCGGTCTGGGAACGTTCGGATGGCACCATCTTCTCGCCCTTAAAAGCATTCACTGGGAGTCAGATGCAGCCGTGGAATTGGCAGACCTCCTGTATGAGGACATTGCTTACTATACCATCCGTACCTCCAAGGAGCTAGCCATTGAAAAAGGAGCGTACCGCCAATTTCAAGGTTCTGAGTGGCAAACTGGCATGTATTTTGACCGGAAAAATTATCAATCTGATCGATGGAAGAAATTAAAAACGGAGATTGCAGCACATGGTATCCGAAACGGCTGGTTAATGGCGGTTGCTCCCAACTCATCAACGGCAAAAATCGGCGGCTCAACAGATGGGATTGACCCGATTTATTCTGTTGAATATGCCGAAGAGAAGAAAAATTTTAAATTCAAAGTAACCGCACCAGACTTAAATCATCGAACTTATAACTATTATCGCCGGGCAAGACATGAATTGGATCAGGTTTGGAGTATTAAACAAAATGCAGCCCGTCAGCGCCACATTGACCAAGGGATTAGCTTTAACCTTTATGTTCGCCATGATATAAAAGCAAAAGATTTATTGAACCTGCATATGGAAGCCTGGAGGCATAGGTTAAAAACGACGTATTACGTAAGAAGCACATCCCAAGCAGAAATAGCAGAATGTGAAGCGTGCCAAAGCTAAAGGAGAGACTAATATGGATATTCATGCACCATTATCAAAAATAAAATTGCTAAACTCGGAGTTTCCTAATAAATCAACAGGGATCATTAACGGTGAGTCTTCTGGCCTGCTGAATTGGAATGATATCGCCTACCCGCAGATGTACGATTTGTATCAAACATTATTGTCAAATTTTTGGAAAGCACAAGAAATTAATATGCAGGATGATATTAAACAATGGGACCTGCTTAGTGCGAATGAGAAGGATGTATTTTTACGAATTAATACCCAGCTGGCCTCTCTCGACAGCCTGCAAACACCCACGATGACGCAAGTAATGGATTACGTGACTGATTCCAGCTTTAAGGCGATTTTTGCCGTTATTGCCCAGCAGGAAGCGGTTCATAATGAGTCTTATTCTTATATCCTAAGTTCGCTTGTCCCTTTAAGCGAACAGAATGCCCGGTTCAATCAGGCGAAAAGTGATCCCATCGTTCAAAAACGAAACCATCTGATCTTACAGGCTTATGAAAGCTTTCGCGAAAATCCAACACCGCAGCATTTATTTCAATTAGCGGTGAACTCTATTAATCTCGAGGGGATTTATTTTTATGCGGGATTTGCCTTTTTCTATCATCTTGCCCGTCAACAAAAAATGCTAAAAACGAGCACGATGATCAGCTATATCCAAAGGGATGAAATGCAGCACGCCTACTTCGTCGCCCAGTTTATTCGGATTTTGTTAACAGAAAATCCCGAATTGAATCATCAGGAAAATATCGAGTATGTCTATAAAACAATTGGACAAGCCGTCGAGCTTGAAAAAGAATGGGCCGCTTTCATACTTAGAGATATAACAGGTATTGATTTGGACGAGTACGATGGATATACGGAATATCTGGCAAATAAGCGATTGCGCCAGCTAGGTTTAGAGAATCTTTATGAAGACCGAACCAATCCGATGCCATGGATTCATGTTTTTAGCGATGAAATGATGAATGGAACCAAATCGGATTTCTTTGAACAAAAGTCGAGGGCCTATGCGAAGGTAACCCAATCGAACGGTTTCGATGAACTATGAATCTCGCAATCGTGTATACCTCAAAAACGGGGAATACAGAAGAACTAGTCAATTTCATAAAGGACTTATTTTTACAGAAAAAAATAGAGGTACGTCTGTTTCGGGTGGAACATTTCCCCATACAGGAGATCGCCACATTTGATGCCATCATTATTGGAACCTATACATGGGGAGATGGAGAAATTCCGAAAGAAACGCTCGCTCTATATCGCGCTTTCGAAATCCAGGATGTCAAGCACGTTGTGACCGGAGTAGTCGGCACAGGCGATAGTTTTTATCCCAAGTTTTGCGGAGCAGTTGATGCGTTTCGGGATATGCTCTATGTTCACAGCCACTTAGCAGTCACTCTTAAGATTGAAATCACCCTACAAACACAAGACCTCGAAAGATGCCGGAGATTTGTGGATATTTTTATAAAAAATTTAGGCTATGTTAAAGCTCAGTGTTGATTTTTACACCCTGTTGATTGGAGCGGAAGGCGCGAGACTCCTCGAAAATGCTAACGCATTTCCTTCGTGCGGTGATTATTCTAGGAAGCTTATTCAATGTCCTGCGGGAGTACGGGACAGGGGAGACCCCGCAGGAGCGAAGCGACGAGGAGGCACCCCGGCACGCCCGCGGAAAGCGAAGCGCCTGGAGAGGAAATCAACAGGCAAGTTTAACAGAGCCAAAATTTAAAAAAGATAATATAGGAAATTAGTCCAATTCCAAATGTAAACAAAACTAGGAAAAAATACGTTTTTTTCTTTATAATGTTATAACTCTAGCTAAACAAGAATGACAAACTAGCTTAATAATTCTTTTATAAACTAACCTTGTTCGAAACTATTTGACAAGGGAGATGGAGAAATGAAGAAAACATTACTTGGAGCCGGCTTCGCACTAACACTATTTCTTAGTCCTTTCCAGCAGGCTTTTGCGGCAGAAACGACCGGGGAATTAAGGAAATTTGATAATGTCGCGCATCGGGGAGCATCAGGATATGCTCCGGAAAATACCATTGCAGCCTTTGACAAAGCACTCGACATGAAGGCCGACTACATCGAGATTGACGTTCAGCGCAGTAAGGACGGGAAATTAGTGATTATTCACGATACAACAGTGGACAGAACGACAGACGGTACTGGGCGTGTAAAGGATCTAACATTTGAACAGCTGCGAAACCTTGATGCCGGAAGTTTTAAAGGGGAACAATTTGCTGGTGAAAAAATCCCTTCATTCGAAGAAGTGCTGGATAGATATCATGGGAAAATTGGTATCTTAATAGAGATGAAGGCACCAGAGCTTTATCCCGGGATAGAAGATGAGGTAGCCCAACAGTTGAAGGCACGGAATCTTGATAAACCGCAAAATAATAAAATCATCATCCAATCGTTCAACTTTGACACCGTGAAAAAAATGAATGACCTTCTTCCAAAGGTTCCAATGGGTGTCCTTACTTCCTCCACTACTCACACAACAGATCAAGCATTGAAGGAATTTGCCACATACGCAGATTACTTTAACCCAAGTTATGGGATTGTTACAAAAGAATTGGTCGATAAGGTTCACGCACACGGAATGAAGATATCATCCTGGACTGTAAGAAGCCGTGAAGCTGCACAGTTTTTAATTGATATGAAAGTAGACGCCATCATCACTGACTATCCGGATTATGTAGATCCGCGGATGGGCGTAAAGTAAATTATTATCGAGCACCTAGGTGCTGAAGCTGGACATTATTTACTATACAATATACGGGAATAAAAGAAAGGCTCAGTTTCAAAGTGTTAGCATTAACAACTTAGAAATTCAGCCTTTTGTTTTAGGTATCAAATTACCCTTTGTAATTAAAATAGTTCTATCCTTTTGTCTTAATCACTACCATACACAGACCCAAGATCATTTTAATCATTCTCCGAAACGATTCACACTTTATACTTAACTTCATTATGTTCTTTGCCCTTTGAAAAAACCATTTTATCCGTTGTTGATCTGGGTGCACATACCCACCATTGTTTTATCTAAAAATTGTTTAAACTCAGGAACAGGCAACGGCTTTGCATAATAATATCCTTGAATTTCATCGCAACCCAGGTCCGATAAAACTTTCAGCTGATTTTCAGCTTCTACTCCTTCTGCCACCACGCTCATCCCTAAGGAATGGGACAATGAAATGATAGAATCAATAATTGCCAAATCTTTTTTATCTTCAATAATACCTTTTGTAAAAGAACGGTCTATTTTTAAGAAGTCAACTGGCAACAACTTTAAGTAGCTCATTGACGAATAGCCGGTCCCAAAGTCATCCAAAGAAATACTCACACCTAGCTGCTTTAATTGCTGCAATTTATCGATCGCATCACCAATACAAAATAAGGCAATTCTTTCTGTAATTTCCAAATTTAAATACTCAGGAGATAAATCAGATTCCTTTAATACCTGCTCAATCATTTTGACAAAATCATCCTGTAAAAACTGCTTGCTGGATATATTAACACAGACAAGGATGGGTGGATAACCACTTTTTTCCCATTCTCGATTTTGCCGGCATGCCGTTTCCAGAACCCATTTTCCAATGGAAATAATCATCCCTGTTTCTTCAGCAATTGGGATAAATTCCGAAGGCGAGACTACTCCAAGAATAGGATCCTTCCACCTGATGAGGGCCTCCATCCCAGAAATTCGATTCGTTAATACATGTAATTTCGGTTGATAAACTACTTCAAGATTGTTTTGCTCCAGCGCTTTTCGTAAACGCTGTTCCAGTTGAAGCTTCCGATTCACTTGCTGACCAATTTCGCAAGAATACAGCTGATATTGATTTCCACCAAAATCTTTAGCAAAATGGAGCGCTGAACCTGCCTTTTGAACAAGCTCCTCCAAATCATCATCCTCTTCAAATGAGGCAATCCCAATACTGGCTGTGACTTGAATCTCCTGGTTTATTAGATAATAAGGCTCCGAAAGGGCATTCAATAAAGAGCAAGCCATATCCAAAGCAAGATTCTCATTCGCGTTTGGTAAATAGATGATAAATTCGTCCCCTACGGCGCGAATTGCCATCCCATTCGTAATAGAATCTTGTAGTCTATTTGAAACCATTTGAATTAGTTGATCACCTACTCTATGGCCAAAGGAATCAATGATTAATTTAAACCGATCGAGATTGAGATATAGGATATAAACCTGTAGGCCGAGACTTGTTGAACGATAGAACTGTTTCGCCAGTTCATTCATTAAATAATGTTTATTTGGAAGTCCTGTTAGCGTATCGTGATAGGCTAAGTATTCTAACTCATCTTTTGCCTTCTTTTTATCAGTTACATCTAACGCAATCCCAATAATGGCCGAAGATCCATTTATTTTGGTTAACGTGGCTTGAATCTCAAGATATGCAGCAGCTTCCACTTGATCCACTGTTTGGATCTGATCGACAAAAGACGATTCTTTCTCCTCTATTAATTTCTGAAAATGATTACCGACTCGTACCCGATCCGCTTCTTTAAAGTAATCTAACAAACTTGTTCCCCGTAATTCTTCTTGCGTTAAGCCAAGTGTTTTAGCAAGCCACTGGTTTACATAGACCAATTGGCTCTCTTGAATCATAAATACACCTACAATGGAGTTCTCCACCAAATGTTTGTATCTTTCTTCTGATTCTTTCAGATAAATTTCTAGTTCTTTTTGTCTGGTAATATCCACATTTGTACCGTCGTATCTTTCATGCTCCCCATGCTCATTAAAAACAGGCAAGCCACTGTCACGAATCCAGCGAATCTCTCCATTTGGCCTTATGATCCGGTATTCGTATTCATAGTCCTCTTGGCTTTCCCACTTCTTATCAATTTCTTCAGCTATGACCAAATCCTCCGGGTGGATGGACCTTTTCCAAAATTGATTATTCTGTAAATCCGTTTTACGGGACAACCCATAAATTTTCTCAATTCCTTTTGATAGGAGTAAACTTTTACTTTTATTAATGGACCAAATCCCAATATCAAGATGGTGAAACACACTTTCTAGCAAATTTTTTGTTAGCGATAATTCCCTTTGTTTTTGTAGGTAGTTTTTAAAAAGAAGCCCAACAAGAATGGAGACGAGTAAATTGATTGTTGTCATTTCAAAAAAAATAATCATTTCATGCCTGCTGATACCACTTGGTTCAAACGATTCGATGACGAGAAACAGCAATATAGACACACCTGTAGCTATTCCTCCATACTTTGTTCCTTTTTTATAAGCGATTAATAATGTTGGAATCAGATAAAAAAACCAAGGAACATTATGAAAATACTGATCTCGGATATCAATGTAATCAATTAAGGGAGGGAACAAATAGAATACTACTATTATTATCCAGGTTTTAAATGGTATTTCTTTATAAACCTTTGTTGCTGCATTTAACATTTAATCTGTCCCCCTTGATGAGGTAAAAATGGAGATTAATACTCTTTGATATTAGCATATTTTGTCGAATATTGGAGTAAAAACAAATTAATTCCACCGATCACAATTTTCTGTCCAATTGGTGGTTGGCAGGGGTTTAATGGGATAAGGCGGTCATACCTACTGTCACAGCATACGAATAGAGACACCCATTTTGAGAATGTCTCTATTCACTGTTTTTTTGTGGCTGCATTACAGTTGAATTTATATCCAAAATCCAACAATTTATTAATATCCTCTTTACCACTTTTTTGTTATTCTATTAATTAGAAATATATAATTTTATTTGGAGGATTTGTAAAATGAGGTCTGGAAAAGGAAAACGCAAAGGAAAATGGCTTAAAATAACTGGAATTATCCTTTTAGTTTTGCTAATTGCCGGTGGCGCTTATGCCTACACAGTATATAATTCTTTTAAAAATGCTGTCGAAACGATGCACCAACCAATTAAACGGGAAAAATCGGAAAAACGTCAAGAACCAGTAGCATTCAAAGAAAAAGATCCATTTTCAGTCTTAATGTTAGGTGTGGATGAACGACAAGGAGACAAAGGTCGTTCCGACACAATTATCGTATTGGCCGTTAATCCAAACAACAATTCAGTAAAAATGCTCAGCATTCCACGTGACACCCGTACTGAAATAATAGGGAAAGGGAAAGAAGATAAGATAAACCACGCGTATGCTTTTGGCGGAGTCCCAATGTCAATGGATACAGTTGAAAATTTCCTTGATATTCCTATTGATTATTATATGCAGGTAAACATGGAAGGATTTAAGGATATCGTTGATGCTGTAGGTGGTATAAAGGTCAACAATGATTTAGACTTTACCCAAGATGGATTCCATTTTACTAAGGGAGAATTGAAGCTCAATGGCGAACAAGCATTAAGCTATACTAGAATGCGCTACGAAGATCCAAGGGGAGATTTTGGCCGCCAAACAAGACAGCGACAAATCATAGAAGGAGTCATTCAAGAAGGATTAAGTGTTTCAAGCATGACTAATTTCTCTGAAATATTTGCAGCACTTGGAAAAAATGTAAAAACCAATCTAACGTTTGATCAACTGATGGATATACAAAAAAATTATAAAGAAGCAGGTAAAAATATCCAGCAAATGGAAATAAAAGAACAAGGAACAAAAATAGATAAAATCTACTATGGATTGGTTTCTCCAGAAGAAAAACAAAGAGTACAAAATGAATTAAAAGCACAATTAGAATTAAACTAAGGAATATAAAAAGCTGATTAATTTATCCTTAATCAGCTTTTTTGATTTCATTTGTAACCTGCTTTGTATATAATTAAAAGCCATTTCAAAACGAGCTTACAATTGTTCACAGACACCGCTCTGAAGCAACAAAACTGTCCCCATTCTTCTCGAGAGTTTAAGAATGATAAGATAAAATACCACAGCAATTGTTTTAGCTTTGGTTAAATTAAATTTCAATGAATTTAATTGAGTTCCACCTTGATAATTTCTGTTTCCCCACTTTTCACTTCTGAAAAGTTTACGCGGTTCAGTTCCTTCACTACCTCGAAATTCGTTACAACCACAGGGGTAATGATATCGGCAGCCTTTTGTTGGATCAATTCAATAGAGAAGCTGATGAGCTTTGTTCCGGCTGATACTTTGTCCCCAACCTTAACAAACGTTTCAAATCCCTCCCCTTGCATATTGACCGTATCAAGGCCAATATGTATAAGGATTTCCAGCCCTTGTTTGGATTTGAGCCCTATGGCATGTTTAGTTGGAAAAATGGAGATGACTTCACCATCAATAGGAGCTACGACCACCCCTTCTGATGGTACGATGGCAATTCCATCACCTATCATCTTTTCAGCAAACGTTGGATCCGGCACTTCTTCAATTGGGACTAACCGACCAGTTACCGGGGATAAAAGAGTTTCTTGTTTTTTTGTTGAATTTAGACCAAATAATTTTTTAAACATCATAATAATCTCCTTTTGGATCGTTTACTTAAATAGAAAACCTTGCAGAAATAGGATACCGCTACTTCAAACGGTATCCTGTCCATTCTGTAATTAGAAATGCTAATCCAAAGTTGGACAATATGACTGTTGTCAGGCCCTCTTTGAAGCAATAGAACCGCCCACATGCTTTATAGTTTGAAATATTTCTTTATCAGATAAGGATGAGTAAATACTTAGAAAACTTACACCATAATTTCAAAAGCTCTTTTCAGCATATCAGGGTTCATAATATTTCCTTCCACTATGACAGGAATGGACACTTCTTTAAGTATATTTTTGTAAAAAGCAAAGTCATTCCCCTATAGTTTACTACCATTTTTTTCATTTGTATAATGATAAAGGGTTGTAGAGATACAAAAAATTCCAACAAACCAGAAAGACCTTTCACCAAGGAGGGGTATCCCTCACATCTTCAGACCCCTCCAAAATAATAAAAAGCCAGGCGTAGTGCCTGGCTCAGATAAATTTCCCCTTGGTTACATTATTCACTTTTTTCCATAAAATGTTTGTTAATAATATACCAGATATTGTTTACGCCTTGTCCTTTTGTATCGCCTGGCTGTTGATCTTTGATAAAGTAATAAAGAGGATACCCTTTATAGGTTGTTTGCTTCTGCCCATCTTCCCTTGTAATCGTTCCAAAATCTTTTTTATGAAACCCTTCCGATGCCTTAATATTTTCTGCATAAAACGGCGGCCAAATCTCAAGACATTTTCCTAAACAATTGCTGATGCCCGGTGTATCCTTTGTAAAATAGTAAAGCGTCATTCCTTCCTGATCCGCTAGATATTTTCCAACCTCATCGGATTTTAAAACCTGAAGCCTGTAGGAACGCTTCTCACTTATCGTATCTATGATCGTGCCGCTGTTCACATCGACTTTGGAAATGGACAGATCACGATTAAGTACATAAGCACGGGCCCCATCCTGACTAAATGCGATTGCTTGGCGTGGCTCCAGAAATCCTTTAATCGTCCCGGTAATACGGTTGTCTGAAACGCTGATAACATTGATTGTGTTGTCTGCTTTGTTGCTGGCAAATAGGAGCTTTCCATCTGGCGACAATGCTGCCCCATATGGCTCGCGTCCAACTTTTATTTCATCGACGATTTCACCCTGAGCGAGATCTACCACAGAAATACTGTCACGGCCGCTGTTTGCTGCATACAACGTACTTCCATCAGCACTTACAGATATCGCGCGAATCATAGAAAATCCATTTATCTCACGAACGATAGTCTTAGCAGCCGTATCAATTACGGATACTTTGTCACCTTTAAAATTTGTAACAAATACAAATTTCCCATCGTGTGAGACGACAATCCCTTGACGCGGCTGGGAAAACCCAGGGATAACGGTAACAGGCTTGCGTTTTTCAAGATCGACAACCGTTACTGAACTCTGAGCCTGGTTGTTAACGTACATCGTACGCCCATCAGGGCTGACCGCTGTTCCAAATGCTCCTTGCCCAACCACTATCTCATCTTTCAGTTTTAGTGTTTTTGTATCATAAAATCGTAAGGAACCCAGCGTACTGTCCGAGACGACAAACTGTGCCCCACCCCCTATGAACACGATATTCCTTGGCGTGACAAAGCCCTCGATCTTTTTTTTCAAGGTGCCTTTTACAAGGTCGAACACGAGGATGATGTGTTCACGGCTATCTGAGACAACCCCGGTCTTTTCATCTGGACTTACTGCCAGCGAATTATTCGTAATGTAGGTGTCAAAACCAGTTTCAGGCTTCTCTTGATTATTTTCATGACCAGAGGCAAAAATCGTAGTTGGAAGCATGTAAAGAAATACTAGGACAGCCGCCAAAACACTTCTCCATTTCATTTTTTTCAAAGAATAACGTTTCATTAATTACACTCCTTAATTGTATTTTTGCTTTTCATTGTAGTAAACGAAGCGTTCTTCTTTTCAGTTTGATATTTTTTAAAAAATTTTTTCAAGAAGTACTGTCCTATTGGCAGATGGCACTAAACAAACGGTGATAATTCCGCATTACTGTAAACTATCGATAATAAAGTAACATTCCACAATCAAATAGAAATATAAAAAAACACCCGATTGGCAAGCCCCTAAGTGGGAAGAATGTGGCGTAGTTGCACTTATACCTGATAGAAAAGTTATACTTCCATATCAACAAAAATAACCAAGGGAATATCCCTCGGTTATTTTTGAATCTTTTCTATTAAGATACCCTTTAAGGTCATGTCGTGAACCAATCTTATTCCGAACCTGAATTGACTAGTTTTCTTCCACTTCTCTCCGGTTTTTCTTAAACATCTTAGACAAGATTTCATAAACAATTGGCACAATAATCAACGTTAATAATGTTGAACTTGTTAAGCCACCGATTACGGTAATACCAAGACCTTTGGAGATTAAACCTCCACCGCCACCTGCACCAAGTGCTAATGGGATTAACGCACCGATTGTTGCGATAGCAGTCATGAGAATTGGACGTAAACGTGTTGCACCCGCTTCTAGAACCGCTTCACGCATACCTAAGCCATCACGTTCCATATGAATAATCCTGTCTACTAGCACGATGGCGTTCGTAACTACGATACCAATTAACATCAATAGCCCCATCATGACAGAGACAGAGATGGTTTCCCCAGCGATTAACAAACCAACAAATGAACCGATGACCGCAAACGGTAACGAGAATAGGATCGCAAATGGTGCGACACCTTCACGGAAGGTTACCACAAGGATGAAGTACACGATGGCGATCGCCGCAAGCATGGCGACACCAAGCTGTGTAAATGTCTCGGTCATATCTGCCTGTACCCCGGCAACGGCGACGGATACACCTTTTGGTAAATCTAATTTATCTACTTCTTTACCCACTTTAGAGGTTACTTTTGAAATATCTTCAGATTTAATTTTTCCAGAAACGGTTGCGTAGTACTCGCCTTTACTACGTGCAAGTGTATTTTGTGTTGTCCCTTTTTTCACAGTAACAAGTTCAGAAAGAGGCATTGTTGTACCCATTGCAGTTGGTACTTGTTTTGCTAAAAGATCATCGATCGATTCAGGCTGGGCAGCTTGTTCCTGCTGGACGATGACATCTAAGGAGTTGCCGTCTTTTTCAACCGTTGTTAACACATCTTGCGTTTTTTGCGGGCTTAACATCATCACAAGCTGTCCCGTTGTTAACCCGTACTTCAACAAGTTAGCTTGCTCAACCCTGAAAGTATACTCGACATAAGCATCCTCTGCACTGGTCGTCACATCTTTCAAGTCATCATGTTTCTTCAACACTGACTCAACCTTTTTCACAGATTGATTTAGCTTGTTTAAATCCTCACTGTAAAGGGTGTAGCTGACTTCATTTTCCGCCCCTGACATTGAAGAGAAGTTTTGGCTCTTCCATTTGCCTGATTGATTAAGGCCGGTAACATACTTTTCAATTTTTCCCTTAACCTCTGGGAAATTCTTTATGTCTGGGTCAAAAATTAAGTACATCAAGCCACCGCCTGAGCCGCCGCCCATCATGGCAGACATCTCATCGCCTTCTTCAGTAACAGATACCTGAACGATATCAATATCGTCCCGTTTCAGCATCTGATCTTCGACCACTTTAACATTCGCTACTGTTTCTTCTTTAAGTTCGCCGGCTTTTGGTGTGTACGTTAAGTACATCACTTTTTCCTCTTCGCTGCCCATGAAGCTAAAGCCGATTAATGGTGTTAAGGCCAAACTTCCAGCTAATAAAACAACAGCAAGAATCGAAGTAATCACTTTATGGTTAAGAACCTTTTCCAGGAACCACTTATACCATTTTGCCAGTTCACCAGTTTCTTTATGGCTTTTTGCTGTTTTTGCACCATATAACTTCTTCTTAAATAAGAAGTGGGAAAGAGCCGGAACGATAGTAATCGCTACAAGTAATGAAGCCCCAAGGGAAAACGCCATCGTTAAGGCAAACGGTGCGAAAAGCTCGCCAACCATACCGCTTACAAAGATCAGTGGCGCAAATACTGCAACTGTTACTAATGTGGAGGACATAATTGGTTTGAACATTTCAATCGTCGCTTCACGAATAAGTGCGCGGCCGGTTAATTTTTCTTCTTTTAAATGCAGTCTTCGATATATATTTTCTACGACGACAATTGAGTCATCTATGACTCGCCCAATCGCAACCGTAATCGCACCAAGCGTCATAATATTCAGTGTAATATCCATCCAGTGCAGCAGCAGTAATGCCATGAAAATCGAAACTGGAATCGATACAATTGAAATAATCGTAGATTTAAAATCACGCAAGAATAATAGGATGATTAATACGGCAATTAAACCGCCAAATACCGCTTTTTCAATCATCGTGGTGACCGAATCTTCAATCGGTTTACCTTGGTCAAGGGTGACATCAATGTCGAGACCGTCATACTTTTTCTTTTCATCTTTTATTAGCTTTTTCACCTTGTTTACAACATCAACGGTGTTCGCTTGTTGACCTTTGACAATTTGAATCGCAATCGCATCTTTTCCGTTTGTCCGGGAAATAGATTGTACTTTACCGACTGTTTCAATTGTCGCAATGTCGCTAAGCTTTACAAATGGAGAAGGATTTGTTGCTGATGGTGTGACAGGAATCAGCATATTCTTTAATTCATCAGCCGTCATGAACTTGCCGTCGACGGCGACCGCCTGCTCACCTTCTTTAAACTCGTAAAGTCCTAAGGAAACTGACATGTTGCTTGCTTGAATCATTTGCTTAACGCTATCTTCAGTTAAACCGAACTCAGCCATTTTGGCTTTGTTATACGTAAGATCTACTTCTTCAATATGCTGGCCGGCAATCGTAGCTGACGCAACACCCTCGATTTTCTGGATTTTTGGAAGTAGACTTTCTTCTACTGTTGACGTTAATTCAACAATATCCTCTTTTGAACTACTTACACTTAGAGCCACAACCGGCATCATATTCATGCTAATCGCTGTCGTTGTCGGCTTTTGTGCCCCTTCCGGGAGTTTTAAGGAATCTAAAGCCGATTTTAATTCACGTTTCGCCTCATCCATATCAATTCCGTATTCGTATTCTACTTGAATACTGGACATATTAGAATAAGAATTGGAGTAAACGGCTTTCACGTGATCAAGGCCTTCTACCGCTTTCTCGATCGGCATGGATACATCTTTCATCACTTTCTCAGGAGTAGCTCCCGGATAGACATCCATGACCATTAAGTATGGAATCGAGATATTCGGTATCGTCTCCATATTCATTCGTGTACCTGAATAAATACCAGATACCGTAATGATGATGGTAAGTAGCCATACTGCTAATTTATTCTTCAGGACAAAATTAACTAACCCTTTCACTATTACACCTACCCTTAATTGACTTCATGCGCTCAATTATTTATAATAATGACCAATGAGTCATTTGTCAACTAAAGACCATAGGAGCGATACAATAAAATGGTTAAAAAACAGTTAATTATGGAAAAAGCGTTAGAGCTTTTTGCAAAGCAAGGGTTTGAAGCCACATCCGTCCAACAGATAACTGAGCATTGCGGGATTTCCAAAGGTGCTTTTTACTTATCCTTCAAGTCAAAGGACGAATTGATCACCGCAATAATTGACGACTTTATGATGCAAATTACCTCTGACATTGACTACATAGTCAAAAATACAAAAGATGAGCAGATTTTATATGAATTTTATTATGCTATCTATCATTTTTTTCAAAAGCATTCTGATTTCGCTAATGTTCTCATTAAAGAGCAGTCGCACACATTTAATAAAGAACTCATTTTAAAAATGCAATACTACGAAAAAGTAATCGAGAACGCGATCTTATTGATGATTGAACGGTTATATGGTGATAGGGTCAAGGATACAAAATATGACTTAATTTATTGTATTAAAGGCTTTATGAGTACGTATTCACAGTTATTTGTATTCTATAATGTTCCGTTGGATTTAAAGTTACTGGCGAAGTCGCTTGTGGAAAAAACAACTTTACTGGCGCAGCATACGACTGCTCCATTTGTTACACAAGAGCTTAGTCAACTGGTCAAGCAGCCGATGAATGAAGAAGTAACGAAGGAACAGATCCTCGAAATCATCGTACAAAAGATTGATGAAATGGAAGAGTCAATTGAAAAAGAATCGTTAATCTTACTAAAGCAGCATCTACTCGAACCGACATTAAGCCCTGCTATAGTAAAAGGATTACTCGAAAATATTCGAAATCATCCTCATTGTAAGTGGATTTCTTATTTACTTCGGCGGTATTTTGAGTTTTAAAAAGGAAGAAAGGCAGAACGCTAATACTTATAGCATTCTGCCTTCTTTTTAATTCATAAATAACTAGATGGTGCTTGGCATCTGGCTTCTCATTAGAACCTGAATATATTATCAAAGCCACTTCTATGGATTCAATCTCGATTTTTATCATGATTCATGTTACAAGTCGTTTTCGATCCAGGTCTCTGATTCTATACCGAAAACGAGGTATGTTTTTTATATTTTTCGGAGGTCAAATTATAGGGAATCTAGAATATTCTAGATAATAGAAAGACACCTGGTAAGCTGTAACTAATTTTAATCCAACCACAGCTTTAAACTTATTAATTAAATTTGAAATAAAACCAAATCTGGGGGGTTATATGATACTGGATCATACTGTCGTCAATTTTTTACAAAGAACAGAACCTTTATTTATTCATCTTGCCGTCTCAAATGTTGATAGACACCCTATTTCTGTACGTGGTTTTGGAGTGAAAATCGATGATGGGATAGATTGTCTCAATATCTATATCCTCAAAGCACAGACAGAAAAGGTTCTCTCCTATTTATCATCAGGCAATGGCGTAGTTGCTTGTTTATTTACGGATGGATTTTCAAACGAATCCTATCAAATAAAAGGGAAGTTCATAAACTATAAAGCTTCAACTAGAGAAGATCTTGAAATATTAACCGGATATCGAAAAAGCAGCCTTATATTGTTTCCAAAAATGTATGCGAAATTTCCACTTTCAACAGCTATTTGTGATGTTATTTCATACAAAGCAGAAGAGATCTTTGTCCAAACACCTGGACCCTACGCAGGGAGCAAGTATCAAAAGGGGGACGCCATCAATGATTCCTAAAGAAATGATGCCAGCACTAATGGGTGCTGTTCCAGCAACTCTAATTACAAGCAGCAAAGAAGGAATCCCAAATATTACAAATATCTCTCGCATATGGTATGTCGATTCAAACCATGTCGCAATCGCTAATCACATGTTGAAAAAGAGTGTGCAAAATTTGCAGGAAAACCCTTATGCCTTTATTCGTACGATGGATACTACGAATTTTTCTACATGGGAGCTTGTATTAGAGTATATAGGCTTTAGGACAGATGGTGAGATTTTTGCTGAAATGAAAAAGCAATATGAGGTGCTGTCAATGATGTTAGAATCAGTGATGCCCATTACCGTCAATTGTGCTGAACTGTTCACCGTTGTGTCAGCACGAATTTGTAAAGAGGAGAATAGTCATTTACGTTTACTTACTGAAACCTATCATCCATTATTAGAACAGCTTGAAAAGAAATTTGGATGGGACCGCTCGGCTGTTTGGATCACAGATAACTTAGCCAATCAGTTACATTTAGCAATAGTTCATGGCCTAGATGAGGAGTCAGCACAAAAAGTTCTCCAGCGAGTAGCACAATTGTCCTCCCACCAGGAAAAACCTGTCTTCATTAATAATATCCGTTCCCAATATCAATATGCTTTTACAACCTTTCTTAACCAACTGCCGGAAAAAGAGAAGTTTTCAGTAGAAAATTATCGAAATATTAGTCAAAACTATGTTGCAATTCCAGTTAAAAATAAAGATAAAAAAATAATGGCTGTTATAGGCAGTCAAAGTAATGATGAGCTTTTCTTTAGTGATTTCAATGAGGACCTTCTTCATATAGCTTCACGAATTCTATCCCAGCTAATTGAAAAACTTCATGGGCTTGAAGATGATAAAGAACGTCAGAAAATGATTGCTCAAGCATTGGATCGGATTCTTCTAGAAGGATCCAAACGAACAGGGGACAAAAATACCGTCTTAAGCCCTCGTGAATTACAGGTAGCACTCCAAGTTGCACAAGGTCTATCCAATGAAGAAATTGCCAAGGCTCTTTTTTTAAGTAAACGGACAGTGACAACACATTTAGAACGGATTTTTCAAAAGCTGTCAATTAACTCCCGTGCTGTCTTAGCAAGCTACATAATTGAAAATGGACTTTCTGATTCTCCGTAATTAAGAAAAATACGTATTTCAACCGATATTTTAAATAGATCACACCACTTATGATATGTTTAAGACTTATGAATAGGTGGTGTTTTTTATGGAATGGCTTGTATTTTTACATGTCGTTGCAGCGGTGGTTGGTCTTGGCCCTGCCTACGCTTTTCCATTGATATTAAAAAAGGAAAAGTCACTTTTTGAGGTAAAAAGGATGGTCAATCTGGTAGCTCGTTTAGAGGTTCTCCCGAAAATTTTCGGAGGATTGACCTTTTTATCAGGGCTGCTGTTAGTTTGGCTCGGGAATTATGGAACATTTTTTACTTTATGGATTGGTGGAGCATTAGTCCTTTTCATTTTAGCTGAAGTCGTTATTATCGGCTTCTTAACTCCAGCTGCAAAAAAGCTTTCTGCTGCATTATCAGAGTTAAGTGAACAAGGGGCATCCGAAACGGATGAACATTCTCAAGGATTGCTTACAAAAGTCCGAAATTACCATATTATCGCTTGTGTAATTGTAGTTGTAATCATTGCTTTTATGGTGGTTAAACCAATATAGGAAGTGAATAACAGATGGATCGTTGGACAGAGAAATATTTGGATTTTTTACGTATCGATAAATCGGAACCTGACTATAAGTACTTGCAAAGCTTAGTAGAGGCACATTTGCATCGTGTACCATTCGAGATCATTAGTAAATATCATTATTACACTACACGTAATCACAATGATTTGATTCCTAGTAAAGAAGAGTATCTTGAAAATTTACTTGGAAAGGGCTGGGGCGGAAACTGTTATATTCTCAATATTCATTTTGGGAAACTGCTCTACTCCCTTGGGTTTGATGTTAAAATTGTCCGTGCTAAAGGTGGGAACACCCATCTTGGTTTGATGGTTACGATGAACGGAAAATCGTATTATACTGATGTAGGCTTTATGGCACCTTTATTTGAACCATTGCTAATTGAGGAGGAACCATATTTAATTCGCTGCGGTGAAGAAATGATCATCAAGAAGGTCGGCAGACGTGAGTATTTGTTTGATAGGAGGTCAGGAGGACAGACTTTTGTTGCCAAAACAATCGAGTGGTTTCCAGTAGATGTTGAAAGTTTTACTGAAGATATCATCCATGCCCATCGGGATAAAGACGAGAATCCATTTATGCGGAGGATTGTAGCAACGATATTTAAAGACCGAGTGAGCTATGCCGTCATAAATTCAAAATTGATCGTAAAATCCGACAATGACATACAAATAACTGATTTTGCAAATAAAGAGGACTGGATTCAGATGATGGAAAAGACCTTCAATCTTCAAAAACAGGACCTCCTTTTTGGATTGAATTTTTTAGAAGAAAGAAATGTGAGCATTTTTGTTGAATCAAACCAGTCTTAGGTAAAAAGGAAACCTGTCGCCAATTTCTTTTATGGGGACAGGTTTTTCTGGTTCTGGCACAATTTTGGCACCAACAACAGTTATCTGGAACATATTCCCATGTTTCTGCATCATTTTTGTCCTCAAAGTTATAACAATATATTATTGAAAGCTGTTTCGAAGATACCATTCAATTAATAAGTCGAATCATGATCCCCGACTTATCATCTGAACGAAGGTTATTCCTTCTCTCAAATTGTTCTAACTCAATAGAATACGAAGAAGCACCAGATTTCTGAATCATTTTAAATGTTTCTTCAATTAAATAATCAGGGTGAAACAGACCATCCGTTATCATTAATAGTGCTTTAATATCACTGATTTTTACTTGACCATGCTGAATAAAATGTACAGCTTCTTCCCTTCCATTCGCTACAGTGTATCCGTGTGGTTTATTCGCTAATGAACGATTAAAGATACGCTGTTGAGTAATATCTTGATAAAAGTCCTCATCTGGAATTGTAACTCCTTGTTTTCTTTGTTCCTCACGCCATGCCTTCGCCCGATAACTTATCCCTTTTACTGTGTCCCTGGTTAGAGCTTTTATCATTCCGTTTTGATATTCTGCAATGATCATACAATCACCAAGCTGAGCATAAGATATCTTTCCGTTATTTTCAAATTTAATTATGGCTGCACATGTTGACCAAAGGTTTTCATATTTCTCTAGATTAACCATGGATTTTTCCATGCGATCTCGCAGCATCCTATTAGCAGCTTGGATCCCTTCAACTAACGAAAGATCTTCATGGAAGAGTCTAGCGAAATAATCTTTAAATATATTAGATGCTAAATAGGCACCATTCATATTGTTTTCATCTTTAAATTGTGTTAAAGGCGTTGCCCCATCAAACACCCCATAGACCTTTACCTTTTCATTAATTAAAATGGCATCTTCACTAACACTTTTATAAGGAGCAGCCTTAAAAAAAGAATCAACCTTCATTGTTGCTCACCTTCTTTTTTACAGAATAAATTAAAAATATTTTTAAGGGCTCCATAGAAGTTAACCAAAAAGTAATAATGTTTTATTGATAAGCTGCTCTTGTAACATCGCAACGAAAAATGTTTATTTATCCTTTTATTCTTCCCGTATGTATATTATTCCCCTAAAAAAAGATGGTTTCATGATAAAAGCCAACATTTCTGTTGGCTTTACAAACAATCAATATGGTTTAGGTTGATAAAAATAATTAGGCTTTAAAATTTCATTATTATATGATGCATGAAAAATATGAGTTGCAGCAGGTGACATTGGTGGAATGAGCCAAGTCCAATCACCAGTGAGGGATCTTCCTATTTCCTTTTCTTTTTCTTCAAATTTTTTAAACTGTTGAGCAGCCGTATGATGGTCAACGATACTAACTCCATCTTCTTTAAAAGAATGTAAGACGGCTGTATTCAATTCTAACAATGCTCTATCTTTCCATAAAGATATACTACTTTTCGTATCTAACCCCATTAAAGCTCCGATCTGAGGGAGTAAATTATACCTCGATTCATCAGCCAAGTTTCGTGCCCCTATCTCAGTACCCATATACCAGCCATTAAAGGGAGCAGCAGTATAAGTAACACCTCCGATTTCAAGCATCATCTCGGAAATAATGGGTACTCCATACCATTTCAATTCTAAATCTTCAAACCATTTGTACTGAGGATGACGAAGTGGAACTTCAAGTGGAAGATGTTCTGGAATTTCAAACATTCTTGGACCATTATCATTTATTTGTATTACTAATGGTAAAATATCAAACTTCCCAAACTTCGGTTCCCACCCTAGTTTTATACACTCCTCGGTAAAAGCTAAGGAGCCCGGGTCCCCTAACACTCCTTGCTCAGTACGATATCCTGCGTAGCGAATTAATTGATGATTCCATATACGTACCGTTTGATTAGGAGTTTTCTGTGGAAAAATAGTGATAGTAGGCCGGATCCGTCCCTTATTCGTTGCATACTCAATGTGCTCAAATAAAGCCCCAGCCATTTCCTCTTCTGTGTTTAAGTGTCTCTTATCGATAACGTTTAATTGATCCCAAAATAACCTTCCAATACAACGATTACTATTACGCCAAGCCACTTTTGCTCCATATTCTAATTCCACAGCTGTGTGTTCATAAAAATCTTTGCTTTGTAACTGTTTATTAATTTCATTTAACCTAATTTCTATTTCCTGCTCCGTTTTATTTAATTCGCTATAACAGGAACGAATAAATTCCTCTGCTTCCTTAAATAAATCGTTATTCAAAGTAAATCCTCCTCCTATGATAAGTGATATCCTGATAACCTAATAATATCATAGTGGAGTCAAATGACAGAGTAACACCTTGAAGATCTCTCTCATAGTTAGGAGGTAATAAAGTTTGGCTTTAGAATTCCTTAGAGTTTAATATAGTCCAATATTCGATTAGAATATATATATATCTTGTATTTATAGAGAGGTGAAAGAAATGGCTTGGAAGATACACAGTTCAATTCAGAAAAAAGTGGATCGCTTTGGGATTACGGTTGATGAGGTAATTCTCCCAAATGGAGAGGAAAAGACCTTTTCCTATTTAGACTTTGCCAAAGGAGTTTGTATACTCCCGATAACGAAGAACGGAGAAGTAATATGTATAAAACAATACCGTCATTCGCTAAAAAGCTGGCTATGGGAGCTGCCTGCTGGGATGATTGACAAAACAGACCCTTCTCCAATGGATACAGCGAAAAGAGAGCTTGAGGAAGAAACAGGCTATTCTGCCGAACATTGGCTTGAATTAGGAAGCTTTTATCCTTCACCCGGCTCAACATCGGAGGAGATTTTCTTGTTTGCAGCAGCTGGCTTAAATCCTTCCGAACAAAATTTAGAAACCAGCGAGCAAATTGAACTTCATAAACTGACAATGGAAGAATTGAAGACTTTGATTAAACAAGGCGACTTCAAGCATGGTGCAGGACTTGCAGCAATATTAAGATACAAATTTATAACAGAATAATAAAAGAAGCGTAAAGGACCTCGACACTTGTTCCTTTACGCTTCTTTTTATATTAATCTAACGTTCACCCTGCTTCAATTTCGGATTTCATTCATCAAACATGTGAAACAATAAATTCGGCTTGTCCTTCAATAGTATACTCATGAACTCCGTGAGGTAACAGAAAATGGCTGCCCTTCTCTATAGCAAAGATCTTACCAGCAATCGTTAGTTCAGCTTTCCCCTCGATTACACTCACTTGTAAAAAGTCATTAGTTAATCCGCAAGATGCTTTCCCGTTTAATTGCCAATGATAAACAGAAAAATACTGCTCCTTCACAAGTTTCTTTTCGACTAAATCACCAATAACCGTTTCAGTTTGCTCTACAGCAGCGTCCTGATGTGGAACGGTTGTCACTTGTTTTGCACGCTCCAGGTGTAATTCACGTTTATTGCCTGCTGTATCTGTCCGGTCATAGTCATAAACACGATAGGTTATATCTGAACTTTGTTGCGTTTCTAGGATAACGATTCCTTTTCCAATAGCATGAATCGTACCGCTCGGAACATAAACAAAATCTCCCGCCTTCACTTTCACTCTTCTTAGAAGCTTGTCCCATTCACCTTGATCCACCATTTGCACTAATTCTTCTTGTGATTTTGCATGATGGCCTAGCACAAGTTCTGCATCTTCTTCAGCACTTAAGACATACCAGCATTCAGTTTTACCATAAGGAACGCCTTCCACCTCACGGGCAAATTGGTCATTCGGATGAACTTGAACAGATAGATCATCGGCTGCGTCCAAGATTTTAATAAGTAATGGATATTCCCCTTGATGATCGGATTTTTTATTAAAAAGAATTCCATGTTCGTTCCATGCTTCAGCTAATGTTTTCCCAGCAAGCGGACCATTCTTTATCACGCTTGGACCATGGGGATGGGCAGAGATTACCCATGCTTCGCCTGTTTGCTTATAGGGAATATCATAATGGAATTCTGTCTTTAATTTTTGTCCTCCCCAAATTCTTTCTTGAAAAACAGGCTGTAAAAAAATCGGTTCATTTTTATACATGTTAACCTCCATATTCTAGATATATGAAAAGAGAGCATTTTTCGCTCTCTTCCAATTATATCTTTCATTATTAAATAGCAGCAGCACTTATTCCATCTTAGTTAATGGTTTCAAGCAACTTGAAAGCTTCTTCTTTCGAAGTAACACGCAGCAATTGCTCTCTAAAATTGTCATCCATTAATTTTCGTGATAGCATTTGTAAAATCTTCAGATGGGCATCTCCAGAAGCTTTTTCCGGTACAGCAATCATAAAGATCAATTTTGCATCATTACCGTCTAAACTTTTCCAATCTACACCATCACGTTTAATACCAAAGGCAACAGCTGGCCGTGTAACCGCACTTGATTTTCCATGTGGAATCGCAATATTCATACCAAGTCCTGTTGAACTTTCACCTTCACGATTCAAAATAGCTTGTTTAAATGCTTGTTTCGAGCTTAAAATTCCCTTTGCATCAAATCTCGCAATTAATTCATCAATGACCTCATCACGAGTAGATCCAGTTAAATCTGTTTCTATTAACTCTAAACTTGTAATTTCCGTCAATTTATGAATTTCAGTGTTGTTAGTGGCTTCCACCTTCGCATTAACAGCCTCTTTGTGTTCAGAGACAGCAGCACCAGATACAGGGCCAACACCCGCTGCAACTGGAGCATCTTCCACATTTTTCTTCAAGGCAATAACCATAAAGGCCGTAACAACCACCCCAATAATGATGGCAACAAAGAACATAAGGACATGATCGACAGCACCTAATACGGCAACAATCGGACCACCATGGGCCACTCGGTCCCCAACACTTGAAAGCATAGCAATAACAGAACCAACCATTGAACCGACAACGATACTAGGAATTACTCGTAACGGATCTTGCGCTGCGAATGGAATTGCCCCTTCTGTAATACCGAATAATCCCATTGTGAATGATGCTTTTCCTGCATCTCTTTCAGTTTGACTGAATTTTCGTTTGTTAATAAATGTTGCAAGTCCAAGCCCAATTGGCGGAATACAAATGGCAACCGCAATCGGTCCCATAATTTCATAGTTTCCTTCGGCAATCATTGCGGAACCGAATAAAAAGGCAACTTTGTTGAATGGGCCACCCATATCAACTGCAATCATCGCACCAAGAATCATCGCTAATACAATCGAGCTTCCGCCTTGCATGCTAGCAAGCCAATCAGTTAATGCTTCAAACACATGTGAAACCGGAGAGCCAATGACATAAATGAATAATAACCCAACAATTACAGAAGAAAGGATTGGGATAAAGATAATTGGCATAACGGGCAGAATCGCTTTTGGCACTTTAATTTTCTTAATGGCAAGGGCCACATAACCTGCTAAGAAACCGGCAATAATCCCACCGATAAATCCAGCACCAGCTTCACTTCCATAAAAACTACCGTTTGCTGCGATATAACCGCCGATCATACCTGGTACAAGTCCAGGTCGGTCAGCAATACTTACCGCAATGAAACCAGCCAAGATTGGCACCATGAACATGAAAGACGTACCGCCAAGCTTTTCTACTTGCTTCCAAATTGAATCGTCCGGTATCACGATTCCACCAGGGGTCTGATGACCTCCAAGCGCTAACGCCAGGGCAATCAATAATCCCCCTACAACGATGAATGGAATCATATAGGATACACCATTCATTAAATGTTTATAAATTGGATTTTCTTTTGATTTAGTCTTCTTAGGTCCATTAGCAGATGCTAATTCTGATTTGTAAACAGGAACGTTTCCGCTTTGAACCTGTTTAATGAGTTCTTCAGGTTTCCGAATTCCGTCTTGGACACCGGTTACAATTAACTTTTTACCAACGAAACGGTCTTTCGAAACCTCTTTGTCTGCAGCAATAATAATCCCATCTGCTGCCGCGATCTCTTCTTCTGTTAACGCATTTTCTACGCCAATCGAACCTTGTGTTTCTACTTTAATATCAACGCCTAACGCTTCGCCTGCTTTTTGTAAATTTTCAGCAGCCATATACGTATGAGCAATACCAACTGGACAAGCTGTAACAGCTAATATTTTTCCCATTATGTCTCCTCCTACCGATGAAAATAATAAAGTAATCGCTTACCTATATAATAAATTCAACTTGTCCATTTAATTTTTTTTATTTTTACCAGAAGTTGCGGTAAAAAAAAATTAATCGAATAAGAAAAGCGCAAGCGCCCGTTTAGCGGCGTATAGACTGGAGAGCTTCGACTGAGATAAAGGAAACACGGAGAGCGGAAGCGATCCGATGTTGACTTATCGTAGGGAGAAGAGCGAAGTCTACTAGCCGCTGGGCGCTGGAGCTGGACATTTCTCAAAGTCGAAATTTATCCTTTCTTATCTTTTAAAGAAAACTTGCCGATTAGCGAGACTCTAAAGGAAAGACAGAGGCTTTGCCGCCCTTTTACTTTCCTAATTAGCAAAAAAAGAGTGGACATTCCATCCACTCTTACCCGGCTCACTGATTCTCTTCTAATATCCGTAAAAACATCTTAGTATTCTCTGCGGCCGTTAACTCATGAACAATGAGTGGAGATTCACTCAGGGAAGCAATTTCTCCAATAACACCGCGAATATCTCCATGATTTTCCTCTGCAAGGGATAGCATGAATACTAGTGAAACCTTTTCATTCCCCCACTCTAACGGCTCTTTCATGATAGCCGTTGCAATAGCAGACCTCTGGACCATAGAAGGATTTCCATGCGGAATTGCTATTCCTCCGCCAATCGCTGTAGCAGATTTCCTCTCTCTATTCACAGCACTATGGATAAACTCTTTACTTACACAGCCTTTTTTAAAAAGTGCGGTTGCTAGCATTTCCACTACTTCATACCGGTGCTCTTGGTCTACATGAAAAAATAAGAGGTCTTCGGTCAAAAATTGGGAAAGGACATTTTGATTATGAAGTCCCGTATGTTTTTGTTTCAGTTCCTCAACAAATTGGCTTAATTTTTTCTTATCCTCCTGTCCAAATAGCGGAGAAATGACGATGTGCTCGATGTTTATTTTTTCAAGAGGAATGGTTGAAATAATAAAATCCGGTTGATGAAGTCTTACATACTCCCCAACTTCTGCTTTACCGATACAAGCTAAAATATCAATTTCCTGATATTGCTGCTCAATTTTCGCCTCTAACAGATGTGACATGCCAATTCCCATATGGCAAACAATCAGTGCTTTCTTCTTGCTACCTCTCGTATTTTCCATCCGTTCAATCGAGGCCTGAAAATGAAGGACAATATAAGCAGCCTCATCTTCGGGAATTTCCAAATGATAGGTATGTTTAATTTCTTCCAGTGTCAACATCACCATATTAAACATATAAGGATACATTTTCTTAATAGTAGAAAGCAGCGGGTTGGTAATCGGAAAACCGTATTTGATCCGATTAATGACAGAGTGCAAATGCACAGTGAGACCATTTGTTAAAATCTGATCGGCTTCAAAATGAAATAATGCCAGCTTTCCCATTTTACTAATGAATGCACTTACAATTTCTGCTGCATCTTTATCATATTTCAAAACTTGTTCAGATCCCTCTTTTGTTCGCTTGCTGCTAATGAGATGCCAAGTGAAATACACCCGCTCCTCTACAGGAAAGGTTAGCCGAAATGCTGATTCGAGCTGTTCGAAAAACCAACTAGCATATTGATATTCTATCCGTTTCAATGCCGATTCCTTTTCGGACTCCTGTACAAATACAGGCGACCTTTGCCGTGTTCGTTTGACCATAATCAGAGCGTGAACGAGTAAACTCTCGATCGCCCCATCCGTTAATGCAATCGAAAACTTATCCTGCATTTCCCCCAACACTTTTCGGACTGTCGTAATTTCATAAGGCAAAAATAAATCCAAAACATAATTTTTGACATGGGGAATAGATGAAGTGAGTTCGGGCAAGTGTGCCAATGCATTTCGTTTTTTCAACTCTAATCCTTGAATCACATTTCCAATTCGTTGCTTGCATACGAGTTCAAGCTCATAACGCTGAAGCCAGTTCGTAAAGGTCTCCATGTCTTTTTTAATCGTCGTTTTAGGCACAAAGTATTGATCAGCCAAATACTGAAATGTAATAGGTTTATTACTAGTTAAAAACCGATAGGCTATTTCAATCAGCCGCTCTTCATTTGTTTTTGGCTCGTTAGTAAGGAGACTGCGCAAAATCATTGACCGATCTTCTTCATCAATTTCAAGCGATATGCCAAAACCAGGCTTACGGGTCAGGCTAGCACTAGAGAAATCAAGAAGATACTCCTGCAGCCGGTCTAAATCATTCCGAACTGTTTTCTCCGCACAATCAAGCCGCTCCGACAAATCTTTAATGTGTAATGTCCCGTCTTCATTAACGAGCAATATTCTTAATAATTCCTTTTGTCTATTATTCATCCTTACACCTGCTCTAACTAACAATATTAAGAGTGTATCTTTATTTTGGCACGTATTCAACTGAATAATAATACAAAATGATTTCGTTTCTCTAAAAAAAGCGTAAAGGGCTCAATCAACGAAGAACCTTTACGCTTTTTTGTATTCGGTGATAGACCTATACTCCAGCAGATTATGTATGCGATACAATTAATTCGCAATCCCCATCAACTTCAAATGTTCCAAAACCTACTGGGATGATAAGGTGGATTCCTTTCTTCATTTCATATTGCTCACTGGCATGAAAAAGTGTCCCCTCTCCCTTAATAACACTGAGAAGTAAATATTGATCATTATATGCAAACACCGATTTGCCACGAACTTCCCATTTATAAACAGAGAAAAAGTCTGATTCTACAAAAGTTGTAATTCTAGATTTTCCATGCTCTTGAACTACGGGTAAACTTACTGCATCGAGATGCGGAACAGTCGTAACTTCAATGGCTCTTTCTAAATGAAGGTCCCTTAAATTTCCTTCCACATCAAGACGATCATAGTCGTACACCCGGTAGGTGGTGTCAGAGCTTTGCTGAGTTTCTAAGACTATAGTCCCTTCACATAACGCGTGAATGGTACCGCTCGGAACATAGAAAAAGTCGCCTGGTTTAATTTTCACTCTGCGCAGCAGTTCATTCCATTTTCCTTCATTCATATGCTCAACTAATTCTTCTCTCGAATGAGCATTATGGCCAAAGATCATGTCAGCATCTTCTTTACAGTCAATGATATACCAGCATTCTGTTTTTCCAAACTCACCGTTTTCATTCACCTTTGCATAGAGATCATCCGGATGAACTTGTACGGATAAATCCATATTTGCGTCCAAAATCTTCGTCAAAAGAGGAAATACCTCTCCACTAGGATTTCCAAATAGTTCAGGATGTTTCCGCCATAGCTCATCCAATGTCATTCCCTCATATGGTCCATTTTCGATGACTGAAGGGCCATGAGGATGAGCAGAGATTGCCCAGCATTCGCCTGTATTTTCTTTTGGGATATTATAGCCAAATTCTTCTTGAAGAGCCGTTCCACCCCAGATTCTCTCTTTAAAAACCGGTTTTAAAAACAATGGCTGCAAAATCATTACCTCCAAATGTACATTCTTTAGATTGTATCTTCTAGTGCTCGATGGGCAAGCAAGAGGGATCCAATAATTCCCGCACGATCCTCTAGACCTGGGCTGACAATATAATCAACAAGCTCCGGGAGCACCACATAATCACTAATAAATTTTGGTAAATACTTATAAATAGAAGTAAATACCTGTTTCTGATTCATAACCCCTCCACCAAGGATGATTTTTTTCGGAGATAGAATTAAAATATACTGCATCAGAGCCTGGGCAAGATAGTATCCTTCCAAGTCCCAGATTTCCTCTCGATCGATAAGATTAACACCTTTATCACCCCAGCGCTCTTCAATAGCAGGACCAGCAGCAAGACCTTCTAAGCAATCATTATGATATGGGCATTTCCCATGATATGCATCTTTTTCGTGACGTTTTACGAGGATATGCCCCATTTCAGGATGTGACAGTCCTTGAAGAAGTTTTCCTTGAATAATCGCACCCGCACCAATTCCGGTTCCTACAGTAATATATAAGCAGCTATCTAGACCTTTGGCAGCACCGAATGTTGCCTCTCCCAATGCAGCTGCATTGACATCCGTATTGAAACCAATCGGAACAGGAAAAGCTGCTTTTAACGTTTGAACAAACGGAAAACCCCTCCAACCCGTTTTTGGTGTAGACGTGATAGAACCGTAAGTTGGACTTTCAGAGTTTACATCAATCGGACCAAACGAGCCAATTCCGATAGCCTTTAGCGGATATCTTTTAAAAAAGTCAATCACCTTAGGTATGGTGTCCTCAGGTACCGTTGTTGGAATCTGAATTCGTTCAACAATGTTTCCTTTTTCATCCCCAACAGCACAAACAAACTTTGTTCCACCTGCTTCAATCGCACCTAACATACATAAATTCCTCCAGTTCATCTTTCGTCAAATTTTGGGGAATGATTGGTACCTTCCCCTTTCCAGATTAAGTATAAAACGGGGATCATCAGTACATAAACAATCGGAAAAAGACTAAATGAAATAGGTAAGAGTTGCTCGATAGCAAAGTATTTCCTCATCCCTAAAAACAAAAATACACCGATGATTCTGCCAATCCCGAGGGGGATTTCACGAATAATAATATAGTCCAATCGCCTTTCCTTGTATAGCGGATCCTTTTCAATCGATGCATAAATCATCGCATTCATGGAAGTGTTAATCATATTCATGGCTACAGGTTGGATTATTGCAAAAATAACCAACGAGATAAAGATGGGAAGGGCTGATAGTAAGACAGAGCCAACTAAGATACTAACTGCACCAATCGCAAAGATAGCGATACGATAATCCGGATTAGAAAACTTTGCAAGCACAAAGAAGGCTGCGATTGACACAATTTCTGCCACAGTATTAAAAATTCCTAAGCTCAATTCCCCGCCAGCTACTTCGAACATAATCATCGTTATTAAAAAGGTCGTATACACACCCGATACAATCCCATCGGCAAACATAACCGAGTACATCTTCTTCCATTCACGAGATGGACTCCGTACAACATCCCAAAAATAGCTTTTCGATTCGATTGGGCTCCCTTTGACTTTTAAAGAAATCAAAAATGAAAGGAAAAAGAAAATGCATGTGGCAATAAAGACGATATAATAACCTAGCATACCATGAAATTGCGAGATTAATATACCGGATACAAGTGGAGCAACGACTCCTCCGATGGTTAGTAATATTCCTTGAATATATAAAAATTGATCCCGTTTTTCATTCGTTGTCAAATCCAAAACAGCCATATGCATGCCTACATAGTAAAGGCTCATCGCTAAGCCATTTGCGCTTCCCAATAGAATGATATGATCACTTAAGGTGTCATGAAAAATCAACATGATTAAATAGGTAATCAGATAAAAGACAAACCCAAATCGCATAGTAATCATCGGGCTTGTTTTCCTCGCCAGCCACGCACAAAGTCCAAAACAAATAATAATCGCAATGGACCAATACAAGCTGTAATAGGCAAGCAGAGAAAAGGTTTTATCAAGTTTCCATAGAAACACACTTTGAAAAACACCTGACAAAGCTGTACCAAAGGAAAAGAAGGTATTCATAAGCAAATAAAACTTCAATTCCGTAGAAAAAGACTTAAAAATAGAAGACATATATATTCTCCTTTTGCCGTAACCACTCGGTCCAATACCACGAGTATTCTATACTAGACCGATAACTCCACCAACTAGTAGTTAATGACAGCCTTTGTTACTTTTAGATTCGGGTAGTCAGCCATGACCGCCGGCAGCTCATCTATCGCAAATCGATGCGAAATAAGCGATCGGACCTCCACCACTTTTTTAGCAATTAATGAAATAGCTTCTTCATGTGTAAAAGGGTTAATTAATGAGCCTTTGATTGTAAGCTCCTTTGAAAAAATTTCAAATGGCGCAACAGAAATGGTTGTTTCCGGTGACGAGACCCCGAATAGTAACACTTGACCGCCTTTTGCCGCTGACCTGACAGCTAATTCCATACTTTCAGGCCGGCCCACACACTCAATCACAACGTCTGCCTCCCACTTAGAAGCGTTCAACGGATGGACCACTTCATCAGCACCCAACTGATAAAGCAGCTCTTTTTTGTTTTCCGCTGGCTCACTTACAATGACCGATTCGACATTTTGTTTTTTAACCAATTGCAAAAACAATTGACCGATAAATCCGCCGCCAATGATGAGTACCTTACTCAAGGACGACAAATGAATTTTCCTAAAACCATGAAGGACACAGCCTAACGGCTCAACTAGTGCTGCCTCTTCATAGGTCATTTGCTCCGGGATTTGATAACAATTGGCTGCCAGTACAACACAATATTCGCCCATTCCTCCATCTCTTGTTACACCCACCGCCTGAAGATGGTTGCATAAATGGAGCCGATTACTCCGACAGTATTCGCATGTCCCACAATAAATGTTCGGATCAATCGAAACCCGCTCACCTATTTGGACGTTTGTAACCTCCATCCCCACTTCAACCACTTCTCCGGCCAACTCATGCCCAAGAACGATTGGAGGACGGACTTCTGCTGAGCCAGGATGGCCATGGTAAATATGCTGGTCCGTGCCGCAAATTCCACAGCTTTTTACCTTTACAACTACCTCTAAAGGGGAAAGTGACTCTGAATCCAGATCCAACACTTCCATATGCTTTGTTCCTTGCAAAACAGCTGCTTTCATCAACATCTTCCCTCCGACACAATGGTATTGACGCTATTTATCGCCTTTACCCTTAATGATTCCCATGGGACTTCCTTCCCCTGAGCCTGCTGTACCTTAACTGTTTTCCTACCCTTTGGCAGCAAGTCAAAGAAATTATCCTCGATCACCAGCTGTTCCATACCTAATTCAATCGTTACCATACGGGCTAACACATTTGTAGTAATGGTCAGTTCATCATTCTCTCGATCAAGAGAGATCGTTAATTCCGCTTTACCCCAATTCAAGTCCTTATGATCACAGAAATAATAGAGATTTTCATCAGTTTTATGACCTTTCGAGCGGATAACCATTACGGACTCTTTAGGACTGAGTCCACCTAGTACTTCGTCTTCCAGAACTACATCAATTTGTTTAGTAACGTTCGCTTCTACTAAAATCGTCCACTGCTTTGAAAATACCCTTTCGCCGGTAAATTTGTAAACAGCAAGCTCAATCTCATCCTGGTAGCTTTCTAGTCGGTCATTTACCACCCAAATCCCAATGTCTTTTCCTGGCGCATGATCAAGTGTCAACAAGATCGGATGGTAAAATTTTCGTGCATAATGATAGGACGCCTTTGGCAATAAATAATAATCAATAACAGACCAGCTAGTGCCAGGCCAACAGTCGTTCAACTGCCAAAATAATGCTCCGCTTGTATGCGGCTTATTACGGCGGTAATGCTCGATGCCATATTTCAACCCTTCAGCTTGCGTTAACATGGAAAAAGAAATGTACTCCTCAAGATCCTTCGGAACACCCGTATACCCTTCCATTAGCAAGATGCCTTTTGGTTGATGGATATCTTTGTTTCTGTAGGCCATTTCTTCGCTTCCCCAGAAAAATTGATCCTTAGGGATATTGAACTCTAACGTATAGCGGTTGGACGAAGCATGCATTCCAAATTCACTCGCAAACAGCGTATGATCATTTTTAAAGTTTTTAAAGGATAGACCTTCAATACTGTAATCCACCTTCTGGGGTTCGCCAAATACGCGCGGCTCGATATTCCCGTGCCATACCTGCCAATTATGTGTGTCTCCCTGCTCCCTTGAGTTATGGTCATTGCCGCCAAATGGCGAACTTGGCCAAAACAACCGAGTGGGGTCAAGCTCCTCTAACAATTCCGGCATTAGCTCATGGTAAATTCTTTCTCCGTAAAAAGGATGAGTAATCTCTCCAGAAGAAGATAAAGCCTCATAAAGCCAGTCATTTTCATTATTCCCGCACCACAAGGACAAACAAGGATGATTTCGAAGCCGTTTTACCACATGTGTAATTTCTTCACGGACATTAGCCATAAAGTTTTTATTGTAATCTGGATACAATGCACATGCGAACATAAAATCCTGCCAGACTAAAATTCCCAGCCGATTGCATTCTTCGTAAAACACATCCTTTTCATAGATACCGCCGCCCCAGACGCGGAGCATATTCATATTGGCATCTTTGGACATTTTGATTAAATGCTTATACCGAGAATCTGGCACTGCTCCTATAAAACTATCAATCGGAATCCAATTGGCGCCTTTGGCAAACAGTTTGTGCCCATTTAACACAAAAGTAAAACTATGCTTTCCGACTTCGTCAACAAGCCGGACTTCCATTGTTCTAATCCCAAATTCCTCAAAACGTTCATCAATCTTCACACCATCAGTAAACAATTCAATTCTTAACTGATAAAGATGCGGTGTCCCAAGGTCATGTGTCCACCATAGCTTTGGATCGGCTACCTCTAACACAACCGCTGCCTTTTTTTCATTCATTTTCACTTTAGCCGAAATAACGTCTTCCTTATATGCCAAACTAACTTGCGCCACATATTCTTTTTCTTTCCAATACTTTTCTATTTCAATATCCACCTCGACAACTGCTTGCTCAGGTGAAATAGATATTGTCTTTGCAAATAGATGATCAATTTTGGCAAAGGTCCGTTTCTCTAGATGGACATCCTTCCAAATCCCTGCCGCAACTAAGCGCGGACCCCAATCCCAGCCATAGTGACTTTGCGCCTTCCGTGTCCATATCCGTTTCTTGCTAAAACCGGACCAATAATATTGAACTTTTTCCTTCGCGTGAACATGGACCGGGTCAAATTTAACCGCTATCGTGTTTTTCCCTTTTTTGAGCTCCCGCGTTACTTCAAAGGTGTGACTTATGAACATATTCTCCGTCGAACCCAGCTCTACACCGTTTAAATATACCGTTGCAAACGTATCAAGTCCCTCGAAAATCAACTCATACCGGTCCTCTTTAAGAAGCTCCTCATCAAAATCAAACGTGCTGCGATACCACCATACTTTTTCTTCTACCCACTGACATTTCAAATCATTATGTCCGTAAAAAGGATCGTCAATCAGCTTTCGCTTAATCAGGGTGGAATGGACATCACCAGGAACAGATGCTGTCATCCAAAAATAATCAACATATTCAGGAGAAGCAACTTCAAGGTCACGAGCGGTTCCAACACCAAAATCTCGTATTTTCCAGTTGTCATTTAGTTTCATTTAATGTCACCTGCCTTGTTAACCAGCTTCATATTTTAACAATTATCAAGAAACAAAACGAAGGCCAAAATCGAAAGGACAATTTTGGCACTATAAAAACTATTTAATATACGTTAATGAATCTATGATTTCTTGTAAACTTAATTCTGCACAAGCCATCGAGGTGTCGGCAACACCGTAGTACATTTTGACAACATCGCCTTCAACAACTGCGCCACAGGAAAAGACAACATTCCCAAAGAAACCATCTACTTCATAGTCGGCCTCCGGTTCAAGAATCGGTTTGTCAGAGCGGGCAATAACCTTTGATGGATCCTCCAAATCTAGTAAAACTGCACCCATACAATACCGATGATCCGTCGTTGCACCATGGTAAAGTTCTAGCCATCCTCGTTCTGTTTTAATTGGAACGGCTCCTCCACCCATTCGTCCGCTATCCCACATTCCTTCACGTAAACCTAGTAAATATTTGTGATTCCCCCAATATAAAAGATTAGTAGACTCAGCAATCCACATTTCCGGCTCCCCTACACTTTTTGGCACAGGACGATGAAGGGCATAATACTTCCCATTGATTTTTTCAGGAAAAATTAAAACGTCTTTATTTTCCGGCGCAAAAATCATTCCATGATGCTCGACTGTGATAAAGTCCTTTGTGGAAACCAGCGATTCCCCGACCCCAACAGGTGAAACGGCACTAAAATAGATATAATACGTATCATCTATTTTCGTTACCCGTGGATCCTCAATCCCAAACACCTCTAATTCATTAGAAGGATACACAAACGGTTGATCATCGATGGTGAACTGATGACCATCCTTGCTGCGCGCAATACGTAAGTACGATAAGGATGTTAAATATTTAAAGCCTTGCGTTGACCCATTTTCTCTAATTACACGCGGATCAGAAAAATCATAAGCAGGATCATCCAAACGAAATTCAAAAATCTCTAGTTCATTCGTTTCTGGATTATAAATAGGTGCTTTTACAATCTCAGGGTCTGCACTTATTGGACGCTCCGCAACGCGGAGAACCATAATAATTTCACCGTTATAGGTTGTTACTCCGGCATTAAAAGCTCCAATCACTTCAAAATCGGCACGATGTGGTTTCACATCCGCTGGGGTGACCAATGGATTCTGTTCATATCTATATACATTCATTTTGGTATCTCCTCTTTTTGGACTTTATTATGAATTACTGCTCGTATGGTAAGAAAGGATCGATGATTGTAATCTTTTGTGCTTCGGCATCGCTAATACCGGCATATAATACAGCCGTGCCATCTGATTTTCGAACTAATCCCCCGCTAAACACCACATCCACCAAATCTGGGCGTTTTGTTGGACCTGAAAGGAAGTGACTTCTTGTCGCGATTAATTCTAGATCAGAAATCTCGCCCGTTTCCGGATGAAGGGCAAAGACTACAGAATAATAGTGACGGTTACCCTCCGCATCAAATGAAGCAATATGCCCTAATACACCAATCAAACCATTTGCTAAAAGGTGCGGCTCGTTTGCTCCGCCCCACTCTTCATCAGTAAACTGTCCCTGAAGTAGCGGAGCATCATTAATCACATCAATCGTTAAATCCGCCAGTGAAGGGATATGGGTCCAGCCAATTTTCCCTCTGCCTCCCTTTTCACCTTGCGGTCTTGTTAACACACCAACACTTCCATCCTTCAGCTCTACAAGGCGAAGGTCTTTCATCCCGTCTGGCCCCTTCGCAAATTCCTGTAATAAAGAAATAGATCCGCCTTTATAAAAAACGGTACGCCAGCCGAGTGAACCTTCTAGCGTTGGATGCGGAAATATTTGCACGCCGCCTAAAATCAGCTCTCCCGCGATTCTAGTAAAAAACGGATCTTGTAACTCAAGGACAGGCGCATTTTCTCTTGGAATCCATTCACCGTTGCGCTCAACGAAGAAATACACTCTAGAATGCTCGCTATCACGCGATTCAACTCGACCCGCAATAACTAGCTCCCCCTCATCTTCAAACGGTGCGGAAATATTATAGACATCCTTTTCACCTAGACCAGAGAAAATAATTTTTTCAGGATTAGTAGGTTTTGAAATAACCTCGTTTAACAGCTGTTCACATGTTTTAACCTTTCCTTTTTTTAAAACGGTCATTTCCTTGACTTCCCCCTTTAGAATTATCGCCTCATTGGCTAAAATCGTGATGGTGCTGCCACCTTCCATCGACACACGCTTTGTCGATAAAAGCAATTTCGGATCCGTTCCAATCCAAGCTCCAACATCAAGCGTTTTCGAATGACTAAAAAAATTCATAGCAATGAATAGCTTTTCAACACCGTCTGTTTTTACGAAATAAATCATTCCATCTGTATACCGTAAAAACTCATATTCTCCTATACGTAACGCAAAATGTTCCTTTCGCAGCTTCAGCAGACTTTTATAAAAAGTAAGCATCGAATCTGGATCATTTTGCTGATTTTCAACATTGATTTTGTTGGCATCATTCGGAATCGTAATCCATGGGTGCTGCACCGAAAAACCGGCATTGGCAAGTACATTCCATTGCATTGGTGTTCGTGACTTGTCCCTGCTCTTTTCATTAGCAGCTGCCAATGCTTCTTCAAAAGAATGATCCAATTGTAAGGACAGCTTATAGGTCATCAGCCCTTGAACATCCTTCATTTTCGCAATATCATCTGTAAGCCAATCTCTCATGCCAATCTCTTCACCATAATAAAGAAACGGAATACCTTTCGCCGTAAGCATCAAGGCAGCAATTAGTTTTGCCCGATTCTCGTCGCCGCCAAACCTTGAAATATGGCGGGACATATCATGACTAGAAAAGAATAAAGTTGGAATTTGCGCTGAATCATAAGCTTGTTCTGTTGACAACAGTTGTCGATAGATCTGCTCGGGATCAAACTCTTCAATACTTCCGATATTAAAATTAAACACAACATCAAGCTTATTTAGCCCAGAATAGCGTTTTAACACATCAAGCTCTTCAGAACCTACCTCGCCAACAAGGAATTTGTCAGGATATTGATGCACAAAAGCAGCTATTTCCTCAATAATGGATATAATTCCTTCTTGGTCTTTATCGTTTAAATGAAATTGTTCATTTTTTTCAGCATCAAAAGGATTGTCCAGGAACGAGTCATTTACTTTCAAAAAATTAATGACATCAAGCCGGAAGCCGTCTACTCCCTTTTCGAGCCAAAATTTCATGACTTCAAACATCGCTTCTTTGACTTTGGGATTGCTCCAATTTAAATCGACCTGCTCCTTCGCAAATGCATGGTAATAATATTGATTTGTTTCATCGTCATATTCCCATGCACTACCTCCAAAGAAAGATTCCCAATTGTTCGGTTCATCTCGCCAAATATACCAATCACGTTTCGGGTGTTCCTTTGATGACTTCGACTCTTGGAACCACGGATGCCGAGAAGAGGTGTGGTTTAAGACCAAATCAACAATCACGCGAATTTTCCGCTTATGGGCTTCAAGAATAAACATTTCAAAATCAGCTATCGTTCCATATTCGGGATCGATCCCATAGTAATCAGAAATGTCATAGCCATTATCAACTTTGGGAGATGGATAAAAGGGAGTAAGCCATAATCCATCAATCCCTAGTTCCTTTAAATAGTCGAGTTTAGAGGTGATTCCCGTAAAATCACCGATACCATCGCCATTTCCATCTTTAAAGCTCGGCATATAAATTTCATAAAAAGCCGATTGTTTCCACCATTTATCCATTCGTTAGTACCCCAATCCTGGATTACTTAAGTGTAAATTGCATACCTTCTTGGAACTTTTTCGCAAAGAGCAAGAAGATAATAATGATAGGAAGTGTTAATAAAACAGATGCCGCATACATTGGGCCTGGATAGCCGCCATACGGACCGAACATTTGTGATAACAGGACATTCAGCGTTAACATGCTATCACTCTTAACAACTAACATATCCCATAAAAGTTCTGTCCATCTTTCCATAAACAAGAATAAGAAAATAACAGTGGTAATCGATTTGGACATGGGCATGACGATTCGAAACATAATTTGCAAATCGCTGGCACCGTCTAATTTCGCGGCTTCAATAAACGTTTCCGGAATTGCCTTAAAAAAGTTCGTATACATAAATACCGCCCATAAGCTCATCGCTTTTGGTAAAATCATTCCCCAGTAAGAATCGTACATACCGATTTTTTGAATGACTAGGAAGGTTGGGATCAATAGAATAATCGCCGGGAAAAACATTTGAAATAAGATAAAGTTATTAATAGTGTCTCTTCCCTTAAACGGTATTTTCGCTAAGGCATAGGCAACCATTACCGCCGAGACCATCATTAACAACGTCGAGCCTGCTGAAACAATAAAGCTGTTAAAAAAAGAATGAATCCATGGCCTCGGAATAACGGCTTCTCCCCCACCTAGCAGCCATTGATACGATTTCAAGGTAAAATCAGTGGGAAATAATTTCTTATCCACTTGATCCCAGTCAGCAAAGGAATTTAGCACCATATAAATATACGGAAAAATCATAACTAGTAAGAGCACAACAGCAATTAGGTAACGAAACAATAATCCCTTTTTCTTAGCTCCACCCATTTCGTTTCCCCCACATTTCTAAGAGTTTTCGAATAATAAAAATGGATATAAACGTCACAACAGAAGCAATAATAGCAACGGCTGATGCATATCCGGCCTGAAGATTTGAAAATGCTTTTGTGAAAATCTCCATTTGCCATGTATTGGTTGCAAAATCTGGCCCGCCGCCTGTTAATTGATAAACCTCAGTAAAAATACCAAACGTAACACCGATGGATAAAATTAGTACCGTAAATAATGCAGGGTAAAGGAGTGGAAAAGTAATTTTCCAAAAGCGCTGCCACGTATTCACTCCATCAATCATGGCCGCTTCATATACTTCCTTATTAATACTCTCAAACCCCGATGTTAAGATCAGAGCATAATAGCCGGTGAATTTCCAAGCGATAATCACAGCGACAACAAAGAGTGCCGAAAATGGTGTTCCCAGCCAGTCAATATCAAGGCCAAGTACATTTCGCAAGAATTCATTGATCGGACTGTTATAAGATAATAGTCCTTTGATAATGAGCGAGGAAACAACTCCTGATGCTAAATAAGGTAAGAAGAAGCCAATTAAAAATAACCCTTTAAATTTCGGTAATCCCTGAACGATTAAAGCAACGATTATCGAAGAGGCAATGACCATAGGTACAAATAAAGCCATAAATTTAAAAGTGACGAAAAAGGCGCTTTGCACACCCTGGCTATTTAAAGCCTCGACATAATTCGAAATACCAACAAAACTAAAAGTCGGTGAAATTAAATTCCAGTCGGTGAAAGATAAAAACAGTGACCAGACAAGTGGGATCAGAAAGAAAACGACCGCATATAAAAGATATGGACTGGCAAATAGCCAGCCCATCCTTCCTTGCTTTGTGCTCATTATTTAAGAGCCCCCTCAATTGCCTTTTGCATGTCTTTCCATCCAGTCTTCGGATCCTTTTCTCCCTTGACTACTGGATTGAAAGCATGTTGACCAATAAAAGTTTGAATTTCATTATATTTTGCGTTATCCATTGGTGGAATGGCATTTGGTACGGCAGCAGCATATGGCTGTAATGCCGGATTTTTGTCAAAGAACGCTTTAAATGTATCATTCGATGTTAAATCATCACGAGCAGGCGGCAGGCTAGTTTTTTCAAGCCATTTCAAATCATTTTCAGGATTTGAATAAACCCACTTGATGAATTCCATTGCTGCTTTTTGCTGTTCTTTTGTTGCAGAAGCGTAAACGACTAAACCTTTTGTATCAGCAAACGTTTTTACATTGGTTGTATCCATGCCATCTGGAACAGGCGGTACCGATAATGCATATGTTTCATTAAATTTCATTTCAGGAAACTTTTCTGCCCAGTAACCAATTGTCCAAGGACCAATATCCGTAAAGATTCCTAATCCTGTTTCAAACGGATCTTTAGCTTGTCTTGTTAATAAAGCATCTGCTTTGCGAAGATCATCAACAAAACCAAGGACCGTTTCACCGGCTTTTGCATCGGCAGTAAATTTGCTGCCTTCTACAAACTTGTTACCGTTTGATGCTGCATCATACAACATAAAGAAATCGAACCATCTTTTCCAAGCAGTTGGGTCAGCAAGATCAGCTTTTGCCCACACATATTTATCAGGGTATTTTTCTTTTAATTTTTTCGCGACATCTAACATTTCGCTATAAGTTTTTGGCGGCTCATTATACCCGAGTTCTTTCAAAATATCGAGTCTCCAGCCAAATAACATCGCGTTAGAGTAAATCGGCAATACATATTGGTGACCGTCTGAAAATTCCCAGCCCTTCAATGTATTTTCCATATTACGATCTTCTTTTACTTTATCCCAGCCTTCTAACTGATCAAGAGGTACCAACGCTTTACTATCCGCTAATTGAGCAGCAAAACCACGGTTAATATTTTCCGACATGGTTGGTGCACTACCGCCGGCAATCGCCGATTGAATGCCTGCTTCAGAAGTCGGACTTTCCTTCATCGGGCTAACATTCACCTTGATATTCGGATGTTCTTTTGTAAACGCATCCGCCATTTCCTTCCAATACACTTGCTGGGTTGGGTTTGGAGCAGCCCAGAATTCAATCGTTGTGACTCCGTCCTTTGTGCTGCTGGTTTTTTCTTTACTTCCCGTCGAACAGCCAGCTAGACCAGATACAACCAATGATGCTGCAAACAAGACGGATGCTGCTTTTTTTATTTTCATCCTAAATCCCTCCGATTATTAATATCTTATCCAATCTTTACTAATGAAGAAGCAATACCAGAAATTAATAAGAATCGATAAAACTATAAAACTACTAAGAAAGACTAGTTTCCAATAACGCACTAGTGACAGCGCTATCATTGGATTTTAAAAAAATGTATAATGATGTCAGCATCATTGGGAAATTTGGTTTCATTTTCAATTCTTCCTAATTTATCAATGAATGAAATCATTACAGTAATTCTAAAATAATCATTTAATAACGTTATTAATCACCTTACAAACACATTATTACACCTGACGTTTGTAATGTCAAACATTATTTTTCTCGAAAACGAAAGATTTTTTATGTTAATTACTAACATTATTATTTGTAAGGGATATTGTAATTTAACTTTTGTAACGTTACAATATAATTACAAAGATGATTTTACATTTACTTTACAATAAGCAAATTAATTAAGGGAGTAAAATTAGATATGGAAAAAAAAGTAACTATGCAAGATATCGCCGACCGGCTAAATATCTCAAAAAACTCTGTTTCCCAAGCACTTTCTGGTAAACCGGGGGTGAGTGAGGAGACAAGGCAACTCGTCCAAAAGACGGCGGATGAACTAGGTTACGACTACTTAAATAATCGTAAACAAAAACTAACAGATCAAAAAACACTTAGAAATATCGCGTTAATCGCATCTGATTTTGCTTTTTCGCTTAAAAGTTTCTTTGGCGAAATTTACTTAAGTATCGAAAAAGAAGTGCGTGCCCGCGGCATGAATTTATTCATTGAATCAATTGATAGCGATTCAAAAAAGAATTTAACTCTGCCTGCCTTATTATCCAATCATGAAATTGATGGAGTGTTAATTCTATCTCATATCAGCACTGACTATATTTCAGAAATAATTAATACTGGTATCCCTACTGTCTTAATCGATCATCATTCACCATATCTTCAGGCAGATTCGATCTTAACGAATAACCGTTATGGCGCTTATATGGCTGTGGAGCATTTAATTGAGCTGGGTCACCGCGAAATCGCCTTTATTGGGGACGTTAACTTTTCTCCAAGTTATCAAGAGAGGTTAGAGGGTTACTTGTTGGCGTTACAAAAGTATGGAATTAGCCCAAATCATGATTATTTATTTACAAACGCAAAGGAAAATCAGGATGAGCTGAATCAATTTTTTGAAGCACTAGCAAATAAACCTACAGCCTGGTTTTGTGTGAACGACGGTCATGGTTTCCTTGTTTCATCATTATTGCAGCAAAAAGGATTCAAAATACCAGAAGATGTTTCTGTATGCAGCTTTGACAATGGACAGCTGTCACAGATTACTACTCCGAAAATTACAACAATGGACATCGATTTAAATTATTTTGGAAAAAAAGCCGTCGAGCAGCTTTGTTGGAGAATAGAAAATAGAGATGAACCGATTCACGAAATCCTGTTGCCTACCAAATTACTTCTTCGCGAATCTACTTCGGTTCGAAAAAATTAAAATCAAACCGGCAATCAGTCGGATGAACTGTTACATGAGCCTGCTTTAGAATGTGAAAAGCAGGCTTACTTTGTTTTTTCGCGAAAGATACTCTTTCCGGATGAGAGTACAAAGCGGTTGTTTTTTAGTACCAAGTGTTTGGACATGGCGATGTAAAGATATCTTTACATCGCCATATTTTTATTTTATACTTAATGTAAAGATATCTTTACATCGTTATCAATGAAGGAAGTGAAGTACTTTTGAAAGTTAGAAATAGAATTAAAGAGATCCGTTTGGCAAAAGAAATTAGTCAAATTCAAATGGCAGAAGATCTTCAGATTACGAGACAAACGATTAACGCGGTAGAGAATCACAAATATAACCCCAGCTTAGAACTGGCACTAAAACTAATGAAGTATTTTAATGTAACAATTGATGAAATATTTACGTTGGAGGAGGATTAGAATGAAAAAGAAGTGGCCCATCATTGCAGCTATTACAGTTGTTTGTTCAATGAGTATTGGTTTGTACCTAGGTAAATTATTGGTTCCTGATTTACCTGTTGGAACAGTTACAGCATGTATCGCTGGTTCTGTTTTAGGTGTAGGAATTGCTGTTGGGACCGCAAAATTTCGTGAAAGTCGAAAAAGACATAATGTACCTGATGTAGATGAAAGAACATGGATTAATATAAAAAACTTCTATGCATTTTCCTTATATATTTCGTTATTTGGCAGTATGTTACTTGTAATTGTGCTTTTTGCTTTAGGTGTAAAAACCATCGAGATAGGCGCACTGAGTATCTATTTATTAGCGTTATTTATGTTATTAGTGATTGGAACATTAGTTGTTAAAAGACAATAAAGCACGTAGTAGTGAAACAAGCTTCATGCTTGACTGTGAATGCTCAAATGAGTTTTACAATGATAACGAACATCGAATCCCTCTCCAAATAACGATTGCAGGTTTTTTATGAAAAAATGTGAAATATATTGCCATACCTCGGTCATAATGTTATATTTAGTGTAATATTACACTAAATAATCCGAAGTAGAATATTATTTTATTAAAAGGAACGTTATCTGGAGGAATTAGATTGAAGGAAAAAACGAAGTACACCATACTAAATGTATTATTAATCGGAACACTGTTACTAAATTTGTTTATTTTTACGTCACGTATGAGCTTTTTACCTTGGTTTATTGAAGATGCTTTTGGATATGCTGGAGTACTTATTACATCTCCAATATTGCTAGCCATTTTTTTCTTTTTTCACCGTCTTCAAAAAAATTACAAGGTGACTAACTTAAATAAATTCATTCCACTTATTGCTACAATAATTTCTCTTATCATTGTTTTGATAAATGTCACAGATTTTGCTAATCTCTTAGCTCTTACTGTTAATGCAATTATGTTCATCATCTCTTGTGGCATATTCATTCAACATACAGATATGAATAAATCAGTTTCTCATTGTGGCGGACTACCGTTAAACAGTGATCATAAAAATTAAAGTTGAATAATAATGGAAGTTTTTAAAGAGATGTTTTCAGAAAGCAAAAAATAGTAGGCTCTCATTTAAAAAGAAAAAGATTTTTGAAGTCCAATTGGTTAAATTCAAAAAGGGATAGATTAAGCAGAAATTATTCTGTCTTATCTATCCCTTAATCATTTCATTATATTGATCTTACATTCTAATGATAATTAGGTAAAACTTACTTTTGCGATCATTAATCAAACTCTGTGAAGGCCTCTTTTTCAAAAAGGGAGCAAGAGAACATTCTCTTCGTTTCCTATGCCACTACTTCACGTTCATTCTTGAATTTCTCATACTGTTTTTCAGTAATAATCTTTTTGAGAATATGAACGACTTCCCAAACTTCCGCATAGGAAGTATATAGGGCAACAGGTGCAAGACGAATAATGTTAGGTGCTCGGAAATCAGGAATAATGCCGTTTTCCTTCAATGACTTACAAATTCGCGCTGCTTCACTATGCTCAAGGCTCACATGTCCACCGCGACAGGCATCCTCTCTTGGCGTTCCAATGAAAAAGCCCATATCTGCCAATTCATGATCAATTAAATTCATTAAATAGCGATTAATTATAAGCGATTTTTCGCGGATATTTTCAATGCCAGCCTCTGTAAAAATCTCTAATGAACCGATTAATGGTGCAATGCTTAGGACATGAGGAGTTCCAATTTGGAACGCTCCAGCTGAATGAGCCGGTATTAATGTATGCTCCATATCAAATTGTTTCTCTTTATTTGAACTAAACCAGCCCGCAAGTCCAGGCATTTTTCCAAAATGTTTGCGATTTACAAATAAGCCGCCCACACCGCCAGGTCCGCCGTTTAAATGTTTATAATTGCACCAGAACGCAAAATCAACATCCCATTCACTGAAGGAATGCGGGATGGAACCAACGGAGTGACAGCCGTCAAATCCGATTAAAATACCTCGTTTATGTGCTTCATCGGTTAATCGTTTCATGTCTAATATTTGACCGCTGCGATAAAGAACAGTCGGTAGAATAATTAAGGCAATATCATCGGTCATCGCTTCGATAATATCTTCCTCTTCTAAAAAGCGGCCATCACGGCTTTTCACACGGATGAGATGTGCATCCGGATCATAACCATGAATCCTTACTTGGCTTTGAAGCGCATAAATATCAGATGGAAATGTTAGTTCATCCGCTAAAATTTTTGTACGGGTTCCTTCTGGCTGATAAAACGTTGATACAAGCTGATGCAGATTGACGGTGGTAGAACCCGTTACAACGACTTCTTCAGCAGCAGCCCCTACTAACGGCGCAAGCTTTTCGCCCAGTTTCTCTGCCATATAGAACCATGGATGAGTGCCCATAGTCCAGCCATCAATCCCATATTGTTTCCAATCATCTAAGGTTTCTAAGAGAGTCCTTTCCGCTCTTTTAGAAAGGAGTCCTAATGAGTTCCCATCCATATAAATAGAACCAGGCTTTAAATAAAACTCTTCTCGAAAACGCGAAAGAGTATCTTCTTTATCTAATTGTTTTGCGAAATCTAATGTTGGTAAGAAATTCGATACCATCATAATCCTCCCTATCCCCAACTGAAATCGTTTGCAAAAAAGCATAACAAACAATATGACATGATGTCAATATTATATTTCCAACAATTCCAATTATTAAAATAACTCATTTCAGCAATAGCTTTTATTTTGATAACAATCCATATATGCTAGAGGTATTGGAGGAATAGGTATGAAAAAAACAGAGGATAAACGACATTTACGCTCAATCATAACGCGGCAAAAATTATTAGAAGCTGCAAAGGAGGTTTTTCTTCAAGAAGGCTTCCAAAAAGCAACAATTTCGCAAATGATAAAAAAAGCGAACATTGGTTACGGAACTGCCTATGTCCATTTTGAAGGAAAGGAAGATCTCTTAATCATATTGATGGAGGATGTCATGGAGCGATTTTATGAAATTGCCGAAATCTCCTTTCTGCCAAAATCAAAACAAGTAGCAGAGGAAATCATTCACAAGCAGGCGAATGCCTTTTTATTAATGGCAGAAGCTGAACGGGCTATGATGCAAGTCTTTGAACAGGCAATCGGTGTTTCTGCTTTAATTTCAGATAAATGGAAAGCGATTCGGGAGAAATTTATTCAGCGGATCTCAATGGACATTGCTTATGCGCAACAAAATGGATTGGCGAGAGCAGAATTAAACCATGACCTTGTCGCACGAGGCTGGTTTTTTACAAATGAAATGTACCTATGGGAAATTGTCCGAGACGAACATCATGCTTCTGTTGAAGAGATTGCAAAAACCATCACCACAGTCTATGTCACCGGGCTGTATATTATGTGAGAAAGCAAGGGGAAGTAAGAGAGCCATCCCCTTGCTTCGAAAAAATAAAGGTAAAATGCTAAAAGATAGTTTATACTTGTATAAATGGTGCATTTATCCAAAAATTCGCACTCTTTATCAATCTATTAGGAGGAACTGATTCTGATGAAAATTCCTTGGCTTCCTGTGCTAATTTTGTTAACGGGCTTATTGTACATTTTCTTTATCCCTGATAACCCGTACTCTGTTAAGATTTTCTTCAAGCTGATCCCAATGCTGTTAATTATTCGTTATGCATACTTGCAATTTTCCGCCAAAAAAACAATTACCCATTGGCTGATCCTCATTGGATTGTTTTTCTGTATGCTTGGCGATGGCCTGATTGGTTGGTTTGTTGTTGGTCTAAGTGCCTTTCTCATTGGCCATCTCTTTTATCTGGCAGGTTTCTTGAGTAGATGGCACTTTTCAAAGGTCCGGCTGGTGATGATTTTACCAATTTCTACATATGCTTTTATGATTGGCAGGGAGATTATCGCTGCCTTACTTCGAGACGGTAACAATGTCCTGATTGTTCCGGTTTTGATCTATATGATCGCCATATCTTTAATGGCCTGGTCCGCTATCATGACGGGGAACAAATGGGCTATAATCGGCAGCATTTTGTTTGTTTTGTCGGATTCGATATTATCCTGGAATATGTTTGTTTCCGATATCGCCTTTTCAGATCAGCTTATCATGACAACCTATTACACCGCTCAATTTCTGATTGCACTCAGCCTTCGATCGTTTGCAATCGATAACAGCCAGACGATTGTTAAAACAAGTAGTCATTTATAAAGGAGTGATTAAAATGAAAACCGTGTATGACTTTCAGGTAAAAATGTCAAATGGCGAGAAGAAATCATTACATGAATATGAGGGCAGGCCGTTAATTATTGTCAATACTGCCAGTAAATGCGGGTTTACCCCCCAATTTAAAGGACTGCAGAACTTATATGATACATACAAGGATCAAGGGTTGGAAATACTAGGTTTTCCATGTTCTCAGTTCAACAACCAGGAATTTGAACAAATTGAAAAGACAACGGAGTTTTGCCAGATTAACTACGGAGTAACCTTCCCCATCTTTGCAAAAATTGACGTAAATGGTCCGTTCTCCGATCCTTTATTCAAATATTTAAAGGAACAAAAGACAGGACTTTTATCCCCTCGAATCAAATGGAATTTCACAAAATTTCTTGTGGACCGTAACGGCCAAGTGATAAAACGCTATGCACCAACAGCAGATCCAAGCAGCATGGAAGATGATTTAAAAAAATTATTGTCTTAATCGTGAATGAACGGACAAAAACCACATCCTCAAAAAATGTGGTTTTATCCGTTTAAAAAATATAGTTTTTTTCGTAAATTAAGGTCGTAAAACGATTGATTAAGATACAAGAATTTAGTTCGTCTGTACATAAAAACATTTTTCCGATATACTAATCACCCTGTGGATGAAATAGTATGTTTTATATGTTCATACGTTTTTTCGAATTCGACTGCTAAATCAATGTCCAATGCTGTTACTCCTTTTGCAGCCCATGTGCTGAGCGAAACAATAACAGCCTTATATTGGATGCTGATAAATGGATGATGTTGGTTTGCTTCAGCAATTTGGCCGATTGCTGAAACAAACTGGATACCTTGCAGGTAATCTTTAAAAATATATTTCCTTTCAATCCATTTATCGTCTTTTACCTTCCAGTTTTGAAGTTTTGCACACTCCAATTGTATTTCTAAAGGGGTTAATGCTGTTAACATTCTTGACCTTCCTTTTGAAGCGGAAGTAAAGCTAATCCATTATTGATTAGGCGTTGAAGCTCTTTTGTTTTGCTGAGGTTGAGCAATTCTTGATGCACTTGTTCTGTTTCCATCGTTTGCACACCATGTCCACAGAACAACTCCAGAATTTCCATACGCAACAGCCATTCCTTTGGAAAAGAGCTTCTCAAATCTTGCAGAACTGTTTGGACAGTAACCATACTATTTTCATCCAGTGACTCTTTTTCACGAACTTCTCTAATTGTTTGGTACAGATTTTCTAATTCTGTTAACCGTCTTGGTGCTATTGATTCTTTTTTAGGTATTTCTTCTACACCGAAGAAGGCTTCTGCATCTGCAGCTCCTGGAAAAGCAGAAGTAACGGCTGATCCTACCGCCATGTCGAATACTCCCCAAGTCTCCTCAAATAACATTTGATCTCCTAATGTGACTATACAGTTTTCGAAGGAAATAAGATTTATTTTGTTCTTGTTTCGGATAATATTTGTAACAATTCCCGTTACTTGAATGCCGCTCTTGAATGTCAAAGTCGCTTTTCGTCCTTTTTCTATTCCTAAAGCCAGAAGTTGTTCCTTGTTACATTCTTCAAGAGAAATGTCCTCTTCTAATAAACCAATTGGCGTTCCAAAACCATCACAATGAATTGCTTTCGAATGTCCAGGAAGCTCCTTATCATTAATAGCCAAGGCTGTTGGTCCTGCTGTTTTCACATAAATGGCCTCGCCATCTGGATCTTTAAGCGTTTTTTCGATCGTTCCTGTAATTTGTATTCCCGAGTTCAATACAAATGTCGACGTACTGCCTGATTGGAGTGCCTTATCTAAGCTCTCAGTTCCACCTTTTCGAAAGGCCATTGATTGGGAAAACTCTTCGATAGCCTCTATCAATTGATCAAAGCTCTCGCAAACAAATAATTGCGGCTGCATGGTCGTTACATCGTAGCTTGTCTGAATACAAGACTCTACCGAAAAAGGAAGTTTTACTACTTCTTTAGACAAGCAATGCTTGCTTTCTCCTACAGAAGATAACAGACCTGCACCATATATTTGAGGGTTTTCCAACGTACCTATTAGTCCGTACTCCACTGTCCACCAGAAAATTCGCGAGATTTGTTCTGCTTCTGACATACCTGTTACCGCTTTTTGCTTTTCGCTTAGTAACCGTTTTGCTTCTTCAATTTGTTGTGGAGTGGAATTGCGGGCCTCCATTACGATTGAAAGATGTCTTACGGCTTCAAATACTTCATGTTCTGCTCTTGTTGCAAACGCCTTTACGCCAATTTCTCCAAATCGTTTTACATATGAAGCATATTGAGAATCAAAAATGATCGGTGCATGTCCTGCGGCTTCGTGGATTATATCCGGTGCCGGTGTATATTCAATGTTTTCAACTTTTCGAATATCCACAGCAATTGGCAAAATACCATGAGCTTGAAAATCAAAAAAAGCAACACCCGGAATTAAGCCATCTACAATTGCAGCTCCCCAGCCAATTTTTGCAAGACGTTCATTCATATCTGATACATTTGGAATTGCCTCTATGTCAATCCCCGATGCCCGGAGACCTTCCACATACGCCGGATGAGCAGTATCCTTTAGGACATGATGATTTTGTCTCATAACATATCGCCATACCGCATGATCGATTGGTGTGTACTGTTCGTAATGCTGCTCTGAGACAAATTGTCTCAAATGAACTGGAATCTGTTTTATAGGTTTCAATAATTGGTTCATACTAGATTCAATCCTTTCTTTTCAATTTTTTTGAATTCTCTTAACATGGTAATCGAATTCTACATTCCATCTTTGCTTTCCTCCTTTTCATAAAGAAAACTTGTCGACTGGCGAGCCGTTAGGCGAAGACAGAGGCGTAGTTGCACTTATGCCTGATAGGAAAGTTAAACTTTCCTACGGCTAAAAAAAACCCTACTGGAAAACCAGTAGGGACGAATAGACTTCGTGGTACCACCCTAGTTGCGAGCTTTCGCTCACCACTTCATTCTAATAACGACTTTGCTGCCGTCTTTCCCTTCATAAAGAACTCCTGCCTTTACTACGAAAAAGAAACTCCAGGTGTGTAATTCATGCTTACGTTTGTACTGATTCACACCAACCATCAGCTCTCTGTAGACAAAATGCTAAGCACTACTGTATTCCCTTCCACGCTTGTATCCTATGAAATTTTTAAAAACCAAATAAAAAGGCCCTACTGGAAAACCAGTAGGGCCGAATAGACTTCGCGGTACCACCCTAGTTGTGAGCATACACTCACCACTTCATTCTAATAACGACTTTGCTGCCGTCTTTCCCTTCATAAAGAACTGCTGCCTTTACTACGAAAAAGAAACTCCGGGAGTGTAATTCATGCTTACGTTTGTACTAATTCGCACCAACCATCAGCTCTCTGTAGACAAAATGCTAAGCACTACTGTATTCCCTTCCATGCTTGTATCCTATGAAATTTTTAAAAACAAATAAAAAGTCCCTACTGGAAAAACCAGTAGGGACGAATAGACTTCGCGGTACCACCCTAGTTGCGAGCATACGCTCACCACTTCATTCTGATAACGGCTTTGTTGCCGTCTTCCCCTTCATAAAGGCTGCTGCCTTTACTACGAAAAAGAAACTCCGGGAGTGTAATTCATGCTTACGTTTGTACTGATTTGCACCAACCATCAGCTCTCTGTAGACAAAATGCTAAGCACTACTAAATTCCGTTCAACGCTCTATAATATATAACATTTTTTTAGTATAACGAATTATAAATGGAGATTAAATAAATTGTCAAGGATTAAATATTAATAGATATATAATCCTTCATAGGCTTTTGAATTTTATAATTCCCTTTGACACCTAAATATGTTGTAATTTATCCGGGTTCCGTACAAAGTAAAGGTTGCCGATTGCATTTTTCTCTACATGTATATGCAATACGGTCTCTATCACGCCATCCTTCCGAACCACCAACCCAGTTTGGCCGTTTAGAGGTGTCAGCTCGATTTGAACGTTTTCTCCGAGATTGGATACCTGATTGAACAGCCCAAGCAGGAATCTAGCCACACGTTCAGGTGTTTGGATTGGATGAGTTGCAGCAGACGTTTTACCACCGCCGTCCGAAATCAGGACAACGTCTTCAACAATTAAAGCCACTACCGAATTAATGGTATTTTGTTCGAGGGTCGCGCTATAAACCGCTGTACCTATTCCTCTCCTGCCAATTCGCTGCTAATTAACACCTCTTCGGAAATCCCCATTCTCTCTGGCACGGCTCATGTCTATGTTTGATCAGAGGAATGATCATTTCTAAACTGTCTTGGGGTTAAACCTGTGTATTTTTTAAAGATTTTTATAAAATAACTTTGATCGTTAAAATTTAGCCACGTGCTGATGTCTGAAATCGGATAATTTGTTATAACTAACAGCTTTTTTGCTTCGTCTACTCGTTGCCGTTGTATATATTCACTTATTGGTATACCAACTTCTTTTTTAAAAAGGGATGATAAGTAATTGGGACTTAAACGACACATTTCTGCAAGGTGATCAAGTGTGATGTCTCCATAAAGATGGTTATAAATATAATGTTGACAAGCGGTTATCGCTGCAGAATATTTTCCTACATTTAATTGGTGTACACGATTGGTAAAATCACTAATGGCTTCTTCCGTTAATTTCAATATTGCTTTTAGGTTTCCTAAATCCTCGAGTTGTTGAATATAAAAATCACTTAATGTAAAGGCCGTTTCCTCATTTAAGCCACCTTCAATGGCAGCTCTGCAAACAAGGGCAATTCCAGTTATCATTAAATTTTTTTCACTTCTTAAGCGGTTCCGTTTCGACAATAATCCTAATTCTGCTTCACCGACAATTGAGTAGTCGAAGATATCCTTTAATTTATCTATACGTCCATTTTTGACATAATCAAGCAAAACCCGTTCATATGAAAGATTGGAATGGAAAATGAAATCCCTTCTCCCTTTTGAAAGCTCAAGATCCAGATTCTCTGATTCAATTATGACGAGGTCTAACGCTTTGTTATTTTGTATGACAAACGTTTTATCTAACGTTTTATGATAAATCAAATAATAAACCATTAAACTAATCGTTAGGAGTTGTTGACGATCAATAATGGGGATAGATTGATAGTATTCAATAAGATTCCTTTTATTGACGTTTCCTTTAAAAGCATCCATGATCTTAGTAATATTTTCATCAGATATTTCTGACTCAAGGGAAGGTCCTACAATAATGGTGCCTAAAAAGTGATTTGTTTTTTTTAGATTAACAAAGAAAAAGTTCAAATTTGAATTTGAAAAGAAGATAGGAAAATCATTTGGATCCTCTTCATAGGTATAAACACTTATCTGCTCCTTGAACAGGTGATAATATGGATTTCTCCGTAGGTCACTTCTTGAAAATTCGTATTCGAACTCACCAAATTGATTGACATAATAAACGGGTATTTGATGAACTTCAGAAATAAGCTGACAAATATATTGTAAATCTTCCTTGGATATTTCCATCTATTTTATATACTCCATTCATTTTTTGAAATCGATTACACTATTTATTATTGACAATAAAAAAATACTATTATCCGTATGATAATACAATAAATAATTCTTTATCAGCAATAAAATAGTTGATGTAAGAAATCTAAAACAAAGGGGAAATGAACATGGAATTAACAAATAAAATTGCCGTAATAACTGGGGCAGGAAGTGGAATTGGTAGAGCAAGCAGCTTGAAACTTGCTAGTAACGGGGCAACAGTTGTATTAGTCGATTTCAATAAGGAAACAGGGGAAGAAACATTAAAACTTGTGAAGGAGCAAGGCGGAGAAGGTATCTTCGTTCAGGCCGATGTCTCAAAAAGTGAAGATGTGCAAAACTATGTAAATAAAGCAGTTGAAACATATGGACGTATTGATATATTTTTCAATAATGCAGGTATTATCCAAAAGTTTGCACCTTTCACTACAGTAGAAGAATCCGAATTTGACCGGATTATGTCCATCAATGTAAAAGGCGTATTCCTTGGATTAAAATATGTGTTAAAAGTGATGGACGAGCAAGGAAGCGGATCAATTATTAACACTGCTTCGACTGCAGGAATTCGACCTGAACATAGTGTAGCTGTTTATTCAGCAAGCAAACATGCGGTTATAGGGTTAACCAAAGGTGCTGCATTAGAATATGCTAAAAAAGGAATCCGTATTAATGCGCTTTGCCCAGGCGGTGTTCAAACAGCTTTAACCGCTAGTGTTGCTGATCAGTTTGCAAAAGGCGGCTACATCCCAGAAGAGTTTTCAAATATGAGAATGGGTCGTTATGCTGATCCGAACGAACTTGCTGAAATGGTTGCTTTCTTAGCATCTGATAAAGCAAGCTATATGACCGGCTCAGTTGTCCTTGTAGATGGTGGTTTAACTTTATAAGCTTAAGAAACAACAAGCAGGGGTCAAACATTCTTATGATAGTATAAATGGTAAAGAAGGTGCTTTCCATGATAAATATCCGGTTTAAAATATATATTAGAGAACTTAGCTCCGCACAAATGTATACGATGAAGCATTGTACGGAGCTTAATCGGGAAGCATCAAGTTTCCTATATTCATCGGCTTATAGTTGCTAAAAAGTGTAGTGCTGCTATGCTTTTTTGCGTATGACTATTTGCCGAAGGATAATTGATTAAAGGGCCATAGACAATGCTTTGTCTATGGCCCTTTGTTTTGGATATTTCAATGAGTTTTCTCGGAATTGAAATAATATTTGTTGTATTCTTTCTATGCAGCAAAACCACTAAAGCAAAGAGCTAGCGTCTTTTGTGACACTGTCTCTTTGCTTTTTTTATTTTTTAGGAAAAGAGGAAAAAAGATGAGTTTACTTGAAGTCAGAAATTTAACACACAGATTTATAGACAAACCCCTATATGATAAAGCAAGTTTCGATTTATACAAAGGTGAACATATGGGAATCGTAGGACAAAATGGCGCTGGAAAAAGTACACTTATAAAAATATTGATGGGAGAAATCATTCCCGATAACGGAATGATTAAATGGAAAAGGGATATTAGGATTGGACATCTCGATCAATATGCCGAAATCAATGGAACCAAAACAATTATTGACTATTTGAATACAGCATTTGCCAATTTATTTGAACTCGAAAAAAAACTGAATGATCTCTATCAAGAAATGGTGATTACAGGTAATTACGATCTGATGGAGCAAGCGGCAAAATACCAGGAGAAGCTTGAAACGAGTGATTTTTATTTAATAGAAAGTCACATCGATAAAGTGGTTTATGGCTTAGGGATTAATGCAATTGGCATCGAGTGCCCCATTCAGGAGTTAAGCGGCGGCCAAAGAGCGAAAGTTATACTAGCAAAGCTATTGCTTGAAAAGCCCCATGTACTATTGTTAGATGAACCAACGAATTTTCTAGATAAGGAACATGTAGACTGGCTTGCAAACTATTTAACCGTATTCGATGGCGCTTATATCGTTGTATCCCATGATTTTGATTTTTTAGAGAAAATATCTTCTTGTATATGTGATATCGAGCTTGGCACCATCAAAAAGTATACGGGGAAATACTCGGATTTTCTGCGTCAAAAAGAGCATTTGCGAGAAGATTACACTCGACAATACGTCGCTCAACAAAAAAAGATAGAAAAAACGGAAGAATTTATTCGAAAGAATATTGCTGGAGTTAATAGCAAGATGGCTCAAGGTCGTCGGAAGCAGCTTGAAAGAATGGAACGAATGGCTCCACCAGTTTTCACTCATAAACCTGCCTTTAGTTTTAAGGAAATCTCACTTTCCGCACAGATGGCTCTACGTGTAAATGACCTTGAGGTTGGTTATGGTAAACCCCTTTTGCCTAAATTGAATTTTACTGTTTCAGGCGGGCAAAAACTTGTGATTACAGGTTTTAATGGAATTGGAAAGTCCACATTACTAAAAACACTCGTTCAACGTATATCAATTGTCGCAGGTAGTTTCCAGTTTGCGGAATCCGTAAAGATTGGTTATTTCGAACAAAATTTAACATGGGAAGATAAGGCAAAAACACCTCTCAAAATTATCTCAGATTTTTATCCTAAATTGGGCGTTAAGGAGATTCGTAGTCGTTTGGCTCAATGTGGGCTGAAGAATGCTCATACTTCACAAGCAATTGGGACATTAAGTGGCGGAGAACAGTCAAAGGTAAAATTATGCCTGCTCCTTCTTTCATCTTGCAATTTTCTAGTCTTGGATGAACCAACCAATCATTTAGATGCAGAAACAAAAGAAGCTTTACAAAAAGCATTAATTCAGTTTAAAGGCAGTGTATTACTTGTTTCTCATGAAGAAAAGTTTTATCAAACGTGGGCGGATCGCTATCTAAATATAGAGGATTGCATTTAATGAAGCTCAATTTATAGAAGGATAAATGAGGATCCTTGTCAAAAATTCACAGCAAAAAATAATTAAAAGCTCACAATTACCAGCGTTATTGTTTGATGCCTTTTCTTCACCTAACGCAATTGGATCGACCTTAAATTCGACATTTTTATAAACGGATTTGACAACTTCAGATTTTAAGAGCATTTCTACTTGGTTGGCTGGTAGTTTCATCGCTACCCCATTATAAGTAGTATTAAATGTTGATGTGATTTTATGATCTAACTTCTTACTTTTAAGATTACTATATTGCAATTGGGTATTTTTGATAGGCATTCATACCCGTATAAAAAGTACTAAACTTTTAATTTGGGGTAATTTATCTTTATTTATAAAACAATCAAAAAGGGCACCATTATTTAGGTGCCCTTTTTGATTGTTTTATATTATTGATAAAGAAAACTCGTCGATTGGTGAGCCCCAAGGGCGAAGACAGAGGCGTAGTTATACTTATGCCTGATAGGATAGTTATACTTTCCTATCGGCAAATAAGAAAGCGGACGATTAAGCCCGCTACATAGTACATTATTTAGGTCTTGGCGGTGGAATTAGCTTGATTTCCTTATTGGCATAAATAGCAGCAATTTCGTTAGATTGTAACAATCTTTTAATTTCCTTCCCTGGAAGCTTAATCGATACCCCGTTAAATGCCATTTTATAAGTATGCTTTATCGAATAGGGAATTTGGTGTTGGCCTAAATATCGTTCTACATCCTTCTTAAAGCGTGAATGACTTTCTTCTACGTCCTGTTTTGCTTGTTCCAATGTTAATGGTACTCCACTCTTTTCTGCAATGGCGACTGCAACCTTTGCTGGATACGTTTTAAAGTGAATGATGATTTCAACCATCTTTTCACTAATCATATCGACTTCTGGGTCAATGTGTATAGCTGGAGTCATTACTTCTTTCCCCCTGTTTTCTCCCCGTTCCCTTATGTATTCATGATTGTCATATCCAGCTAGACATAAAAGACAAGTGAGCAATAAAATTGGATACCATCTTACCATTACTATATCATCCTTCCTTCGATAGAATACTTCAAGGATTCCCTTTTTGACCTATCCTTATCAAATTCTCTAGAAAGGAAAATATATATAGTCGGCTAAATAATAATTTCTTTATCCACTATCCGCTATTGAGGTATTTTTGTTGGTCTTTTTTACTGATGTTTATAATTGGGGTAGCCTATTCATTCAACATATCAAGTAAATATGAAAATCCGCTGCCAAAGAACTAGGCAGCGGATTTATACTTGTCTATGTAATTAGGAAAACATCAAAGAAAAGGATTATAGAACCGATCGCCATCATGAAATGTGACATAAAGCGAGACTAATAGTATGAGAGCGAAAAGGATGATAGTGAATACATCTATTTTTTGAAATGGGCGTGCCCGGTACCAAGAACGCTTTTTGTTTTTTCCAAACCCTCGGAGCTCCATTGCATTGCTAATGATTTCAATTTTATCGAGACTTGATAAGATGAGCGGGATGATGATCGATGCAGCATTCTTTATCCGCTTCGGCAGCTTTTCTTTGCGCGACATATCAATCCCACGGGCTTGCTGGGAAAGCGAGATATTACGAAAATCTCGTTGAATGTCGGGAATATAGCGTAATGCAAGTGCAACAGCATAAGAAATTCGGTAGCTGACACCGATTCGGTTTAATGATGCGGCAAATTCACTGGGATTTGTCGTCACAATAAATAGAATCGCCGCCGGAATGACGGTGAAATATTTAAGTGTAACATTCATTTGATAAAACAGCTGCTCTAGCGTGATCGAATAGCGCCCGCCGATTTCAAACAGCACATGGCTTGTCCCATAGATTTTTACCCCTTCTTGCGGCGAAAATACATAGATTGCAAGATTATTAATCATCAAAAACAATAAGATAAATAGGAGGACAAAGGCCACTTCCTTTAGTTTCACCTTGGAAACGATAAAGACGCCGATACTAAATAGGAAGAGGAAGACTAAAACTCGCGTATCATAGGTAAGCATCGCAATCGATGACCAGATGATGAAGCAAATCAGCTTGGTTACACCTGTCAGCTGATGGACCGGCGATTGCCGCTCTATGTATGAAAGCATTTCTACTGCCATTTCTGTCTCACCTCACGATCATAGGCGATAAACCTCTCGACAAACTGCTTTGGATCGCTAATTCCCGCCCGGTTTGCCAATTCAAATAAGGATGTTTCCTTTAAATTTGCCTCTTCAATAATTGTAGAATCCGCCAGTACATTGACAGCTGAGTCATCGGCTATTTTTCTTCCGCCTGCAATCACAATCGCCCGCGGCGTATATTCAAGCATGAGATGCATATCATGGGTAATCATGATGATTGTAACACCTTGGCTGTTGAGTTCCACCAAAAATTCCATGATCTCGGTATAATGGCGGAAATCCTGCCCTGCGGTAGGCTCGTCAAGTATGATTATCTCTGGCTCCAATACTAAGATGGAGGCGATGGTTACCCGCTTTTTCTGGCCAAAGCTTAACGCCGAAATCGGCCAGTTACGGAATGGATACAATCCGCAAATTTTCAATGTCTTCATAACGCGCTCTTTTATCTCGGCTTCCGGTACACCAAGGATGACCAGACCAAGCGCCACTTCATCATAGATCATCTGCTTCGAAATCATCTGATTCGGGTTTTGCATTACCATGCCGATCCTTGATGCCCTCTCTTTAATCGTATCTTCGGTAATATCCTGCCCGCGATAATAAATTCTTCCCGAGCTAGGATTTTCAAAGCCGCAAATTAATTTGGACAGTGTCGACTTTCCAGCACCATTTTTTCCAACAATACTAACCATTTCACCTTTTTCAATCGAAAAAGAAACACCGTGAATCGTTCTTTTTCCTGGTGTATAGCCAAAATTAATTTCCTTTAATTCCAAAACAGATTCTGTTTTCTCTCTAGGCTGCGGGCTATCCACTTTTGTAAACCAGTCCACTAACTGACCTTTGCAGCTTTCAACTTGAAAGGAATCGAGATGAGCGGGCTTCATTTCTGGCGTAATATCACAGGCGGCATATTTCGCTGCTTTCACATATAAGGGCTCGCGGATGGAACATTGCTCCAAGACGGGGGAAGCTAAAAGTTCATCCGGAGTCATGTCACCGATAATCCTGCCATCATCAACGACAATGATGCGGTCAACAGGGCAATGCAATACATCCTCTAAGCGGTGCTCGATAATCACGACCGTTTTGTTTGTTTCTTGTTGGATCCTATCAATGAGTTCAATTGCATATTTTCCTGTTGCCGGATCAAGATTGGCCAGTGGTTCATCAAATAATAGAATCTCCACATCATCGACCATTACCCCAGCAAGAGATACCCTTTGCTTTTGTCCTCCGGAAAGATGGTGCAGCGAGGAGTCCAAATAATCCTCCATTTCCACCATTTTCGATACCTCGGCCACCTTATCAAACATTTGTGTTTGTGGTGTACAATCATTTTCGAGCGCAAAAGCGATATCCTCAGCAACCGTAAGCCCAATAAATTGCCCATCAGGATCTTGGAGAACCGTTCCGACTTTTTTCGATAAGGAAAAAATGTCTAAATCCTTAGCGTCCTCGCCGCAGATTTTCAAACTTCCTGATACTTCCCCTTTGTAAGAAAAGGGAACAAGGCCATTGAGACAATGGCCAAGTGTGCTTTTTCCAGATCCAGATGGACCAACAATGAGAATCTTTTCCCCTTCATAGATCGTTAAGTTTATCTCATGTAATGTTGGTGCCGTCTGACTGCGATATTGAAAGCTATAGTTTTCAAATTGTATAACCGGTTTTTTCATAAAATTTCTCCTAGTGAATCAATGCTCTTCTGTTTGCAAAACAGTCTGCATCTTATAATTAAACATCCTTAGTTAGACTGCCGCTTTGACTGCGGCTTTTTGCATAGATACTAAGCAACAGCGTACCAAGGACAGCAACAGTTACCATGTTTAACCCGCCGGCAACCACGCCTTGTAAATAAACCTTATTTGCTGGTTCGGCATAAATAAGAACATCGAGGGTCGGAGCAATCGCGAACCAGCCGATCGCTTGGACAACGATTTGAACCACGTTAAACAGAATGATTTTTTTCGTATTAAAAATGCCTGATTCAATATTGATTTTCTTCGCTGCAAGGCCAATTAAGAAGCCGACGATTCCAGAAACGATGACCCAGCTCCACCACGGAGTTCCGTAGAAGATGGCATCCTTTAAGGCGTGGCCGATTAACCCAATCAACCCACCGGCAACCGGTCCGAAAACAATTGCCATTAACGCTAAAAAGCCGTACGATGTGTCAAAATTCGTATTTGGTACTCCTGTTGGAATAACGGCGAATCTGCCTAAAATCACGAATACGGCTGCGCCAATCCCAATTGCCACGATCGTTTTGATTGATAACTGTTTTCCTTTCATTTCCTCAACCCCCAAAAAGATCTTTTTCATAAAGTTAATTGTAAACAATTTTCGGCAATTTGCGTATAGAAATTTTCCATGATGCCCCTGTTTCAATATGATATGCCTTTGCAAAAGAACCCTGGTTAATCGCAACGCCAATTTTATCAAGCGAATTCACATATAGCAATGGCTCACCTAAATGAATATCAGCAAATGTTCGGCCATACGTCATAATGTTTTTATAGACTTGGCGGGTATCATTTTCTATCGTCACTTCAAAGGAATCACCATATTCCACTGATAAATTTTTGAAGAGTACACGGTCAATATTTGTCCATAAATTACCGAACCGAATATCAAGTATGTCAATATTGCCAGTGAGCACATGATTGGTAATACTCGGCTCCTCCTTGGGAAGTTCGATGATGGAATCAACCGGCACTTCTGGACCCACTTGTTCAAACGTAATTAAATTGGAAGCGAGTCTTGCCCCGGTATATGCATAGACATCACGACCATGGAACGTATAGGATTCACCAGAACACGGCAAGCGATTGACGTCCTCATCAATGATTCTTACTTCTTTAATGCCAATACAATTTTTAATATGGGTGAGCGTACCATTGTCCGGAGTAATAATATACTGATCCAAAGCCGTTTTCGCGACAACACTTCTCCGCTCAGAACCGACACCTGGGTCAACAACCGAAACAAACACCGTTCCTTCGGGCCAATAGGAAACCGTCTGATATAATCGGTAGGAGCCTTCCCAAATATGATACTGGGGAATGTCATGGGTTAAATCAAATACACGGATGGCTGGATTCACGGAAATAGCCACACCATACATAGCGCTTACAGCACCGTCACTTGTACCAAAATCAGTTTGTAACACGAGATGATTATTCATTATATTTTCCTCCTTAGTTTTTTATTCTAGGTATGAAGCAGGGGGACGGTTCTCCTGCTTCATTATGTACCAGAAGCAATTGAACCGTCTCCTCGCTTCATTTCTCTTATTTACGGAATTAAAAAAACCACGCCCCTATCTATTTCAAGAAATAGATAAGGACGTGGTTGATCTCCACGTGGTACCACCTTAATTTACTGTTTGCTCACACAAAACAGCCTCTGCAAGTACGAGAGCGTAATGCTGCTCTTTATACTGTGGTATTGATAACGAGTACCAAATCTCGTCGGAACCTACTCCAATCTAGTTAGATTGTTTCAGCACGAAGCTCTGAGGCCATTGTTCGGATTAGTATTTTTGCTTCTTTTCAGCTGCCGAAGCTCTCTGTATAAAATAACGTAATCGTACTTTCCCTCTTCAACGCTATAAATCATATATTGTTTGAAAATTTATTAAAATTATAGTCCGTATGAATGAAATAGTCAAGCATGTAAATACACAATTTTCTACAAATTTAGTTGTTATGAATATTGTCCTAATAAGTTCCAGCTATTTGCTCTGCATTAAAGGTTCAATCTACATTTATTTATCACCTTGGAATTGGTTTTGGTCTTGTCCATTATCGACAAACTCGAATAATACGAACATCTTTTCCTTACCACTAGCCTTTATTCCATTTCCTAAGTAGTTGTTAATTTAGCATAGATGATAAAAAACAGGGCTAGTTCTCCCATTATGATAATGTTTGGAACTACTACTATCAAATTAATAATAAAAAAGGTTGCTAAAATCCCTAAAAATAACGCTAAATGATAATATTTTAGACGGTCTTGTTCAAACCTGTATTGATGAAAAACAATAGTTGTTGTTATGAAATAGAGTAATACAGAACCGAATACAAAATATAAGTTAAATGAATAACGAACCTCATGGAGATAGAGCAGCTTGATGGAAGCAGCAATCATGCTCAAAGACATTAAAATAAACAGATGACCGTAAATAATAGTTTGGCCGGCTGTTTCGATCGACTTATTTACTTTCTTATCTACATTTTCGAAATACTGCCACCACATCGAAATAATAAGGATAAATGAAATGATTGAAAATGAGATCGAATTCCAATCCCCTTTTTGTGGCTGAAGTACAGAAAGGGTGCTGACGACCGATTCTCCAAAAAGGATTAGTGTAAATGTAGCAAAACGTTCTAATAAATGAACCGTATTGGTCGAAGCTTTCACCAAATACTTGCGTCCGAAAAAAGGCACAATAATATCGACAATAATTCCTATATATAATATGCTGTATCGAATCCATGAATCAAATAAGATAGAGAAAAATGAGATGATGATTCCAATCCAAAAACGTGTTCCTAAGTATTGAGCTACCTTTTTCGTATCCCCTTCTTCTACACTCCGAACAACTAGATATTGGATCGCTGTTAGTGATCTTAATCCAATATAGCCAATAAGAAAAGGGAGATAATATTGATCAAAATCAACCGATAAGCTTGATGTCATAATAAGAACAAACACCATTTGAAGGATCATAAAGATCCGTTGATGCATAAAATCTTGTCCAAACCGGTTAATAAACATCGTTTGGCCTACCCAAGACCACCAGATTGGAATAAATATTAAAGCAAACTTCAATAAATATTCTGGATGAATTTCTCCTTGTTTAACATGAAGTAAAACATGAGTTGCAGTCGCAACAGCTGCAGCAAATAGCAAATCATAGAAGAGTTCTAACCATGTAACTTTCTTTTCTTCCAATTTCAGCGCTCCTTCCTTCTTCTTATAGATTATTGTATGATAAAAATAATTTAAAAGAAAATTGCAAATAATGACTTCGATGGTTTCAAAACAAAAGATTGGAGGGATCTTCCTGGTAACGGAAATTCAACCATAACGAATGAAAAACATTCAATCGTGAAGGACATTCCATTGGCTAAGCAATTGGAAAACCGTTTTTATCAACTATTATTTAAAATTCATATTTACTATCTTCAAGATCAAATGGAGCAATATTACGTCCTTCTTGAGGAAAAAGCTTTCCCGTATTTCAAATCTAGCAAACATGTAATTTATCTAAAAAGATATGGGAAGGAATTATATACCTATTTTAAAGAAACTGGTCAACCATTATAGGCATTACAAATATCTAATATCTTAGAACAATATTGAGTAAATTCGAAGAAGCAAGGGGACGGTTCTCCTGCTTCATAAGTTTGAAGCGTTCAACGATCGATCTTTTTAAAATAACGATAAATCTTTTCTAGTTTTTTGGTTTGTTTTCCCTTTGGGTTTTCCATATTACCAAATTCAAAAAACTTTACTTGTTTGATTCCGACAAAATTGAATAAGGCTTTTTTCATCAATATTTTATGTGAATTATTTAACCAGAGAAGTGGATAGTTTGCAGGTCCCTTCATGGTGGACATACATACAACTGATTTTCCTTTCAATAATCCCTCTGGCAGCAGTCCCTTCTTATCCTTGTAGGCAAAATTTGCAGCAAATAATTGATCAATGTATCCCAGCAGCATGGCTGGAGGTCTTCCCCACCAAATAGGGTAGACAAAGACAATCTTGTCAGCCCAAGAAATTTGCTGTCGATATTTTTCAAGGTGAGGATCACGATACATATCACGTCTTCGTTTATGCTCATTAAACACAAGAAGTGGATTAAAGCCCTCCTCATACAAATCTAGCACCTGTATTTCCTTTATATTTGGATTTTCATGACTTCCTTTGATGACCTTTTGTAAAAATGAGTAACATAAACTTTGATGATTAGGATGTGTGTAAATAACAAGAACTTTCATGACGCACCCCTTTTACTTATCATTTGATAACTAAATCATAGCAATCACCTTTTTTATTGTCAAATGATAATTGTATTTTGATAACATTTTTGTTATCTTCACAATAAGAGGTGAGAGATATGGATAAAAAAGCTCTTTTTTTTAAATGTGTGTCTTTTACGACTTCGGTTCATCGTGTGACACACGAATTAACCCAACACGCAAAATCTGATTCCATCACGCCCGTTCAATATAACATTCTCGAGTATATAACCGTTAGCCAGCCTGTTACCCTTAGTGAAATTAGTGATTGCCAGCATATGTCGATGCCAAATACTAGTCGTGAGTTAAAAAAATTAAGTGAAAAAAATTTAATTGAAAAGATAAGTGATACCGAAGATCGACGAAAACAGTATATTCGTCTTTCTAAAGATGGAGAAACCATGATGAATGAAGCCTTTGCCCATGTAGAATCAAGTTTCCTGCATCGAATACAAAATGCATCAAAAGAAGATTTAGAGGAGATTAACAGTGCCCTTGATATTCTTCAGACAAAACTATTTTTTTAAATTCAGCCATTTTTTCATGGTAAAAAAATGAGTCGGTTACGTGACTAGGCAACAAAAATATTGCCCCGTCTCACGTTATTAAAACAAAAATCATTTGAATCACTAAAATTCCTTCCTTTACTTTTTAGGTCATGCAGAAAAAGGAGGATATGAACGATTTTTATGTAAATAAAAAAATGAACCCAGAACGAATTTACTTTAAGTTAATCCGTTCTGGGTTCTTGTCTCTTTTCTATTTTTCTACAGTATTAAAACTATCAATCTTCGACAAACTTCAGTTGGTGATCTGTTCAATCCGCAGGTTATCTAAAATAAATGTTCCTGCCCCAGTATCTCCATTCAAGCTGGTTCCATCACTGAAAATTCCAATATACGTTTGCCCATTTTCGGAACCAGTGACAGTATACTCAGCCTTTTTGGTATCGGTAGATGCAGAAAGTGTATTGTTTATACTCAAACCCTTGACAGCTGCAATATCGCGAGCATCAATTTCTTGATCCCCTGAGATAAAACGATAGGAATTGGCAGTAGTTTGATAGTCAAAGGATACTTTATAGGTTACGCCTGGTTCAAAGTGGAAGTGCTGCGGAATGGTACGATACACTAAGCCTTTGTTTCCAGTATTCACCTTAACAGACCAATTCCCTTTGATGACATCGTCTACTAATTTTTTACCTGCCCATCCTTTTTGCGTATACGGAGCATGTAATTCAGACAAATGAATTCTATTGTCTTCTACACCTTCCGTATTGCCAATAACAAATGGGTAAATTCCTTGCACGACCGATTCAAAATCTTGTTCAAATACCTTTGGTGATACTTCATTTTTCAAGGATTTTTGCACTATCCGAATATCATCAAACTTAGTAGTTCCTTCACCGGCCTCACGGCTGAGAATTAATTCTGCCTTTTTATATGCAGCCGTAAAGCTTACTTGCATTCTTTGCATCTTGCTGTTGTATCCATCATTCGTAGCATGTGAATCTGCTTTTACAAAGTTCTTTTGCAGGCTGCGCAGTGTGTAATTGCTTACATTTTTTACTTCGCCATTTACTTTGATTCCGGCCTTTACATCACTATTGTTTTCTACATAGACCTCAGCCACATAATCTTTGCCAGGTTCAAGGCCAGTAATGGTACGGGAAACGGATGTATTTTTTGACGGACTGTCGATATTCAAGAAATAATCGCCGCTGCTTACATTACGGGCATTTCCAGTTTGATTCGTTCTTACGACACTGACAGCATCCTTGTCTCCAGCCACTTTTGTATGAGGATCTTTGACGGTTCCCGAATTAAATCCTGTGTCATAGACATGAGCATCCTTGCTCCAGTCATCGACTTGTAAACCCTTCTCTTTCTTTGGTACAACAATATATGGAGTAGCTGCCTCAGCCGTCAAGGTTACCTGATTATTGACGACCTTGACTTTCTGCACATCTGTTCTGCCTTGGTCGGTCAATTTATAGACATAAACTTTAGATGCACCAGCATATTCATTTGGAAGTGTCCAAGTAGTTGTTCCGCCTTCTAAATTCCAGTGGTACAGTTTTTCAGAATCCTGAGTTGGATTTTTAAAGTCTTGCTCCACCCAAGGAATTAAATAAGCATGTTCATCAAGGACAACATTTCCATTAAGCGTAATCACACGTTCTCTGGAATTGTCCTTTCTCGTAACAACAACAACATCCCCATTACTTGGGTCCGCCAATTTAATTTCCTTTTCCAAGTTTGTTTTGCTTTTGTCGCCTTCTACATTTGCCCAATCGATAACAAAATACTTTTGTAAAAATTTCGTTGGTAGATTTGTATCGAATGTCATCCGGATAAAATGGTCAAAATTCTTATCAGATTGCCATCCCTCGAAACCTGCTAATTCAAATCCGCCAAGCAACGGATGATCAGCCGTTCCTCCTGATTCAGGCCAATTTAACACCCAAGAATCTTTTTGGTGATTACTAATAAAGCGAAGGACCTCAGAGTTGATTCCTTTACTGGCTGGCCCGCCGTAGTTCTTATCCGTAGCCCAGTGCTGCCATGTAGAGTAATTGGCCATTGAAGTACCAAACTCCGTTGCTACCCTCCAGCCGCGATCATGAAATTGCTCTGAAATTCGATCAGATTCCCATTGATCTTGATACCATACATCTAAATAAATGAAGTCAAGACCTGGTGCAGCTGCTTTTAATTCGTCCAGCCTTTTCGCACGTGTTCCTGAGTACAAATCCTTTAATTTATTGATGGTATATGATTGGTCTAACCAGCCCCAGCCTCTAGAATTTGGACCGTCAATAAAATCTTCATTGAAAGCTTTGGCTTCAGGATAGGTTTCTTGAGCATTGATATGGACACCAAATTCAGAATTGTACTTATGCCCTTCACGAATTAGTGTTTTTATATCCTCAGCTCCGCCGATCCGTTCACCAACATTTCCATAATCCGGGTGAGCGCTGTCATGACCTTCATTTCCATATCCTTTTAACAGTACAGACTGACCCAATCCATCTGTAGCGAGAGCAACCTTTTTAACATTATCCAATGTTTTTAGGAATGGCTGTTGTGCTTGTGAGCCAAAATTCATGGCAATTCGTTGGCCAACCAGATTGTTTACATCGTTCGAACCTGGAATGTCTTGCATGATCTCACGGTAAGCAATCGCACCGTCCTGCCAGTCAATTTCATTATCACGATTCAAATCATCCGCAATTGCAATTTTCACGGTAGGTTTTTTTGATTGTGGTTTCGACATAAATTCTCTTTGATAATAAAGTAAACTAGAACCGATACCGATGGCTTTCGTACCATCTTCACTTTGATAACGATTTGCCACTAGGTTACGGTAGCCATTTACTTCCGAACTGGACCATACACCTGCACTCAATTTGTCTGTTGATAGGAAAGCAGTATAGTATCTTTCTGAAGTTCCAATGCCTCCCAAAGTTGAATCGACAGTGACATCGACATCCCCAGGTTTGGTCACATCACTGCTAAGATTCGTTAATTTGGCTTTGGCATTGGTTTGAGCTGAATTAACTGAGATAAAGTTCAGATCGGCCAATTCAACCGTTTCAATTTTTGAGCTACCGGCATTGGTGATTTCTTCAAAGGTATAGATCACTTTATTTTTGTTCACTTTTAAAGAAACTTTAAATACAGCATCAAGGTTTTCATATTCATCTTTTACCTTTAGAGTATACAGTGCTTCACTTTTGCTCTTCTTTTCAAAGCTTACTTCAGGATAGTAAAGAACGCCGTTCACTTTTAATCCGTATACAGGAGACTTTTGTCCGTTCATTACCTTGTTGCCAACCCGATATTCGATAACACGCGGGAAGACTTGGTCAATAATAACATTCATATAGTCTGAGCTTAGGTTATCCTCTACTGGCGGCGTATTTGGTGCTTTAGGAGGAACATTTTCTTTAATTTTGATGTTTGAAATCGTAATGTCCGCAGCTCCACGGCTTTTTTCAAATCCAAGTAACCCTGCTTGATCGACACCGCCTGACAATGTAAAGGTATTCACCTTTTTATCATTAATGTATAAAGTAGCTAAATCATCCGAAAATTTTATTCGTAAATGATAGGTTTTATTTGCTTCTAATGGCACGTTTGAAGTCATCGCCGTCCAACTGTTAGCAGGGCCAAAGATCTCGCCAAAATAAAGATTGTTCTGATCTCCCGTTCCCACATACGTATAGGCAGATGGATTCTGAACACGATAGATGAGGCCAAAACGGTTCATGGCGCTAGTTCCCGGCGTAATATCAGCTTCAAAAATACCATTCTTAATTGGTTTCATTTTATTGTAGACAATTCGATTTTTTTGAGTAGATGTAACATGGAAAGTTGCTGAACCATCTTGATTATAGGTAACTTTTCCGTCGCCCGAGATAATTTTAAAGTCGCCATCTTCTAATTGGTTATCCGAAATGTCGACAAGTTCTTGATCTCCGGGCTCTGTTCCTCCGTTACCTGGATCTGTACCTCCATCTCCTGGAGAATCTCCTAATTCAAGGAGTACTTGGCTGTTTTTACCTCCAAAAGCACCAAGTTTAACCGCTTCCTTACCTGAAAGAAGATTATTTATATCATTTGATAAAGTAACCGCTCCAAATAAATCTTTTCCATCTAATGTAACCTTCAAAGCGGTTCCATTATAATCAATTTTTATGGAATGTTTGGTTCCGGCTTCTGGGAGAGGAACGCTTGGTCTAGTTTGTAACCAGGTTCCGCTGCCTTGATATTTGTATTCATAGAACCACCCTAAGGAGTCATAGCCTACAAATACAAAGTTGTTATGATCAATATAATGAGGATAGAAACCAAATCTGGTATCTTCCGCTTTCAATTCTGGAATAAATGTATATTCCATCGTTCCTGATATGTGAGCTACTGCTTCTTTTTCTTGAAAAATAGCAGCTTTGGCTCCATTGTCATTTCCCGCTCCTGCTCCAAGCCTTGCATAAGCCTTCCCATTCTGGTTGACCATTTCATTTACTTCATTTCCTCCAGATGAAATGGTAACCCAGGGATTTGTCACTACTGCTTCTGCACGTAATGGCGGAGTGAAACCCGTCAAAAACATAGGTAAAAATAATACAAAGGCAATCAGGGCATTGGTAACCCTTTTGTAATACTTACTGCGCAAATCCTCTCCTCCTTTAAATATACTATTTTGATAGAAAGCGATACCTGTAAGCTGTTAAAAAATATAGCGAAAATAACTGCAAATACCACCATCTACTGTAATTTAGCTTACTTTCGTTAAAGCGCTTACACAATAAAGATATTGTCCAAATTTTTAGTAATATTGTTTTTTTAGTGAATTGCATAAAAAAGCGAACAGTGGCACTGTTCGCTTTTCTAGTAGAGCATATCCTATGGAATAAGATTTTTCGTGTAGGTACCCGGTAAGAGAGTAAGCAAAAGAACCGTCCCCTTGCTTCTACTTATATTCATAGATGGTGACGCCTTTTACCACACGATTAACCGTGCCTGTTGGTGAAGGGGTATCCGGTGTATTACCAACTTTTACAGAAGCTAATAGTGATACCGTTTGACCGATCATGACATACGGTAATGCCAGGTAGGCATCCGGTACAGCATGGGCATCACTGTCGAATAAGAACGTGTTCCCATCGTAGTTCGTTTCTCCGTCCACTGAGATTGCACATATACCGTTTGCAATTTTATCTTGCTGCAATTCTTTTAAAATATCCAAATCGTATTGACGTGTATAAGACTGGTTTGAAACAAACACAAACACCAACGATTTTTCATTTACAAATGATTTAGGACCGTGCCTAAAACCCAACGATGAATCAAAAGCAGTAACAATTTTACCAGCTGTTAGCTCTAAAACTTTTAACTGTGCTTCTCTCGCCAACCCTTCTAAGCTTCCTGAGCCTAGATATATGATCCTCTCAAAATCGCAATCGATGATAGTTTGGATATCCTCTTCACGAAGAATGACACTTTCACCCATTTGGCGAATCGTTTGGACAATTGCCCATTTTTCTTCCACTAACAGCGGATCAAAAACGAGTAATGCCATGAGCGTCATGCACGAATAACTTCCCGTCATGGCAAATCCTTGATCATTGGCTCTATCGGGCATTAACAACAAAAGATTGCTTTCATCGCCTTCTGCCCTTTTCGCTAACTCACCATCAATTGCACAGGTAATGGTTAGCTGATAGAAGTTCTTTACTAGTTGTTCAGCTACTTCTACGGCAGCCACACTTTCAGGGCTGTTGCCGCTTCGAGCAAATGAAACCAACAAAGTTGGGAAATCTGCTTTAAAAAATTCATAGGGATTAGATACCAAAGTGGTTGTTGGAACACTTAGAAATTCCCACTTTTTTTCATCCACTTTTCCTTTTAAATAAGGAGTGACCGTATCACCGACATAGGCAGAGGTTCCAGCACCTGTAAAAATGACACGGATTCGTTCATGTTGTTCAGCCAGTTTTTGCAAAAATGTTTGAATCTCTACTCGTTTCTTCGTATACAATGAATAGGTTTCATCCCATAAATCTGGCTGCTGCTTAATTTCTGCTGTTGTAATCGATGCTCCTAGAGACACTAATTTTTCTTGACTAAAAGTAAACATATCTAACGCTCCTCTTCCTACTTCCCAACATTCCCTTCACAAAGGAAGGCTGGTGATTCCTCATAACATACCTTCAAAAGCCCGTAATCCTGCACCAACAACCCCATTATTCTGCGCCAATGTACTGATACTCATCTGGCCTAAAAGATGTTGTTGTTCAGGAAGCTGATGTGATTTTAGCTTTTCCTTGATCAACTCAAGCAAAAAAGGATTATTCACGATGACACTGCCGCCGAAAACCATTTTGTGCGGATCCAATAAGCTAGAAATCGCATAAAGGCCTTGAGCTAAATGGTCGGTCACCTCGTCAATAATTGGTTGATATTCCTGTTCCCCATTTAGATAACCCGCAAACACATCCTTAGTTGAAATGGTATCTACCTTCAATTCCTTTTCGGCTAATCTCTGGATCCCCGGTCCAGCAGCAATTTTTTCTAACCGTTCATTGACTCCCTTCGAAAGGACCGGGATCAGACCAAGCTCCCCAGCAAATCCAGCTCCCCTGAAAAATGAACCATTATGAATGATAGAACAGGAGATTCCCGTACTGATTGTCACGTAGACAAAGGTCTCTGCCCTTTTTACCTGTGCCGCTTTCCATTCTGCAAAAGTCGCCATATAGACATCATTGTCAATCGTGATCCGCTCGATGCCAAATCGCTCCTGTAAACGGGCTGTAACGGGAAACTGTTTCCAAGGCAAATTGTTTTGAAAAACAGCGATGCCCTTCTCACGATTCACTTTTCCTGGTACTCCAACACCAATGCCCTCAATGTCACCGATTGAAACCGAGGATTTTCCGAGAACATTTTCCACCGCTTCTACAACTCTCTCAAACATATTTTCCCGGTCTGAAGGATCACTTTTTACTTCCGTACGTTCAAGCAGTTCGCCCGTATCCGAAATGATTCCCGCTGCAATCTTCGTCCCGCCAATATCAATGCCGATAGCTCTTTTCATTTGTCCGCACCTCTAAATTCATATATTTGAATCACAGAATCATTTTCTTAAAAAAGGAAAACTGTAATGAAGAAATATTTCGCTTCCTTTTCTTGCGTTATGATCGTTAAGAAGTCGTATTAACGACCGATCTAATAGTTTTTCTTGCATTTCGGGCGTTTAGTGGACCCTTTAAGCGACCGTCTACGAGGATCTTTCACCTTGACAGGCTAATAAACTAATAGATTAAAGGCAGACATTCCTGCCAAGAAAACTATCTTTTATCTTTTTCGTCCTCTTTCTTTACTATTTACGGGAAAAGTATACAAATGAAAAAGCGTTTTCACAATAAACATCTTGTTTTGTTTTTTAGATATCTTGCCTATTCCTTCGAGAAATCCGTCGGTATTTTACCGATAGAATACTTAATATCCGTTCAAGTAAAATTTTGCATACTTAATTTCAGATATATCAATTATTACTAGCTTTTCTTCCAGGTTATTCTTTGTTCAATCCTTCAATCAGTTGACCAATCTATCGCCTTCACAATACCGAAATGCCAAGAACGCGAAGAAAAATAAAGCAAAAAAATAAGGAAGCGCGAGAACCTTCCTCACACTTCCTTACCTTGCTTCCTTACTCTGAGATTTTTTCAAACCACGAGCTTGCTGTCTCTTTCAAGACAATATTAAGTTCTTCGATATTTTTTTTGCCGGTATCTTGTAACCATGCACGTCCGGCTTGTTCCCCATTTTCAGCAAAAGGAGCGACGCCATTTTTCCATGTCGCACGGCCGCAAAGAACACCATTAAAGGTGGAGCCGGATTCTTTAGCAAACTTTAATGTTTCCTGGAATAATTCTGCACTTACGCCTGCGCTTAAGAAAATAAATGGCAGATCTGTTGCTTCACTTTGCTCTTTGAAATATGCTGCCGCTTCTTCCTTGCTATAGGCTGTTTCGCCTTCTGCGTATCCTTCTACAAACTTCATATCTACAGGAACTTCTACCTTCAAAACGTCTACCTTGTACTGTGGCTTGGAGAATTCTCTCATTGCCTCAATAACCTTATGCGGCTTCACTTTTGCGTACTCTAAACTCTTCACATCATCATTTTTGGCATCATATGACACAATTTCAAGGAAAAACGGAATGTCTTCTGCTGCACACTCAGAGCCGACCCGTTCCATATAAACATGCTTAAAGTCATTAATTTTTTCATCTTCATCTACATCATAGTACAGTAAAAATTTAACCGCATCTGCTCCAGCTTCCTTCAACCGTCTAACAGACCATTCCGGCAATAAATCTGGTAAACGTCCCACGGCGGTTGCATCATAGCCTGTTTTTTCATATGCCACTAATAACCCAGCTTCCGGATGGCGGACTTTCGCAGCCGGCAAACCATATTCCGGATCCAATAGGATTGATGTCGCATAAGGTGTCAACTCTTCTGAAACCAATTCTTTAAAGCGGATGATTCCCTCATCTCCGACAGAACTTGAACTTCCTGCCGCAATCATTTTCTTTAATGAACCGCGTTGATCAATTGCCAAAGCCCCAATAATTCCATTTTCATCCGATAAACGCTTAAGAGCCGCTACTTTATTTTTCGTTAATTCTAACATCGACATTCACCTCTATTAATCTATTTTTGTAACCTCAACTAGTTAAAAAAATTGGGTTTCAATTAATCTATTTTCGTAACCTCTACTAACTCAAAAAATTGGCCGAACTTAGCACGATCAATGTAACCTGTTCCTGCTTCCATCGTATTAAGCATGCCTGTCGTCATGGCTGTTTTCAGAACGTCTGGAACTGACTGCTTTCGTTTTAAAGCAACCGCTAATCCAGCAACGGTGGCATCACCGGAGCCGACAGGGTTCACCACGTCAATCGAAGGAATGGTAACCCGGTAATAATCCGTACCATGCTTAACAAAGGCACCATCCCCGCCCATCGAAACAACAACCCATTCAATCCCATGAAACCATTCATTTGTTAATACTTGTTTCAAACTGCTTATGCTTTGTTCCACTTCTACACCAAGCAGCTGAGATAGCTCCGTGATATTGGGCTTAATCACAAATGGTTTTACCTTCTGCAGCAAAACCTGTCGGAGCGGCTCCCCTGATGTATCAACAATTACAGGAATCCCCATCTCTCGGCCCATTTCTACCATCCCCCGGTAAAACCCAGGATCAAGTCCTTTTGGTAAACTGCCCGAAATCGTTACAAGTGAAACACCAGTTAGTAATTCACGATATTTTTCCAAAAAAGCTGCCGCGTCTTCCGCCGAAAGTGTCGGTCCGGATTCTAGAATTTCCGTCTGCTTGCCATCATGGAGAATGGCGATACAGTTTCTTGATTCTTGATTGATTTTTAAAAAATTATTATCGATATCGCTTTTCGTCAATTCCTGAACAATGTAGTCGCCAATGTTTCCGCCGAGCACACCTGTCGCCAGGACGTCTTCCCCCATCTGCTTGACGACGCGGGCCACATTTAATCCTTTTCCACCGGCGGTTTTATAAACATTATCTACACGGTTTACATCATCCAATTTGAATTCTTGAATCGGATAGGAAATATCCATGGATGGATTCATCGTGACAGTTAAAATCATCGCACTCCCTCTTTCCCAATCAGTTCTCAGCTTGGTACCGGCAAACACCATCAAGATACGTCGCCATTAATTCGAGCTCAGGCGTTAATACGATAAAATCTGCATCATGGCTGATTGCAATCTTTCCGCATTCCCTATCCATACCAATACTTTTCGCAGGTGCTGTACTTGCCATGTAGATGGCTTCCTCCGGGGTTGCATTCCCCCAAGCGACGACATTTTTGACAGCATCTTTTAATTGCAAAATACTGCCCGCTAAACTTCCGCTTTCCAAACGAGCCGCCCCGTTCTTCACTTCGACAGGGAATTCTCCGAGCTGATAGCGACCTTCCGGCATACCGCCTGCCATCATGCAATCGGTCACCATCACGGTTTCCTTCCTGCCGCGGGCATTCATTAAAATATTTGCAGCAACAGGATGAACGTGATGTCCATCACAAATAATTTCGGCAAACACATTTGGCAGATTCATAGCTGCGCCCGCCATTCCCGGATCACGATGGTGCAGCCCGCTCATGCCATTGAACGTATGAACAAAAATTGAAGCTCCCTTTTCAACCGCTTGTTTTGCCTCATCATACGTCGCGTCACTATGAGCAAGCGCAACCGTAACCTGATCGTTCACAGCGAACTCAATAAATTCAGCTGCACCCTTTCTTTCAGGAGCAAGTGCAATTTTTTTAATAAAATGACCCGATTTCTTTTGCCATGTTTCCAGCAATTCGACTGAAGGGTCAGAAAAATAATTCGTGTTTTGAGCCCCTTTGTGCCTTTCTGTAAAAAATGGTCCTTCTAAGAAGATTCCTTTTATTTTGGCACCCTTCACCTTCGTATAATTTTCTCCTATCATCGCCACCACATTGTTCAACGATTCGGCCGAAGAGGTTAACGTAGTAGGTAAAAACGACGTCACGCCACATGAAAGCAGCCCCTCGGAAATTGCCATCAATCCGTCTAAGTCATTGTCCATGACATCATGATTTTTAAAGCCATGAATGTGCGTATCGACTAAACCCGGAGCAACCCATTGTCCGGCATAATCGATTACCTCAGCCGTTTCATTTGGCAATGTCTCATAAAAGGTACCAAATTTCCCGTCTTTTATTTCCAGAAAACCAGGACCTGCCACCCCATCCTCAAGAAAAAACTTGTCTGCGTAAACAAATAGTTCCATAATCTGCACCTCTGTTTAGAAAAGAGAAAGACTGAACATCCCTTTCCCACTGAATTACTTGTATTCGTGGATCGTAACACCTTTTACAACACGATTGACCGTTCCGCTTGGTGAAGGAGTATCCGGTGTATTCCCAACTTTAATCGAAGCTAGCAGGGCGAGCGTTTGTCCGACCATGACGTACGGCAGCGACAGGTAGGCATCCGGCACTGCGCGTGCTTCGCTGTCAAATAAGAACGTATCACCTTCATAATTCGTGTCTCCATCCACTGCAATGGCACAAATATAGCTGGCGATGCTATCCTGTCTCAATTCATTTAAGATATCGAGATCGTAACGGCGTGTATATGGTTGGTTGGAAACAAACACAAACACGACCGCTTTTTCATTCACAAATGATTTAGGACCGTGGCGGAATCCGAGTGATGAGTCAAAAGAAGTAGCAATTTTCCCGGCAGTTAACTCTAATATTTTTAATTGTGCTTCTCTCGCTAAGCCTTCAAAGCCACCTGAGCCAAGATAAATGATTCGTTCAAAATCGGCAGCAATCATTTTTTTAATATCAGCTTCTCTACTAATGACACTTTTACCCATGCGTTGAATTGTTTCGACAATGTTCATTTTTTCTTCAACTGACAGCGAATCAAAAATGAGCAGTGCAGTTAAAGCCATACATGTGTAGCTTCCCGTCATTGCAAAGCCTTGGTCATTGGACCTTTCAGGCATCAATAATAAGAGATTGCTCTCATCCCCTTGTGCCCGTTGTGCCAACTTCCCATCCTTAGAGCAGGTGATCGTAATCTGATAGAGGTCCGATACCACTTGTTCTGCTAATTCCACTGTCGTAACGCTTTCCGGACTGTTGCCGCTTCTGGCAAATGAAATTAATAATGTCGGAATGTCTGATTTTAGAAATTGGTAAGGGTTTGACACGATTGCTGTTGTTGGAACACTCATCAAGTCCCACTGTTTTTCATCCACTTTTTCCTTTAAGTAGGGAGTTACGGTGTCACCCACATAGGCGGAGGTTCCAGCTCCTGTAAAAATAACTCGGATACGTTCATGCTTTTCTGTTAAGTTCTGCAAGAACGCTTCAATCTGCTGACGCTTCTCCTTATACAATACAAGTGTTTCGCCCCATAATTCAGGCTGTTGTTTAATTTCACCTGTTGTAATCAATGCCCCTAATGACATTAATTTTTCCTTACTTACTGTAAACAAATCTAACACTCCTCTTATTTTTTTGGGTGTTTTCCTAAAAAGTTGATTTAACTACGTTTAAACTCTTAAAAAATCATAATATAGTTAAAAAAGACAACATATATGCAAGCTATCAGCGAATTTAATCACATTATTAGCGAATCTTCCGAGTCTATTGGCAAATCAATAAAAACAAGTCTGATATTTAATTCTGTTCGAATACCCGTAATCCGATATCAACGACATTCAAGTCGTTCAATTTTCCTTCCATTTCCTAATGTTGGGTTGTTGGTACAAGTTTAATCAGATGAAAAAATTATAGAATCTAGACTATGGGAATTATAGTCTGATTGTTGTTGTAAGCAATTCTATTATATCACCCTAACTTGTAGGGTCAACCCAACATATAAAAAACATTTAATGCGGTCGAATCCTTCCGCATTAAATGTTTTAATATTCAGGGGAAGAAGATCGACACCCTAGCCACCTTACACTATTCAGTTGTAACCCCGTTCTATCAGTTTCCTTAACGGAGCGTGGCAGGTACCAATTGTTCTACCCTTTATCGCTTTCATTAAATGCCCGCTCCTGTTGATCTTGGACGCTCCGTTTTTTGAAAACCTTTAATAGCTTGTTTACCAGTATTGATTGCTAAATCTCTTAAACCATCAATCTGAAGTCCGTCCTTTAGTAGAGCAGTTTCGATGACCATAGCAAGATTTGTTCCGCCAACCACAGCAGAATTTTCCTTCCCATTCGTAAGTGAAACGGCCGTCTTAAATGGAGAACCGCCAACTAAATCACATAAGACTAAGATTGATTCACATTCTTGTAATCTTGCAAAAGCTTCAAGTAGCTTTTTCTCAAGGTCGCCTGTTGAATCGGTTTCAAGAAAATCCACGTATTCCACATTGGGTTGATCTCCAGCGATTAGTTTTACAGAAGATTGAAGACCCGTTGCAAACGATCCATGACCGCTAATGATCAAACCGTTCATTTTAAAATGCCTCCTAACATGCTAAAATTATAAAATCGTTCCAAAAGGAAATGGAATTTTACCAATAATACCGACGATAACGGTAATAATAATTAGCTTAACTGGAGAAAATCCCTTTTTTAATAGGTAATACATTAATAATGTATAGGCTAAAGGCAATAGATTTGGCATGACTTTATCAAGTAAATCCTTTTGCAGGGCAATTTTTGCCTTACCAGCATGGATCACTAAATTTGTTTCTAGCTTTACGAATGAGGCAATCAATGCGCCGACAACTGTTAACCCTACAATCGATGCAGCATGTGCTACTTTTTTAGTATTTTCCTTTAGAGAACTGATGGCATTTGTTCCGGCACTATAACCGTAATGCATTAATCCAAATCTAAGCCCAAAATGAACTAGGTTAAAAATTAATAAGAATATCACTGCCCCCATAGGGTTTCCATCTTGCCCAAGTGAGGCACCTATACCAACGCAAATAGGAAGGAGGGTCAGCCAGAAAAGAGCATCACCAATTCCGCCAAGTGGTCCCATCATGGCTACCCGAATAGCTCTAATCGTATTTCGGTTTTGTTTCTTTTCCTCCATTGCGAGGACAATCCCCATAATAATGTTTACAAGGAATGGATGCGTGTTGAAAAATTCCATATGACTTTTCATTGATTCACTTAAATCGTGCTTATTTTTGTGAATCTTTTTCAAACCTGGCAAGATCGAATATAACCATCCTGCGGCCTGCATTCTTTCATAGTTAAATGACGCTTGTAGTAATAAAGATCGCCACACCATCTTATTTAAATCTTTTTTAGTTAAGACCTGATTTGTGGCGCCATCTTGATAATAATCCGGACTGCTCGTATGGTTGATTGTCGTTTCTACTGCTTGTTTAGATTCCACGTTTTGGAACCCCCCTTACTGATCCATCACCAGTAGTTGCTTTGAAGTAATCGTAAAGCGCGATGGCGATCCCAATTAAAGCAACAGCAATGACTGGCATGTTCATATATGTGACTAAAATAAATCCTACGATTAAAAAGGCAACATATTGTTTTTTCAACATAATCTTTAACAGCATCGCAAAACCAATTGCAGCCATCATTCCACCGGCAACACCAAGACCGCTAATAAGCCATTTTGGTAAAGTCTCTACGACCCCTTTGGCAGCGTCTGCGCCAAAATAAATTGGTAAAAATGCAATAACAAAATAGAATACAAATAATGTAAGAATTCCCAAATAATTGATTCGTTCAATTCCCTTTGTATTCGCCTCTTGTGCATATTGATCAGCTTTATGCATAACTGGCGAAAAAGCTGTAAACATGAGGGTGATACACGCCTGAACGGCAACTGCAAACGGAACAGCAATACCGATTGCCACTTTTGGCTCTTGTCCTGTTAGAATCGCAAACGACGTTCCGATTATACCCCCAATAACAACGTTTGGCGGCTGTGCCCCAGCAAGCGGCACCATACCTGCCCACACTAATTCAATGGCAGCACCTGTCATAACTCCTGTTTTTAAATCCCCAAAAATCAAGCCAATAATGACACCGGTTACAATTGGCCGGTGAATGTGGAACAACCCATTAAACAGGTCTATTCCTGCAATTCCAGCCCAAATGGCAACTAACAAGGCTTGAATCAGCATATGATTATCCATTCATTCTCACTTCTTTCTATAAGTGTTTTAAAATATCATCTGGTCTTTCATCCGGAACACGGCGTACTTCGAGATTCACTCCTAAGTCACGCAGCTTCCTAAGGGCTCTTTTATCATCTTCATCAACGGAAACAGTGGAGAATAATTGCGTTTTTCCTTGGGAAAAATGCATATTCCCAATATTTACTTTTTCAATTGGGACTCCGCCCTCTACAAGTCGCAACACATCTTGTGGTGTTTTCACAACTAAAAAGATATGCTGATCATCCGATGCATTGTGGATCACATCAATGGTTGTCTGGATTGAGAAAAAGCGAATTCCGATTGAACCCGGAACAACCATTTCCATTAAATCCTGTTGCACCTCATCTTCAGACACTTCATCATTTGCAACTACAATTAAATTAGCCCCTAAATGATTGACCCATGTAACCCCTACTTGTCCATGAACCAATCTGTTGTCGATTCTTGTTAGCAAAATATTCGGCATGATATTACCCCCTAGTAAAATAATTGATGAATTGGATATCTTAACTCCTTTAACAACCCTGTTCACCATTCCAGATGGTGATGGGTTATCTGAAGCTATTCCCTTGAATAGAATTAAATAATGCAACTGCTGACCATAAAGCAAATAGTTTAAAGCAAGATCAACATGACATAATCATGTAGACACGTCATTACCAGTTAAGGCGTACCTAGATTAATTTTCTAGGCGAACATGGTATTTAAACTTGTCACCTCTGGCGATGGTATTCGTATACTCAATCACCCGGTCTACCCCATGCGTTAATCGTTCAATACGTAAAGACGGCAAGGATGGAGGCATCTTTAGCAGTTTTGCCACTTTCTCAGCTGTCATTACCGGCATAAATAACTCCTCTGCCATTGTAATTTCTGTTTGAAAACGATTTCTAAAAATCTCATATAAAGCTGTATGTTCTAGATCTTCTTTTGTTATACCCGGGAATAAATCAAAGGGTACAAAAGATGTTTCAAGCATCATTGGTATATCATCAGCAATCCGCAATCTCGAAAAACAGTATACCTTACTGCCCTCAGCAACTAAAAGCTTACTACTAATCTTTCGATCGGCCTCAAGAACATCAAACGATAAAACCTTTGAGATAGGAAGTTTACCTAACTTTTTCATCTCTTCTGTAAAGGAATAAAATTTGACGAGCTCTTGACTAACTTTTTTCGGTGAGACAAAAGTACCTTTTCCATGCACTTTATAGATATATCCATCTTTCTCGAGCTCGTTTATAGCTTGACGAACGGTTGTCCGAGATAAATCGTACTGTTGGCATATTTCCCTTTCAGACGGTAATTGCCCATTTTCTCCTATCTCATCTTCCATTTTTTTTATTAAAATATCCATTAACTGCAGATACAGTGGAATTCTGCTTGTCTTATCTATACGAATCGTGTCTCACCTCCATAGTTGCATGTGGTAGTGTGGTCATTACCAGTATAACTCCCTTTAAATCCCTTGTAAAGGTTTTCAATAAAATATTTTAAGATTTTTTACGTTGGAAGAAATGATGGTATTCATTACTGCTTAGAACTAGGGAGAGAATGGTATATCGATATGGGTTATGAAGGTGTAATGCTTAATCTCAAGCCAAAAGAAAAATATATAGTTGAAGTTTAGGATGAAAGGGAAGCATAACCACGTTGATATGCTTCCCTTTTACTGGATGCTACTGCTTTTATCTTAGAAATCATTTTCTCTAACGCTTTTACTGTTTCTTCTGTGTATGCTCGCTGTTCTTAATGGCTAAATTAGCTAAAGCTAAATTTAAGGTTTTAGTTGCTGCAACTACTTCTTGTTGTGTAGCTTCTTTATTTTTTAATACTTTTTCAGCATTCTTTAATTCTTTCTTAAGCATTGTTACACTTTCCTTAGTATATTTAGATAAATCCATATTCTTTACTTTATTTATTAAATCTTCAAGAGCAGATTTATCTGGAACTAATTTTAAATCAAGGTAAGACTTTAGTAAGTTATTATAAGCTTTATCTACTTGTGTTGCATCTTCATTTCCTAAAACCTTTTTAGCGTCATTTAATGCTTTTTCAAACTTATTCCAAGTTGACTTAATATATTTATCTTTATTTAAGCCTCCAACCATATTTACTAAGTTTTGAAGATCTGTCTTATTTATATTCTTCTTAACTAAAGCATCTATAGCTGTCTTTAAGTTATTTAAAGCTTTATCTACTTCCTTTTGCTTTGCATTTTCATCAGCTAATACACCTTCTGCTTCTCCAAGAGCTCTTTGTAAGTTAGCCCATGAATCTGATGTATACTCTTTTTCAACTAATGCTTTTGCCGAATCTACAAGAGTTTGTAATACTTCCTTATTCCCTTGTTTAAACTCAAGCATCCATATTGAATTAACTAATCTCTTAAATGCAGCATCTACTTCTACTTCTGTTGCATTATGATTTCCATAAACTTCTTTAGCCTGCGCTAATGATTCATTAAATTCTTTAACAACGGCTGGTACTACACCTTCTAATCCACCATTAGCTGCCACTTCATCAGCATAGTCTATAGCTATCTTTAATGCTGCCTTACCAACTTCGTCTTCTTCAACTTCTCTTTCTAAAGTTATTCCATATTTAACTTCTTTAAGTCCATTTTCAGATTTTACAATAACATCTAGCTTCTCTGAATTACTTACAGTATAAACTACAGATGATGATGCATTATTTGTTGCATCTACTATTATTTCTGGTAAATCTTCATTAGCTTTTAACTTCATTGTATAATTATATCTATCTGAAGCAAAGCTTTCTAAATCTTTTCCATTAACTTTTATTCCATTTACAACGAAATCTGGATTTTGCACTACTCTCTGTTCAAAGGCTTGCATTTCTCTTATTGCTAAACCTTTACCTGTCTTCGCTTTCATCTTTATTCTTAAAGCCTTTGTCTTTACCATTTCAAAAGTATAATAATTTGTATCTGTTGGTGATGTAATTTCTGGGTTAGAAACTAAATTAGATACTGTTACCCAATTACTATCATCATTAAATGGGTTTGCTGGCTCCATTAATACCTGTCCTGGTTTATTTGGTAGAACAACCTTATCTCCAACATAATATTGTATTTCAAAGCTTTCTGGAAGGCTGCATCCATGATCTTCAAAGAAATTAACTTCTAGATTATTTATATATTTATCTTCTGGTACATCTGTTCCGAAGATAACGCCAACCCAATCACCACTTCTCCTTGAAGCGTCTGCCCAGTTAGTCCATCTCTTATTATCTATCATTTCATCATTTACAGATTTAATGCTATCAAATGGTTCATGTGTATATGAAGCTATTGCCATTGCCAAATCGAAACCTACTCTTGTTCCTGCAAAGTTAATACCTTTTACAGTTACATCAGTTACTCTGATACTTACATTTACAATTTTATCTGTTCCTTCTACTGTTCCATTTACAGCAAAAGTTCCAACTTTACTTAATAACTCTTTATCATAATCTTCCCAAGTAACAGGAAGGTCAACTATTGTTCCATCTGTATAGTAAGCCTTTACTGTTTGTGGAAGCTTTGGTTCCACCTTTACATTAGTTGCAAGTGAAACATTTTGTACTGCTGATAATCCCTTAACAACCACTTTAGCCTTAGCTTTTAACGCTTGTCCTTCAACAGTTCCTTCTACTTCAAATACCCCGTACTTATTATAAGAATCTTCCTTTACATTATCCCAAGTAACCTTTACCTCTCTAGGTAATCCAATATCATATATTGCTTTTACCTTTTCTGGTAATATTGGGGCAACTCCCTTATTCGTTTCTACATTTACTTTTTCATATGAAATAATTGTTTTTTCAGCTGGGTTCTTTCCAATATTTATTTCTATATCTTCAGTACTTACAGTCTTACCTTTATAAGTTACTTCCGCATTTAGAATTACTGTTCCTTCTGTATAAGCATATAACTTACCATTTTCTATTTTCGCTTCACCAGAATCCTTAGAAGATATATTATATTTAGCTTGTATTTGATCTTTGTCAATTGAAGAATCATCTTCTAATGTTCCCTCTATTATAATATCAACAATATCATCCTCAATTATATTCTTCTTAGATAATTCTATTGTTGCTGAAGTTAATTGTGGATCACCTTCTGAAAAATTAACTATATAACTATTAGTTTTTCCATCTTCTGCTGTAACCATAACAGTAGCGTTACTATCAACATTTAATGCTGGAACTACAAATACACTTGCAGTATCCTTAGCAGTCGCTGTAACTACTGGTACCTTTGAAGCATATGGTAGATTAATTGCATACTGATTGGTGTTCTCATTAAATCCTTCAACACTAGCATCATTTACTTTAATATCACTTAATAACGCTGTACCTTCACTCTCTACTACATTAGAATAAATATAAAATTCAGTAATACCAACTGCCTTATTAGCTACAGTATCCTCTTTTAATAAAGTTCTTATTTGGGTTGTATCTACTTCATCAAAAGTAATTTCTTCTGTTCCTTCTGCTGAAAATCCTGTTGTCTTACTTTGATTAGAAACTCCAAGCCATTCATTACCATTCCAATATTCAACTAAAATCTCACTTGGAATAGCAACTCCACCATCAGTATATAGTGAAATTCCTATTTTACTTATAGAATATTCTTCATTAAACTCTATACCAACATATTCATCATAATTTTGTCCAGGTTTCCCCCAGTTTGTCCATCTGTTTTTAGGGCTACTCACCTTAGAAACAATACCATCATTTATATTATTTACACTATCATATAGACTAAATCCATCAAATGCTCTTGGATATGCCTTACCTTCATTTAATGCTATATTTGCTTCTTTAAAATTATCAGATACAACTACAATAGCTTTAGCCTTTAAACTTTCTACTCCTGTAATCATACCTTCTATTGTAACAGTTTTAGCTGAATCAACATCCTCTGCTGTTAACTCTCTCTCCCAAGTTACTGGATACTTTTCTATACTTCCATCATTACTTACTACTGACACTTTCTCTGGAAGCTTAGCTTGTTTGCCGACAGGTACTAACATCCTAGAATCTAATACACCAATAATAGCTTTAACGATTACTTTAATATTTACTGAAATATTACTGCCTGCTACAGTTCCATTAACTTTAAATATCCCTGGAGTTTTTAAAGCATCCTCTGGAACTGAATCCCACATAACATCTACTTCTTTTTTGCTTCCATCTGAATAAATTCCTGTTACTTTCTCTGGAAGTTTTAGTTCCCCATTAATAGGTACTGTAACATCACTTACATCATATCCAAGAATCTTATTTTCACTTAATTCTTCTCCCGGTACAGTGTATACTGTTGTGTTATCAGAAGAAATTCCCGGACTTGTTGCTGTTAATGTAAATGAACCAGCATTTTTTGTTGATTGAACAATAACTAAAGCCTTACCATTAAATGCCTTTCTCTTATTATCTTTATATCTCTCAGCAGTTGCAGCATTACCGTTATCTACTCCCACAATCTTACCATTACCTTTAACATCAAAATTTATTAAGTTATCAGCATTCGGTACTAATGTTCCATTTTCATCAGTTACATCTACTGTTATAAATGATAAATCATATCCATCTGCAGTTATAACTTGCCTATCTGCACTTAAATCAATCTTTTTAGCATCATTAGCAGTTTTAACTACATCTCTTGCCACTACTTTACCATTTTCATCTTTTGCAACAGCTGTTAATTTACCTGGCTTGTAAGGCACTCTAAATTCTAAGTGTAGCTTACCATCCTTAGTTTCTTTATACCTATCATTGTACCCCGCATCGGTAACCTGATATCCTTTACTTTCTATTAATTCACCTAAATCAGTACTTGTTACATCTTCATTAAAATATAAGTCAACAGAATTAGCATTAGTATATGCATATACTAATATCTTATCTCCATCAACCTTTATACTATCATCATTCTCCCAATTCCAGTGTGGTAATAAATGAACCATTGGCTCATCTGACCATTGACTTTGGTAGAAATAGAATGCATCCTTTTCAAAGCCTGCCGTATCTATAGCTCCAAAATATGAAGATTTTGATGGGAATTTACCATAATAAGGAGTTGGTTCTCCTATATAATCGAAACCTGTCCAAATATATTCTCCTAGTATATATTCTCTATCCCTATTCATCTTCCATGATGCTTCTGCTGTTTTACCCCAAGCAACACGATCATTATCATAAGAAGATTGTTGTAAATCTGGATGATTATCACCTATACCAATTTTTTCTGGATGTGCATATACTCCTCTACTTCTTACAGCAGAAGAAGTCTCTGAGCCATACATTACCCAGTCTTCATATTTTTCTTTATATTTGTCATAATTATGTTCAGCATAATTAAAGCCTACAACATCTATAATATCAGCTACATTTTCATGAGCTCCTTCATTCCCCATAAATGCAATTTCTCCCATGGTTGTAGGTCTTGTAGTATCAATTTCCTTAACCCACTTCTGAAGATTTTTTGCTACTTCCAGCCCCTTTGCTTGGCTTGTTTCCCATATCTCATTTCCTAATGACCACATCATTATACTTGGAGCATTCTTTCCTCTGTTAATCATTTGTTTAAGATCATGCTCTGCCCAAGTCATATCTCCATGAATTGATTTTTGCTCGAAAAACCTTCCATAATCATATGGATTCTTTCCGCCATACCAAGTATCAAAAGCTTCTTCTATAAGAAGAATTCCCTCTTCATTACAACTATCTATTAAGTGTTGTGAAGCAGGATTATGAGTAACTCTTATAGAATTTACTCCCATCTCTTTTAACTTTTTAACTTGTCTTCTTATTGATGTTTTATTATCAACAGCACCTAAAGCTCCTTGATCATGATGCATACTCACCCCTTGAAGCTTCATTTGCTTCCCATTTAAGAAAAAGCCATTGTTAGGTGTCATATCAAACCATCTAATACCAAAATCTGTTTTATACTCATCTACTATTTTATTATCAATAATTACAGTAGTAGCCACCTTATATAAATATGGATTTTCAGTTCCCCAAAGTATTGGATTTTCAACCGTTACATCTGCATTGAATTTCTTAGTAGCACCTGCACTAACTACTTCAGTAGTAACATTTTCCGCTACGCTATTTCCTTTAGCATCTAAAATAACTGATTTAACACTTACCTCTTTATCTGTAGATTCCTCATTCATAATATCTGTTTTAATATTAACTTTAGCTCTACCTTGTTTGTATTCGTTTTCTAAGTCTGGTGTAGTTACATAAGTACCATATTCTGCAACATGAACATTTTCAGTTACTGTAAGACTAACATCTCTATATATACCACTACCTGAATACCATCTACTACTTGGCTGCTGATTTGTTGCCTTTACAGCTATAACGTTTTCAGTAATACCATCACATATTAAATCCTTTGTTATATCAAATGAAAATGGAGTATATCCGTAAGGATTATTACCTACTTGCTTTCCATTTACATAAACATAACTATCCATGTATACTCCGCCAAAGTTAATACTTATTTTTTTTCCTTCCATTTCCTTAGGAAGCACAAAGCTCTTTCTATACCAGCCAGTTCCTCCATCTAGATATCCACCATTATAGCGCCCTGGAGAATCTTTATTAAAATCTAATTCTATGCTCCAATCATGAGGTAACGTTAACTTTCTCCATTCACTATCATCAAAAACTTTTTCTTTCGCTCCTGCTACATCTCCTAAATTGAATTTCCAATCATCGTTAAATGATATAGTTCTTTGTAATTCATTATTTATAGTACTAACTATTTCACTATTATCTCTTGCTGTAGTCTCTGCAAATGTTGTTATCCCTGGAGAAGTTGTAATTACTGCTGCAGCTATAACTAGGCTTAATATCTTATTAAACTTCATACCTTTAGCTCCATTCATCAATTTTTCAACTCATCTTTTATATTCAGTATATTTTGACTAAATACGTTATGCTGATACTAATATAGTTTCATGGACACATCTTAGACCCTTAAACAGTTTAATCAATGCTTTTAGACCATCCTCTTCCCCAGCCCCACCAGCTTAAGATTTCGAGCTCTTCCGATCCGTTCTCTTTGTCCCCTCCACCATCGCCTGAGCTTGAACTGCTTCAGGCGGAAAGAACTAATGAAAAAATTAAAACGAAAGATATCTAGACTCTTTTTCAATTTTTCATCCTCCTTACTTTATTTGAAAACGATTACAATACCATTATAAAAAATAGCAATCTTCAATAGAGACAGAATTTTCTGCATTATATTGTGAATTTCTGGACTATTTTAGTCTGGGTAAAGAAAACTCGCCGATTGGCAAGCTCTTAGACGAAGAATAATGTACTATTTGCCCTTTTCACGCGCAAAACTTCCGATTGTCCCCTCAAAGAACCGTCACCACCGATTTTGGTTTAAAAAATAGGAATCCCTTGTAAGAGATTCCTATTTTTACATATAGCCTTACACTCTAAATGAACCGAGGTCTTACTTCATAACCCCATTTTTATCAAAAGTGTACCACTTGCCAGAAATCTTAACCTGGCCTGTCTGCATGGCACCGCTTGTATTAAAGTAGCCGACTTCTGCCAGCCAGTTTACATCGCCGCGCTGCTCTTAAAGTAATACCAGGAAGTACCCAGCTTCAGCCAGCCGGGTTGGTCTGCTTCCCTTTTACTGGATGTTGCCGCTTTTCCCTTAGCAATCATTTCCTATAAGGCTTTTACTGTTTCTTCTGTGTATTCTTTCTTTTAAATGGCCTCCTAAGGTTTTTTATTGATTCCTTGCTCTAGCCTAGATAAAATAGCTGCAAAGTTTTGAGTGAAATCAGAAATAGCTTCATCTATTTCAGGTTGTACTGAATTAGGATTTTTATATACATTTACAACTTTATCCTTTAAAGCATTAAATCCTGAGCTGTCTAAACTTTTCTTTGAATAAGGCTTATTATCGATAAGAGTCATTTCTTCGTAAGCAGCGGCTAATTTTGAAAAATCCGCAGCTCCTTCATTGTACTTATGCAACTTTATTTCAGCAGCCGATGCAAATGTATTAGCCGGATTACCATAAGTTTCAGTGATGTACAATCTGTAGAACTTAGCATCAACTGGTTCATCAAACTCAATTAAAGTGCTTCCGCCATTTTCCATTTCCCCATATTTCACTGTTTTCCAGCTGCCAACTTCATTCGTATTTGAAACTTGTAATTCGTACTTTTTCACGTTCCCGTTTCCATTTCTGCTTACATACTCATAAGCGTCAACAGGTTTAACTTCCGGCATTTCAATGGTTAACCAATGAGGTGCTACAGGCATTGCTCCATTGTACTGCGTATGCCACCAAGTTGAAGTTTTCCCGTCTAATACATTCGCTGCCGGCCCTTCATTTGCCCCGGCTTGCTGCTCCTCTGAATCTGCATATACTTTATATCCGGTTCTGTCTAATTCCTTATATCCTGACTTTAAATTCAGATCTTCGTAGGATTTTTTTGCTTGATCATATGCAACTGCTTCATTTTTAATTTCTACCCCTGCAATCTGCAAATTCGTTTTTTTACTGCCGAGAGTGATTTTTCCTTTTGGCAATGAGAATCTATCTTTAACGTATTTTGATGACAAGAGTTCGCCATCTAAATAGAGCTTAATTATTCCATTTGCTTCTCTAACGGCCTTTACATCGTGCAGGTTCCCATCATTAACTTTCCCCTTAACCGTTTCATTGGTTGTGGTTGGTTTGAATTCAGTGGTTCCAAAAGTTCCGGATGGCTTTTCAACAACAGTCGTTACAGCCGCCTTTGAATGGACAACGTCATCTCCCACAGTAAAGTTAAGATAACCGTTTTCGTCTATCGCAATGGAATAGGCACCTTCCTGGTTTAAAATGACTTGGTTATTACCAGAAGATCGAAACGTAAATGAGATGGAAAAGTCGTCTGTTCCAACCAATGGAATTTGTTTTTTAAATTTATATTCTTTATGATTGATGCTGTACAAGTCAATATTTGCTTTTTCAAAATGGAAAGTCTCCAAGCTTTCTCCATTCTCAACATCCGTTTTCTCCAACAGCTTTGCCGCATAACCATTTGCATACCCCTGGAAATCCTTCTTGGCAGCTGTAGGAGTGCCCCAGATGTTTTCAACATTGATATCTACTTTATTTTCCTTTCCAATCTTTGCAGACGTGGTAAGCTCAACCGATCTATAATCTTCTAAAATAGTGGCATCTGCCGGCTTTCCATTTACAGTAATGATTGGATTCTGTATTCTTTGATCAAATTTAACCTTCACAGTGTTCTCTTTTGTATTCTTCACAGAGATAACCTTTGCAGGCGCCTGATCTTTGCTGCTAAATTGGTAAATTCTTGACTCATGAGGGGCTAATGTTACCGTTAATGTATCGCCATAGCTCATATTCTCCACTTTGGTTTCATCAGCTCTTGGCAGAATCTGTACCATTTTTGCATTATCTAAATCCGTTGGAACACCTACAGTATTATCTAATGTCAGCGTATAGCTTTGTTCTTTATTGCTGGCATTTCTAAATGAAACAATTCCTTCGCCGCTGTTCCAGGCCGAATAGCCGTAAACTCCACCTTGATCTGGCCGCTTCCCAAATAGCTTTGCTTTTTCAAGCGTCTTCGAATGGCTTTCGGCCCACTCCAATACATCAGCTGTTATTCTCCATTTGGCATCATTCATCATACTCGGTGAAAAATACAATTCCCAGAATGCCGTTCCTCTTGTCGCATTGATCATCAAATAATTTCTAAAATCATCATCGGTAAATTTTATTCCTGCAGAAACTCCGTAAATCGGGTCATGATTATATACATTTTTCAACGGGAACTGCAGATCATTTTTCTTAAAAATGTTAAAGTAAACATTGTCTCTGTATGACATCATTTGTTCTGCCTGGGTTCCACCGTAGTTGCTCAAAAATCCATTATCACCAGAGTCTTGAATCCAAATCGTATTCGCCCACTGCAACAGCCACGGACTTGGGTTTACATAGCATGTAAGGTTTAAAAATAGACCCCTGCCTTTTTCTTCCCTTTCTTGTCTCATGGCTTTAAAGGTATCAATCCATGTTTCCCAAAGGTCTGATGTATAATACATATTGTGATCGCCGCCAACCATGTGCTGATTGTCTTGATCGGCTGAAGGTCTCACAGCAAATCCATCTAGCTTCCAATATTCAATATCAAATCTGTTTTGATAATCTAAGAACAGCTTAGTAAGATTGTTTACATATGTCTTGGAGCCCACATCTACGCTTTTCCAATAATCATTCGTCACATGTCCTGTGCCATTCTTTTCAAGAAATTCGGCAAACCCGCCAAAGTAATTGTAGCCACCTTGAGGACCAAGCCACAGTCCAAACGTTGAGCCAAACTTCTTTGCCATATCACTGGCCGGATATAATTCATTTGGGAATTTGTTATTGAATTCCCAGAACCCAGTTTTGTTATCATATGGTGATTTAGTTTCCTGACCAGCTGAGTTAACGGTTTCATATGCATTCCAACCATCATCCACAACATAAGAATCCAAAGGCGCTACTCCATTTTTGCTCAGCTCTTTTTCCGTGCCATAGAATGAATTAGAAATACTCTCATCTGTAATATCCATCATGTTGTCATACCAGGAATTATACTGCTTTCGGAATTCCGTCTTTGTAGCAATATCATTGATATAGGCGAAAAAGTCAGTTTGAACGACGTCTTTATCCGTACCGGCCGCAGCACCCATGACGCTATTCCAAGTAGTAAAACTTCCATCCGCATTGAGCTGTTTGTCTTCTGCCAACTTATTGAAATCTTTGCCTGAGTAATACCTCACTTGCATCGTGTTATTTACTACATCGGTGTCTGATGCAGGAAATTCTGATCCAAAGTACATACCATTTGCATAAATTGGCTGCCCCAAAACTAATTCATATTTTCCAATCCACATGGAGGAAATATCCTTTAGCGGCGGATGATGGAATAGTCCTTCTACGGTTTTGGGCAGTGCGAATTGATCCACATCAATGTAATCGAAGGCGACGTCTTTATTGGAAGAGGAAATTTCAAGATTACTTCTTAAATAAGGAGCATTGTCCTCCACAAATACGTTGTACTTAATGGTCCATACCGAGTTATACTTTTCATACTCTTCAAACACGTATTGAATGCGTTTCCCCGTTTTATAAACTTCTTCATTTACTTGTTTAATCGTTAAGTCACTTGCTTTAATCATTCTTTCATTAGTGTCTCCGGGAGCGTTGTTGTCTTGTGGAGTGGTATCCTCAAACAGGTAAATTTCAGCACCAGTAAATGAAATATCATTTGTAAGTGCACCACTTAATTGAACAATCTTTACGTATCTTGCTGTTTTCGCCTCTGATAAATTTCCATAGACCATATCTCCCACATTGTAGAGATTATCTACTTTGTGCAGGTTAAAGTCTTTGGACGAAAATTCTCCCATGCCTGCATCTGTCCAATTTTTCCCGTCGCTGCTAACCTTAATTTCATATTTTCCTATTGTTCCATTGATCCCATATGCCTGATCTTGGAATCCTGGTCTTTTTTGATAGCCAAACGATCCAACTGTTTTTTCTTCCTTTAAGTCAATCACTACTTCATATGGCCATGCCTTGTTTCCATCCGAAAAGTCTACATAAGTGTTGTTATTACTATCTAGCATTTTTGCGCCATCTTTGGCTTTTCCAATAGAATCGTAGACAGTTGCCGTCCAATTTGTTCGGTCGAGCTGAATTTTCGGTTTGTGTACATCTGGTTCTTCAGGTGGTTGATTCTCAGGGACCAAATGAATGGCAAAATCCTCCGAACTTTCTCCAGGAACTAAGTCCTTACCAATTCTTTTGTTAGAGACTATTTTTGTCTTCAACTTGGAATCTGATATATCAATAACTTTTTCGATGGAATCATTTCCAATTACCACTTTGTCCTTCGCTATGTTTACAAAGCTCGACCCGGCCGCAGAAACTTTTGTTGAACTTGAATTACTACCGATTGGGAGTATAACGTTAACCATAAGTGCAGTAGATAAGAACATCGACAGCATCTTCTTCATATATACTAAATTCCCCTCCAATCAAAAGTTAGGTTGAATATAATAAAGGTCGGGTGCTAGGGTTAACGGGTCAACCATAGCACCACTACGGTAATAAGGGACATTTATTTTTCTACATAAGCAGGATTTTTTGCAAAAAATTCAACCTCTGCAACAGATAACATGAGTGGCCCACTATGCGATTCCTCAAAGTTAATCGATAACTTTGTAAATTTAGTTCCAGTAGGTATTGCAGCTTCAGCAAGGTCGAAAATGACCGATTTATCGTCAAATTGAACAGTTTTTGCGCCTAAATCATATTCCTTTCCTGCTTCAGTATAGGCTTTGGCACTTAGCTTTTTAATTTTGCCATTCATATATTGCGGGCGATTATAAACAATAAATTTAGTCAATTCTTGTGGTTTAGTAAAGTTAAAATCAACGGGTAACGGTAGTGAAATTCCTTCATTTCCAGTGAGACTCCATTTCATTTCCGCCAATGAGCTTTCACTTATCACACCGTCAATCAGCTTAGCAAAAGCTTCTGCACCGCCTTGCATCTTTGCTCCATCACCAGTAACCGCCATATCTTTATTCGATAACTGCAGTTCCTTAGGCTCTTGTGGTTGTTCAACATCTCCCGGTTCCTGGCCTGGATTTAAAACTTCTCCTATTTTATCAATGGTGTCAAAGGCTGTATTAATCAGTAATGATCTTGTTATCGGCATATCAAAATCAATATCTTTCTTAGCCTTTAACTTAATCGTGGCTAAAGTCTTCGTACCTTCTAATGTATCTTGTGTTCCCTTGTTAGAAAATGCTGCCATAATTCGTTGTTCAGCTTTTCCAATACCCGCAAGTAAAGAGTAATTTAACATATTGGCGGTTTCATTGGCAGGCGAAACAATATTTCCACCACAAGTCCCATCAGGTTTACACTCTTTTACTACTTCATATTTGTTCGGATCTAGCTTTAGCTCTAAGTTGAATGCATTGATATCCTTTAATCCTGCCCCTATTATTTCTACTGAAAATTCCTCTCCTGCTTTTAACTGCTGCTTACTAGGTCTAATATCCAATAATCCGGCAACAGGTCTGCCTGTTGGCTGAAGAGTCCGTTGCCCCAATTGTGATGCTACATACATTAAATCGTAGGCATCAATGACACCATTGAAATTAATATCCACCTTTGATACCTGTCCCCAAGCTGTATCTGTTTGATCAACACCCATATAGCTTGCAAAGAAGAGCAGGTCATCTTCATCAATTACGCCATTTGGTATATTTTCACCAACAACCGTTCCTGCAGTTTTATCCTTTTTGTATGGTCTGAATTCCATTGCACTTCCAAAGCCGCCTACAGAGTTTGTAATGGTCAACTTAATATACCTTGCAGTAATATTTTCCTGAAAATTAATGACTTTCGTTTCGGCATTTCTCTCAAATGTTCCATCAGTGATGACATTTTTATAAGTTTTTCCATCTAGACTTACGTCTAAATTGTATTTTAATATAGTACCATTCCCTGCATTTGGTCTTGGAATATACTCAAGCTTATCTAATTCATAAGCTAACTTCATATCAATCTCAAAAGTATGTGGTAGTTTATTACCCTCCTCTCCCCATTTAGTATGCCACATTGTTCCATCCTTTCCATCGACAGCTAGAGATGCTTCTTCCCCTGGCTGTTCACTATTTGCTGTTGCCGTCATATCCTTAGGGACATTTCTGTATCGGTCAAGCTTCGTTCTTATTTTGATCTCATCACTCCAGCCTGATGAGCCTTTTGTATTCGTTGCTCTTATTCTATAAGAATACTCTGTATCTGATACTAATCCTGAATGAAGGTAGAATGGTGCTTGCTCACTATCACTAGACTTAAACACATTTGTATGAACAATACCATTAATCATTAAATCATAGGTTACATTCGAACCATCAACCTTGTTCCAATCTAATTTAATATCACGATCTGTTATGTTTGCCTCATCAGCTTTAAGCTCTGATGGAATGGTTGGTACTTCTTTATCAACTACATCCTTCTTTTGAGTATTATCGAAGCCATCAACTGTAAATGTTATTTTATTCTTCGTAATATCTGTTTTCCCCACCTTAATATATAGCTTTGGTGATGTAATAATGTCAGTCTGTTCAAATGGTGAGCCTTTTGTAGAATATTTGTTTAAGTTTGGCTGTTCATTATAGAAGTACACGTTTTCTGAGTTTTTATATTCCTCTTCATTCGTAACTTGTCTTAATGGAACAACTTTATTTCCAACCTTAACCGTTATATCCTTTGGATTTACACGTGTATTAACAATCACTTCTGTGCCCCTGTCTTTAACCATACCTTTATAGCCCTTTCCTTTTGCGGTATCAACGGTTATAACAGCTTTTTCCTTGTTTACCTTTGAAGTGACCTTCGTTCTTGTATTTTTCTTTTCCTTATACTCAACAGTTTTACCATCGTCTTCATATAGAGTAAACTCTGATTTTCCCGATGGATAAACATCAAATATTCTATTTTCCGAACCATTTAATTCATTAATAGAATTGTTTTCTGGTGCCATTGGAATAATTGCACCAGCCTTAACAAATACAGGAGTCTTCCATAGTGGAGCATTAAAATTATGAAGAACCGAACCTCCCTGATATTGCTCACCTGTAAAATAATCGATCCAAACTTGATCTTTATCTGGAAGATAAATATCATTCCTTACTTCAGCAGCATTAGAGTTTCCATCATATATTGGTGCCACTAATAGGTTTGGCCCCCACATATATTGATACTGTGTATCAGTCCCGTAAGCATAAGGATCATTAGGATATTCTAACATCATCCCTCTAACCATTGGCATGGATTTTTCTGTTGATTCCTCAGCAATCGTGTAGATATAAGGCATCATTTGTGACTTTAATTTTAAATACATTCTATTAATCGATGCGTAAGGTTCACCATAATTCCAAGGATTTTTAGACTTACTATAATCAGTACCTCCCGATGCCCAGCCGTCCATATCGATTTGGATAGGAGTGAATGCCTTCCATTGGAAATCACGTGTCTGTACTTTTGGATCTCCGCCAAATATACCATCCATATCTGAGCCTACGTTTGGATTTCCTGATAAGCCTGCGCCAATGTAAGTAGGGATATGCATTCTTATGTACTCCCAATTACCGCCATATTGGTCGCCTGACCATAATGCAGCATAACGCTGAGTACCAGCCCATCCATCTAGCGAAATAACAAACGGGCGTGCACCACCTGAATTATCTTCTTTTTGAATTCCTTCTGCTGCTTGGCGTGTTGCATTTAAGGCCATAGAATATCCATGCCCAACCCAAGCAACATCAGTCTTTATTGCTCTAACACCAGCTTTAACTTCCCCGTCAAGGTCTCTTCGTAAAGGGCTATCAACGGGTAGACTAGGGTCTGGATAGAGATTGCTTTGTGTCCATAAGCCTACCTCTACTTTTTGATCATTTGCTTTATCAACAAATTGCTCTAAATTACCTAGTCCGCCATACCCGCATCCATAGCCGTCATTTGGTAAGAACCATCCTAAAGGCATATCGTTATCTACATATTGATTTATTGTATTTAATCCATTAGTTAAAAGTGTTCGTTGGTCCTTATGACCATTATGAGTTCCATTAAAACAGTCAGCATGCCCTAAATAGAAACCGTATTTTGGCATAAGGGCCGCTTTACCAGTTAATTCTGTATATTCGTTAATGATTTTTGGAATTGAATTATCTACAAAATAATAAGCGTCAAATCTGTCTTCATTGTGAGTAAACGTAGCTGTTTTTGTAAAATCATAAGCTCCAGGCTTAAAGGTATTCCGCATGACTCCGTAGCCTTCAGTGCTTAAATAGAAAGGGACTGGGCTTGATGCAGCTCCTGCATCCCAACCTCCCCCGATTGCAATTTTTATGGAATTATTCTTATGGGCATAAAACCCATTTTGTTGACCTCCACCATAAAAATATTCGTTTTCTTTTGTATCAAGGGTTTGAACTGTACTTCCGTTTGAATGTTTTAGCGGTTCACTTTCACTCCAAAGAATCTTTGATCTTTTTTTATCGTACAGGCTCATCTTCGAAGTAGCTTTATCTACTCTTAATTCTAAAGCATCAGTAGATATTTTATAGACATTGGTATCGCTTTCATCGACCTGAATGTCAATTGCTCCATATTGATTTTTGTAATCGCTAACATTTTTGTCGATGATTTTTGTCTCATGCTCAGGTTTGTCGGGAGTTGGATATTCTTCAAAAATACCCTTTGGGTCCAAATGCAGTCGAAAAACATTATTTTTTAGGAAGTTAATTTTTATTTTTTCTCCTGTTTCTAAGTCAAAGTACACGTTATTACTTTCTTTTGTAATCTTAGTTACTTTTCCTATAGTCTTATAGGTTTGATTAGTAGAAACATTATTAATTGAGTTCTCCTTTTCAGTTGCAGCAGCAGATGTTGTTGGAAGCATAGAAAACAACATACCCACAGATAAGCACACGCTTACCAGCTTTTTTAATCTAGCTTGACGTCTTAGCATATTCTACCTCCGAATGTCATAATGGTTTACCGAAAATGAATTCCGATTGTCTTTAACTCTTCGTATGGATAATTGCTAATACAATACCTAGTGAATCCAATTAGAAGAATAGAAAGACAGTCCCCTTAAAAACTCAAAAACTTGCAATTTGTCCTTTATGGATACTTTATCTCCACCACCCCTTCTATATTTTTTTATATATTTATATATCTAAATATATAAGCGTAATTAAGTAAGACCTTTATAGAGCCTTTTTTGTGGTTTTTGTATGTTAAAAATGAAATTTGGTATACTAGCAGATCACGTAAAATCTATGTTGAAATGGAATTTGCGGTTGAGAAATGATCGTTGATGAATGATGAGTGGTTATGTTGTCATTACCAGTTTAGCGTTTCGTTGCCCCATTTATTTCTACTATTAGATACATCCCCGCTTCCCTTTCAGTCTTAATTTAAGCAATTTTCTTACAGAATCAATATATAATGAATTGAGTTGATGGGTCAACCCAATTACATAAATATCCTACAAAAGTAATAATTCCCTTTCGGTTAGAGAAAATAATTATATAAATATCCTACAAAAGTAACGCTTTTCAATCAGCTTGAGAAAAAACTTAGATAAAAAAAAAGAACCGTTTAGGTTCGTTTTATGTTAGAACATTTCGAGTCTGATCCTTTTGAATGACTCTAGAAAGAGTTTATGTTAGTTCTGTGTAAAAGCGACAGCGATCGCCTCGGACAATGGATCTGCAAAATTCAACAGGCACACCATTGACATCATAGGCTGTTCGTTCAAGCAACAGTGCCGGAAGACCTTCTTCCGTTTGTAAATATTCACTTTCTTCAGAACGTATGAGGACTGGTTCAAACGCCTCTTTTGCTCTAGTTACTATGATATTAAATTCTTGTGTAAATAAATCATATAATGATATTTCGCCAACCTTTTTAAGCTGTTCTATATTTGAAATCATGTTTTTCGGAATAAAAGACGATTCCAAAATATAAGGCTCATTGTTGGCACAACGTAGGCGTTTCATTTCAATGACATTCTCGTCTTCTCCAAGCTGCAACGCTTCCCGGATTTTTGCAGTTGGTTTCACTTCCTCTATTTTTAGAATAACATCTTTGGGGTTCAATCCCTTTTCTTTTAATACTTTGCTAAAGCTGTAAAACCCCATCAATGACTGCTGCAATTTTGGTTTTGCCACAAAGGTACCTTTTCCTTGAATTCGATAAAGGATCCCTTCCTGAACTAGCTCCTCAATTGCCTTTTTAGCCGTGTTCCGGCTCACACCGAATTGATCCATCAATTGATTTTCCGATGGGATTTTATCACCAGGTGTCCAATTTCCCTTTTCAATAGAATCCTTAAGCCTTTCCATTAATTGGTGATAAAGTGGAATTATACTTTCAGGCTGTAGTGGTTTCATTTAATAAGCCTACCTTTCAAGCATACTTACATTCTTTTAACAAATTATATCACCGCCAATTGTAGTGTCAACCCAACAAGTAAGCAGTAGGGACGGTTCTTGTGCTTCCGATGGAAGCGCAACAAACGCTTTCACAATAAACATCTTGTTCAGTTTTTAGATATCTTGTTTTTCATTGTAATAAATCACTAAAAATCCTATAATTCAGGTAATAGATTGCTAATGAAGGAGGGAATCATTTGTCAAATGAGATTTATGAGGTTCCACAATCTGTGCGAGGCCATCTTCCAGTAAAACTTCTCTATGTAACAAAATCAAAATATGACAAAGATTGGCATAGTACCAATCATACCCACCACTTCACAGAACTGTTGTATATTACCAAGGGCAAAGGGACTTTTATCTTTTCCAATGAAGAAGTTCCTGTCAAGGAGCATGATGTAATTGTTATCAATCCGAATATTGAACACACGGAAAAGTCCGATGCCGATCAACCGCTCGAATACATTGCACTGGGTATCCAAGGGCTCGCCTTTTCATCTTCAGATGATCCGGGTTTACAGGTCACTTTTTTAAATTATAAACAGGAGCAAAAGATCTATCTCTTTTACCTCCAGGAATTGATGGAGGAAGTGGAAAACCAAAAGGAAGACTTTGAGTTGATTATACAGAACATATTAGAAATTTTGTTACTTAAGATGATGAGAAAAAAAGCCTTCAGCTTGGAGAAAACCTCTACTAAAAAGATCACTAAAGATGTGGCTTTTATCAAAAATTACATTAAGCAGCATTTTCGTGAAGAGATCAATCTGGATACGTTAGCAGAGGCTGGTCATATCAATAAATACTATCTTGCACATTCCTTTAAGAAATCCGTCGGTGTTTCACCGATTGAATACTTAATTCAAACCCGTATCAGGGAAAGTAAAATTTTGTTGGAAACCACCAACTACCCTATTTCAGATATATCAATCATTACCGGCTTTTCTTCTCAATCATTCTTTGCACAATCCTTTAAACGAGTAACAAATCTAACTCCTTCACAATACCGAAATGCCAAGAACACAAAGAAAAATAAAACCAGAAAATCAAAAAGCAAAAAATAGGATTACCTAACTAGTGGTATCCAATTGGCGGGTGGCACTTTGCAATTAGCGGATAGCTCCTTCCAATTAGCGGCGGATAGCTTTTTCTAATTGGTAGGGTTTCGTGGCTTTCTAATAAACATAAGGGGACTTACTTCTTTAAGACTGATGTCCCATAATCTGTGATGGTTAATTTTACGTTGTATTTGATCGGGATCTTACTAAAGGTTTGATCCCAATCCTTTTTGACATTTCCCCATACTTTAGGATGCTCAATTCTCAATCGGTCTCCAAACCCTAATACGTCTGCTTGGTATTCCTTTTGTGTTTTGTCTAATACATTCTTCACCAAGCGCTCAACTTCTTTTTCACTCACTTTTTCTGCTCTTTTCAGAAATTCTTTTTCAGAAACTTTCCCTGAAACTACCCAACTTTCAGCAATTCTTCCTTCAGAACTGATATTTACTTCAAAAGAGATATTGTTCCCATCAACATGTGGCCGAATTTTACTTTTCATTGACTTTATCTCGTAGATAATTAGCTGACCTGTCTTTTCATCCGAGCTTTTCACTAGACCGCCTTTACCCTTTCCAGTTACCCATGTTATGCCCTCTAAATCCTTCTCATTTAAAAAACCACGTAGTTTTTTTTCCCTTCCATCAATCAAGGAAGCTCCTTCAAATTTTACTTCTCCATTCTTCGTGCTCACATTTTGCAAAAGAAAACTAGAATCTGAATGTAATTTCCCATTTAATTTAGCAAGTGATAAAGGAGGCAAAATCTTTGTGGTTCTTTCTTCACCTTTTGAAATTTGAATGAGATGGAGTGCTGGAATAACAGCTGGTTCTTTCGACTCAAGTGTATTACTCGCACGATTTTTAGCGATTAAAATGATACTGCTTGGCCTGACCTCCTGCCCCCTAAGAAAAAAATCTAAAATTTGGTACAAATTCACCGTACGTGCAAGATCCTCTCCAATGACAATGACTTTTAAATGCTGAGCAAAGATGCGTTTGTCGCTTCTCAATACCATATTACGTAAAACAGGAAGGATGGCATCGCCTGATTCTGAAACGTTATTGTAAGCTTTTTGCTGTGACTTCCCTTCTTTTTTTCCCGCACCAGTTGTCTCGGAGGTGATAAGTTGATTGGTAATCGTTATCAAATCTTTGTCAGGATATCTGTTTTCATTCCTCTCTAACGCTTCTTCAGGACTTTTATCTTTCTCTAAATCCAATGCAATACCTACGACTAACCCTAATTCTTCAATTTCTCTACTACTCCAGCAGCCTGTAAGAGTCAGCAGTAACAGAAATGACAGGAAACGAAAGAGGAGCCGAACATTTTTATGTCTCTGTTCCATGTTTTCCCTCCTTTAGTTTCGAGACAATTAGAAGAAGCAGTGGCATTACACCAAATAAAAGCAACGCAACATTACCAATCATATCCCCAAATTTGAATAAGTCATTGATACTTTTCGGAGTCATGGCAATGATGTAAATAATCGGTATCAATCCATATATAAATGGGTGTATGTTCTTTTTGAATAGTTGAGCCAGCCCTAAAGCAGCTGCATAGTAGGTAATGGTAAAGGTTGCAAATATTTGCATAATCCATATCACAAGCAACAAAGACTCAAACCGTTCAAAGATTAAACCGGGAATTTCAAAACTTCGTATTAGGCTAATTGTCGGCCATGTTCTCGTGACCACTCCATCGACACTTAATGCTCCGATGACCATCACAACGGTAATGACGTAAAAGATCATGGGGATGGAAACTCCAACTAGAATAACTTTTACTGCTTTGTCTGGCTGTTGCATAAACGCTACAAGGAGCAACATAATTTCAGGACCTAAAAACATAAGGCCGGTTGTCTTTAACCCTGCTAATATTGGCTTGATTCCCAAACCTAATACCGGACGGAGATTATCTAACTCAAATATTCCTGAGCTCATAAAGGCAACCAGCAAAAAAACGACGACCGAAATAGGGAATATCAATGAAAACAGACGGGCCATCGGGTTTATGCCTTCCATAATCAGATAAAGTCCAATCCACATAAAGGGCATGATGATTGCCCAGGCGGGGGTGCCTTCCAGTAAAAAAAAACCTGTTACTTCTGACAGCGTTCTAACTTCAAATGCGGAAAGTGTAAAAAAGTAACCTACAATCAGTAGACAAAGTAATCCGCCCACCCATTTTCCCAAAAGTTCCTGGCTGTATTGGTAAAAGGTTTTTTTAGGATACTGTTGGCTTAATTTGACTATGATGATCCCTGCTATTATCGCAATCAGTCCGCCTAGAATAACGGTTATCCAAACATCTGGTGTTTTGACCTTCTCAACAGATGTTCGGGGCAGAGTGAGGATACCAGCTGCAAGAATATAATTGACGAGGACAACAGCTGCTTGCGATGTGGTAATTCGGTCTTTTGGATTGACTATCATCGCTCATTCATTTCCTTTCATATTGAGCTATCCTTTGCGGGAGGAATCTTTCGTTTGCATTATCTTCGGGCGGCGTTTCATCATCATGAGCGGCATTCGAATCATAAAGTCTTTCCAGTCACTTACTCGATACGGTGCAGCTGGGCTGATAAAAGGTACTCCAAAACTCTTCAGCTTCACCAAATGACTGCTAAGCAAGAGGAAAAATAGAATAATCCCATACAATCCCAACATGGCAGCGCAGAACATAGCTGCAAAGCGAAGGATTCGTAACGTAATCCCTACGCTATACTGTGGGATGGCAAAGGAGGAAATGGCGGTTAACGACACGATAATCACCATAACAGGACTGATAATCCCAGCTTGAACAGCAGCTTCACCAATGATTAGTCCACCGACTATCCCCATTGCGGGGCCAATCGGCTTGGGCAAACGAAGTCCGGCTTCCCGTAAAATTTCGATGGATATTTCCATAAGCAGTGCTTCAATAAGTGCAGGAAAAGGAACACCTTCCCTTGCTCCTATTATGGACAGGGCCAATTTGGTTGGGATCATTCCTGGATGAAACGAGATAAAGGCAATATACAAGGAAGGTGCAAAAAGAGATATAAAAACGGTAAAATAACGCAATAGACGGATAAGTGAACCAGGCAGCCAGCGCTCATAATAGTCTTCGGGTGATTGCAGCAGCATGCTAAATGTAACCGGAACGATCAATGCGAAAGGTGTCCCATCTAATAAGATCGCCACCCTTCCTTCCATTAAGGCGCCGATAACGCGGTCGGGACGCTCCGTATTTTGTACTTGTGGAAAAGGACTAAGGTAATTGTCTTCGATCAATTGCTCTACATATCCTGATTCTGGTAAATCATCAATATTAATTTTCTTAATTCTATGTTTAACCTCTTCCACCAAATCTGGGTCAGCAATCTCATTTATATAGGCGATGACTAGCTTTTTTTTGGCACGCAGTCCTACTTGAAATTGGATGAAGGATAAGCTGCGATTATCACCATGCTGTCGCAAAAGGGCAGTATTATCGCTTAGGGTTTCTGTAAAGCCTACCCGTGGACCTCTAACCAATGCTTCCGAAAGTGGCTCTTCAATATTACGTGATTTCCCTTTGGTTGTTCCGAGAATAAGTACTTCAGGTACTCCAGTAACTAACAATGCCGTCGAACCTGTCAATACTTTGGAAACCAAATCATATAAGTCATGTACCTCTGTTAATTCACTAATAGAAAGGACTTGATTTTTAATAAACTCTTTTAATACTGTCTGATTCAAAATAGATGGATCCTTTTTATATTCTTCGGAATAATTTATCATCAATGATTTCATTATGTGTTTATCGATGAGTTCTTTATCTGACAATCCATCAACAAAAATGATTGCCGCCCGAATATCCTTGCTCCCGATATGAAACTCCCTAAAATGAACATCTGAGTTGTGACCGATTTCTTGTCTGACACGTTCCAGATCTACCGAGAACTCACCCGTGAAATGACCCATTGAATCTTGAGGAGGCTTAATTTCCTGAGTTTTCTCACTTTGATTGCTGTGCATTTTGAGTTGTCTGATCTTTATTTTCTTTCGTCTCATTTTCATCAATCCTCCTTTGATTGGAGATCCACTTAAAAAACCTCGAGATCACATAAGGAATGGAAAATGCAATAAAAGCTTGCAAAAAAACTTTCCAGTCTGGAAGATAGAAAACCACCATTTTCCACATTTTCACTCATCCTTTAAATGCTCTAAACCAATAGCAGAAACTATCATAAAACACTGTTGTTTAGAAAAAGTAATATATTGGATAGTATTATGAGTATTCTTGTTTTTTATGTGTGAACAAAAACCAATTTGCATTTTTGGAGGAGAAATAGAATCAAGTCGTGCTATATCTAACTGATAGGTGTATTTACTTTTTGGGGAACTACCGAGTAGTTTTTTCAGTGTAGTATGAAGTAAGGTGGGGTGTAGCTCAAATGTTCATTTCTCATAACAAACAGGAGAATACAAAGGAAAAAAATAATCTCTATCGTCAAGAGGTGCTCTACTGAAAAAAGACGAAACGAATCAAGTTTTGAATGAAATTGAAAGTATGCTTCCAACTGAATAACCCCATAAACTAAGCTGACTTTTTTATAGTCTTCTTAGTTTATGGGGTTATTCATCCAAATTTATACTTATCTGTATGTTCAACAAAGTTTTTCTGGTTTGTTAAAACCTGCCAGATTTAAAAATAGAATAGAGGAGCCAAAGGAACATAACCGTAGCAATGGCAAAACCAATTTCGATAGTCGGTATTTTTGTCAGGAGGGTAGATGTTTGTCCCGACAATGAGGCAGCAACGATAACCCCTGCCATAATGATACTAAAGGACAGCAGCACAATGCTGAAAGATAGCCGGTTAGTAATTCGATTGACTTTCTTTAAAAATAAATCCATCTCTGGTGCCGTAATTTCTATTTTCATCTTTCCTTTTTTCATAATGGAAGTAATGTCTCTTAACGTCCTGGGCAGTTCATTAAAGATTTCTCCATATTGAGAAAACTGCTGCCGGATTTTTTCCGCAACATTTTTAGGATGGAAGCGTTCTTTAACCAATTTTTCTCCAAACGGTTCTGCAATTTTAATAATACTCAACTCTGGATCAAGCTTTTCAACGACACCTTCTATGGTCAGCAACGTCTTTCCTAACATGGTTAAATCTGTAGGCATCTTTATCCTGTGCCGGTAGGCAACTGAAAACAAATCATTAACCGCCTTGGCCAAGCTTATTTCACTAAAAGGAACATTAAGATATTTTTCCTGGAGCTGGTCGACATCGGCCCTTAGTTTTTCGGGATTTACATCCTCTGGTACCAGACCCATGTTTGTAATCGCCCTGACCACTTCATCGGTATTTTGGGTCATCATCGCAATCACAAAAGAGGCAATATGTTGTTTCATTAACGGAGTCAGCCGGCCTACAATTCCAAAATCCATAAAAGCAATAATATTACCTGGTAATACTAAAATGTTGCCAGGATGAGGGTCGCCGTGAAAAAAACCTTCTATCAAAATTTGCTGGAAAATTGCGTTTACAACTCTTTCTGCGACGATTTTACTATCATATGCCTCTTGATGCAGCTTTTTTGCCACGTTCAAATTTATACCTTCCATATATTCCATGGTCAACACTTTTGACGTGGTGTATTCCCAATATATCTTTGGAATTAAAACATGAGGATTATCATGAAACTGTTTCGCAAACTTTTCAGCATTTCGACCTTCATTTTCATAATCCAATTCCTGTCGGATAGATTGAGCTAATTCATCGACAATATCACAAATCTGATATCTTTCCGCCCAGCCTAAACGTGCTTCAGCCAGTCTGGCCAAGTCTTGCATAATTTCTAAATCCGTTTCGATCATGGTCCGGATATTGGGACGCTGGATCTTAACGGCAACTCGTTCTCCTGTTTTCAAAACGGCATAATGAACTTGTCCAATGGATGCTGCTGCTAACGGCTGCCCGGTAAATGAGGCAAATAAGTCTTCCATCGGTTCCGCAAATTCCTGTTCAATAATCCGTTTCACATCTTCAAACGGAAATAGTTGAACCTGATCCTGAAGCTTTTCCAGTTCCTGAATAATTTCTGCAGGAATAACGTCCGGCCTCGTACTGGCAATCTGCCCCATTTTAACAAAGGTCGGACCAAGTTCCTCTAAAAACATCCTTATTCTCTCACCCGTTGTTTTACTATGTAGTGTTTTATTGCCTTCAGCAAATGCCTTTTTTGGTACAGATAATAATTCAGTAAGCCCCAATTGATCCATAATAAAACCGAAGCCATATCGAGTAAAGGCATACACAATATCCCGGTAGCGTTGAATATGGCGGATTCTTTTTTTAATCATATTCTTCACTCCAATTAGAAATATTTTTTATTTAGTTATTTCAACATGTATAATAATCCCTTGTCTCCTTATAAAAAAAATCGGGACGAGGTTCCTGTCCCCGTCCCTTTGTTTAAGCCCGCTTCTTAAACGGGTCTTCTCTATAATCTGCTTTTCGCTTATAAATAACTATTCCTGATTCTTCTTTTCCATGATTGGAGGGGATAACAGCTTTTACACCCGTAACAGTTTCTCCAAGCTTATATGATTTTTTGTCTGCTTTTGATTTCGTTGTTCTTTTCATAACGTTGCACCTCCAAAGACATTATTTATGGTGCTTAAAAGGTTGTAATTATCGAGAAATATATCGTCAATCTCTTCCTGACTTAATGCCCTTCTTCCCGTTATTGCAACCGTCAAAACCAATTGCTTTCCTATAGGATAACATAGCACATAAGTATTATCAAAGGCTGTATTATTTTTTTGAAAAACAAGCTCGTTACTCTGTAAAAAACAATCAATCACGATGATTCTATCTGTTTCTCGCCTATTTTCATTAACATCAAATGGGTAAAATTCCCCTTGACCATCATTTCCAGCTATTTGTTTCAGACCATCATTACCCTCCGCTTGCCAGACTCCTATTCCTTCAACGTAATAAGAATTTGGAGCTTGATAAGCGTTTCGAACAGCTTCTTGTAGGTATTCAAATTTTTTGGATGGGTCTACTAAGAGTCGTTTTGATAAGGTCCGGAGTATGCGAATTAAGGCATAGTCTTTATCCATATTTGCTTGAGCTTCCGCTAAGAGCTTTGCTGGATCCCGAAAGACGCCCAACACTGCTATTTTTCTTTTTATAGCCCTACAAGCTACATTAACAGCAGCATCGTGATTATGATCACCACGAATTTCGTACCTTAATACAGTAAGACCGTCTAGATCTGAAGGTAAACGAAAACCTTGTGCTTCCTCACTTTCCGGTGTTGCACTAGGAATGATATAGAACACTCGACCTCTTCTTAACCTTCCCCAGAATAACCCCATTTCAAACAGAGTATTGTCCCTAGTTGTAAATGTAATGGTACCTCGAATATTTACAACGTCATCCGGTGAAAATACAAATACAGCAAAATCATTTTCATCTAATTGTCGTTCAAGACTTTCCATATTATATTCGAGTGGGTGAAATGCACCTGCTGTCCAAGGAGTAACCTCAGCAACATGAGTAAGTGCTTC